>DASWYI010000026.1:0-71011 GCA_036405055.1 Brevundimonas sp.
GCCGTCGGGCGAGTTCGCCATCCTGTCGGACATCCTGGGTGACGAAGATCACCTGGGCGACATGGACTTCAAGGTCGCCGGCACCCGTGACGGCATCACCTCGCTGCAGATGGACATCAAGGTCGCCGGCATCACCGAGGAGATCATGAAGAAGGCGATCGCCCAGGCTTCGGCCGGCCGCCTGCACATCCTCGACGAGATGGACAAGGCCATCGACGGCGCCCGCACCGAGCTGGGTGAGTTCGCGCCGAAGATCGAGTCCATCAAGGTCCCGGTCGACAAGATCCGCGAAGTGATCGGCACCGGCGGCAAGGTCATCCGCGAGATCGTGGAGAAGACCGGCGCCAAGGTGAACATCGAGGACGACGGCACCGTGAAGATCGCCGCTTCGGATCAGGAGAAGATCGACGCGGCCAAGGCCTGGATCCAGTCCATCGTGTCCGAGCCCGAGCCCGGCATGATCTACACCGGCAAGGTCGTGAAGGTCGTCGACTTCGGCGCCTTCGTGAACTTCTTCGGCGCCAAGGACGGCCTGGTCCACGTGTCGCAGATCGCCCTGGAGCGCGTCGCCAATCCGGCCGACGTGCTGTCGGAAGGCCAGGAAGTGAAGGTCAAATTCCTGGGCTTCGACGACCGCGGCAAGACCAAGCTGTCGATGAAGGTCGTGGATCAGACCACGGGTGAAGACCTGACGGACAAGATCAACGCCGAGCGCGCCGAACGCGGCGAACCGCCGATGCAGGAAGACACCGGTGGCGGCCGTCCCAAGGGCGACCGTGGCGGCGACCGCGGCCGTGGCCGTCGTCGCGACTAAGCTCAGGCGTCACCGCTGAATGAACGAGGCCCCGCTGGCGACAGCGGGGCCTTTTTCAATATCGGTTCGCGGCCGGGACGGCTTGTCTTGCGGCCCCGGCGCGGCGATGGTGGGCGCTGATCCGGGGGGACCAATGCTTCGACAAGACATCATGCGCGCGGGCGCCGTCGCCGCCCTGGCTCTCGTCGCCGGTTGCGACAAGGGGCCGGAGATCGTCAAGGCGACCTGGGTCAGCAAGCCCACGGCGGCTGAGGTGGACGCGGTCTATCCCGCCTTCGCCCGCATGGCCCGCATCCCCGGCAAGATCGAGGTGCGCTGCAACTACGACCGGACCGGGGTGCTGAGCCGCTGCCGCCGCATTGGCGTGGCGCCGGCAGGGCTGAAGTTCGAGGAGGCCCTGAAACGCCTGCTGCCCAAATACCGGGTCACGCCCCAGACCGTGGACGGCATCACGGCCCCCAGCGAGATCACCTTCGTGATCAGCTTCAATCCGCCCAAGGCCCCCGCGCCCTTCGCCGGGCCGGCGGCGACAGCGGCGGAGCTGGCCGGGGTCCGCCGGGTGGTCTCGGTCGTCGGGCGCTACGAGAGCGCGATGGCCCAGCGGGCGGCGTCCTACACCGTCGACGTGGATCGGATGAGCGCGGTCGGCGGCATGGTGGAGCGGGCCTACAAGGCCGAGGGTGCGGCGGTCCAGGCGGCCCTGCCCCTGGCCCTGATCCAGGCCACGCCGGTCGAGGACCGGGCCACCTTGGCGCGAGGCCAGTCCTTCCGGCTCTACAGCCGCACCGAACTGGAAGCTGTCAGCCCGGAATATCACGCGGCCATGGGCCGGCTGGCGGCGCACATGCGCAATGAATACTGCGCCGCCTATACCTGCGATCCGACCCTGCCGGTCGAAGCGAAGTAGCGTCAGGCCGTCTCGGCCTGGGCTTCCTTGCGGCGCTTCATCATGGCGTCGAAGCTGTCCCAGACGCCGTCGGGGCCGTGCCAGGCGCCTTGCGTCGCGGCCTTCGAATATTCCGTGGCGCGGGCCTCGAAGAAGTTGGCGTGCTCCACGCCCGACAGCAGCGACTGCAGCCAGGGCAGGGGGTTTTCGGTCACGCCGTAAACCTCGGGCAGCTTCAGCTGGCGCAGGCGCCAGTCGGCGATGAAGCGGATGTACTGCTTGATGTCGTCCGGGGTCATGCCGTTCACCGGACCCATTTCGAAGGCCAGGTCGATGAACTTGTCCTCCATCTCGACCACGGTCTTGCAGCACTCGACGATGTCGGCGGCGACCTCGGGCGTGACGGCCCCCGTCTCCTTGTTGAAGGCGTGGTACAGCTTGATGACGCCTTCGCAGTGCAGGCTTTCGTCGCGGACGGACCACGACACGATCTGGCCCATGCCCTTCATCTTGTTCTGGCGCGGGAAGTTCATCAGCATCGCGAAGCTGGCGAACAGCTGCAGCCCCTCGGCGAAGCCGCCGAACATGGCCAGGGTCCGGGCGACGTCGGCGTTGGTCTCGACCCCGAACCTGCCCATGTAGTCATGCTTGGCGCGCAGGGCGTCGTATTCCATGAAGGCGCCGAACTCGGCCTCGGGCATGCCTATGGTTTCGAGCAGCAGGGCGTAGGCCGCGATGTGGATGGTCTCCATGTTGGCGAAGCTCGCCAGCATCATCTTGACCTCGGTCGGTTTGAACACCCGGCCGTAGCGCTCCATGTAGTTGTCCTGGACCTCGATGTCGGCCTGGGTGAAGAAGCGGAAGATCTGGGTCAGCAGGTTACGCTCGGCCGACGTCAGGTTCGCCGCCCAGTCCTTGCAGTCCTCGCCCAAGGGCACCTCCTCGGGCATCCAGTGGACCTGCTGCTGCTTCTTCCACATGTCGAAGGCCCAGGGGTAGCGGAACGGCTTGTAGGCCGCCGAGGGCGTGAGCAGGCCCGGCTGGTCGGATTTGATGGTGACATGCGCGTTCATCGGCGGGGCCCGGTTCGAATCCATGAAGGTGTGGATTCACCATGCGGCCGGCCTGCCCCGGCGCCAAGCCGAAATGCGGCTATATTGCGATCACATTTTCGCACACCGCTATATATGGGGGTGGCGCTGCGCGTCGTTGGGGACGGGGCTGGG
Organism: Brevundimonas sp.; assembly: GCA_036405055.1. Lineage (GTDB taxonomy): Bacteria > Pseudomonadota > Alphaproteobacteria > Caulobacterales > Caulobacteraceae > Brevundimonas. The sequence continues at coordinate 2,927 of DASWYI010000026.1, forward strand.
GATGGATGACGGGGCCGGGGGACGACCCTTCAGGGCCGCTTGCGTCTGGCGAACAGTCCCAGGCCCCCGAACAGGACGCCGAGGATGATCCACACCGCCCAGCTGTCGCCCTGAACGAACCGGACGACGCCGAGCACGAGGAAGATCACGCCGATCAGCGGAAACCCGGTCTTCTGAACTTGCTCCATCGGTCTCACCCCTCGACAGTTTCAAGGACCGTATGGCCGGGCGTTGGCGCTGCCAAGATGAAAGACGTCGGGTGTGTGCTGTGAAACAAGCCTCTTTCCTGTCGCTCATCCCCGCGAAGGCGGGGACCCAGTCCTGTTATTGAGACGCCGGTGTTTCAGGGCTGACGGTGGCGGGTCACGGGCGCCGCTGCATCACCCAAAGAACTGGGTCCCCGCCTTCGCGGGGATGAGCGGAGAGGGGTGATCGTGGACAAGTCGTCCTTATGCCGCCCGGCGAAACACTCGTTCCCGCCGTGCGCCGATCCGCTCTAGGCTCTCCGCAGGGAGGACATCGCATGACCTACACCGTCTATGGGGCCGCAGGCTCGGGCTCGGTTCCGGTCGAGGCGGCGCTGACCCTGATCGGGGCGCCGTATGAGCGGGTGAAGGCCGTGACATGGGAGGGGGAGGCCGAGCGCGACAAGGTCGCGGCGGTCAACCCGATGCGCCAGATCCCGGCGGTGGTCGCCCCCGACGGCGAGGTGATGACCGAGAGCGCGGCGATCCTGATCTGGCTGGCCGAGCGGCATCCGGAGGCGCAGCTGGCGCCGAGGGCGGGCGATGCGAAGCGGGGGCAGTTCCTGCGCTGGATGACCTTCGTGCCGGCGTCGATCTATTCGATGTACTGGGTGCGGGACATGCCGTCGCGTCTGGCGGGCGATGAGCCCGAGGCGCAGCAGACGATCCTGAACCGCACAGCCGAACGCATCGCCGACTGCTGGGCCGCGATGGAAAGCCAGATCGAACCGGGACGATTCCTGCTCGGCGACGATGTGTCGGTGCTCGACCTCTATGTCGCCGTCGCCAGCCGCTGGACCCCGCACCGCAAACGCTTCCACGAGGTCGCGCCGAAGATGGGGGCGGTGATGCGGCGGGTGGACGCCCTCCCGCGGCTGGCGGACTTCTGGCCGAAGCGGTTTGCTTTTGAGGGGAATTATGTGGGGTGAGCGGGCCTCACCTCTCCATTGCCGAAGGGCGATGGGGAGGACAGGCGGCCGCAGGACGCCAGGAGGGGGGGGCGCAGGCGTCGGCCGCGTGAATCGCCAATCCCTTCTGACGGAGTCGCCCCCTCCTGACCGCTACGCGGTCTGTCCTCCCCTCGCGCCTTCGCGCGCGGGGAGGTGAAGAAGGAACCCCGCCTCTCTCACGCCCGTTTCGCTCTCCGCGTTCAGGAGCCTCCATGTCAGACGTCGTCGCCGACCCCACCTTCGAGCCGCCCGAGGAGGCCATCGCCTTCTATGAGGAGAGCCTGCGGCTGCTGAAGGAATCGGGTGTGCCCTTCCTGCTGAGCGGCACCTATGCGGTGACGGCCTATACGGGCATCCGGCGGCCGACCAAGGATCTGGACGTCTTCTGCAAGCCCGGCGACTACCCCCGCATCCTCGCCTTCTTCCAGGCGCGCGGCTACCGCACCGATGTCGAGGACGAGCGCTGGATCGCCAAGGTGTGGAAGGACGACAAGCACTTCTTCGACGTCATCTTCGCCATGTCCAATGGCACCATCGCGGTCAACGACAGCTGGTTCGGGCCGGACGAGATCGAGGTCTATGGCCATCGCGTCGGCATCACCCCGCCCACGGCCCTGATCCTGTCCAAGGTCTTCATCCAGGACCGCTACCGCTACGACGGCGCCGATGTGAACCACATCATCCTGAAACAGGCCGGGGCCATCGACTGGAAGTCGCTGCTGGACCAGATGGACCTCTACTGGGAGGTGCTGATGGCGCACCTGCTGAACTTCCGCTTCGCCTATCCGACCGAGCGGGACAACATCCCCGCCTGGCTGATGCACGAGCTGACCGAGCGGCTGAGGGCCCAGGTGGACTTGCCGGCGCCGCGGGTCAAGGTGTGCCGCGGGCGGCTGTTCAGCGCGCGGGACTATGTCTCCGACGTGGCCGAGTGGGGCTTCGGCGACATCGTCGGCAAGGGGCTGGATGAACGGCACGACGCCGTGAACCTGGGTCACTGAGGATGGGCGCGATGAGCGAGACCGATCCCCAGACACCCCAGCCGGGCATGGAGCCGGGACCGGCGCGGAAGCTGCGTGTGGCGGCCGTCGGCGACCTGCATGTGGGCGAGAACCACGACCGGCCGCACCGGGCGCTGTTCGAACGGGTGTCGGATGAGGCCGACGTGCTGGTGCTGTGCGGCGACCTGACGAACTTCGGCAAGACGCGCGAGGTCGAGATCCTGCTGGAGGACATCCGGTCCTGCAAAATCCCGATGGTCGGGGTGCTGGGCAACCACGAACACGAATGCGGCCAGCCGGAGCATGTGACGAAGCTGCTGTGCGACGCCGGGGTCAAGATGCTGACCGGCCAGGCCTATGAGATCGAAGGCGTGGGCTTCGCGGGCGGCAAGGGCTTCGTCGGCGGCTTCGGCCGCTACATGCTCAGCCCCTTCGGCGAGGCCTCGATCAAGGCCTTCGTGCAGGAGGCGGTCGAGGACGCCAACGCCATCGAGAACTCGATCCGCATGCTGCGCACCGAGCGGTCGGTGGTGGTGCTGCACTATGCGCCCGTGGTCGACACGGTGGTCGGCGAGCCGCCCGAGATCCATCCCTTCCTCGGCTCGTCGCGGCTGGGCGAGACGGTCGACCGCTATGACAACATCAGCCTGGTGGTGCACGGCCACGCGCACCGGGGCGCGCCCGAGGGCCGGACCAACAAGGGCACGCCCGTCTACAATGTCGCCCTGCCGGTGCTGCGGACGCTGGGCGACACGCCGTACCGGGTGTTCGAGGTCTAGGCCAGCAGCACCCACAGGCCGGTCGCCGCGAAGCCCAGCGCGGCGATCATGCGGATCCACTTCAGCGGCAGGCGGGTCGCGGCGGCCTCGCCCAGCAGGACCGCCGGGGCGTTGACCAGCATCATGCCCAGGGTCGAGCCGGCGACGACGAGGCCCAGGGTCTGGAACTGGGTGGCCAGCATGGCGGTGGCGATCTGGGTCTTGTCGCCCATCTCCACCAGGAAGAAGGCGGCGGTCGTGGCCCAGAATACCCCGGCGAAGGTGCGCTCGGTCTTCGACGGCGCGTCGTCAAACTTGTCGGGGATCAGGGCCCAGGCGGCGAAACCGAGGAAGGCCAGACCCACAACCCAGCGCATCCACTCGCCGTCCATGAAGCGCGCCAGCACTGAACCGGCCAGGGCCGCGAAGGCGTGGTTGGCGAGGGTTGCGGCCAGGATGCCGAGGATGATCGGGATCGGCCTGCGCCAGGCGGCGGCGAGGCAGATAGCCAGCAGCATGGTCTTGTCGCCGATCTCGGCGACGGCCACGAGGCCGGTGGAGATGAGGAAGGCTTCCATTGGATATCCAGTGCGGGGCCGTGCAGACAAGACGATGGCTGTCGCGCCCACGACCCCGCAAAGGTCCGCCGACGCGAAAGCCAAAGGTCTTGCCAAGTCCTGATGGACCGATCGCGCCACCGCCGAAGCGGATTGTGTTGACGCGGCCCCGCGTGAACGCTGCGGCGGCTACTCCCCGATGACGGCGGGGTCTGTAGCGGGGGCCGGGGCGTCGTGCAAGCCGCCGGTGTGATGCGCCTGCCGCCGCTCTACCGCATAGGCGACGAGCCACAGGGCCATCGCCCAGGCGGCGCCGATGGACCAGCCGGCGATGACGTCGCTGGCCCAGTGGGCGCCGAGATAGACGCGCGTCAGGCCGATCAGAAGCGCGATCAGGATGGCGGCGCCGAGGACGAAGGCCTTCAGCCGCTTCTTCGGGAAGGCCCGGGTCAGCATGACGCCGAGCGTCAGATAGAAGACCGTCGACAGCAGGGCGTGGCCCGAGGGGAAGCTGGCGTTCAGGGTTTCGACCGCCTGAAACGCCGCGGGCGGGCGGGCGCGTTCGAACAGGGCTTTCAGGCCCTCGCTGAGGGCGACGCCGCCGGTGAGGCCGATCACCAGCAGGGCGGCGGACAGGCGCTTCCTCTGGATCAGCAGAAAGGCGAAGGCGATGACTGCGAACAGGGTCAGCACGGAAATGCCGCCCAGCGAGGTCAGGTCGGCCGCCGCCTCATGCAGCCACCACGGCCCGCGCGGATCGCCGGCGGCGGGCTGCATCCAGTGCAGCACGGCCTCGTCGAAGGCCTGACCGTCTGCCTCGGTCATGTCGTCGGCGACCTCGATGAAGGTCATGACCCCCAAGGTGACGACCAGAAGCGCGGCCAGGGCCGCCACCTCGGCGCGGGCGAAACGGATCAGACGAGCGAGGCGAGTGTGGTCGAGCATCGTGCGCTAACGGCCAAGCTGGCGACCCGTTCCGGTCATGCCGGACTCACGCGTTCGTGATCGCACTGTCACAATCCCGCAGAGGGCGTAGCGCGGCGCTTTCCCACAGGCGCGGACGGCTTCTCCCCGTGATTCGCCCAGAAAGTGAACGTCAAGCCCGTTGACGGCTCGTTAGGCATCTGCGCCCCATATGTTGGCTCGGGGAACGCTTTGGCCACTAGATGATGTGGTCAGGGCGCGGCGCAAGATATCGCATTTGTTCGGGATGAAGACAGTTATGGCTGGCGGCGAAGCGTTGAAGACGGTTGATTTTCAGTCGGTTCTGGCCGCTGAGACGGGGGACCGTCCCCATCTGAAAGTGGTGCCTTCCATCCAGCTCGACCGCACCCGCGACGACCTGCTGACGGACTTCGGCAAGAAGACGCTGGAGGACCGCTATCTGCTGCCCGGCGAGAGCTATCAGGACATGTTCGCACGCGTCGCCACGGCCTATGCCGACGACGCCGACCATGCGCAGCGCGTCTATGACTACATGTCGAAGCTGTGGTTCATGCCGGCGACGCCGGTGCTGTCGAACGGCGGCGCGGACCGCGGTCTGCCGATCAGCTGCTTCCTGAACGCGGTGGGTGACTCGCTGGACGGCATCCAGAACGTCTGGAACGAGAACGTGGCCCTGGCGTCGAACGGCGGCGGCATCGGCACCTATTGGGGCGGCGTCCGCTCTATCGGCGAGAAGGTGAAGGGCGCGGGCCAGACCAGCGGCATCATCCCCTTCATCCGCGTGATGGACAGCCTGACGCTGGCGATTTCGCAAGGCTCGCTGCGCCGGGGCTCGGCGGCGGTCTATCTGGACATCCACCACCCGGAGATCGAGGAGTTCCTCGAAATCCGCAAACCCTCGGGCGACTTCAACCGCAAGTCCCTGAACCTGCATCACGGCATCTCGATCACCGACGCCTTCATGGAGGCGGTGCGCGACGGCAAGCCGTTCGAGTTGCTGTCGCCCAAGAACGGCGAGGTGATGAAGACCGTGGACGCGCGCGCCCTGTGGCAGAAGATCCTCGAGATCCGCCTGCAGACCGGCGAGCCCTACCTGATCTTCTCGGACACCGTGAACAAGGCGATGCCGCAGCACCAGCAGGACCTGGGCCTGAAGGTGAAGCAGTCGAACCTGTGCAGCGAGATCATGCTGCACACCGGCCGCGACCACCTGGGCGTCGACCGGACCGCCGTCTGCTGCCTGTCGTCGGTCAACGCCGAGACCTTCCTGGAGTGGCGCGAGGAGCCGCGCTTCATCGAGGACGTGATGCGCTTCCTGGACAATGTGCTGGAAGACTTCATCACCCGCGCCCCGCCGTCGATGTCGGCGGCGATCTATTCAGCCAAGCGCGAGCGTTCGGTGGGTCTGGGCCTGATGGGGTTCCACTCGTTCCTGCAGGCCCAGGGCGTGGCGTTCGAAAGCGCCATGGCCAAGTCGTGGAACATGCGGCTGTTCAAGCATCTGCGCCGCGAGGCCGACAAGGCCAGCCGCCTGCTGGCCGAAGAGAAGGGCGCCTGTGAGGACGCCCGCGAGCGCGGCGTCATGGAACGGTTCAGCCACAAGCTGGCCATCGCCCCGACGGCCTCGATCTCGATCATCTGCGGCGGCACATCGGCCGGCATCGAGCCGATCCCGGCCAACATCTACACCCACAAGACCCTGTCGGGCTCGTTCGCGGTCAAGAACCCCTATCTCGAAAAGCTGCTGGGCGAGAAGGGCATCGACACGGAAGCCGTGTGGAACTCGATCCTCGAACACGAAGGCTCGGTCCAGCATCTGGACGGCCTGACCGACGACGAGAAGGCCATCTACAAGACCGCCTTCGAGCTGGATCAGCGCTGGGTGGTCGAACTGGCCGCCGACCGGACGCCGGAAATCTGCCAGGCCCAGTCGATCAACCTGTTCATCCCGGGCGACGTCGACAAATGGGACCTGCACATGCTGCACTGGGCGGCGTGGGAGCGGGGCGTGAAGTCGCTGTATTACCTGCGCTCCAAGTCGGTGCAGCGGGCGGCCTTCGCCGGATCGGAAGACAAGGCCGAGGCCGAGGTCGATCCGAACCAGCCCGATCTGTTCTCCGCCGCGCGGACCGACTACGACGAGTGCCTGGCCTGCCAGTAACCCTCCCGGCGCCTGTGGCGGCGGAACCCCAGTGAGCACCTGACGTTCGGCTGTCGGGTTGTTGACATGAAAGAGTGGGTTGCGTGGGCCGCGTTCTGGTGCAGAAGTCGGATATCGTTAACGGACTGAGGGGACCGTTGATGCGTCTTGGCGTCCTGACAGCGATGATCGGCCTGGCCGGGCTGTGCGCCGGCACGGCCCGGGCGCAGTCCTGGGTCGATCAGGGCTGGCGCGACGCGCCGGCGGTGGACCGTCAGATTTCCACGCGCAGCACCCTGTCCGCCCCCGACCATGGTTTCGGAGCCGAAGCCGACCTGTCGCCCTGGGCGGCGACCAGCCGGGATGTCTGGGTCGACGGCGAAGGCCACACCGACCGTCTGCGCGTGCGCACGCGCGGCGAGCCGATCCCCCCGGGCGTTCTGGATCCTGGCGCGCTGGAGAACACCGCCGAGTTCGATGTGACCTATACGCGCGGCTGGCCCTCGACCCTGGGCTACACCGCTGACGGCATGGCCGTGACCTTCACCCCCCACGCCGGCATCGGGGTCGGTTCGAACGGCAGTGTGGCCGAGGCCGGCGCCACGGTGCGCATCGGCCATGATCTGGTCCCGGACGGGCAGGAGCAGTTCGGCGATCGGTCGCGCTGGTATCTCTATGCCGCGGGCTCGGGCCGGGCGGTGGGCTATAATTTCGCCCGCACCCGCGACGGCGAATACGCCCGCTCGGGCGTCAGCCACGACGCCGGAGCTTTCCTGGGCGACGCGCAGCTGGGCGTCGCCATGCGGCGCGGAGCGATGCAGAGCTCCATCGGCCTGATCTACCGCGAGATTGAACCGGGCGGCATCCGTCGCGGCGCCAACGGCCTCGACACCGACGTGTCAGAGGGCATGGTGGCCTTCCAGCTGAGCATCAAGCCCGAATAAAGGGCTTAGGGAGTAGGGCTTGGGAATTAGGGGCGATGCCGCCGCTATCCTGCTCAAGCTTCCTCTAAGCCCTAAGCCTTATTCCGTCCGCGCCACCCCTTCACGCCTCGGATCCGCCCCGGCGTCCCAGCGGCCGTTCCGCCACAACGCGCCGTGGAGGCCGGAGTTCTCGCTGGTGTTGGGACGCAGCGTGATGCCCCGGGCCTGAAGCTGCTGGACAATAGAGGCGTCGAACATCCCGGTGTCGGCGCCAAAGCCCGGGCCCTTGGCCACCAGATTGGGCAGGTTGATCGCCTCCTGCACCGACAGGTTCCAGTCGATGACGCCGATCAGGGCCTTGGCGTTATAGGCCAGGATGGCCGAGCCGCCCGGTGAGCCGAGCATCCCCACCAGCCGCCCCTCCCCGTCGAGGATGATGACCGGCGCCATCGACGAGCGCGGCCTCTTGCCCGCCGCAACCGCATTGGCGGCCGGCTGGCCGTCGGCCTGGGTCGGGCTGAACGAGAAGTCGGTCAGCTGGTTGTTGAGAAAGAATCCCGCCGCCATGCGGCCGGAGCCGAACAGGCTTTCGACTGTCGTGGTCATGCTGACGGCGTTGCCTTCGGCGTCGACGATGACGAAGTGCGATGTGCCGGCGGGCTCGGTGGTGGCGTCGGGCGCGCGGAAGATCCCACCGGGCGGGCGGCCCGCGGTCGCCGCGCCGGTCAGGCCGGGGGCCAGCGCCGCCCGCTCGGCGACATAGGCGGGGTCCAGCAGGCCATCGACCGGCACGCCGACAAAGGCCGGATCGCCGACATAGCGGTCGCGGTCGGCGTACATCAGCCGCTGCAGTTGGGCGAAGGCGGCCCAGGCCTCGGCGCTGTCGGGGCCGAGGGTGATGTCCGGGGTGTGCTCGGCCATGGCCAGAAGCTGCAACAGGGCCACGCCGCTGGAGGGCGGCGGCGGCACGCACACCAGATAGACGCGGTAGGGCCGGCACAGTGCGCCGCGCTCCACCGGCTCATAGGCGGCCACGTCGGCGGCGCTCAGGCCCCCGGGCCGAGGCTGGGCGGCGACCGTGTCGGTGATCTCCCGCGCGATGCGGCCGGTGTAGAGGGCGCGGGCGCCGCCCTCGGCGATCTCGCGCACCGTGCGGGCGTACTCGGGGTTCCGCAGGGTGTCGCCGGCGACGTAGCGGGTTCCGTCGGGCTTGGTGAAGTAGGCGGTGGCCCAGCGGCTGCGCGACTGGCCTTCGGGAGTTGCGATGAAGCCGGCGAGGCGCGGGCTGACCACGAAGCCGTCGCGGGCCAGCCGCTCGGCGTCTCCGAACAGGTCGGACCAGGGCAGCGTGCCGTGCGCCGCCTGGGCCGCGCCGAGCAGGGCCACAGCGCCGGGAACGCCGGTCGAACGCCCCGACAGCACGGCGTCCATGAAGCCCAACGGCTTGCCGTCCTCGTAGAACAGCTCGGGCGTCGCGGTCGCCGGGGCGGTCTCGCGGCCGTCATAGACGGTGATCTCCCGCGTGGCGGCGTCGTAGTGCATCATGAAGGCGCCGCCGCCGAGGCCCGAAGACTGGGGTTCGACCAGACCCAGCACCGCCTGAACCGCCACGGCGGCGTCCACCGCCGAGCCGCCGCGCCGCAGGACCGCCATGCCCGCCTCGACGGCATAGGGATTGGCGGCCGCCACGAACGGTCCGCGCGCCAGTGACGGCGCTTGGGGCTGGACGATGGGGACAGGCGTGGGGCGCGGCGCGGACCCGCCGAAGCCGACAGCCTGACAGGCCGCCAGCGACAGGGCGAGCAGGGCGGCGAGGGCGGATCGGACGGGGCGCATGCACTGGACCTAGGACGCCGGCCCCGGTTCGCCAAGCCCGCATTGTTGAATCTGGCCGCCACCGTCTTGCGCGCGCCGGATGATGCGGCTAATACCCCCGCCTCGCCGAAAGGCCAGTGCGCACCCGTAGCTCAGCTGGATAGAGCACCAGACTACGAATCTGGGGGTCAGGAGTTCGAATCTCTTCGGGTGCGCCACTTTTCCCCATGACATCGATGCGGACGCTGAGCACTGTGCGTCCGGGCTGACCGCGCAGGGCGCGCGGCGGATGTCAGGGAACCGCGTGATGAAGAAGATGCTCCTCAAGGCCGCCGTGTCGGCGCTTGTCCTGCTGGCCGCCGCGCCGGTGATGGCGCAAAGCTCCGGAGACGCCATTGTCTATCAGCAACCGCCGGCGCCGATCGCTGAGATCCTGGATTCCAAGCCGACGCCGACGACGAGCCTGAGTCCGGACCGCTCGACCCTGGCCCTGTTCGACCGCTCGAACCTGCCGTCGATCGCCGAGCTGGCCGAGCCGATGCTGCGGCTGGGCGGATACCGCATCAATCCGAGGAACAACGGTCCGGCCAACAGCCGGGTGACCTGGCTGACGGGGTTGAGTTTCCAGCCGGTGAGCGGTGGCGAGGCCCGTGTTGTGGCCCTGCCGACGGGGGCGCGGTTCCTGTCGTCAGGCTGGTCGCCGGACGGCAAGTCGCTGGCGCTGGTGATGGACCAGCCGACGGGGCTGGAGCTGTGGGTCGTTGACGTGGCCACGGCGCGGGCGCGCAAGCTGACCGGCGCGACGGTGAACATGGCCAGCGGCGGCGGCGTCGACTGGCTGCCCGACAGCTCGGGTCTGATGGTGCGGGTGGTTCCGGCGGGACGCGGCGCGGCGCCGGAGACGGCGCGGGCGCCGGCCGGGCCGATCGTGGCTGAGAGCATGGGGCGCGCGGCCCCGGTGCGGACCTATCAGGATCTGCTGACCGACGCGGTCGATGAGGCCCTGTTCGACCACTACTTCACCTCGCAGCTGACGGTCGTGCCGCTGAACGGCGCGGCGCGGACTGTGGGAGCGCCCGGCGTGATCCTCGGCGCCTCGGTGTCGCCGGACGGACGCTATCTGCTGCAGACGCGGGTCAAGCGGCCCTTCAGCTATTCGGTGCCGGCGGCCCTGTTCCCGGCCGAGGTGACGGTGACCGACCTGAACGGCGCGCCCGTGCATCAGGTCGCCGACCTGCCGCTGCGCGACAATGTGCCGATCGCCTTTGACGCCGTGGCGACCGGCCCGCGCTCGGCCCAGTGGCGGGCTGATGCGCCCTCGACCCTGGTCTGGGTCGAGGCCCAGGACGGCGGCGATCCCCGCAATGCGGCCGAGGTGCGCGACCGCGTCTTCATGCTGCCGGCGCCGTTCAACGGTCAGCCCACGACGCTGGTCGATCTGAAGGAGCGTTACGGCGGCATCGCCTGGGGCCGGAACGACGTGGCCCTGGTCAACAGCCGCTGGTTCAACACCCGGCACGAGACGCGCTTCGTCGTCGATCCGTCGAACCCGGGGACGGGCCGGATGCTGCTGGAGCGGAATTATCAGGACCAGTACAACGATCCGGGCGATCCGCTGACCGAGCCGAACGCGGCGGGCCGCGCGGTGATGCAGTTCAGCGCGGACGGCTCGCATCTGATGATCTCGGGCGCAGGGGCCAGCCGCGCGGGCGAGCACCCCTTCATCGGGACCATGGATCTGACGACCGGCCAGACCACACGCATCTGGCAGTCGGCGGACGCGGACTTCGAGAGCGTGGTCGGGCTGCTGGACGACGTCGGGCGGCGCTTCATCACCCGGCGCGAGAGCCGCGTCGATCCGCCGAACCTGCAGATCCGCGATCTGAACACGGCACAGACGACGCCGCTGACGAACTTCCCAGATCCGGCGCCGCAGCTGGCCGGTGTGACCAGTGAGACGATCACCTATGCCCGCGCCGACGGGGTGCAGCTGTCAGGGACGCTGTATCTGCCGGCCGGCTACGACAAGACGCGTGACGGGCCGCTGCCGCTGGTGATGTGGGCCTACCCGGCCGAGTTCACCGACGCCGCCGTGGCCGGTCAGGTCGTGGACAGCGCAAACCGCTTCGTGCGGCCGGGCGGGATCAGCCACCTGTTCCTGCTAACCCAGGGCTATGCGGTGCTGGACAACCCGTCGATGCCGATCATCGGCGTGAACGGGGCCGAGCCGAACGACACCTATATCGAGCAGCTGACGGCGGACGCCCAGGCGGCGGTGGATGCCGTGGTGGCGCTCGGCGTCGCGGACCGCGACCGGATCGCCGTCGGCGGCCACAGCTACGGCGCCTTCATGACCGCCAACCTGCTGGCCCACACGGACCTGTTCCGCACCGGCATCGCGCGGTCCGGCGCATACAACCGCACCCTGACGCCGTTCGGCTTCCAGTCGGAACAGCGCGACTACTGGGAGGCGCCCGAGACCTACAACGCCATGTCGCCCTTCGCCTACGCCGACCAGGTCAATGAGCCGATCCTGCTGATCCATGGCGAGGCCGACGACAACCAGGGCACCTTCCCGATCCAGTCCGAACGCTTTTATGCGGCGTTGAAGGGCAACGGGGCGACAGTGCGCTATGTGGTCCTGCCGCTGGAGGCCCACGGCTACCGCGCGCGGGAATCCGTCGGCCACACCCTGTGGGAGATGACCCGCTGGCTGGACCAGTACGTCAAGAACGCGCCGCCGCGGACGGCGCAGTAACCGCCGCCTAGGTTCCCGGCTGGATGTAGGGGATGCGCGCGAAGAAGCGGCGCTCATCCCCGCGCGGGTCGTTCTCCATGCGCGTCGGCTGGTCCCAGATCAGGGTCTCGCGGTTGTCCAGGCCGTAGGGGGTCCAGATCGGCAGGCCGGCGTGGTTCGGATCGCCGGTGCGGGCGAAGACGGCCAGCGTCCTGCTCATCCGATCGGCAAGGGCTTGCGCCTCCGGGCCGATGGCGCCGGAGCCGGGGGCGGCGAGAGTGTCGAACATCAGCGGGATGTCGGACATGTGGGCGGCGCCGGTGCGACCGCTCGGCATCCGGGCGGGCCAGTCGAGCTGATAGACCCAGGCCGGTGACCCCTGCCCCGCGCGGGCCTCGGCCTCGATGACGGCGGCGCGCCAGGACCGGCCGGCGGTGGTGGCGCGGATCAGCACCTGATCCGGGGTCCAGTCGGGATGCATCTGACGATAGCCGGCGATGACCATTTCCGGCGCGATGTCGATGCGCAGCTGCTGCGGCGTCAGGCGGGCGGGCAGGGTGTCCCAGGTCAGGTTCGCATTGGCCGGATCATTGCCGAGGAAGGCGAGAGTCTCCTCCCGCGTATTGCCGATGATCATGGGGATGCGGGCCGATTGCGCCGGCGCGTCGGGCCAGAAGGGGTGGCGGTCGAGGCTGCGCCCGTCCAGCACCGGGCCGAAATAGAGGGAGCCGCCGAGGATGGGGTCGGTCGCGCCGGCGGCCTCGATCAAGGTCTGAACCGGCATTGTCCGTACACGGTCTATGGTTTCGCGGGTGAGGCCCAGGGCGTCCAGCCAGACCTCGGCGCGGCGGGTGGCGTTCATGGGGCCGGAGGCGGTGACCTGCTGGCCGGACATGGTCATGGCGCGGTGGAACAGGCCTTCAGCGCCCGGCGTCCCCATCAGGGTCGCGATCTTGGCCCCTCCGCCCGACTGGCCGAATACGGTGACGCAGGCCGGATCGCCGCCGAAGGCCGCGATGTTGTCGCGCACCCATTGCAGGGCGAGGATCAGGTCCAGCTGGCCGAGATTGCCCGAGTCCTCGAAGCCGGGCGCGAGGCGGGCGAAGTAGGCGTAGCCCAGAGGTCCGAGGCGGTGGTTGACGGTGACGACCACCACGTCCTGAGCCGCCGCCAGCCGCGTCCCGTCGGTCAGGGGGCTGGAGCCCGATCCGGTCGCATAGGCGCCGCCGTGGATATAGACGAGGACCGGACGTCGGCCCGCGCCCGGCTCCGGCGTCCAGATATTGAGGCGCAGGCAGTCCTCGGATTGATTGGGCTCGTCGCCGCGCTGGGGCGAGGCGGGGCCGTAAACATCCGAGTGCAGCGGCTCGATCCAGGGCGCGGGCGGGACAGGCGGCTGGAAGCGGCGCGGGCCGGTGTCGGCGCCGTAGGGGACGCCGAGGCAACGCCAGACATCGCCCGGCTGATCGCTGTAGGCATGGACGGGGCCATGCCGTGTCGGGACCGTGGTCCTGAGCGCCTTGTTCCGGGCCTTTGCGACCGAGGGCAGGATCAGCGACGCCCCCGCGGCCAGCCCGAGCCCGCGTCGTGTCAGATGCCCGCGTACCACTCGTAGCCCCGGTCTTCCCAATATCCGCCCTTGCCGCCGCCGAGATGGGCGAAGGAGGCCACGGCCTCAATGCGGCGGATGTATTTGGCGTGTTTGTAGCCCAGCTGGCGCTCGATCCGGACCCGCAGGGGCGCGCCGTGCGGGACGCCGAGCGTCTCGCCGTTCATGTCATAGGCGAGGATCGTCTGGGGATGGCGGGCGTCGATCAGGTCGATGCTCTCGTAATAGCGGTCGCCGTCCGGCGTGTTGTCGAGGGCGTCGTAGCAATGGAAGACGATGTATTTCGCCTCGGGCTTCAGACCGGCCTCGTCGAGCAGGGCGGCCAGCGGCGCGCCGGTCCACTGGCCGATGGAGGTCCAGCCCTCGACGCAGTCGTGCTTGGTGATCTGGGTGCGGGCGGCGCGCGCGCGCAGCTCGGCGAGCGACAGGCTCAGGGGACGCTCGACCAGACCGTCGATCGTCAGGCGGTAATCAGCAAAATCATTGGCCTTGAGCGCCAGATAGTCGGCGGACTGCGGATCGGTGGAGCCGTTGGCGCGGAAATCCGGGGAGATGTCCTCGGGCCCGTACTCGGGCGCCAGGGCCGTCGCCGGGATCAGCAGCCGCTGGGTGCGGCGGGTCAGGCCTTCGGCCATGCGCAGGGCCTGCCGCACCACGGGCGACGATCCGATGCGGTCGCAGGCGCCGAGGGTGGCCGCGCCGATGGCGGAAAGAGCGCCGGCCAGCCAGCGACGGCGGTTCATGGGGCGTCGTCCTCTTCAGGCGGCTCGATGACGAACCAGCCGGTGATCATGGCGCGCATGTTGTTCAGGAAACCGGTCCAGATGACCAGCCCGACGTGGACGACGATGAAGCCGACGATGAGACCGGCCGAGATGAAATGCAGCGTCCGCGCCGACTGCCGCCCGCCAAGCAGATCGAGCAAAAGGCCGCCGATGGCATTGAAGCCGGGCGACATCGACAGGCCGGTGACCAGCATCATCGGCAGGACGATCAGGATCATGGCCAGATAGGCCAGCTTCTGGATGACGTTGTAGGTGCGGGCGCGGTCGTCCTTGGGGAAGTGGAACCGCGCGTGCTCGACCACCGATGCGCCGAAGCCGCCGAGATCGGCGCGGCTGGGCCACAGGCGCTTGCCGAACCGCCCGCTGAGGAAGCCGTAGGCCAGATAGGCCAGGCCGTTCAGCACGAAGATCCAGGCGAAGAGGAAGTGCCAGTGCCGCGCCGTGGCCAGATCGCGGATGTTGGGGATCATCAGCCAGCCTGGAACCTTCGGAATGTCGATCCACGGCTCGGCGAAGGTCGATTTCAGGCCCCAGTAGAGATGCGGATGGGCCATCAGGATGTTGAGGCCGCTCATCAGCAGCACGACCACCGCCGCGACATTCAGCCAGTGGGTGATGCGGACCGCGAGGGGATGGCGCCAGACATCGACGAAGCCGTCGCCGAGCGGGCGGTCGGCGTGTCGGGCGCGGGGAGTCTGGTCGCCAGCCGTGTCGCTCATCGCCGTCCCGGAACCCGTGAGGCCCTGAGCCTGTCACGGGCCGGGGACGACGGCAACGATGTTGACTACTCGGTCGAGCAGGCGGCGCGGACGCCGCTTTCGCAGGCGCGGACGCGCTCGCGCCAGACGGCCATGTCTGTTTCGTACTGACGGCCCGCGGCCTGGGACGCTCGCACATAGGCCTCGTAGTTGGCGCGGTCCGCCTGATAGGCCGCGTCGGCGCGGGCGGCCGCCTCCATGTCGAGGGCGTGATTGGCCTGGTTGGCGGCGTTGGCCTGGGCGGCCGCGGCGTTGTGCTGATCCACGGCGACGATGCGGCCCAGCACCTCGGCGTTGAGCGAGTCCGTGCGGGCCATGCCTTCGGCCGTCTGGGTGGGATCCTGCTGGCGCGGCAGCGCCTCGTGACCGGAGCGGCTTTGCGCGGCGGCGGGCAGGGCGACAGCGCAGGCGAGGGCTGCGAGGGCGGCGGCGGGGAGCATCTTCATGGCGCGTTCCTTCCGGTCGGGGAGACCCGATGAGTTTCGGCCCGATGTGCACCGGTCTTCAGCGCGTCAGTCGGGCAGGCTCAGTTCGAACGTCGTTCCCTGGGGTCCGGTTTCAATCAGACGCAGATCGCCGCCGTGGCCGGCCGCCAGTTCGCGCGAAATGGTCAGCCCCAGACCGGTGCCGCCCCCCTGACCTCCGCCCGAGACGAAGGCGTCGAACAGCTTGCCCGCCAGACGTTCCGGGATGCCCGGGCCGTCGTCGACGATGCGGATCACGGCCATGCCGTTCTTCTTTTCCGCCAGAACCCGGATCAGACCCCGGCCGCTGCGGGTGCTGGGCCGCAGGTTGTCGCCCTCGATGGCCTGACGGGCGTTGCGCATCAGATTGACCAGGATGCGGTGCAACTGGTCCGGATCGGCCATGACGGTGAAGCGGGCCGGCAGGACGCGCACGAGGCGGACGCCCCCGGCCTCCAGCCCCGCATCCTCGGCGGCGGCGTTGAGCGCGGGCGCCAGAGGCAGGCGCACGGCCTGGGGCTCCGGCTCGGCCGTCTTGCCGTAGTCGAGGACGTTGCGGGTCAGGGCCGCGGCCCGGCCGAGCGCGCGTTCGAGGCGCGGCATGGCCTTGGCGACGTGGGGATCGGGCGAATCGGCCATGCGGTCCGAGGCGATCTGGGCCGAGGTCAGCATGTTGCGCAGGTCGTGGTTGATCTTGGCCACCGCCTCGCCGAGCGTGGCCAGACGGGCGCGGCTGCGCAGGGACTGGCGCACCTCTTCCTGCATCCGCGCCAGTTCGCGCTCGACGCGGCCGATCTCGTCGCGGCGGTTCGAAGGCGTCTCTGTCGGGGTCTCGGGATCGGCGGCGAACCGCTCGATCGAGCGGGTCACCCGGCCGAGCGGACGCAGCACGAGGAAGGCCAACGCGGCGTAAAGCATGGCGCCGGCGGCGATGGAGATCAGGGCCGACATCAAGAGGCTGTTGAGCAGATAGGTGCGCAGCTCCAGCTTCAGCGGCTGGGCCGACGTCTGGATCTCAATGTAGTCGCCCGAGCGGTAGCGCGGACGACCCTGAACCCGCAGCGACCGCTCGGGATGGCCGGTCAGGGTTTGCCATGGGTCGAGCAGACGCGTGGCCAGACCGCGGCGGCGCAGGTCGATCAGGTCGGGCGCGCGGGCGAGGCCGGGCTGTTGCAGCAGCAGGCGGCGCACGCCCTGTTCGCCGACCACCACCGCCTGAACCCCGCCTATGGCCAGCAACTGCTGCGCCGTGTCGTCCTTGACCATGGAATAGGGCAGGGCCTCGACCCCGACGGAGGCCAGCTCGGCGGCCTGAAGCCGGTCGCGCAGCCAGCGTTCGTGGAAGGACGCGGCGCTGGGGGCGATGATGAGCGCCTCGACGGCGAGGGCGAAGGCGCCGGTCAGCAGCAGCAGCCGGCCCGACAGGCCGTCGAACGCCGGCCGCCGCCAGGCGCCGCGCAAGGCCGTCCCGATGCTGTTCAGCCCGCCCTGGCTCATGCCGCGCGACGCCCTCCGATCATTTTCTGCACGCCTTTCAATATGAAAGGCAGGACCACCGCCAGCACGAACACCCCCGTCATCGGGGCCCAGAATTGGCCGAACAGGGCCTGGAAGTCCGGGTCCGGATTGGTGACCAGCAGTGTGTTCAGCCGGGCGCCGATCCAGCAATAGATGATATGGGCGGGCAAGAGGCCGATGACCGTGGCGATGGTGTAGGGTCCGAGCCGGACGGCCATGACGCCGGCCGCGATGTTTATCATGTGAAACGGCACCACCACCGCCAGCCGCGAGGCCAGCACATACCAGAAGGTGTCCCTGTCGATGGCGTCGCAGACCTTCTTCATCAGACCCATGTCCCGCGCCGCTTTCTGCCGCAGCGATTGGCCCAGGGCCGTGCGGGCGACGCCGTAGACGATCAGGGCGCCGATCGTGGCGGCGATGGAGGTCGAGACCCCGCCCACCCACGGCCCGAACAGGTATCCGGCGGTGATGGTGACGAAGAAGACGCCGGGCACCACGCTGGCCGTCAGGATGGCGAACACCGCCATCAGGGTCAGCAGGGCCAAGACATAATGTTGCGCAGTCAGGGCGCGGAAGGTCTGGCCGTGCTCACGGATCGTGTCGAGCGACAGATAGCGGTTCCAGCCCATGCCGAAGATCAGGGCGATGACCCCGGCCAGCACGATCAGGGGCAGAAAACGTCGGATCCGATCCATCTCTTCTCCCGTTCGGGACCTTTGCGGCGTTGACTCAAGGGACATCGCCCCTTATACGCCCGCCCTTCCTGCAGCGGACGTGATCGTTCGCCGCCGAACCTCTAACCTCGGAGCCGACCGTGAAGCGGACCTATCAGCCGTCGCGACTCGTGCGCAAGCGCCGTCACGGCTTCCGTTCGCGGATGGCCACCAAGAACGGTCAGAAGATCGTTGCGCGCCGCCGCGCCAAGGGCCGCAAGCGCCTGACCGCCTAAGTCAGGCCTTGCGCCTCGCGTCCCGTCCGGACGCATGACCGATCTTCCAAAAATCGATCGCCTGAAGTCGCGGCCCCAGTTTCTGGCGGCCGCGAAAGGCGTTTCAGAGGCCCGCGGCGCCGTGGTGGTGCAGCGGCTGGACCGCGCCGACGGCGACGACGCCATCAGGCTGGGCTTCACCGCCACCCGCAAGATCGGCGGGGCCGTGATCCGCAACCGCGCCAAGCGGCGTCTGCGCGAGGCGTCGCGACAGTTGGCCCCCCTGTTGGGAAGGCCTGGCAGCGACTATGTCTTCATCGCCCGCATGGGCACGGCGGACCGTCCATGGGACCGTTTGCTTGACGATGTGAAATCGGCGCTTACAAGGCTCGCGACCCCGCGACCGGCGCCTTCGGACGCGCCCAAGAATCGCGCCGCAACCGGCCAGGACGACTGACCTCCATGCAGAACGAGAACACCCGCAACACCATCGCTTTCGTGGTGATCACGGTCATCTTCCTGTTCGCCTACCAGACCTTCGTTCTGGGTCCGCAGACCCAGCAGCGCAAGGCGGCGCAACAGGCGGCCGTGGCGGGCAAGACCGTCGATCCGACCGCCGTTCCCACTTCCGGCGCGCCGGCGGGCGGCGTCTACATCAAGGATCGCGCCCAGGCCCTGGGCGCCTCGGTCCGCGTGCCGATCAAGACCCCGACCCTCAGCGGCTCGCTGTCGCTGACGGGCGGCCGTATCGACGACCTGTTCCTGACCCAGTACCGCGCGACCATCGAGAAGGACTCGCCGCCGGTCGAGATGTTCCGCCCGCAGGGCATGGAGCATGCCTATTTCGCCCAGTTCGGCTGGACCGGCCCCAATGTCCCGGGCGGCGTGCCCGGCCCCAACACCCAGTGGCGCCTGACCGGCGGAACCGTGCTGACGCCGACGACGCCGGTGACCCTGACCTGGGACAACCAGCAGGGCCTGCGCTTCACCCGGGTGGTTTCGATCGACGACCAGTATCTGTTCACCGTCAAGGACACGGTGGCCAACCTGGGAACCATGCCGATCACCATCGCCCCCTACGGCCGCGTCGAGCGCCAGGGGGTGCCGGACGTGGTCCGAGACATGATCTCGCACGAGGGCGCCATCGGCACCTTCAAGAAGGGCGACAGCTTCGTCACCGAACAGCACAAGTACAAGGACTGGCTGAAGAAGCCGGTGATCGACAAGGAGACGACCGGCGGCTGGCTGGGCATCACCGACGAATACTGGCTGGCGGCCCTGATCCCGACCCAGACCGAGGCGGTCAAGGCCGGCTTCCGCGTCCGCGACCAGGGCGGCGTGAAGGTGCAGGAGGCCAACCTGCTGGGCGGCGCGCGCGTCATCCAGCCGGGCATGCAGGTCACCGAGACGCAAAGCCTGTTCGCCGGCGCCAAGCGCAACGAGATCCTGAAGAGCTATCAGGACAAGCTGAACCTGCCGCGCTTCATCTACGCCATCGACTGGGGGATGCTGTGGTTCCTGACCCGGCCGGTCTTCATGCTGGTGGAATGGTTCTACGGCCTGCTGGGCAACTTCGGCTGGGCCATTCTGGCGCTGACGGTCGTCATCAAGCTGATCACCTTCCCGCTGGCGAACAAGCAGGGCGAGGCGGCGGCCAAGATGCGGCTGCTGAAGCCCAAGATGGACGCGCTGAACGAGAAATACGCCGACGATCCGCAGAAGAAGCAGCTCGAGACGATGGAGCTGTTCAAGCGCGAGAAGGTGAACCCGGTCGCGGGCTGTCTGCCGGCGCTGCTGACGATCCCGATCTTCTATTCGCTGTTCAAGATGTTGACGGTGACCATCGAGATGCGGCATGCGCCCTTTGTGGGCTGGCTCAAGGACCTGTCGGCGCGTGATCCGAGCTCGATCTGGAACCTGTTCGGCCTGCTGCCCTGGGACGCGACCGCGATCCCGCTCATCGGCGGCATCGCCAACCTGCATATCGGCATTCTGGTGATCGCCTATGCCGTGACCATGTGGCTGACGATGTCGATGAACCCGCCGGCCGCCGATCCGGTGCAGCGCCGGATGTTCCAGTTCATGCCTTTCCTGTTCGCCTTCATCATGGCGCCGCTCGCGGCGGGCCTGCTGCTCTATTACACTTGGAGCAACATCCTGACGGCGGTGCAGCAGTACATCATCATGCGCCGCTATCACGCCGAGAACCCGATCGACACGCTGATCGCGCGCTTCACCAAGAAGCCCGCGTGACCGACGCGCCCGCCGTTCCGGAGCCTGACGACGAGACCGGTTTCACCGCCGAGGCGCTGGAGGCGGCGCGCGTGCTGTTTTCGCGCCAGGCGACGTTCGTCATGGGCGCGGCCAAGATCGAGCAGCTGCCCGATCCCGACCTGCCGGAGATCGCCTTCGCCGGTCGGTCGAACGTGGGCAAGTCCAGCCTCATCAACGGGCTGGTGGGGATGCACAAGCTGGCCCGCGCCTCGAACGAGCCGGGGCGGACGCGCGAGGTGAACTTCTTCGATCTGGACGGCCAGATGCGGCTGGTCGACCTGCCCGGCTACGGCTGGGCCAAGGCGTCCAAGACGACGGTGAAGAAGTTTCAGGATCTGGGCCGGGACTACCTCCGTGGACGGGTGACGCTGAAGCGCGTCTACCTGCTGATCGACAGCCGGCACGGGCTGAAGAAGGTCGACGACGAGGCGCTGGATGCGCTGGACCTCGCCGCCGTCAGCTACCAGATCGTCCTGACCAAGGCCGACAAGATCAAGGCGTATGAGCGCGAGACGGTGGCGGCGGCGACGCTGAAGGCCATCTCCAAGCGGCCGGCCGCCTATCCGGCGGTGCTGGTCACCTCGGCCGAGAAGGGCTTCGGCCTGCCCGAGATGCGGGCCGAGATCATGCGCACCACGGGGACGGCGCCCTAGTCGGCCCTGAAGCGCAGGCGCGAGCGGGGCTTGTCGAGGGTCCCAGCCACCTCCAGCAGGGCCGCGACGTCATCGGCGGCGACGCTTTCGCCCGTGGCCAGCTGATCGCGCAGGGCGCGGCAGGCGGTCAGGGCGCGAGAGGCGGCCTGAACGGCGGGATTGCGGTCCCGGGCGCCGATGGCCTCCAGCGCGCCGTGCCGCCAGCCCTTTTCCGGCGGGCGTTCCAGCACCATGGCCCAGCGGGCTTCGGGCGCGATGTCGGCGCCGAGGAAGGTCCAGCCCTTGGCGCGGGGACCCTTGCGGTAATGACCGGGCGCGGTCGGCAGGCCGTGGGCGGCGTAGGTCGCCAGGGCCGCCGCCTCGATGGCGGTCAGGCGATCCGCGAGGGCGTCAGTCACCTGTGAGCGTGGAGGTCACGGAGACGTCGTAGACGACGCGGGTGATGCTCTGGACGAACTCGAAGAAGGTGCGCAGCTCGGCCGATCCGGAGCGCGGGGCGTAGATCACGTCCTCGGGCTGGATCAGGAACTGGCCGGCGGTGAACATGCCGGCGGGGTCGGCGAGGTTGAGGCGGTAGATCACCGGCACGCCGCGCGGCGAGGGCGGTTGGGTGACGCCCAGGGCGGCGGCGACCTCGGGCCGTTCGAAGCGGAACACCAGCACCGAGCGGGCGTCCGCCAGCTGGCTGTCCAAGCCGCCGGCCCGGCCCAGCGCGCCCGCCAGCGTCAGGGGGCCGGCGCCCATGTCAGTCTGGGCCGCCGCGCCCACGGCGCCGAAGGTGGAATAGCGGCGCGGCTTGTAGACCAGATTGATCTGGTCGCCTGCGGCCAGGCGCACGTTCTCGCCGAAGGTGGTGGTGACGGCGGACAGGGGCGCGGTGAAGGTGCGGCCCTGACGCTGGACGGCGACCTCGATGTCCTCGACCGGGCGGGCGGCGCCGCCGGAGGCCGCGATGGCGTCCAGCACCCGGTCGCCGTTGACGGTCAGGGGGGCGCGGCCGGGATTGCGAACCTCGCCCAGCACCACGACGCTGTTGGCCGGACTGGCCGCGATGGTCACGGTGACCTGGGGCGCGCCGACACGGCCGCGCAGGGCGCCGCGGATGGACTCGGCGGCTTCGGTCGAGGTCAGGCCCATGACGCGGACCGACCCTGCGAAAGGCACGATGACGGCGCCCTGGCGATCCACCACGGCAGCAGGCAAGGTCTGGCCTCCGCCCTGCACCCGGCCGTCGGTTCCGCGCGTCCCGAACAGGGCGCCGGAGGGCTCGTAGATGGCGATGTTCAGGGTGTCGCCGACGCGGATGACATCGCTGGCGACGGTGCTTTCGGCGGCGGCCAGCGAGCCGGACGGACCGGCGGGCAGGGCGCGCAGCCGCTCTGCGGTTCCGGCGTCCAGATCGATCAGAGCGTAGCCGCCGGCCGCGGCCTCATTGACGGCGCGGCTGGATGGCCCGTCGGCAGGAAGACTGGCGCAAGCGCCCAGCAGAAGCGTCAGGGCGAGAACAGGAAGGGCGCGGGTCATGACCCAAGGTGTATCGCCCTTCGCGGCCGCTCGCCAGTGACGGCGTCAGAGACCGATGAAGGTGTCGACCGAAGCGAAATGGGCGGGCCAGGTCGGGGCGGCGGAGAGGGCCTGTTTCGGTGTTTTCGCGGTCGCGGCCTCGATCGCTTTCAGCCAGCCGGGGCCGTCCAGCGGGTCGATCAGACGGGCGTTCGGCGCCAGTTCACGATGCACCGCGATGTCGGAGGCGATGACGGGAACCCCGAGGCTGAGGGCCTCCGCCACCGGCAGGTCGAAGCCCTCGACCGAGGACGGCGCCACAAGGCCGCGGGCGCCGGCCAGCAGCCGGGCCAGGCCGGCGTCGGGCAGTTCGGAAACCTGATGCACCAGCCCCTGAAGATTGGGCGAGCGGTGCAGGTGGTCGAGCACGGCCTCGTTCTCCCAGCCGTGACGGCCGATGAGGGCCAGGCGGGGGGCGGCCGCGCCCATGCGCTCATCCAGACGACGCCAGACCGACAGCAGGAAGGCCAGGTTCTTGCGCCCCTCCAGGGTGCCGACATGGACGAACCAGGGTGCGGGCGCGGGCGACCAGCCGGCGGTCAGGAACAGCGGCTCCAGCCCGAGATGCGCCACCTGCACCGGCGGGGAAGCGAGACCCTCCCGCGCCGCGAAAGCGGCCAGTTCGGCGCCGGTGGCGGCGGAGTTGACGATGATATGCGAGGCGTGGCGCAGGGCGGTGCGCATCCGGGTCTTGTGCCGCGCGCCCTCGCCGGGGCGGCAGTATTCGGGATGGGTGACCGGGATCAGGTCGTGGACCAGAACCACCCGCGCCACGCCGCGCGCAGCCAGGTCGGCGAGGATGCGCGGGCTGTCGAGGCCCGTGTGGCCGACGTTGATGTAGACGGCGTTGCGCGGCGGATCGCCCAGCGGCCGTTGACGCAGCAACTGCGACAGGCCGCGCCGGGTGCGGGTCTCGCCCTGATTCGCCTCGACCAGAGACCGGCCGCGCCGGGCCGAGGTCAGGGCGGCCAGCAGCCGCGTCTCGACCGGTGTGGGGGCGGGGTCGCCGGACCAGCGGGCGCGCAGGGCGGCGACGACCTCTGCGAACCAGCGCGGATCGACGGCCGAGAGCTGATCCTTTCGCGACCGCACCGGCGTAACCGCCAGATCGCGGCGGTCCAGCAAGTGTTCGGCATAGGCCAGGCAGACGCGGTCGATACCGGTCGGGGCGCTGCGGTCGATGCGGCTGAGGAGCCGGGTCGCGTCGAGGAGGACCGGGCGCTTCATGGGAGTCAGAGCTTCGCGTACATCTCGGCCAGCCGCGCCTGATAGGCCTCGGGGCTGAACTTCGCCGCCTGGACGCGGCCGCGCGCGGCGAGGTCGGCGGCCAGGCCGTCATCGGCGGCGAGGCGGCGAATCTCGCGGGTCAGGGCGGCCACGTCATAGGGATCGACGGTCAGGGCCGCGTCGCCCGCGACCTCCGGCAACGAACCGCCGGTGGAGGTGATGACGGGCGTGCCCAGGCTCATCGACTCCAGCACCGGCAGGCCGAAGCCTTCGTAGAGCGAGGGGAAGATGGTCCCGCGCGCGCCCCGGATCAGCGACACCAGCATGGAGAAGGGCAGGTATTTCCACAGCAGGATCTTCTTGTTGCGGACCTGCTTATTCTTGCGCGCCTGACGCATCAGGGCGGTCTCGTCCTCGTCCAGCCAGCCGCGGCCGCCGACGACGATCAGCGGCTGGTCCGCGCCCGACGCCAGATAGGCCTCGACGATGCGGGCCAGGTTCTTCTTGGGTTCGACCGCGCCGAAATAGAGGAAATAGCCCTTCCACGGGACGCGGAAGACGCTCTCGATCTCGGTGGCGACCTCCTCGTCCGGGCGGGCCAGCAGGCGGGGCGGGACGCCGACGGACTGATACGTCGTGGTGACCCGGTCGGGGCTGACGTTCAGCAGGCGGATGATGTCCTGACGCGTGGTCTCGGACACGGCGGCGATGTGGTCGGCGCGGCGCGCGATCTCGCGGCACTGGCGCAGGAACATGCGCTTGTTGTCGAGCGTCGTGTGCGGCAGACGCAGGGGGATCAGGTCGTGGATGGTGTAGACATTGGCCACGCCCTTGGCCCGCACCGGCATGACGGTGGTCCAGTGCATGATGTCCGGGCGCGGGACCCGGGGGTCGTCACGGAATGACACCGGGGTGAAGACCTTCGCCGCGCCGAAGGTCTGGCCGGCGAGACCGTAGAGGCGGGGCGAGGTCCAGAAGGCCGAGACCTGGGGCTTGCCGCCGCCCTTGGCGGGCCAGATGACTTCGTCGCTGGGAACGATCGCCGCGGCGGGGCGGCCGAAGCGGGCGGTGGAAGTCTCCCACAGCCGGGTCAGGGGCTTGACCCGGGGCGCGTAGGCGTCGGTGAGGGCGATCTCGTTCAGCAGCGGCCGTTTGCTGATCGCCGCGTTGGGGCCGTAGAGGATCTGGGTCCGCATCCCCATGGCGTTGAGGTTGGACAACAGGTTGCGGCCATAGGTGGCGATGCCCGTCCCCTTGGCCAGGCCGATGTTCATGGCGTCGATGCAGACGGTGCGCATCTAGGAGACGTAGCCCGCCTGCATCAGTTCGGCGATGTGGATTATCGCCTTCGGCCGCTCGTCCTCGACAACGAACAGGGTCGAGATGCTGTGCTGGGTCAGCAGGTCCACCGCGTCGCTCATGCGGGCGTCGGGATCGACGGTCTTGGGCCGGCGCGTCATGACGTCGGCGGCGGTCAGGGTCTTCAGGTCGTCGCGGGCGAAGGCGCGGCGCACGTCGCCGTCGGTGACGATACCGGCGAGGCGCCCCCCGGCGTCGAGCACGGCGACCGCGCCCTTGCGCCCCTGGGTGATGGCGGAGACGACCTCGGTGAAGTTCGCGCCCTCGGCCACGGTGGCGGGCGGGGCATGGTTGTCGCCCATCCAGTCGCGCACGCTCTGCAGGCTCATGCCCAGCTTGCCGCCCGGGTGATGCAGGCCGAAGGCCTCGCGGCTGAAGCCCCGGCGGTCCATCAGCACCATGGCCAGGGCGTCGCCGAGCGCGAGGGTCATCAGGGTTGAGGTGGTCGGGGCCAGGCCGTTGGGGCAGGCCTCGGCCACCTGGGGCATGGCGAGGACCACGGTCGAGTTGACGCCCAGCGTGCTGCTCGGGCGCTGGGTCATGCCGATGACCGGAATGCCCTCGCGCTTGCAGTAGATCAGGGGGTCGCGCAGCTCGCGGCTTTCGCCCGAGTTGGAGATGGCCAGAAGGGTCACGTCCTTGCGCAGCATGCCGAGGTCGCCGTGGCTCATTTCCGCCGGGTGGACGAAGAAGGCGTTGGTGCCGGTGGAGGCGAGGGTCGCGGCGATCTTGCCGCCAATGTGGCCCGACTTGCCCATGCCGGTGACGACGACATAGCCGGGGCGGCCCATGATGATGTCGCAGGCGCGGGCGATGCTGTCGTCGATGTTGGCCTCAAGCGCCTGAAGCGCGGCGATGTTCAGGCGGACGACCTCACGGGCCCGGTCGATCATGGAGGCGGCGTCTTCGGCGGACATCAGGCGGACTCGGCAGGCGCAGGGAGCGCGGACAAGCGGAATTGCCGCATCCGGGCGGCTTTCACAATGCGGTCACGACAACCTTCGCCGCCGCGGGGCGTTAGGTGCGGGGGCGCACACTCTGAAAGACACGACGACGCATGACCACAGCCGGAACCCTGACGCGCCTGTCGCCGCCGCCGAGCCAGCTGGAGGGCCTCGCCCTGTTCCTCGACATGGACGGGGTGCTGGCGCCGCTGGCGCCGCGGCCGCAGGACGTGGGGCCCGTGGCGCGGCGAACGGCGCTGCTGCGGCGGCTGGTGGAGCGGCTGGACGGCCGGGTGGCGGTGGTCAGCGGCCGGACGCTGGCCGAGATCGACCGGATCAGCGAGGCGGCCTCTCCGGCGGCGTCGGGCGTGCACGGACTGGAGCGGCGGCGGCCGGACGGATCGCTGGTGCGGGCCGAGCCGCATCCGGGAGTGCGGAAAGCGGTGGCGGCGTTTGACGCCTTCGCGGCCAGCCGGCCGGGCATGATCGTCGAGGACAAGGGCGTATCGGCGGGGCTGCACTATCGCGGGGCGCCGGTCTTCGCGGCGGGCGCCATGGCCTTGGCGCGGACGCTGGCGGGCGAGACGGGGCTGACGCTGCAGGCGGGCGATCTGGTGGTCGAGCTGAAGACGCCGGGGACCAGCAAGGGCACGGCGGTGCGCGCCTTCATGGGCGAGGCGCCGTTCGCGGGTGGTCTGCCGGTCATGGTCGGTGATGACCTTACCGACGAGGACGGCTTCGAGGCGGCGACGGCGCTGGGCGGGTTCGGCGTGCTGGTGGGGCCCGAGCGGCCGACGGCGGCGAGATACCGGCTGGAAGACGTGGAGGCGGTTCTGGTGTGGCTGGAAGGGATCGCGGCATGATGCGCCAGACCCTCGACCTCTTCCCCATCGGCAACTGCGCCATCAGCGCCCTGATCGACCGGTCGGGGCGGTTCGTCTGGGCCTGCGCGCCGCGCGTGGACGGCGACCCGGTGTTCTCGGCCCTGATGGACGGGGACGATCCGCAGCACGGCTTCTGGGCCATCGAGCTGGCGGGGCTGAAGCATGTTTCCCAGGCCTATGTGCGCAACACGCCGGTGCTGCGCACGGTGCTGACGGCGGAAGACGGCGCGGCGGTGGAGATTCTCGACTTCGCCCCCCGGCATCCGAAGCAGGGAAGGGTCTATCGGCCGCTGGCGTTCGGGCGGATCGTGCGGCCGCTGGAGGGGGCGCCGAGGATCACCGTGCGGCTGCGCCCCGCCGCCGGATGGGGCGCGCGCCGGGCGGAGACGACGCATGGGTCGAACCACATCCGCTATCTGTGCAGCGAGGTGACCCTGCGCCTGACCACCGACTGTCCGGTCAGCCATGTCATCAACGAGCGGACGTTCCGGCTGGAGCGGACCCTGGCCTTCTTCCTCGGGCCGGACGAGGGCTATGACCAGGCGGTGGGGCCGGGGGTGCAGGCGGCGCTGGACCAGACGGTCGCCTACTGGAAGGACTGGGTGCGGACCCTCTATCTGCCGCTGGACTGGCAGGAGGCGGTGATCCGCGCCGCCATCACCCTGAAGCTCTGCGCCTATGAGGAGACGGGCGCCATCGTTGCGGCCATGACCACCTCGGTGCCCGAGTTCCCCGAGAGCGGGCGCAACTGGGACTATCGCTACTGCTGGATCCGCGACGCCTATTACACCGTGCGGGCCCTGAACCGGCTGGGCGCGGTGGACATCCTTGAGAACTACCTCGGCTATCTGAGGAATCTGGTCGATCAGTCCGGCGGCGGGCATGTGCAGCCGGTCTATGGCGTCGGGCTGGAAGAGGACATCGACGAGTGGATCACCGAAACCGTGGCCGGCTATCGCGGCATGAAGCCGGTGCGCATCGGCAATCAGGCGCGCGAGCATCTGCAACACGACGTCTATGGCCAGATCGTCCTGCCGCTGGTGCAGGCCTTCTATGACCAGCGGCTGCTGCGGCCCGGGACGGTCGAGGACTTCGACGCGCTGGAGAAGGTCGGCGAGCGCGCCTTCGCCATGCACGACCAGACCGACGCGGGTCTGTGGGAGTTCCGCACCATCGCGCGGGTGCATGTCTATTCATCGGTCATGTGCTGGGCCGCCTGCGACCGGCTGGCCAAGGCGGCGAACCATCTGGGGCTGACCGGTCGATGCGAACTCTGGACCGAGCGGGCGCGGATCATCCGTGAACGGATCGAGGCCGAGGCCTATCTGCCCGATCAGGGCATTTTCGCCGCCAGCTTCGGCGGGACGGAGCTGGACGCCAGTCTGCTGCAACTGACCGACCTCGGCTTCCTCGATGCGCGCGACCCGCGTCAGGTGCGGACGTTCGAGGCCATCGAACGGGACCTGAAAAAGGGCCCGTACCTGTTCCGCTACATCGAGCCCGACGACTTCGGCGAGCCGGAGACGGCGTTCAACTTCTGCACCTTCTGGTTCATCGAGGCCCTGCACCTGAACGGGCGGACGGAGGAGGCACGCGAGATTTTCGACAACATGCTGGCCCAGCGGACGGCGGCGGGGCTGCTGAGCGAAGACCTGTCGCTGGGCGATAACGAGCTGTGGGGGAACTATCCGCAGACCTATTCGCTGGTCGGCATCATCAACTGCGCCGTGCTGCTGAGCCGGTCGTGGACGGATGTGCGGTGAGCCCAGGTCATGAGTCGATTGATCGTCGTTTCCAACCGGGTCTCGGCCCCGACCGCCGAGGCGGCGGGGTCGGCGGGCGGACTTGCCCCGGCGCTGGCCGCCGCGCTGAAGAAATACGACGGACTCTGGTTCGGCTGGTCGGGCGAGACCACTGACCAGTTCAGCGGCGAGATCGCCTATGAAAACCGGGCGGGGGTGACCTGCGCCCTGATCGACCTGGAGAGCCAGGACGTCGATGAATATTACAATGGCTACGCCAACAAGACCCTGTGGCCGCTGTTCCACCATCGGGTCGATCTGACCGCCTATGAACGGTCGTACGGCGAGGGCTATGAGCGGGTGAACCGGCGCTTCGCCGAAGTGCTGGCGCCGCTGATCCAGCCGGACGACGTGATCTGGATCCATGACTACCACCTGATCCCGATCGCGCGGGACCTGCGGCGGCTGGGTCTTGAGAACCGGATCGGTTTCTTTCTGCATACGCCGTGGCCGGCGCGGCAGCTGCTGGTCACCCTGCCGCATCACCGGCGTCTGGTGGAATCGCTGTTCGCCTACGATCTGATCGGCTTCCAGACGCGGGAGTGGCTGGACCTGTTCCGCGACTATGTGGTCACCGAGGCGCGGGGCGAACTGGACGGCGAGGGCGGGCTGGAGGCGTTCGGCCGCAAGGTCTGCTGCGGCGTCTATCCCATCGGCATCGACGTGGAGGGCTTCATCAAGGCCCGGGATTCGGCGGCGGGTGTGAAGGCCTATGACCGCATGGCGGCGACGGCGGTGTTCCGGTCGATGATCGTGGGTGTTGACCGGCTGGACTACTCCAAGGGGCTGGAGCAGCGGTTGCTGGGCTACGAGCAATTTCTGCAGGACAATCCGGCCATGCATTCGCAGGTGTTCCTGCTGCAGGTGACGCCGATCAGCCGGGATGAGGTTGACAGCTATCAGGACATGCGGGCGCGGCTGGACGCACTGGCGGGGCGGATCAACGGCGAGTTCGCCGACATGGACTGGCAGCCGATCCGCTACCTGAACCGGGGCTTCAAACGCGATCAGCTGGCCGGGCTTTATCGTGCGGCCAGGGTCGGGCTGGTCACGCCTCTGCGCGACGGCATGAACCTGGTGGCCAAGGAGTATGTGGCGGCCCAGGACCCCGACGATCCCGGGGTGCTGATCCTGTCGCGCTTCGCCGGCGCCGCCGAGCAGATGGGCGAGGCCCTGCTGGTCAATCCGTTCAGCCGCGAGGAGCTGTCCGAGGCGATCAAGAAGGCCCTGACCATGCCGCGCGCCGAGCGCATCCGGAAATGGAAGGCCCTGATGCAGGTCGTGCGCGACACGGACGTGGCGGTGTGGCGTGACGCCTATGTCACCGACCTGAAGACCGTGCCGATCAACGGGGCGGAGGCGCCCCTCCATCAGAAGGGGCGCCCCGACGCCGCCTGAGTTCGTCAGGCGGCCTGCTCGGTGCGAACCTCGTTATCGCGTGCCTGAGCCCGCTGGGCGGCCGGCCGTTCCGCCAGCCGTTCCAGATAGAGGTCGAACAGGGGGCTGTCCGGCAGATACTGACGCGCCCAGCCCAGGCTGGCGCCGACCATGACATCCACGGCGGTGAAGCGCTCGCCCATGAGCCAGGGGCCGTCCCACAAGGCGTCCAGCAGCCGCTGCATGGCCTGGTCATAGCGGCGCTGACTCATCGGATCGGCCGCGCCGCTGATGCGGCCCCAGAGGGCGGGCTCCAGCTCGCCGGCGGCCCAGGCCAGCCAGGTCAGATAGGCGGCGCGGTCGCGCGACCCCACCGGCGCGCCGATGTCGGCCTGGGGGAAGAGGTCGGTCAGATACAGGGCCACCGCCGCCGATTCCGTGACCAGGGCGCCGTCGTGGATCAAGGCCGGGACCTTGCCGTCCGGATGCGGGTTCTTCGGGTCGACGGCGCCGGAGCCGTCGCCGCGACGGATGTCGCAGTATTCGATCCGGCAGTCGGCCCCCAGTTCCTCGATCAGCCGGACAAGGCGGGAGGAGCGTGATTGCGGGGCGTGAAACAGCGTAAGCATTGAGTGGTCTCCCAGGGCGGTGTGGCCGCGGAGCCCTCCCCGGCGGCAGGGATTGAACTACTGCCACCCTGCTGCCAGCATGCTGTCAGCAGTCATCGTCCAGGGTCGACGAATGAGACGCGCCGACCGCCTGTTCCAGATCGTCCAGCTGCTGCGCCGCAGCCCGCGCCCGCTGACGGCCGAGGCCATCGCGGCCGAGCTGGAGACGTCCAAGCGCAGCGTCTACCGCGATATCGCCGCCCTGATGGGCCAGCGGGTGCCGATCCGGGGCGAGGCCGGGATCGGCTATGTGCTGGAGGGCGGCTTCGACATGCCGCCGCTGATGCTGACCTCCGACGAGATCGAGGCGGCGGTGCTGGGGGCTCAGTGGGTGGCGGGACGCGGCGATCCCGCCCTGGCTCGGGCGGCGCGCGATCTGGTGGCCAAGATCGCCGCCACCGTGCCCGAGCGGCTGCGGCCGGTGGTGCTGGAGCCGGCCGTGACCTCGGGCCCGGTGTGGAAGCCGCCGGAGCCGGATCGGCTGGACATGGCCCAGGTCCGCGCCTGGATCCATGCCGGGCGCAAGATCACCATCGAATACGGAGACGAGCAGGGGCGGGTGACGCGCCGCACCATCTGGCCGTGTGTGATCGGTTATCGCGAGACGGTGCGGCTGCTGGTCGGCTGGTGCGAGAGCCGCGAGGACTTCCGCACCTTCCGCACCGACCGGGTCGCGGACGCCCTGTTCCTGGATGACCGCTATCCCGGCCGTCCGGCCCAGCTCAGGGGCCGCTGGCAGGCGAAAATCGACGAGGAGCGCCGCCAGTATCTGGCCGCCGGCGCCCCGCCGCTCCCCGACCGTTCGGGCCGTCAGTAGATTTCGAACAGGCCTGCAGCGCCGCGCTGAAACCGCCTCGCGGTTTCAGCCACGAGTCCCAGCGTGGGCGCGGCTTACGGTCGTTCTCAGTAGATTTCGAACAGGCCCGCAGCCCCCATGCCGCCGCCGACGCACATGGTGACGACGCCGTATCTGGCGCCCCGGCGCTTGCCCTCGATCAGGACGTGGCCGGTCATGCGGGCGCCGGACATGCCGTAGGGGTGGCCGATGGAGATGGCCCCGCCGTCGACGTTGAGCAGTTCATTGGGAATGCCCAGCTTGTCGCGGCAGTAGAGCACCTGCACGGCGAAGGCCTCGTTCAGCTCCCAGATGCCAATGTCGTCGATGGTCAGGCCGTGCTGCTTCAGCAGCTTCGGCACCGCATAGACCGGGCCGATGCCCATCTCGTCCGGCTCGCAGCCGGCGACGGCCATGCCGCGATAGGCGCCGAGAGGCTGGAGGCCGCGATGCACGGCCTCGCCCGCCTCCATGATGACGCAGGCCGAGGCGCCGTCCGACAACTGGGATGCATTGCCGGCGGTGATGAACTTGCCCTCGGTGATGACCTCGCCCGAGCCGAACACGGTCTTGAGCGACTTGAGGCCTTCCAGCGTCGTGTCGGCGCGATTGCCCTCGTCCTTCGACAGGGTGACTTCCTGCGAGGAGGTCTGGCCCGTGGCCTTGTCCATCACCAGCATGGAGGTGGTCATGGGTACGATCTCGGCGTCGAAGCGGCCGGCCTCCTGCGCCGCCGCCGTGCGCTGCTGGGATTGCAGGGCGTATTCGTCCTGGGCGTCGCGGGAGATGCCGTAGCGGGCGGCCACGACCTCGGCGGTTTCCAGCATGGCCATATACATGTGCGGGACCCGCTTCAGCAGGGCCTCGTCCTTGCCGCGATAGAGGTTCATGTGCTGGTTCTGAACCAGCGAGATGGATTCCAGCCCGCCGCCGACGGCGATCTTCTGGCCGTCGACGATCACCTGCTTGGCCGCCGTGGCGATGCCCATCAGGCCCGAGGCGCACTGGCGGTCCAGACTCATGCCGGAAACCGAAACGGGCAGGCCGGCGGCCATCGCCGCCTGACGGCCGATGTTCGGCGCCGTCGAACCCTGTTGCAGGGCCGCGCCCATGACCACGTCCTGAATGGCCTCGCCCTCGATCCCGGCGCGGGCCACGGCGTGCTTGATCGCGTGGCCGCCCAGCTGCTGCGCCTGGGTGTCGTTGAAGGCGCCGCGATAGGCCCGGCCGATGGGGGTGCGGGCGGTGGAGACGATGACGGCTTCGCGCATGGGAATACTCCTTTGTGCGCTAACGCTCGGCCCGCGGGGCCTCGCTGCTTGAGCGCGATGGTTCAGATGTAACGGCTTGCCGCCGGGTCAACGCAAGAGAGTCAGCCGGCGTGAGCCTTCTGGGCTTTCGTCAGTTCGATCATGCCCTGTGCCGCGCCCATTTCGGGGATGATCTCGCCGGTGCGGTCGGAGACTTCGTCGAAGCGGGCCGCGATCTGCTCGGGGGCGTCATCGCCGGTGACGTGAATGCCCTGGGTGATCGTCACATAGGCGCGCTCGAAGCCGCCGGCGCCGGCGGTCAGGATGCAGCGGCTGGGGGCGTCCTCGCTGACCAGATGAAGCAGGCCCGGCGAGACCATTTCCGGCCCCAGCAGCTCCAGGGGCAGGCGGGCGCCGAGATCCTCGGTCATGCGGGTGTGGGCGGTGGGGGCCAGGCAGTTGACGCGGATGTCGTTCTTGGCGCCCTCGATCGACAGGGTCTGCATCAGCCCGACCAGCGCCATCTTGGCCGCGCCGTAGTTCGACTGGCCGAAGTTGCCATAAAGGCCGGAAGACGACGTCGTCATCACGATCCGGCCGTAGTTCCGCTCGCGCATGTGGTCCCACACCGCCTTGGTGCAGTTCACGGCGCCCATCAGGTGCACGTCCATGACGAAGCGGAAGTCGTCCAGCTCCATCTTGGCGAAGGTCTTGTCACGCAGGACCCCGGCGTTGTTGACGAGGATGTCGACCTGGCCCCAGCGGGCGATGGCGGCGTCGACCATGGCCTGGACGGCGGCGTAGTCGGTGACCGAGGCGGCGTTGGCCATGGCCTCGCCGCCCATGGCCTCGATCTCGGCGACCACGGATTCGGCGGCCGTGGCCGAGCCGCCTGAGCCGTCGCGGGCCCCGCCCAGGTCGTTGACCACGACCTTGGCCCCGCGCGCCGCCAGAGCCAGGGCGTGACAGCGGCCCAGACCGCCGCCCGCGCCCGTCACGATCGCCACCCGTCCGTCAAACCGCATCGTCATTGCAAAGCCTCTTGGATTGAGACTCCTCTCCTAGCAGGCGAGCGGACGCGGGAAACCGGGGATTTGTGTTGAAACGGCGCCACAGTCGACACATTCGCGACCAGAATTCGGAACCGGACACAGTCTTTGCCGTTCGGTGCGGTGAACGCCGCGTGATAGGAAGCGCGAGCGTCAGGGCAAACATGAGTGTGAGGACACGATGAAGCTGAAACTTCTGGCCAGTGTCGCAGCCGCGGGTCTTTTCGCCGCGGGAACTGCTTCGGCCGACCCCAACGGCTGGTACGGCGCTGTCGACGCCGGCTGGCATTCCGTCAAGGACGTGACTGCGGTCAACGCCACCTCGCCGCGCAGCGAGTGGGACATCGAGGTCGACGACGGCTTCGCCGCCTTCGCGCGCCTGGGCTACCGCGTGGACGCCAACTGGCGCGTGGAACTGGAAGGCGGCTATCGGTCGGGCGAAATCGTCTCGATGGTCGGCGGTTTCAACTCGATCTGCCAGCCGTCCGCCATTGGCCCCTGCGACGCCCCTGACGGCGACATGGAAGTCGGCACCCTGATGGTCAACACCATCTACGACTTCGGCAGCCGTGACTCGTCGTTCCGTCCGTTCCTGGGCCTCGGCGCGGGCATCGCCCGCATCAACACCGACGTGCTGGGCACCATTTCCAACGCCCGGACCTCGGGCTTCTCGGCCGATGATTCCTCGACCAAGCTGGCTGCCCAAGGCATCGCCGGCGTAGCCTGGGCCATCAGCGACCGGATGAACCTGGACCTGACCTACCGCTACATGCTGACCCAGGTCGAGTTCGACACCCGCACCACGACCACGCCGACGGCGCTGGGCCGGTTCGAGGGCAACTATCGTGACAGCCACGCGGTGACGCTGGGCCTGCGCTATGCGTTCGGGGCCGACGCTCCGCCGCCGCCGCCGCCCCCGCCGCCGCCCCCTCCGCCGCCGCCGCCGCCCCCTCCGCCTCCGCCGCCGCCGCCTCCGCCTCCGGTGGTGCGTCCGCAGCCGCAGAACTTCATCGTCTACTTCGACTGGGATCGGTCTGACCTGACCGCCGACGCCCAGGCGATCGTGACGCGGGCCGCCACGGCGGCGAAGAACGGCCGCGCCACGCGCATCACCATCGTGGGCCACGCCGACACCTCCGGTTCGGCCGCCTACAACGAGCGCCTGTCGGATCGCCGTGCGCGCACCGTGGCTGACGCCCTGGTCGCTCAAGGCGTCAACGGCGGCGTGATCCAGGTCGACGGCCTGGGCGAAACCGCCCTGGCCCGTCCGACGGCTGACGGCGTGCGCGAGCCGCTGAACCGCCGCGCGACCATCGACATCAACTTCTAAGGACCGCAAGGTCCGACGAAGGTCGAACTGAAGGGCCGCCAGCTCGAAAGGGCTGGCGGCCTCTTCATATCCGGAGCGGCGATTTCGACCCGTCGCGGGTGATCGCCATTGTCACGATGCGGGACGGGGTTCTACCAACGTCCATCCGTGTCAGAGTTTGAGAGTTCCCCTGCGCCCGTCGCCGCAACCGCCGCACTCAGCCGCGTCTCTTGACCCCATGACCGAGGCTGTGGACCCGCGCGCGGCGCACCGCGTGCTGCTGGTGACCCTGCCGTTCGGACGGTTTGGGCGCGACCTGGTTCGGGCCTTCCGCGCCGCCGGGGCCGAGGTGCGGCATATGGTGTTCAACACCGGCGACCTGCTGAGCCGCCGCGGTCCGGGCGGCATCCGGCATCAGGATGGGGCGGAGGCCTGGCCCGCGCGGCTGGCGGCGCTGACGCCGGCCTTCACCGACATCGTCGTCTTCGGCGAGAGCGGTCCCTACAACGAGGCGGTTCTGGCGCTGGACAAGACGGGCGGCCCGCGCGTCTGGGTGCTGGAGAACGGCTATTTCCGCCCAGACTGGATCACGCTTGAGCGGGGCGGGGCCAACGCCGGCAGCCCCCTGCCGCGCGACCGGGCGGGCTACGACGCCGAATGGCCCGAGCCGCCGCCGCCCGTGCCGGTTGGACCGGCCACCCGCAGCCTGGCGGTCAACATCAGCCTCTATTACTTCGTCGAGCTGTACGGGCGCTGGCTGTTCCCGCTGCACAAGCCGGCCTTCGCCGCGCCGCCCTGGCGGCAGGCCGTGGGCCACACCTGGCGCTATTTCCGCGGGTTGATAAGCGGCAAGCCGGATGACCGGGCGGTGGTCGATCAGTCCCGGCCCTACTTCCTCGTCTGTCTGCAGCGGGACGGCGACAGCCAGCTGCTGCGCCACTCGCCCCTGCCTGACAACGCGGCCTTCCTGGAGGCGGTGATGCACAGCTTCAGCCATCACGCGCCGTCGGACGTGAACCTGGTGGTCAAGAACCATCCGCTGGATCCGGGGCTGATCGACCTGGAGATGCTGACGGCCCAAGCCGCCCATGCCCACGGGGTGGCGGGGCGGGTGCGCTTCATCGACGGCGGAAGTCTGGCGCGGCTGTGCCGGGGGTCGCGGGGGCTGGTGGTCAACAACTCCAGCGCGGCCTTCTCGGCCCTCGGCTTCGGCACGCCGGTCAAGGCCAAGGGGCGGGCTCTGTTCAATTTCGATGGTCTGGCCGACCAGAAGCCGCTCGACGGTTTCTGGAAGGATCCCTCGCCGCCGGACCCGGACCTGTTCCGGCGGTTCCGCGCCCAGGTGATGGCCCGGAGCCAGATCAACGGCAGTTTCGACAGCCCGCGCATAACCCGCACCACGGCTGAGGCGGTGGTGCGCGCGATGACGGCGCCGGACCCGGACTGAAACCGCACGTGGGTTTTCGTCGTATCATGACGGCGCGATTGCATCGGAGACCCGCCATGAGCCGCCGCCCCACTCTGATCGCCCTGATTCTGCTCGGCGCCGCCGCCTGCGGAGACGCGGGGGCGGCCGGCGAACGTTCGCCGCAGGTCCAGGCCGACACCAGCCGGCGCGAGGTCGCGGTGTTCGCCGGCGGTTGCTTCTGGTCGACGGAGCATAATTTCGAGGCGATGCCGGGCGTGGTGTCCGCCGTCTCGGGCTTCGCCGGCGGGCGCGCCGCTAATCCAACCTATGAGCAGGTGGTGGCCGGAGGGACCGGACATCTGGAGGCGGTGCAGGTGACGTTCGACCCGGGCCGGATCACCTATCGCCAGCTGGTCGACCGGTTCTGGCGCACTATCGACCCGACCGACGCCCGGGGTCAGTTCTGCGACCGGGGGGCGTCCTATGGAACCGCCGTCTTCGCCACTGCGGCCCAGAGGCCGGCGGCCGAATCCTCGCGCCGGGCCGCCGCGGCCGTCATCGGGGCCGATCGGTTCGTGACGCCGGTCCGGGACGCGGTCCGATTCTGGCCCGCGGAGGCTTATCACCAGGATTTCGCGCGCCGTAATCCGGTCCGATACGGGGGTTACAGTCGTTTTTGCGGTCGCGAAGCCCGGCTTCGTGCCGTCTGGGGTTGATTTCGCCCCTTTCGGCGCAAAATTATTGTGCGGTGCAGCATGGTGTGGCGCGGACGCCACCCCCGGGCATCGTCATATCACTGTCACATGAATGTCGTCCCATCTTCCGAGTGAAGGCCTAGACCGACCGGGATTTTGACGGGTCAACGCCTGCCGTCGGGGCTGGGCGCCTTTCACATCGGGGATAGACAATGATGAACCGCAAACGCGTGTTCTGGGCGACCACCGCCCTCTTCAGCGGCATGCTCGCCGCCGGCGCCGCCTCGGCGCAATCGACCGGCACCGCGGTTTTCGAAAATGAAACCGCCGTGGATGAAGTCGTCGTCACGGGCCGTCGCGGCCCCCTGACGCTCGACGGCGCCATCGTCGCCGAAACCGCGCCCAAGTCGCGCGCCACCGTCACGGAAGAGTACATCTCGACCCAGTCGGCCGGCCAGACGATCCTGAGCTCGATCAACCTGGTCCCGGGCGTCAACTTCACCAATAACGACGCCTTCGGCTCGGCCGGCGGCGACCTGACCATCCGCGGCTTCGACTCGGCCCGCGTGTCGCTGACCCAGGACGGCATCCCGCTGAACGACACCGGCAACTACGCCATCTATTCGAACCAGCAGGTCGATCCGGAACTGATCGAGCGCGCCACGGTCAACCTGGGCACCACCGACGTGGACAGCCCCACGGCCTCGGCCACCGGGGGCACCGTCAACTACACCACCCGCCGCACCCGCGACGACTTCGGCCTGATCTTCCAGCCGTCGGTCGGCGAGGAAAGCTACCGCCGGATCTTCGCCCTGGTCGACCTGGGCGCCATCGGCCCCTGGGGCACCGAGAGCTGGTTCTCGTATTCGACCACCCAGTACGATCACTTCAAGGATCCGGGCGGCGTCAAGAAGACCCAGTACAACGGCCGCATCTATCAGGCCCTGGGCGACAACGGCGACTTCATCGCCCTGAACGGCCACTACAACCGCAACCGCAACGCCTTCACCACCCGCGTGAACCTGGCGCAGTACAATGCGCGCACCGCGCCGAACATCGTGACGGCCAGCAACTGCGCCACCTTCAACCCGGACGGTTCGGTCAATGATCCGGGCAACCGCGGCACCCTCGGCGGCCCCGGCGCCCAGGCCGACCGCAACTGCGGCAACTACCTGAACACCATCAACCCGTCGAACACCGGCAACCTGCGCGGCTCGTCGCGCTTCACCCTGTCCGACAGCCTGACCCTGACGGTCGATCCCTCGTTCCAGTATGTTCTGGCCAACGGCGGCGGACGTCAGCTGTTCTCGGAAACGGCTCTGCAGCTGCGCGGCAACTCCGGCGCCGCGGGCGTGGACCTGAACGACGACGGCGACATCCTGGACTCGGTGCTGCTCTACACGCCGAACACCACCAACACGCACCGCTATGGCGTCACCAGCTCGCTGATCTGGCGCATGGACGAAAACCAGACGCTGCGCGCCGCCTACACCTATGACTTCGGCCGTCACCGTCAGACCGGTCAGGTCGGCCGCTTCGAGCTCGACGGCGCGCCCGAGAACGTCTTCGGCGGCCGTGAAGGGCGTCCCGTCTCCCTGCCGGACGGCACGATCCTGCGTCGTCGCGACCGTCTGTCGTACGCCGAACTGAGCCAGATCGCTCTGGAATACCGCGGCTCCTTCGTCGACGACACCGTCAAGGTGTCGCTGGGCGTGCGCGCGCCGTTCTTCCACCGCGAGCTGAACAACTACTGCTACCAGCGCGACACCTTCAACGCCTTCTGCACCACCCAGACCGGCACCGACGCCGACCTGGACGGTCTGGTGACGTTCCCGAACTCGGGTCCGTTCAACACCTCGACCAGCGCCGAGTACGGCCTGCCGCGCTCGTTCGAGAAGGACTACGACGCCGTCCTGCCGAACGTCGGCGCCACCTGGGAGTTCGCGGACAACCAGTCGCTGTACATCAGCTACGCTGAAGGCTTCTCGGCCCCGCGCACGGACGACCTGTACGACCAGGTCATTCCGAACCCGGAGCCGGAAACCACCAAGTCCTACGACCTGGGCTACCGCTACCAGACCGGCGACATCATCGCCTCGTTCGCCCTGTGGCGCACGGACTACGACAACCGCATCGTCCGCACCTTCGATGAAGCGGAAGGTCTGTTCCTGACCCGCAACGTGGGTGAAGTCATCCTGCAAGGCTTCGATGGTCAGTTCGGCATCTCGCCGTTCGAGAACTTCTCGATCTACGGCTCGGTGACCTACACCGACAGCGAGCTGCAGGAAGACCTGCCCAACGGCCTGTCGGGCGGCGTGCCCGTCTTCCTGGCCACCAAGGGCAACGAACTGGTCGAAACGCCCAAGTGGCAGTACGCCATGCGCATGGACTGGTCGGTCGGCGACTTCGACCTCGGCCTGCAAGGCAAGTGGATCGATGACCGCTTCACCAACGACGTGAACACGGAAATCGCGCCGCGCTACGAGGTTTGGGACTTCGACGCCCGTTACACCCTGACCTCCATCGGTGCGCCGGAGTGGTGGGTGCAGCTGAACGTCACCAACCTGTTCGACGAATACTATCTGGGCGACATCTCGACGAACACGACCGGCACCGGCGTGTTCCAGCTGGGCGCTCCGCGCACGGCGATGCTGACCCTGCGGACCGAGTTCTTCTAAGAACTCCTTTCGTATCGAGACTGGCGAGGGCGGCTCCGAAAGGGGCCGCCCTTTGCTTGTGTGCGCAGGCCGCGCGTTGAACTTGGGGCCGCGCGTGTCTATCTGGCGCGGTTCTGCTTTCGTTGAAGGATCGCCGCGCGCCATGACCACGCCCATCCCCGCCGAATGGTCGCCGCACCGCGCCATGTGGGTCGGCTGGCCCAGCCACGGCGAGCTGTGGGAGGACAACCTCGAACCGACGCAGGACGAGGTCGAGGCGCTGGTCCGCGCCCTGGCCGGCCCGGGGCGGGAGCAGGTCAGGCTGATGGTCGGCAAGCCGGAGGCCCTGGCCGACGCCCGCGCGCGCTTTGACGGCGTGGACGGCGTTGAGGTCATCGACGGCCGTTTCGGCGACATCTGGCTGCGGGACACCGGCCCGATCTTCGGTGCGGGCTCCGCGCGGGCCGCCGCCTTCCGCTTCAACGGCTGGGGTGGGAAGTACGAGCTGGAGCACGACGACACGGTCGCCACCCAGATCGGCAAGGCCTCGGGCGTGGCGCTGGACCAGAACGACTTCATCCTCGAAGGCGGGGCGCTGGATCACGACGGGGCCGGGACCATCCTGACCACGCGCCAGTGCCTGTTGAATCCCAACCGCAACACCGGCTGGACCGAGGCCAAGGCCGAGGCCGCGCTGCAGGCGTCGCTGGGCGCGCGCAAGGTGCTGTGGCTCGGCGACGGACTGTTGAACGACCACACCGACGGCCACGTCGACAATCTGGCGCGCTTCGTGGCGCCGGGCGTGGTGGCCTGTCCGATCGGCTGGGGGCGGAATGATCCGAATGACCATGTCTATGACGCCGTGGCCCGCGACCTGTCGGACATGACCGACGCCGAGGGGCGACCCCTGAAGCTGCTGCGCATCCCGTCGCCGGGTTTCGTGCCGGACGAGGACGAGCGGCCCGTGCCCGCCAGCCACATGAATTTCCTCATCGCCAACGGGGCGGTGGTCGTGCCGACCTACGGCGACGAGCGGGCCGCGCGGCTGGCCTGTGAGGTTCTGGCCACCGTGTTCACGGACCGCGAGATCATCCCCCTGCCGTCCATCGCCATCCTGTCGGGCGGCGGATCCTTCCACTGCATCTCCCAGCAGGAGCCCGCCTGATGACCCGTAACATCACTGTCGCCGCCCTGCAGACCTCATACGGCGAGGACATGCAGGCGAACATCGCCAAGACCGTCGATCTGGTGCGTCAGGCGGCGGCGAAAGGCGCGCAGGTGATCCTGCCGAGCGAGCTGTTCCAGGGGCCGTATTTCTGCGTCTCGCAGGAGGAGACGTGGTTCGGCACGGCCTACGCCTGGCGCGAGCATCCGGCGGTGATCGCCATGGCGGAGGTGGCGAAAGATCTGGGCGTCGCCATCCCGGTCTCGATCTTCGAGCGCGAGGGGCCGCACTACTACAACAGCCTCGTCATGCTGGACGCGGACGGATCGCCCATGGGCGTCTATCGCAAGAGCCACATTCCGGATGGGCCGGGCTATCAGGAAAAATACTATTTCCGTCCCGGGGATACGGGCTTCAAGGTGTGGGACACCCGCTTCGGCCGGGTCGGTGTCGGCATCTGTTGGGACCAGTGGTACCCGGAGACGGCGCGGGCGATGATGCTGATGGGCGCCGAAGTCCTGATGTATCCCACCGCCATCGGCACCGAGCCGCATGACGATACGCTGGACACCGCTGAGCCGTGGCGGCGCGCCATGCAGGGCCACGCCGTGTCCAACGTCGTGCCGGTGGTCGGCGCCAACCGCATCGGCCACGAGCAGGTGACCGAGGCGGGCCAGACCTTCTATGGCCACTCCTTCATCGCCGACCATCGCGGGGATCTGGTCGAGAGCTTCGGGCGGGAGGACGAGGGCGTGCTGGTGCACAGCTTCGACCGCGACTTCCTGGATCGCCACCGGGCGGCCTGGGGCTTCTTCCGCGACCGGCGCACGGACCTGTACGGCCCGCTGACGGCGCCCAGACCTTACTGAGCGAGCGCCCTCCGTTCGGCGGCGCAGGCGGGGCTGGTCAGGCCCGAGGCGCGGACGGCGGCGATCTCGGCGCGGGCCTCGGCCACGTCTTCGGCGAAGGCCGGCGAACGCATGACGGCGGCGGTAACGGCGTGGGCGAGGGCGGCGGCGGAGGCGGCGTCTTCGGGCGTCGAGAGGCCGCACAGGACGGCGCTCTCGGCGATGGCGCGGCCCATAGCGGTCAGGACCTCGGCGCGGTCGGGCGCCAGCTGCGCCATCACATCGGCATAGGCGACGCCGAGGGCGGGGAGGCGGCCGGTCCAGCTCTGGGTCGGGGTCCAGCTGGGGCGGGTGCAGGGGGTGGTGATCGAGGGCGCCGGGCGGTTGCGGCCCGCCGCGTCGATGTCGCGCTGCAGGCGGGCGAAGATGCGGCTCAGGGCGGGGGTCTTCTGACCTGACAGCCGGGCGCCGAGCGCGCAGTCGAACAGGCCGGGGGCGAGGGCGGGGCGCAGCTCGGCATGGGCCATGGCCAGCCAGCGCCGGTCGTCGCTGATCGGCGCGGGCACGGCGAAGGGCGAGGCGCCGGGAGGGGGCGAGAGGCCTGCGACCTCGGCGGCGGTCAGATAGGGCTGGACCAGAACCGGCGGCGGGCCGTCGGCGCAGGCGGAGAGACCCAGCAGGGCGGCCGCGAGGACCGCGCGGCGCATCAGCGGCCGGCGCTCCAGCTCAGCTGAACCGAGGTGGCGCCTGCGCCGTCGGGCGAGGCCACGACCTGCACATTGGCGCCGCTAGCCTTGGCCGCCGACCAGGCGCGGGTTTCACCCTGGTCCATGGCCGAGACAGGGGCCAG
Organism: Brevundimonas sp.; assembly: GCA_036405055.1. Lineage (GTDB taxonomy): Bacteria > Pseudomonadota > Alphaproteobacteria > Caulobacterales > Caulobacteraceae > Brevundimonas. Next base: position 45,880 of record DASWYI010000026.1, read on the forward strand.
GCCGGCGGCCTGGGCGCGCTGCTTGTAGAAATCGACCACGGCGTCGGGGGTGGCGCTGGTGCTGAAGGTGACCATGCCGCCGGGCCCGTCCGGGCCGTCGGCGAACGTGGCGGGGGCCGTGGGCTCGGCGCCGGGATAGAGGGCGGCATAGGCCGGCGCGCCCTTGGCGGCAGGCGTGGCCGGAGCGGAGTCAGCGGCGGGCTTGGCCTCCGCGGCCTCGGCGGGCTGTTCAGCGGCGGTGTCGGCCTTGGGTTCAGCGGGAACCCTCGGGTTGCAGGCGACAAGGGCCGTCGAGGCCACGAGGGCGATCGCTGCGAGGCTGGGCTTCATTCTGATCCGTCCTGGACGCGACTGGGTGACTGACGAAGCGCCACCGTGGCGCCTGGATGCGGCGTCAGCAAGGCAGTTCAGCCGGTTGCGGCGTCGGCGTCGTCGTCAGGGGTTTCAACCGCGTCCTTGCCGGTGTTCCGCACGGCCTCGGCGCCTGCGCCGCGGGCGTCAAAGGATTTCGGCTCCTGCGGCGAGGCCATGCCCTCGGTGGCCAACTGCTCGTTGATCGTTTCCTGATCCGGGTCGATCTCGGAGCCAGAGGCCGAACCGCCGCGCAGCGAGCCGGCGCGGGTGTCCGAGCCCGAATCGCTGCCGTCCAACGCGGCGATCAGGGCGTCTGCGCGGTGGCCGAGGTCGGGCTTTTCGCCCACGGATTCGGCTTCACGGGCGTCGGGGGCTTCGGGGGGCTGATCGGTCATGGCGGGCTCCTTCGGAGAAGAAGCGGGCGGGGGCGGGAGCGGTTCCCGGTGCGGAATTGGAAAGGGAGAGGCCGTGTCCGGCTTCCCCCTCATCCGTCTCGCTTCGCGATCCACCTTCTCCCCCGGAGGGGAGAAGGTCAGGGCATCTACTTCCCGAACAGCTTGTTCCAGCGGCGCTTGTCGCGGTTCTTCCAGGTTCCGCGGTGATAGGCGTCCGAGCCGATCAGGGGCACGACGGTGGTGGCTTCGGCGAAGACCATCTGTTCGTGGGTGGTCTGGACCTTGCCCCACGAAGCCGCCTCTTTCAGCGTCGAGGACGAGCAGGCGCCGTCGCGAACGTCGGCGACCGTGATCTGGACCGCATAGCGGTGCATCTCGGCCTCGATGCCGAGGATTTCGGCGCAGACGACGGTGTCCTGGGCGAAGTTCTTCGGCACGCCGCCGCCGACCATGAACAGGCCGGTGACGCCGGCTGCGATCTTGATGTCGGTCAGTTCGCGGAAGTCGGCGACCGCGTCGATCATCAGATACGGCTTGCCCTCGGCCATCCGCTCCTTCTGGTGCTTGACCAGACCAAAGCCGGCGGACGAGTCGACGAAGGCCGGGCAGAAGATCGGCACACCCTCTTCATAGGCGGTCTGGATCAGCGAGCCGGGCTTCTTGGCGTTGCCCTCGGACAGCCACTTGCCCATCTCCCAGATGAACTCGCGCGACGAGTAGCCGCGCGGCTCCAGACGGTTGCAGATCTCCAGGATGGTGTGATCGCAGGCCTGGAGCTCTTCCTCGTCGATGTAGGTGTCGTAGATCCGGTCGATGTAGTTGTCGCGGAGCACGTTGTCGTCCACCTCGCCGGCGGCCTGATAGTGCTTGAAGCCGAGGGCCTCGAAGAAATCCATGTCGACGATCGAGGCGCCGGTGGCGACCACGGCGTCGATCATGCCGAACTTCACCATGTCGCGGTACACATGCATGCAGCCGCCGGCCGAGGTCGAGCCGGCCAAGATCAGCCACGGCGAGCAGGACGCGTCTTCCAGCGCCATGTTGAAGATGTCGGCGGCGCGGGCGGTGTCGCGGCTCGAGAACGACATCTTGCGCATCGAATCGATGATCGGACGCGCGTCGAAGGAGGTGATGTCGACGTGCTCCACGGTGTTCTGGAGCAGCTGGGCCTTCTGGTTCGACTGAACAGGAGCGTTCATTGCAAGGGTTTCCCTTTGATTTGAGCGCCCGTCGTCAAAGAAAACAGCGGCCCGGACGGAGCGACGGGCCGCTGCTGAATACAACGCGGATGCGACGGTTTAGCGCCGCGACTTCTTCCGCTGGCCCGCCTTGCCCTTGGGACGCGACAGGCGGACGACCTTGCGGGCGTTCTCCTCGGCCGAGGTGCGCACGGTCGGGATCGACCGCGGCGCCAGACCATAGAGCGAGGCCATCGGCGCATCCTCGACCCCGGCCAGCTCATGCTCGCCATAGCCGTTGAAGCCGGTGGACATCGCAACGCCGTAGGCGCCGAGCATGCCGATCTCGATGAAGTCGCCCTCATTGATGTCGGCCGGCAGCCAGAACGGACCCGGCATGTGGTCGATCGAGTCGCAGGTCGGGCCGTAGAAGCGGAAGGGCTTCAGCTCGGCCGAACGCTCCCCGTCCCGGACCAGCTTGGTCGGGAAGGGCCAGCGCGAGTGCGTCGCATCGAACAGCGAGCCGTACGACCCATCGTTCAGATAAAGCGCATCGCCCTTCTTCAGGTCCACGCGGCACAGCACCGACGACGATTCCGCCACCAGCGCGCGGCCGGGTTCGCACCACAACTCGGTGGTTTCCGACACGGGCATCTCGTTGAAGCCGCGGTGGATGGCGTCGGCGTATTCCTGCATGTCCGGCGGGACCATGCCCGGATAGACGGACGGGAAGCCGCCGCCGACATCGACGATGTCCACGAACACGCCGGCGCGCGAGATGGCGCGGCCGACCTGGGCCATGGCGGCCTCGTAAGCCGACGGACGCATGCATTGCGAACCGACGTGGAACGACACGCCCATCAGGCCGTCCTTGACCGCCTGGCGCGTGGCCAGCAGCAGGGACGGGGCCTGATCGGCCGAGACGCCGAACTTGCCCGACAGGGTGTAGGCCGCGCCGTCGGCCGAGACGGCCATCCGCACGATCAGGTTCAGGTCGGGGGCGCCGCCGGTGGCGTCCTGGATCTTCTGCAGCTCTTCATGGCAGTCGAGCGAGAAGGTGCGGACACCGTGATCGAAGTAGGCCTTGGTGATCGCCGACCGGCTCTTGACCGGGTGCATGAAGGCCAGGCGCGCGTCGGCGCTGACCGAACGGACCAGTTCGATCTCGGCCAGCGAGGCGACGTCGAAACCGGTGACCCCCGCCTCAACGAGAGCTTCAATGACCCACCGCGAGGGGTTGGCCTTCACCGCATAGAAGACGTCGGCGTTCAGATTGTCCTGGAACCAGCGCGCCGCTACGGAAACTGAACGCGGCCGCACGAGGGCGACGGGACGTTCAGGGGACCGCTCGCGGACCAGGTCCAGGGGAGATGAATACGTGCGCAATTCACGTAAACCCCTGTAATTGTTAAACCCAGACCGGCGTTAGCAGCGCAAAACGGTTAGACCACGGGGTCCGCCGGAGCGCGCCGTTTAGGGTCACGTGGCTGTCATGTAAAGCGGTTTTTTCTAGGCGGGGCCGGGGTTTGCCGATGATCCGCCGCCGGCGCGTCGCCCGGCTGTCGAAGGCGCGGAGCCGGCGGCCGGCCTGATCCCGCTATCCGCTGGACGAAATCGCCGCAGCCGTGTCATTAAGACTTGCCTCGCAAGCCCGTCCGGGCCATGCGGCGCGCCCCTGCAACCGCTCCCAGCGTGTCCATGACCACAGCAGCCGCCGCCGTCGCCTCCGTCCGTGACGTGTCAAAGACCTTCGGCGCGCGCAAGGCGCTGAACGGCGTTTCCGTGGAGGTCGCCGCCGGCGAGATGGTGGCCCTGATCGGCCCGTCCGGTTCGGGCAAGTCCACCCTGCTGCGCTCGATTACGGGCCTGCAGTCGATCGATCCGGGCGCCGGCGTGATCGAGGTGTTCGGCCAGACGGTGCAGAAGAACGGCCGTCTGACCGGTCAGGTTCGCGCCGCGCGCCAGAAGCTGGGCATGATCTTCCAGCAGTTCAATCTGGTCGGGCGTCTGAGCCTGTTCTCCAACGTCATGCTGGGCGCGCTCGGCCGCCTGCCCGGCTGGCGCGGTCTGGCCGGGGCCTGGCCCGCGGCGGACAAGCAGAAGGCCATGGCGGCCCTGCATCGCGTGGGCGTCAGCGACTACGCCGCGCAGCGCGCCAACACCCTGTCGGGCGGCCAGCAGCAACGCGGCGCCATCGCCCGCGCCATCGTGCAGGGCGCCCAGGCCATCCTGGCCGACGAGCCGGTCGCCTCGCTGGACCCCGTCTCCGCCCGCAAGGTGATGGAGATCCTGGTCGAGCTGAACAAGCGCGACGGCCTCGGCGTGATCGTCACCCTGCACCAGGTCGACTACGCCATCCGCTATTGCGACCGCGTGGTCGCCCTGAAGGCCGGCAAGATCGTCTATGACGGCCCCTCCACCGGTCTGGACACCAAGACCCTCATCGACATCTACGGTCCCGAGTTCGAGGACGCCTTCTGGGAAGCCAAGGCGTGAAACCCATGAGCATCACACGTCGTCCCCTTCTGGCGCTGATCGGCGCCGCGGCCCTGGCCCTGTCGTCCTGCGGCGGAGGCGACAAGCCCGCCGCCGGCGCGCCGAGCGAGATCGCCTTCGCCATCCTGTCGGCTGAGGGCCAGGCCTCGGCGGGTCCCCTGTGGCAGCCGCTGCTGGACGACATGTCCAAGGCCATCGGCGTGAAGGTGACCCCGCACTTCGGCTCGAACTACACCGTGCTGGTCGAAGCCATGCGGGGCGGCCAGGTCCAGGTGGCCTGGTTCTCGGCCAAGCCGGCGCTGGAAGCCGTCAACCGCGCCGACGGGGAGGTCATCGCCCGCATCGTCGATCCCGAGGGCCGCGACAGCTATCAGTCGACCCTGATCGTCAAGGCCGGATCGGGCATCACCCTGGATCAGGTCATGGCCTGCGGCCAGCGCTACGATTTCGGCATCGGCGACGCCCAGTCGACCTCGGGCACGCTGGCGCCCATGACCTTCCTGTTCAATCCGCGCGGCGTGAATCCGTCGCATTGCTTCAAGACCGTGCGCTCGGCCAACCACCAGTCGAACGCCTTCTCGGTGGCGGCGGGCGTGCTGGACGTGGCGACCTCGAACACCGTCAACACCATTTTCATGCAGCGCCAGAACCCGACCATCGCCGCCCAACTGACCGAGATCTGGCGTTCGCCGCCGATTCCGGAATCCGGCATCGTCCTGCGCAGCGATCTGGACCCGGCCCTGAAAGAGAAAATCCGCAGCTTCTTCCTGACCTACGGCCAGGGCGACACGCCGGAAGCCGCGCGCCAGCGTCAGGTGCTGGCGGGTCTGAACTATTCCCGCTTCAACGCCGCCGACGACAGCTATCTGAACCCGGTTCGCGAAATGGTCGCTGACCAGCAGCTGGCCGAGGCCCGCGCGCGGGGCGACAACGCCGCCGCCGCCACGGCGGAGCGGGAACTGCAACGTCTGCGCAGCCAGCGCGAGGTGCGTCCTTGACCGCCACGTCTCCAGACACGGCCGCCGGGACCATCCCGAAGCCGCCGACAAAATCCTTCATCGCCTGGGCGCTGGACCTGCTGATCTGGGGCGGCGTGGCCGCGCTGCTGATCTACAGCGTCGAGGCCGTCAATCTGAAGGGGCTGGGCGGTCTGTTCAGCAACTCGGAGAACGTCCAGAATTTCGGCCGCGAGCTTCTGCGTCCTGATTTCACCGACTGGCGCCTGTTCGTCGCCAAGATGTGGGAGACGGTCCAGATCGCCCTCTGGGGCACGTTCCTGGCTGTGTTCCTGGCCATCCCCATGGGACTGGCCGCCGCGCGCAACATCGCCCCCGTCTATGTGGTCCAGCCGGTGCGCTGGATCATGAACATGCTGCGTTCGATCCCGGATCTGGTGATCGGCCTGCTGTTCGTCGTCGCCGTGGGCCTGGGGCCGCTGGCCGGCGTTCTGGCCATCGCCCTGAACACCGCCGGCGTCCTGGCCAAGCTGTTCTCGGAGGCGGTCGAGTCGATTGACAAGGGGCCGGTCGAGGGCGTCCGCGCCACCGGAGCGTCCAAGCTGCACGAGATCGTCTGGGGCGTGATCCCGCAGGTGGCGCCGCTGTGGACCAGCTTCGCGCTGTATCGCTTCGAATCGAACAGCCGCTCAGCCACGGTGCTGGGCCTGATCGGCGCGGGCGGCATCGGCCAGGTGCTGATCGACAGCATGAACGCCTATGCCTTCACCAAGGTCTCGGCCATCGTCATCGTGGTCGTGGTCGCCGTGACCCTGATCGACCTGCTGTCGCAGGTCATGCGCAAGCGGCTGCTGTAATCCGGTCGTCACCGGGCCGTCGCAAAGCCGGAACATCGGCGTCACATCCCTGATCTATGGCGGGCCTCGAACAAGGAGGCTCCGCCCATGATCCGCACTGTCCTGACGGCTGTATCCGCCATCGCCCTGATCGCCGTGGCCGGGTGTGGCGAAGGCTCCGGCGGCGGACAGGCGTCGCGGGCGGGCATCTGGGCCGCGGGGTCGTCGACCGTCTTCCCCTTCGCCACGCGGGTGGCCGAGAATTTCGCACGGGCCAACGGCGGCGGCGCGGCCCCGCGCATCGAATCGCTGGGCACCGGCGGCGGCATCAAGGCCTTCTGCCAGGGCGTCGGCCCGGCCACGCCCGACATCGCCACCGCCAGCCGCCCGATGAAGGCGTCGGAGTTCGCCGACTGTCAGGCCAACGGCGTGACCCAGGTTGTCGAGCTGAAGATCGGCTATGACGGCATCGTCATCGCCACCGCCCGCAACGGCGCGGCCTTCAACCTGCGGCTTCAGGACCTGTATCTGGGTCTGGCCAAGGAAGTCCCCGGGGCGAACGGCGCCTTCGTCGCCAACCCGGCGACCAGCTGGAACATGGTCAACCCGGGCCTGCCGGCGCAGCGCATCCAAGTCTATGGCCCGCCGCCGACCTCGGGCACCCGCGACGCCTTCCTGGAGCTGGGCATGGCGCCAGGCGCCAAGCTGATCCCCGGCATGGCCGCCATCGAGGGCGACAAGGACCGGTTCGAGGCCCTGGCCCACACGGTGCGCGAGGACAACGCCTGGATCGACTCGGGCGAGAACGACAACGCCATCGTCCAGACCCTGACCCGCACGCCGGGCTCGCTGGGCGTGTTCGGCTATTCGTTCCTGGAGCAGAACCTCGACACGGTGAAGGCCGAGACCATCGACGGCGTCGCGCCGACGCTGGCCACCATCGCCGACGGTTCCTACCCGCTGGCCCGCAGCCTCTACATCTACGTCAAGGTCGCCCACGTGGGCGTGACCCCGGGTCTGGAGCAGTTCGTGCAGGAGTTCCTGTCCGACGCCTCGGCCGGGCGCGGCGGTTACCTGCAGGATCGCGGTCTGGTGCCGCTGCCGGCGGACCAGCTGGCTGCCCAGCGCGCCATCGCCACGGCCATGACGCCGATGACGGCGCCGGCGAAGTAACTCGCTTCGTCCTTCTCCCCTCGGGGGAGAAGGTGTCAGGCTTCAGCCTGACGGATGAGGGGGCTACGTAAGCGCGCTCATCGTCTGACAGTCAGCCTGTAATCAGGCATCCCCCTCATCCGGTCGCTCACGCGACCACCTTCTCCCCCGGTGGGGAGAAGGGAAGGGATCAGGCCGCCGCCGCTCTTCTTCTCAGCCGCGTGATCCGGCGCAGGCGGCGCCAGAAGCGGCCGCGTTCGGGTTCGGGGTAGGGCTGAAGGTTCTCGATGAACTCCTCGGCCGAGGCGCGCCAGCTGAACTTCTCAGCATAGGCGCGGACAGCCCCCCGGTCGCACTCCAGCGCTTTCAGGCAGGCGGTGCGCAGGTCCTCGTCGATGGCGCCCGCGTTCGAACCCGGAATGATGTCGATGGGGCCGTGGGCCGGATAGGCGGCGACCGGCGTGCCGGTGCCCATGGCCTCCAGGATCACCAGGCCGAAGGTGTCGGTCCAGCTGGGGAAGACGAAGACGTCGGCGTCGCGGAAGCAGCGCGCCAGCTCCTCGCCGAAGCGGGCGCCGAGGAATTTGGCCTCGGGATATTTGGCCTCCAGCTCGGCGCGGGCCGGGCCGTCGCCGACGACGATCTTGGTGCCCGGCAGGTCGGTTTCGAGGAAGGCCTCGATGTTCTTCTCGACCGCCACCCGGCCGACGTTGAGGAAGAAGGGTCGGGGCCAGTCCTTGCCGCCCAGCTCGTCATAGATGCGGTCAAGGTTCGGGTTGAACAGCTCGGTGTCCACGCCGCGCGTCCAGGGCGAGACGTTCTTGAACCCGTGGGCCTGAAGCTCGTCGCGCAGGGTGGGCGTCGCCACCATCAGCCGGCCCGACGGCTTGTGGAACCACTTCATATAGGCGTAGCCGACCTGGACCGGGATCGGGAACCGGGCCGAGACATATTCCGGGAATTTCGTGTGGTAGCTGGTGGTGAAGGGCAGCTTCCACTCCACGCAGATGCGGCGCGTGGCGATGCCGATGGGGCCCTCGGTGGCGATGTGGACCGCGTCGGGCTCGAAGGCGCGCAGCCGCTCGCGGATTTCCTCTTCCGCGCCCAGGGCCAGCCGGATCTCCGGATAGGTGGGGCAGGGGATGGTCTTGAACTGGTTGGGCTCGATGACCTCGACCTCATGGCCCATGGCGCGGCATTCGGCCGTGATGCGGCTGAGGGTGCGGACGACGCCGTTGACCTGGGGTTCCCAGGCGTCGGTGGCCAGGACGATGCGCATGAGGGCCGTTCGGCTCCGTCGTTGATCGGTCTGAAGCTCTAGCGCCTCACGCGGCGGTTGGCGAGATGAGTCCGTGATAGAGCTACTCGCTGGTCCCTCTGGCAGTGGCGTTGGTGAAGCGCGCCTGACCAAGGGGAGATGTCAGCGTTGCCTCCGTACCCGCCCAGCGCAGCGTGGCGTCGCCGTCCGGCGTCCCGCTGCTGCCAGCGAAAGACATCCGGTTAAGCTGGCTCATTCTCTCCACGTCCTGGGTGGTGCAGGGTCGGAGGGTTTCAAAAGCCTGCACATCGCCCGTTTTTCCGACAGAGCCATCGCCGACGCAGCCGGTTTCGAGCGTGTAGCGAAAGGCATCGGAGCCGTCCTCCGAGGGCACATTTGAAATCTCGAGACGAATCCCGGAGTCGACGGCCGCAACGCCATCCAGTTCTTCCAGATAGCCAGCCCAGACGACCGCGGATTCCTCGGTCGCCGGTTCGAGGCCTAGGTTGACGCTGCACCCGCCCAGCAGAGCGACAACAGCGATGGCGGCGGCTGACAGGGCGGTTCTCATGGCGCGGTCCTTTTCGTGCTGCCCGACCCCTCCCGTTCCGTGGCGGAAGGGTCTAAGACGCGCCCCATGAATGCACATGTCGTTTCGCCTGTCGCCCTGACCCAGGACTGGGATGCGCTGGACCGGGGGAAGTTCGCCGACGAGACGGCGACGGTCGCGGCGATCCTGAAGCAGGTTCCGCTGAAGGGCGAGGTGCGCGCGGGCGTCGTCGCCGGGGCGGTCGATCTGGTCGAGCGGGCGCGGCGCAGCGTCAAGAAACAGGGGGTGGTCGAGAGCTTCCTGCAGGAGTTTTCGCTCGGCACCCGCGAGGGTCTGGCCCTGATGTGTCTGGCGGAGGCGCTGCTGCGCACGCCGGACGAGGACACGCGCGACCGGCTGATCGCCGAGAAGATCGGGTCCGCCGACTGGGCCAGCCATCTGGGCCAGTCCGACAGCCTGTTCGTCAACGCCTCGACCTGGGGCCTGATGCTGACCGGCCAGCTGGTGGATGTGGACGAGGAGGCGAAGACCGACCTGCCCGGCTTCCTGAAGCGCATCGTCGGGCGGTTGGGCGAGCCGGTGATCCGCGAGGCCGTGGCCGCCGCCGTCCGCATCATGGGCGAGCAGTTCGTGGTCGGCCGCACCATCCAGTCGGCGCTGAAGCGCGCCAACCGCGAGGGCTGGCTGTGCAGCTTCGACATGCTGGGCGAGGGCGCCCGCACCGCGCACGACGCCGAACGCTATGAAGGCATCTACGCCGAGGCCATCGAGGCCGTGGGCCAGACGGCCAAGGGGCAGGGGCCGGAGGCCGGACACGGCGTCTCGGTCAAGCTGTCGGCCCTGTCGCCGCGCTATGAGGCGACGCATGAAGCCCGGGTGTGGGACGAGCTCTATCCCCGCGTGCTGCGCCTCGCCCGGATCGCGGCTAAGCACGACATCAACTTCACCATGGATGCGGAGGAGGCCGACCGGCTGGCCCTGTCGCTGAAGCTGCTGGATCGGCTGGCGCACGAGCCGGAACTGGGCGACTGGAAGGGCCTCGGCCTCGCGGTTCAGGCCTATCAGAAACGCGGGCCGGAGGTGATCGCACGGGTGGCCGAGCTGGCGAAGGCCAGCGGCCGCCGGCTGATGGTGCGTCTGGTCAAGGGCGCCTACTGGGACACCGAGATCAAGCGGGCCCAGGTCATGGGCCGCACCGACTATCCGGTGTTCACGACCAAGGCGGCGACGGACCTGAACTATCTCGTCTGCGCCCGGATGATGATCGACGCGGCGCCGCATCTGTATGCGCAGTTCGCGACCCACAACGCCCACTCGCTGGCCGCGGTCCACCGGATGGCGACCGACAGCGGCGTGAAGATCGAGTTCCAGCGCCTGCACGGCATGGGCGAGGCCCTGTATGACGCCGCGCGCGACGCCTTCGGACCCGTGACGGTGCGCGCCTATGCCCCCGTCGGCGGGCATGAGGACCTGCTGCCCTATCTGGTGCGTCGTCTGCTGGAGAACGGGGCCAACTCGTCCTTCGTCCACGCCCTGCTGGACGAGCGGGTGCCCGCCGCAGCCGTCGCCGCCGACCCCATCACGGCCGTCGAGGCCCACCCCGACCGTCACGCCAAGATCCCCACGCCCAAGGACATGTACATGGACCGCCAGAACTCGCTCGGTCGGGACTATTCGCAAGCCGCCGACCGCGAGCGCCACGCCGTCGCCTTGGCCAAGGTCGACGCCGAACGCCTGAGCGCCGGACCGATCATCGGCGGCAAGCTGAAGGCCGGGACCAATGCGCAGGACGTGCTGAACCCCTATGACGGCGCGCGGGTGCTGGGCCATGTGTCGGAAGCGACCGAGGCCGACATCGACGCGGCGGCTGAACTGGCCGCGACCGCCCAGGTCGCATGGGACCGCAAGGGCGGCGCCGGCCGCGCGGGCATCCTGCGCGCCATGGGCGACGCGCTGGAAGCCGACATGGACCGGCTGGTCGCCCTGCTGTCGCGCGAAGCCGGCAAGACCCTGAACGACGGGGTGGCCGAGGTGCGCGAAGCCGCCGACTTCTGCCGCTATTACGCGATGCTGGCCGAGCGCGATTTCGGCGGGCGGACCGAGCTGAAGGGCCCGGTCGGCGAGATCAACCAGATGGTCCTGCACGGCCGCGGCGTCTTTGCCTGCATCAGCCCGTGGAACTTCCCCCTGGCCATCTTCACCGGCCAGATCGCGGCGGCGCTGGCGGCGGGCAACGCCGTGCTGGCCAAGCCGGCGGAGCAGACGCCGCTGATCGCGGCCGAGGCCGTGCGCCTGTATCACAAGGCCGGGCTGAACCCCGACCTGCTGGCCCTCGTCCCCGGACGCGGCGAGACGGTCGGCGCGAAGCTGGTCTCGCATCCGCTGATCGACGGCGTGGCCTTCACCGGCGGCACCGATACGGCCATGGCCATCAACCGCGCGCTGGCCGCCCGGCCCGGCGCCATCATCCCCTTCATCGCCGAGACCGGCGGGCTGAACGGCATGTTCGTGGACACCACGGCGCTGAAGGAACAGGTGATCGACGACGTCATCCTGTCGGCCTTCGGCTCGGCCGGTCAGCGGTGCTCGGCCCTGCGCCTGCTCTATGTGCCGCACGACGCCGCCGACGCCATGATCGAGGGGCTGAAGGGCGCCCTGGCGGCCCAGGTGGTGGGCGACCCCGCCGATCCGGCCACCGACATCGGTCCCGTGATCGACGCCGAGGCCAAGGCCATGCTCGACGCCCACGTGAAGCGGCTGGAGAAGGACGCCACCGTCATCGCCCGCGCGGCCCTGCCCGCCAACGCGGACCGCGGTCACGTCTTCGCACCCGTACTCGCCGAGGTGCCGACGCCCGATTATCTGGAGCGCGAGGTGTTCGGACCGATCCTGCACATCTGCCGCTACCACCCCAAGGATCTGAAGACGGTCGCCGGCAAGCTGGCCGCGCGCGGCTACGGCCTGACCCTGGGCGTGCACAGCCGCATCGAGGCCTTCGCAGAAGAGGTCACGCGTCTGGTCCCCGCCGGCAACGTCTATATCAACCGCTCGATCACCGGCGCGGTCGTCGGCGTCCAGCCCTTCGGCGGCGAAGGCCTGTCGGGCACGGGCCCCAAGGCCGGCGGCCCCAACAGCCTGATCCGCTACGCCTCGGAAAAGGCCATCAGCAACAACATCTCCGCCCAAGGCGGCGACCCGGCGCTGCTGAACCTTTAGGCCTTCGGCCAGCCCCCTGCGCGGCTGAGGGCGCTGGGGGCCGGGCGGCCGATCTTTTCGCCGATCCAGCGGGCGGTGGTGATGAGCTGGTCGAGGTCGTAGCCGGTGCTGAAACCGGCCCGCTCCAACATGTAGACCAGGTCCTCGGTGGCGATGTTGCCGGTGGCCCCGGGCGCGAACGGACAGCCGCCGATGCCGCCGACGGAGGCGTCGAGCACGTCGATCCCGGCCTGAACGCCCGCATAGGCATTGGCGAGGCCGGTGTTGCGGGTATCGTGGAAATGCAGGCGCAGGGTGGCGTCCGGCGCGGCCTTCCGTGCCGCCTCGACCTTGCGGGTCACGGCCCAGGGATCGCCGGCGCCGATGGTGTCGGCCAGCGCGATTTCCTGCACCCCCAGGGCGCCGATGCGGCCCACCAGATCGGCCACCTGATCGACACTGACCTCGCCGTCGAAGGGACAGCCCCAGACGCAGGAGATGGTGACGGAAAGGGAGGGCACGGGGTCGCCCGGCGCGGCGTTGCGGCGTCCCGCGACGATGGCCTCCAGCATGGCCTGCTGACCGGCGCGGTCGAGGCCCTGATTCTTGAGGCCGAAGCCGTCGGTGGCGGCGACCGAGACGTTGATCTCATCCACCGGCGTGCCCAGCGCCCTGTCATAGCCCTTGCCGTTCAGAACCAGGCCGATGCGGCTGCGGCCCGGCGTGTGCGGCAGTTCGGCCATAACCTCTTCGGCGCCGGCCATCTGGGGCACGTATTTGGGATGAACGAAGCTGACGGCCTCGATGCGTCTGGCGCCCGCCGCCTCGAGCCTACGGACCAATTCGGCGCGGGTCGCGGGGTCGAGGACGGCTTTTTCGTTTTGCAGGCCGTCGCGGGGGCCGACCTCGACGATCTGGATCGGGCGGCTCATCGACCGGTCCCCGGCGGGGCGTAGACGGTCAGGGCCGTGTCGTCGCCGGTGGCGTAGTTGAAGCCCCGAACCTGGCCCACCGACCGTCCGGTCACGCCCATGCGGGCGGAGGCGGCGCGGAAGGCCTCGGCGTCGCGGTCCTCGACGATGGCGGGGCGGCCTTCGGACAGGGCCTTGGCGGCGCCGTCGGCGTCGGTCAGCTGGGTGTCGCGGCCCGTCAGGAAGACGAAGCTGGGCTCATGGAAGGTGGTGATGGCGACCGGGCCGGGGGTGCGGCCCTGACGCGGGTCCAGATCGGCGGCGCGCAGCACCTTCACCAGCTGCGGCGCGATGGCCAGCGGGCGCAGCTGGCGCAGGGTTCCGGCGAAGGTCGTATGGGCCAGGACGCCGAGAACGATCGACACCAGAACCGCCGTCACCGCGATCCGGTTGACCAGCAGGAAGCCGCCGATGCCCGCGGCGGCCAGCGCCAGAACCACCGTCAGCACGGCCCAGGTCTGGGCCGTCGAGGTGCCGTATTCGCTGAGGCCGTAGAGGGTGGCCGCCGAGACGATCACGGCCGCGAAGACGCTCAGGCCCGCGCCGGCATAGCGCGAGACCGCGCCGATGGGCCGGGTCAGGGCGGCGGCGGCCAGCAGGGCCAGCGCCCCGAAGGTCGGCAGGGTGTAGTGCGGGAGCTTGGTCGGGGTCAGCTCGAAGATCAGCCAGGCCGGAACCAGCCAGCAGACCAGGAACCGCACTGCCGGCTCGGCCCGACGGCTCCAGCCGGCGGACAGGGCGGCGGGCAGCATCAGGGTGGCCGGGAACAGCAGCAGCGGCGATAGCAGCAGGAAATATCCCGGGGGGGCTCCATGGCTTTCGTGGCCGCCCGCGACCTTGGGCGCCAGGTCGCCCATGATGGCCTCGCGCCAGAAGCCGCCGTCGGTGGCGATAGTGATGGCGATGGCCCACGGCCCGACGATCAGGGCCACCAGCGGCAGGCCCCAGCCCCAACCGAGCCGCTTCAGCCATGACACGTCGCGGTCCCAGACCGACAGGGCGATGATGGCGGGCGCGACGACGATCAGGCCGATCGGCCCCTTGATGAGGATCGACAGGCCCAGCCCCAGCCAGAAGATCAGCTTGTGCGGCTTTCGCGGAATCTCGCCCGCCCGCGTGGCCATGTAGATGCGCGCCAGCCCGGCCATGGCCAGGGTCACGGCGCCGCACAGCATGGCGTCGGTCTTGGCGATCCCGGCCTCGGACGACAGCAGGAAGCCGGCCCCCAGCATGGCGCCGGCGAGGAAGCCCGCGCGTGTCCCGAACAGGGCCGCGCCGGCCCAGGCGGCGGCGGCGGCGGCCAACATGGCCCCCAGCAGCGACGGCAGGCGATAGGGACCGATGTCGCGGTTCTCGACGTTCGACGTCATCGCCACGGCGGCGGCCTGCATCCAGTAGATGCCGACGGGCTTCTTCCAGCGCGGCTCTTCCTGGAAGCGGATGTCGACGTAATCGCCGCTCTCCAGCATCTGCGAGGTCGCCTGGGCGTAGCGCGCCTCGTCCCGGTCGATCGGCGGCAGCAGCAGAAGCGTGGGCAGGCCGGCGAACAGGGCCAGCAGGGCGGCCAGTAAGGGGCCGCGCCATCCGGCGATGTAACGGTCGAGATCGGGGCGTTGCATAAAGCAGTCCTATCACGGTGTTTGCCGGTGCGTCAGCCGCCCCTCCCGCCAACGCGCGAAGTCCGCTAGACAGCGGTTCATGAAGTCCGAAACGCCCGAAATCTCCGTCGTTGTCCCGGTCCATGACGAGGCCGGGGCCGGGGCCGCCCTGGCGCGCGAGATTGCGGGCGCCTTCGAGGGGCGGTCCTACGAGATGATCTTCGTCGATGACGCCAGCCGTGATTCGACCCTGGACGAGCTGCGCGCCCTGATGGCCGAGCTGCCGGCGCTGCGGGTGCTGGCCCACGGCTCCAATGCGGGCCAGAGCCGGGCGGTGCGCACGGGCGTGCTGGCGGCGCGGGGCGCGGTGGTGGTGACGCTGGACGGCGACGGCCAGAACCCGCCCGCCGATGCGCCGCGTCTGGTCGACGCCCTGCTGGCCGCGCCGGCGACCGTGGCCCTGGTGGGCGGACGCCGGGCCAGCCGGATGGACTCGGAGGCCAAGCGCTGGGCTTCGCGCTGGGCCAACCGCATTCGCCGCCGCCTGCTGAACGACGACGCCGACGACACGGGCTGCGGGCTGAAGGCGTTCCGGCGCGACATCTTCCTGCGCCTGCCCTACTTCGATCACATCCACCGCTACCTGCCGGCGCTGATGATCCGCGAGGGGTTCGAGAACCGCTATCTCGACGTGGGCCACCGCCATCGTGAGACCGGGCAGTCGAAGTATACGAACTGGGGCCGCCTGCGCGCCTCGGTGTCGGACCTGCTGGGCGTGATGTGGCTGAAGAGCCGGTCGCGGCGACCGGGGGCGATCAGCGAGTTCTGAATCAGCTGCATCCTTGTCATCCCGGCCGCAGCGAAGCGGAGAGCCGGGACGCCGGACGCTGTTGAACCGGGATGACAAGCCTCAGTCCCGGGAGGAGGTCACTTTCGCCCATCAGGCGAGCCACCGTAGCGGTATGGAGCGAACGGGGGTATTCACCGTTAACGAGCTTGGCCGTGCGAGCCAGTCGTTTCGGAGGATCGACCCATGCTGATCGCCATTCCCCTTCTGGTCATCCCGGTGGTGATCTACGTCCTGGTGGTGCTGACCGGCGGCCTGCTGAACGCCGAGGGCGTGGTGGCGGCCGAGCAGGCGCTGCGCAATCCGATCTTCTCGATCCCGATGGTGTCGGGCACGCCGTGGAATGTGGGCGCGGGCGATCTGATCCTGTTCCTGTCGCTGATCCTGCTGTTCTTTGAACTGCTGAAGTCGACGTCGAGCCAGAAGGTGGCGATCGTCAATCACGCCTTGTCGATGATCCTGTTCATCGCCTGTCTGGTGGCCTTCCTGCTGGTGAAGGGCTTCACCACCTCGACCTTCTTCCTGATCCTGACGATGGTCATGCTGGACGTGCTGGCGGGTTTCATCGTCACCATCATCTCGGCCCGCAAGGATCTGGATTTCGGCGGGGCATAGTTCTGGCGCTATCGCTCGGCCCGCGAGCCCTCGCTGCTTGAGCGCCGGGCGCTATCGCGCCTCAAGCAGTGAGCGACCGCGTCGCGAACGATAGGCGCACCGCGGGCCTGCGCGCTTAAGAGAAGGCCACGAAGATCAACGCGACCACGGTCACGTCGAAGACGCGGGCGGTGAGGCTGAGGATCTGGGGCATGGGACGCGTTCCGGTTTGCGGCGACAGGCCCTGCGTTCAGCAAGGGTCGTGCCGGTCGGACGGCGTGCTCCCGAAAAGTGGATGCCGGTTTTCGGACAAGAGCACGCCGCAGCGTGATGTCCCGATCAGACGTCGGTCTTTTTGGCCTGACCTGCTGCCGGGCGGCGCTCGTTGGAGCCCGAATATTCGGTCCCGAGATAGGCGGAGCGGGCGGCGTCGAGCACCGGCGCGCCGCCCTTGAGGCCGCGTTTCTGACCTGACTGACCTATCAGCTGGGCGGAAAACGCCGGGTCGGCGGCGGGCGTGGCGGCAGGGGTTGCCGGGGTTTCGGTTTCCACCGGTCCGACAGAGACGAGGTCGCGCGAGGCTGAGCCGGCGCGGCGGTCGGACTGGCGCCGGTCGCCGCTCATTCGCCTGTCTTGCCGCCGGCCAGGCGGTCGATCTGGGCCCGCATCTCGTCCATCTGGCGACGCATCTCGGCCATGGGGTCGTCTGCGGGCGCAGGTTTGGGCGCCTCGGGCTGGGCCGGGGTCTCCGTGCGGCCGTAGGCGAAGCCGGGGAACATCTTCATGGCCTGCTCGAACATGGCCATGTTGCGCTTCACCGCCTCGTCGATCAGTCCCGCGCCGGGCGTCGCCCCGAACGCCTTGGCGAACTGGCCGCGCAGTTGCTCCTGCTGTTTCGCGAAGTTGTCGAGCGACATTTCGAGATAGCTGGGCAGCACGCCCTGCATCTGGCCGCCGTAGAAACCGATCAGCTGCCGCAGGAACTGCACCGGCAGCAGGGCCTCGCCGCGCTGCTCCTCCTCGAAGATGATCTGGGTCAGGATCTGACGGGTCAGGTCCTCGTTGGTCTTGGCGTCATAGACCAGGAACTCGGTCCCCTCGCGCACCATGGCTGCGAGGTCCTCGAGCGTGACATAGGTGCTGGTGGCCGTATTGTAGAGCCGCCGGTTGGCGTATTTCTTGACGATGACGGCGCCGCCGTCCTTGCCCTTGGGGCCTTTTTCGCTGGTCTTGTCTGCCACGCGGATTGTCTCTCGCTGTTGCGTTGCGATGCTTATCCCGCGTTGCGGCGCAAGACGCCAGCGATGAGTGTCAGCCCGCCGCCGGGGCCAGCACCACGCCGACCAGAACCGCCGCCCAATGGACGCCCGCGCCGGTGACGACGAAGCCGTGCCAGATGGCGCGCCGGAACTTCAGCCGGGGGCTGATGAAGAACAGGACGCCGGCGGTGTAGATCAGGCCGCCGAGCACCAGCAGGCCCAGGGCGACCGGATGCACCGTGTCCAGCATGGGTTTGAGCGCAATCACGGCCAGCCAGCCGAACAGGGCGTAGACACCGCTCCAGAAGGCGTCCGAGATGCGCGGCGCCACCAGCTTGGCGAACACGCCGCCCAGGGCGATGGTCCAGACCAGCAGGGTGAAGCCGATGGCCCAGCCGCCCTCGAACCGCTGGGTGGTGAAGGGGGTGTAGCTGCCCGCGATCATCAGGAAGATGGCCGCCTCGTCCATGCGGCGCAGCACCGGACGCGCGGCGCAGGGCCGGGTCAGGTTGTAGACGGTCGAACAGGCCAGCATGGCGATCAGGCAGAGGGCGTAGATGGCGGTCGAGAACACCGCGCCGAAGCCGCCGTACATGGCCGCCAGCACCGCCAGGACAATGCCGCCCACGGCGGCCAGGCCCAGGCCGATCAGGTGGACCCACAGGTCCGCCAGGCGTTCGCCGCGCGTCTGGTAATGCTCGATCATGTCGAGCGCATCGGGGATGGAGACCCGGGTGATCAGATTCTTGATCGTCTTCAGCATGGTTCCCTCAATCGGGTTCGCCGCCATTCGTTCCCGGCGATAATGGCCAAGCTGGGTGACCATCCCCTGAACAGAGGCGTCAAACGCACGTCAGGGATGACGAAACGGGCCGGATGCGGCACAGAAGCCACGACTCATTTCGAGCCGCCTAACGCCCCTCCCCGGGCTTCAAGCGACCTTAACCAGGATTCCTCCCATGACCGATGTCGTCATCGTTTCCGCCGCCCGCACGCCTGTGGGCTCGTTCCTCGGCGCCCTCTCCAGCCTGCCTGCGTCGAAGCTGGGCTCGGTGGCGATCAGCGCGGCGCTGGAGCGGGCAGGCGTGGCGCCGGCCGATGTGGACGAGGTGATCCTCGGTCATGTGCTGCAGGCGGCGGCGGGGCAGGGGCCGGCGCGTCAGGCCTCGATCGGCGCGGGCCTGCCGAAGGAGACGCCCGCCTGGACCCTGAACCAGATCTGCGGCTCGGGCCTGCGCGCCGTGGCCATCGCCGCGCAGCAGATCGCGCTGGGCGATGCGAAGATCGTCGTCGCCGGCGGGCAGGAGAGCATGAGCCAGGCGCCGCATGCGCAACAACTGCGCAACGGCCAGAAGATGGGCGACATCAGCCTGATCGACACCATGGTGCGCGACGGCCTGTGGGACGCGTTCAACGGCTATCACATGGGCCAGACGGCCGAGAACATCGCGTCCCGGTTTGACATCAGCCGCGCCGATCAGGACGCCTTCGCCGTCGCCAGCCAGAACAAGGCCGAGGCCGCCCAGAAGGCCGGGAAGTTCGTCGACGAGATCGCGCCGGTCACCATCCCCGGCAAAAAGGGCGACACGGTCGTGGACGCCGACGAATACATCCGCCACGGCGCCACGTTGGAAGCCATGCAGGGGCTGCGCCCCGCCTTCAACAAGGAGGGCTCGGTGACGGCGGCCAATGCGTCCGGCCTCAATGACGGGGCGGCGGCGCTGGTGCTGATGAGCGCGGATGAGGCCAAGGCGCGGGGGCTGACGCCGCTGGGCCGCATCGCCTCCTGGGCCACGGCGGGCGTCGATCCGGCGGTGATGGGCACGGGGCCGATCCCTGCGTCGAAGAAGGCGCTGGAGAAGGCGGGCTGGACCGTCGCCGACCTCGATCTGGTGGAGTCCAACGAGGCCTTCGCGGCCCAGAGCCTGTGTGTGCTGCGCGAGCTGGGGCTGGATCCCGCCAAGGTGAACGTCAACGGCGGCGCCATCGCCATCGGCCACCCGATCGGCGCGTCCGGCGCCCGCATCCTGACCACACTGCTCTACGAGATGAAGCGCTCGGGCGCGAACAAAGGCCTCGCCACCCTGTGCATCGGCGGCGGCATGGGCGTGGCGATGTGCGTGGAAAGATAGGGCTTAGGGAGTAGGGCTTAGGAATTAGGGGCGATGCCGCCACGGTCCTGCCTAAGCCCTAAGCCCTAAGCCCTCAGTCGCGAAGCAGCTCGTTCACGCCCGTCTTCGCCCGTGTCTGGGCGTCCACGCGCTTGACGATGACGGCGCAGTAGAGGCTCGGGCCGCCGTTCGGGTCGGGCAGGCTGCCAGGCACCACCACGGACCAGGCCGGCACCTCGCCGCGGAACACTTCACCGGTCGCCCGGTCGATGATCTTGGTTGAGCCCGACAGATAGACGCCCATGGCCAGGACCGCGCCCTCGCGCACGATCACGCCCTCGGCCACCTCGGCCCGGGCGCCGATGAAGCAGCCGTCCTCGATGATCGTCGGATTGGCCTGCAGCGGCTCCAGCACGCCGCCGATGCCGGCGCCGCCGGACAGGTGGACGTTCTTGCCGATCTGGGCGCAGGAGCCGACCGTGGCCCAGGCGTCGACCATCGAGCCCTCGTCCACATAGGCGCCGATGTTCACGAAGCTGGGCATAAGCACGACGTTGCGGGCGATGAAGGCCCCCTGCCGCACGATGGATCCGGGCACGGAGCGGAAGCCCGCCGCCTGATAGTCGT
This sequence comes from Brevundimonas sp., assembly GCA_036405055.1. Taxonomy (GTDB): domain Bacteria; phylum Pseudomonadota; class Alphaproteobacteria; order Caulobacterales; family Caulobacteraceae; genus Brevundimonas. Next base: position 66,257 of record DASWYI010000026.1, read on the forward strand.
TCGAGGTCCAGTCGCCGAACTTGTTGGGCACCTTGTCCCAGAAGGGACCGATGCCGGGGGCGTGGCTGGTCGGGCCCCGGTCGCCGGCGCGCAGGATCTGGTTGTCGTTCAGGCGGAAGGACAGCAGCACCGCCTTCTTCAGCCACTGGTGCGTGGTCCAGACGCCGTCCTCGCCGCGTGAGGCGACACGGGCCTGACCCGAATCCAGCAGGGCCAGGGCCTGTTCGACGGCGTGGCGGACCTCGCCGTGGGTCGAGGCCGAGATTTCCGTGCGGTCGTCCCAGGCGGCCTCAATGACGGCTTCAAGGTGGGCGCGGTCGGTCATGCGGCGGCTCCGGCGTGGCTTCCGACGCGGCAAGCGGTCAGGAAGGGGACGAGATCGGGGGTGCGGTGATCGATGAAGGACGCGGTGTTCGCCATGGCGTGGGGGCCGACCAGCACCGTGGTCATGCCCAGTTCGGCCGCCGTCTGAAGGTTGCGCTCGCTGTCCTCGAAAAAGACGGCGCGGTCCGGGGCGACGCCGAAAAGGCCGATCATCCGGTCATAGGTGGCGCGCGCCGGCTTGGGCAGCATCTCGGCGGACTCGATATGGAAGACCGCCTCGAAATGGCGGGCGACGCCGATGCGTTCCAGAACGCGTTCCGCGTGCCCGGCCGACCCGTTGGTGAAAACCAGCTTGCGGCCCGGCAGGCGCGCCAGGATGTCGTCCAGCAGGGGATCTGGCGGGATGCGGTCCAGCGGCACGTCATGGATTTCATCCAGGAACTCAGCCACCGAGATGTCGTGGTTGGCCAGGATGCCGGGCAGAGAGGCGCCGTGCGCCTCGAACCAGGCCCGCTGGGTGCGCCGCGCCTCGTCCATCGTCATGCCGGTGATGCGCATGACGAAGGCCGTGATCCGCTCGCGGATCAGGTCCATCAGCCGCGTTTCAGTCGGATAGAGGGTGTCGTCCAGGTCGAACAGCCAGGTGTCGACGTGGCGAAGGTCGGCGCTCATCCGGCCTTCACCAGGGTGCCGGCGCCGTGTTCAGTGAACAGCTCGACCAGCATGGCGTGGGGACGGCGGCCGTCCAGGATGACAACGGCCTCGACCCCGGCGCGCACGGCGGCCATGGCGGTCTCCAGCTTGGGGATCATGCCGCCGGTGGCGACGCCGGCGTCAATCAAGCTCTGAGCCTCGTCCAGCGTCATCTGGCGGATGATCTGGCCGTCCGCGCCCTTCACGCCGGGCACGTCAGTCAGCAGCAGCATGCGCTTGGCGTCCAGGGCGCCCGCGACGGCCCCGGCCACGGTGTCGGCGTTGACGTTATAGGTCTGGCCGTCCTCGGCCACGCCCACGGGCGCGATGACCGGCACCCAGTCGGCGTCGGATTCCAGCAGGCGGACGATCAGCTTGGGATCCACCTTGGTCGGTTCGCCGACGAAGCCCAGATCAACCTCGTGCTCGATCATGCTGTCGGGGTCGCGCTTGGTGCGCTTGGTCTTCTCGACGGTCAGCAGGCCGGCGTCCTTGCCCGACAGGCCGATGCCGCGCACGTCGGCCTCCTTGCCGGCCACGCTGATCCAGTGGGCGATTTCCTTGTTCACGGCGCCGGACAGGACCATCTCGGCCACCTGCATGGTGTCGGCGTCGGTGACGCGCAGGCCGTCGACGAAGGCTGACTTGACGCCGGCCTTGTCCAGCATGGCGCTGATCTGGGGGCCGCCGCCGTGGACCACCACAGGGTTCACGCCCATCAGCTTCAGCAGCACGACATCGGCGGCGAACTGTCTGGCCACGGCGCTGTCGCCCATGGCGTGGCCGCCGTATTTGATGACCACGGTCTCGCGGTCATAGATCTGGATGAACGGCAGCGCCTCGGCCAGCGTCTTCGCCGTGGCCCAGCCGCGTTCCTCGGATTGTCGTTCGTGCTCGTCCATGACGGCGCTCCCTAGTGCGGTTTCGGCCCGAGGGGAAGCGGTTGGGGGCGTCGTGGGCCGGCGTCCGGCCGCCCGGGTCACGCGTATCTGAAGGCGGCTGCTGTCCGGCGCCGCTTGTCGTTTGGCGTATGGCGGGGCAGGTTGCCAGAATACTGGGCATCATCGTCGGGAAAACCATCATGTTTGACACCTTCGCCGGGGGCCGCGACGGCTCCGCCTCCACCGCGCGCTTCTTCGAGGGCGACACTGGATCGGGCTCTTCGCCGTTCGGCGGCGTGTCCAGCTATGCGGGCTGCGCCTGCTGCGGCCGCTTCCACGGCATTCAGGACGGCTCGGATGGCGGCCAGGGCGTCCTGGTGAATGCGGACGACCGCGGCGTGGTCCAGTCCAACGGGAAGACGTCGCTGAGTCCGACCGACGCGGGCTCGCAGATCACGCGCACCAACACCCGCTGGGGGTCCGGCGGCATGGGCACCGCGGCGACGGTCACCTTCGCCTTCCGCAGCACCGCCATCGTGATGCCTGAAGGCACGACGGGCTTCAGCCAGTTCACCACCACCCAGATCGCGGCCACGCTTCTGGCGCTCGCGTCCTGGTCCGATGTGGCCAACATCACCTTCAACCGGGTGACCGACGTCGGCTCGAACTATTCCAACAACGCCACCATCCTGTTCGGCAACTACAGCGACGGCGCGGAAGGCGCGGCGGCCTTCGCCTACCTGCCCGGCAGCTCGACCGGCGCCGGTTCGGGCTTCACCGCCGTCCAGGGCGACGTCTGGGTCAACAGCTCGCTGAGCTACAACGCCACCCCGGTGATGCAGCAGTATGGCCAACTGGTGCTGGTGCACGAGATCGGCCACGCGATCGGCCTCAGCCACCCGGCCGCCTATAACGCCGGTCCCGGCGTCTCGATCACCTATACGGACCACGCCACCTATTTCGAGGACTCGATCCAGTTCACGGTGATGAGCTATTTCGACGAGACCTGGACGGGCGCCCAGTTCGGCTCGGGCCGTTACCCGGCCTCGGTGCTGCTGGACGATATCGTGGCGGCCCAGCGCCTGTACGGCGCCAACATGACGACCCGTACCGGTGACACCACTTATGGCTTCAACTCCAACGCCGACCGCGCCTGGTACAACGCCAACAATGAACTCAGCGAACTGATCTTCGCGGTCTGGGACGCCGGCGGCACCGACACCCTGGACTTCTCGGGCTATTCGGACACCCAGCTTATCGACCTGCGCCAGGGCAACTTCTCCAGCGTCGGGGGTCTGGTCGGCAACGTCGCCATCGCCATCGGCGCGGTCATCGAGAACGCCATCGGCGGCTCGGGCGTGGACACCATCCGCGGCAACTCGGCCAACAACCGCATCACCGGCGGGGCGGGCAACGACACCATCGACGGCGGCCTCGGCTCCGACACTGTGGTCTTCAGCGGCCTGCGCTCGGCCTACACCATCACCTGGAACGGTCAGACGGCGACGGTGACCGGACCTGACGGCACCGACACCATCACCAATGTCGAGTTCCTGGCCTTCGACGACACCACCATCGCGGCGGCTCCGACCGGCGGGCTTCTGGTGTCGGGCGACATCACCAACGAAACCATCAACGGCACCGCCTTCGCCGACATCGTCGGCGGCATGGGCGGCAACGACACCATCAACGGACTGGCCGGGAACGACACCCTGAACGGCGGCACGGGAAATGATGTCCTGAACGGCGGCGAGAACGACGACATCCTGATCGGCGGTCTCGGCGACGACCAGCTGGACGGCGGCAACGGCTTCGATATCGCCGACTACAGCGGGGCCGGATCGGCTGTGACCGTCAACCTGGCGACCGGCCTTGCCTCCGGCGGGGCGGGCGCCGACACCCTGACCTCGATCGAGGAAATCCGCGGGGGCGCCTACAACGACACCCTGACGGGCAACGGCAGCGACAACATCCTGCGCGGCGGCGGCGGCATCGACACGATGAACGGCGGCGGCGGCAATGACATCCTCTACGCCGGCGCGCCCGGCGAAGGCGGCGGCGCCGACGACATCATCAAGGCCCAGGGAACCGCGAACGCCTCGATCGGCACGGCGGTGTCCCTGACCGGCGGCTTCGACCTCAGAACCCGCACCGGCGTGAACGACGCCACCACTATCCCGCACGCGACAGTGGTCGGCACCACCCACGGCGGCGTCGAATACTACGCCATCACGGTCGCAGCGGGCGAGACGATCAATATCGACGTCGACAGCGCGGCGTTCGATTCCGTGATCCGCATCGTCGATGGCGCCGACACGGTGCTGGCGACCAACGACGACGGTCAGGCCGCCGGCGAGGGGTCCAGCACGGACTCGTTCGTCAGCTACACCTTCGGCGCGGCCGGCACCTATTACATCCAGGTGTCCCAGTGGGTGTCGGGATCGGGTGCTTCACTGGTGACCGGGCCGCCCGCGGCCGGCGCCTCCTATACGATGCACGTCTCGTCGCCCAGCCAGACTCCGGCGGCGATCATCTTCAGCGGCTCGACCCTCAACGGCGACGCGGGCGCGGACACCCTGTTCGGCGGTTCCGGCCTGGATGTGCTGAACGGCGGGGACGACAACGACGTGCTGCTCGGCGGCGGCGGGAACGACACGATCTCGGGCGGCAACGGTTATGACATCGCGGGGTACAGCGGGGTGCGTCGGGCCTATGCGGCGTCGGCGACCTCGGTCAGCGGCAACGGCGAGGGCGTGGACAGCCTGACGGGGATCGAGGATCTGGCGTTCACGGACGGGCGGCTGACCTTCGCGCGGGACGGCCAGGCGGCGCAGGTGATGCGGCTGTATGATGCGGC
>DASWYI010000027.1:0-55545 GCA_036405055.1 Brevundimonas sp.
CTACGCCGCCGCCGGCTTCCAGCCCGGCGGCCCGAACGGCCAGTGGACCCAGGACGTGACCCTGAACCGCTTCACCGCCTCCAACATCCGCGCTGACTTAGAGGTCGGCGGCGAGACCATCCCCCTGACTCAGGGCCAGCAGATCGTCGTCTCCACCCGCCTGCCGGGCGAGCGGGTCGACCTGACCGACAGGCCGCTGGTTTTCGTCGGCTACGGCATCGACGCGCCCGAGCGGAACTGGGACGACTTCAAGGACGTCGACGTGCGCGGCAAGGTCATCGTCATCCTGGTCAACGACGCCGACTTCGAGGACCCGTCGCTGGACACCTTCAACGGCCGGGCCATGACCTACTACGGCCGCTGGACCTACAAGTACGAGGAGGCGGCCCGCCAGGGCGCGGCCGGGGCGATCATCGTCCATGAGAACGCCCCGGCGTCCTACGGCTGGGCCACGGTGCAGAACAGCTGGACCGGTCCGCAGTTCGACATCGTCCGTCAGAACGCCGCCGCCGAGCGGGCGCCGATGGAGGCGTGGATCCAGCGCGACGTGGCGGTGGACCTGTTCCGCCGCGCCGGCCTCGACTTCGAGGCCCTGAAGACCTCGGCCCGCAGCCGCGACTTCCGTCCCGTCGAGCTGCCGGGCGCGACCTTCAGCGGCTCGTTCGACGTGGCCACCCAGCAGGTGACCACCCGCAACGTGATCGCCCGCCTGCCGGGGACGACGCACCCGGACGAGACCATCCTCTACACCGCCCACTGGGATCACATCGGCGTCGGCGAGCCCGACGCCAATGGCGACGCCATCTTCAACGGCGCCGTGGACAACGCCACCGGCACGGCGGGCCTGATCGAGATGGCGCGCCGCTTCGGCGCCGGGCCGCGTCCGCAACGCTCGATCGTGATGGTGTCCTTCACCGCCGAGGAAAGCGGCCTGCTGGGCTCGGAATACTACGCCGCCAACCCGGTCTATCCGCTGGAAACGACGGTCGCGGGCTTCAACCAGGACGCCATGAACGTCTATGGCCGCGTGACGCGCCTGGGCGTGACGGGCCACGGTCAGTCGGACCTGGACGAGCGGATGCAGGCGGTGGCCGAGGCGCAGGGGCGCACCATCGAGCCGGACCGCAATCCGGCCTCGGGCGGCTATTTCCGCTCGGACCACTTCCCGCTGGCCAAGCGCGGCGTGCCGATGGCCTATCCCAAGGGCTCGGGCGACTTCCGTGACGAGCCGGTCGCCCCGCGCGTCGCGCTGCGCGACGACTACGGCGCCAATCGCTATCACCAGGCCAATGACGAGTGGCTGCCGGAGATGGATTTCCGCGGCGCGGTCGAGGATCTGGAGGCCGTCTATGCGATCGGCATGGCCCTGGCCAACAGCCGCGACTGGCCGGGCTGGAAGCCGGGTTCGGAGTTCGGTCCGGTCCGCGAACGCAGCGCCGCCCAGCGTCACTGATCCGCCCCATATCATGACGAAAACTTAATGGGCGGTCCCGGCCGGGGCCGCCCTAGAGTGCGCCCGAAATCGGGATGGAGTTCCATATGTTTCGTCGACTGATGGGCGGCGCCGCCGCCCTGACCCTGCTGCTCGCCGCCGGTTCGGCCCTGGCGCAGGACGTTTCCGCAGATCGCATTTCCAACGACATCCGCGTGCTCAGCGGCGACGACTATCAGGGCCGCTATCCCGGCACCGACGGCGAGCGCATGACGCTGGCCTATCTGCAGGCGCAGTACGAGGCCATGGGCCTGCAGCCCGGCGGCCCGAACGGCCAGTGGCTGCAGACGGTCGAGCTGAAGCGCTTCACTCCCGTCGCCGGCGCCCAGAGCGCCAGCTGGACCGGCCCGGACGGTGTATCGCATCCGCTGACGGTCGGAACCGACATCACCGTGCGCGCGGTCACCAATGACGGCGCCGCCGACATCTCGAACGCCGGTCTGGTCTTCGTCGGCTACGGCATCACCGCGCCTGAGCGGAACTGGGACGACTACGGCAACGTCGACGTGCGCGGCAAGGTCGTGATCGTCATGGCTGGCGAGCCCGAGGGCGAGCTGTTCAACGGCCAGTACAGCACCAACTACGAGTCCGGCGCCTACAAGGCCGACGAGGCCTTCCGCCGCGGCGCGGTCGGCATTGTCACCCTGGTCGCCCAGCCCGCCTCGGCGCCGATGTGGCAGCGGGCGGCGGCGGGCGCCAACCGCACCCGCACTATGACCCCGGGCTCGGCGAACCTGGAGTTTTCCAGCGCCATCAACCACGACATCGCCGGCGCCTGGGCCGCCGCGGCCGGGCTGGACATCAGCCAGCTGCCCAACATCGGCAACGGTTCGTTCAAGGCCGTGCCCCTGAACGGCGTGACCCTGTCGGTGTCCACGCGTGAGACGATCGAGACCCTGACCACGCACAACCTGCTGGCCAAGGTCGTGGGCGACGAGCGGCCGAACGAAGTCATCATCTACTCGGCCCACTGGGATCACGTCGGTATCGGCGAGGGGCATACGGACGCCGTCTCGACGACCGCGGACAACATCTTCAACGGCGCCTGGGACAACGCCTCGGGCACCGCGGGCGTGCTGGAGATGGCGCGTCAGGTGGCCAAGTCGCCGCGCCCGGACCGCACCATCGTCTTCGCCCACATGGCGGCCGAGGAAATGGGTCTGCTGGGTTCCTACGCCTATGCCGCCGACCCGGTCTATCCGCTGGCCACCACCGTCGCCGACATCAACATCGACATGCTGCCGCTGTCGGGTCCGACCCGCGACGTGCCGATCTTCGGCAAGGGCCAGAACGACCTCGAGGACCGGCTGGAGGCCCTGGCCGCCCCGCTGGGCCGCTACGTCTCGGACGACCACATGCCGGAGCAGAATTTCTACTACCGCTCGGACCACTTCCCCTTCGCCCGCATGGGCGTGCCGGCGATCATGCCGTGGCACGGCTGGGACTGGGTCGAGGGTGGCCGCGAGGCCGGCGAGGCCGCCTGGCGCGCCAAGTTCGGCGCCGATTACCACCGTCCCTCGGACCAGTGGTCGGAAGAGCTGAACTTCACCTCCGCGGTCGAGAACCTGACCCTGCTGTATCACCTGGGCTATGACCTCGCGAACAGCACCGACTGGCCGGGCTGGAAGCCGAGCTCCGAGTTCGGCGCCGTGCGCGCACGTTCGGCCGACGCCCGCCGTTGACCACGATCCGGCCTCTGACCGGCGACGGATCGCCGCCGGTTCAGGGGTTGTATCCCCAAGCTGTGGAGGTGACCGGCGCGACGCGCTGGCTCTATCTGTCCGGCCAGATCCCGGTCGCCCCGGACGGGTCACTGGCGGCGGATTTCACCGGCCAGTGCCGTCAGGTCTGGGCCAATGTGGAGACGCAGCTGCACGCCGCCGGCATGACGCTGGACAATCTCGTGAAGGTGACGACCTTCCTGGCCAGCCGCGACCATGCGCTTGAGAACCGGCAGGTGCGGCTGGAAGTGCTGGCCGGGCGTCAGCCGGCGCTGACGGTCATCGTCGCCGGCATCTTCGACGAGAGCTGGCTGGTCGAGATCGAGGCCGTGGCGGCGGCTTAGGCGTGATCCCGAAAAGTGGTCGCCGGTTTTCGGATGAGATCACGCCCAAGCATGTTCCTGGACCTTGATTCACGGCATCAGCAAAATCGCGCAGCGATTTTTCCTCAGCCGATCAAGGTCTAGGCGCCCGTCTTCGGCGTCGTCGCGTCGCCGATGATGGTGCGTGCCTGGGCGATAGCGGCCTCGGTGGTGATCTCGCCCGATTGCACCTTCTCAGCCAGGTCCATCAGCGGGGTGCCGGTGACGGCGCCGGTTTCGGCGACCTCCTCGACATGGACGCCGCCGTCTGCTGCGACTGCCTCGTCCCACAGGGTGCGTACGGCGGCCCAGTAGTCCCTGGTGGCGGCCCAGTAGGCGTCGCCCGGACCGGCGTCATAGCCATCCCAGCGGCGGTAGGTGTTGATGACGTCTTCCTGAACCACGGCGACGGGCTCGCCTTCGCCGCCCTCAGCCGTCGCCATCTTCATGTTGTCCTGGATGTGGACCCAGCCGAAGGGCGTCAGGGCGTGGCGGTTGGAGCCGAGGTAGCGGTCATAGACCGGGTGACGCACCGCATCGCGGCGGGCCAGCGGACGCCAGGTCGGGGTGCTGGTCCAGGCGGCCATGCCGTTCTCGTAGCTCCAGCGGCCGACGCCGCCGTAGCGGGGGCTGTCGTCGGTCTGCCAGACGGTCTGGGACCAGGCGCCGGCGCGCTCGCTCTCGGATACCGGGGTCAGGGTCCACGCGTCCGGCCCCGAATAGGTCAGGACGGTTTCGGGCTGCCAGACCCAGTCCTGACGCCAGTGCTTGATGACCATCGACTGGCCGTCGTGCTCCATCACCAGGATGTGCTGCAGGCTGATGCGGTCGCCGGTGTCATAGACGACGCGGACGATCTCGTTGCCGCCCGACTGGTGCTCGTCCAGCGGCTCATAGCCGTCGCGGAAGCTGACGTTCTCACGCATGTCGAAGCGGACGCGGAACTGCCCGGCCTGGGCCAGGATCGACTGGCGGTCGCGTTCAAACCGGGCCGCGTCCGGTGACGCCGCCGCGGGCGCGATCTGGGCGATGGCCGTCGCGGGGAGGGCGGCGGTCGCCAGAACAGCAGCGAGGATCAGGGTGCGCATCGAGCGTCTCCGAAAATGCAAGTCATTCGCGTTATCGTCTTGAACCGTCACAGGCGCAAGCTCAGCGAGACGCCGATATTGCGTCCGGGCTGGGTATAGGCGTCGCGGGCGGCGGAGGTGGCGGCGACGCCGCGGATGTCGCTCCACCAGCCGTATGTCTCGTCGGTGACATTGAACAGGCCGACGCGCGCCGTGACGTTGTCATTGATGTGCCAGTAGCCGGTCAGGTCCAGCAGGGCGAAGTCCTCGCCGACCAGGCAGCCGATGGCCGGATTGGCGTTGTAGCAGCCCAGGCCGTCCGTATCGGCGCTGTCCTTGGCCGCCGACCAGGTGACGACGGCCTGGCCGCCGAACACGCCCGAGGGCGCATCCCAGCCGAGGCCGCCGACGATCTTGACCGGGTCTATGGTCGCCAGGTTGCGCGTCACGCCGCCCATGGTCTGCTCACCATCCGCATAGGCGGCCGACAGGCGGGCGCTGAAGCCGTTGTCCCAATGAATGTTCGAGCGGAACTCGGCGCCCGAGATCTCGACCTCGGCGAAGTTCACGAACTGATAGACCGCCGGATCGGCCGGCGTGAAGCTGCCCGACACCTGCTGCTGGCTGATGAAGTCGTCGAAGTTCGACTGGAACACCACGGCTTGGGCCGAGAAGGCGCCGCCGAAGGCCGGCACGTCGCGGACGCGGGCACCGATCTCGAGGCTCTCGCTGGTTTCCGGACGAAGGTTGGGGTTGGAGATCGAAGTGTAGCCCGAGGCGACGTTGGTGAAGCCGTTGTTCACCTGGCTCGGCGTCGGGGCCTTGAAGCCCTCGGCGTAGTTGGCGAACAGGCCGAAGGTGTCGTTCGACCACCAGACCACGCCCAGCTTGGGCGAGATGTGATCGTCTTCCTGATCCGCGCGTGCGCCGATGTAGGTGTGGTCGGCCCTGGTCGACAGCTCATAGGCGTCGAAGCGGACGGCCGGGATGATGCGCAAGCGCCCGCCCATCAGGCTGATCTCGTCCTGGATGAAGGCGCCGGCGAGGGTGTAGTCGGTTTCCGGGAACGGGCGCACCGGGAAGGTCTCGCCGAAGGGCGGCACGGCGCCGTCGCGGACGCCCTGCTGGTTGGTTTCGGACCAGTCGCCGCCGAAGGTGAAGGCGTGTTCGACGCCGCCCAGGCTGAGGGTCTTGCGCGCGTCGGCGGCGAAGCCCCAGACGCTGTTGTCGAAGCTGTTGTCGCGGGTGCGGTCGACGGCCGGGGTGCGGTCCTCGAACGTGAACTGACGCGTCATGGCGTCCTGGCTGTAGACAGCGACCTGACCGCGATCGAGGCCGAACTGGTCGGAGAAGCGCCAGTCGAGGCTGACCCGCTCGCGCGTCGTCGCGTCGTCGGCCAGCAGTTGGAGCACCGTGCCGCTGCGGCCGCTGAGCACGTCAGCGGTCATGCCCAGGTCGAAATAGTCCCAGGTCAGGCGCAGGCGGTTGGAGGCATTCACGTCCCAGACCAGCTTGGCCAGGACGGCGTCGGACTCGATCGTCTGGGGGTTGGCCGTGGTGCGGGTCGCGTTCTCGGCGTTGATCACGCCGCCGGTCTCGGTCTCACTGGAGTCGCGGCGGGTGTAGGCCAGCATGCCGGAGAAGGCGCCGCCCAGACGGCCCGCGACCGCGAAGGCGTTGGTGAAGCCGTTGTCGGCCGAGTTGTAGGCGGTGCGCAGGCGCAGGCCCACGTCTCGGCCGCCGGTCAGGAAGTCTTCCGGATCGCGGGTGGTGAAGGCCACGGCCCCGGCCACGCCGTCCGAGCCGTAGAGCGCCGAGGCCGGGCCGCGCAGAATCTCGACCGACTTCATCAGCTCCAGGTCCGAATAGCCGCCACGGCCGACGCTCTGGGCGCCGAAGACGAAACCGTCAGGCGTGCGCACGCCGTCCACGACCATCAGGACGCGGTCGCCGCCGAGGCCGCGGATGGTGAAGCCCTCATTGCCCGCGCGGCCCGCCGTTCCCAGGGCGGCGCCGAAACGGGCGGGCTGGGACACGACGCTGACGCCCGGCTCGAACCGGACCAGATCCTTGATGTCGGTGTAGAGGTTGGCCTCGATCTGGGCGGCGGTGATGACGCTGACCGTGGCCGGCGCTTCATCGACTTGTGTGGCGTTGCGGGTGGCGAGCACCGAGACGCCCTCGACCTCGCTGACCGGATCCGACGGGCCGCTCTGGGCGTGGGCGGCGCCCGCGATCGCCGTCATGGCCGTGGTCAGGAGGAGGATTGCGCGCATCGGTAAGGCCCCGCTTTGAAAGAGGAGGGGCAATTACTGCGAACGACTCTCATAATCAACCGCAATAAGATCGTGATGGGCAATTTCGAACCGGATCACGGGGAGCGGCGTTTCTGGTTCATGAAAAAGCTCATGGTTCTCATGGTCGTCGGCGCCGTGGCCGGCTGCGGCGAGCCGGACGTCAATCCGCCGACCGATCCGGCGGATCCGATCATCACGCCGGATCAGCCCGCGGAGCCTCAGTTGCCCGGCCAGTCGCCCACCCTGCCCGGGCGCGGTCCTGCCAGCTTCGTCGGCCGCTGGGCGGCGCAGCCGGGCTGGTGCGGGAACACGAGCGGGCCGGAGCGGCCGATCGAGATCAGCACCACCCGTTTCGAAGGCTATGAGAACGCCTGCGCCATCACCCGCATCGGCGAGGTGCAGGGCGGCTATGTGGCCTATCTGTCGTGCGAGGCCGAGGGCGTGTCCACGGCCGAGCGGCTGGGCATGAGCGTGCAGGGCCAGACCTTGAGCGTGACCTGGCTGGACCGGGCGTCCGTGAAGACCGAGTTCACGCGCTGTCCCCCGCTGGACCCGCCGCCGCCCGGAAAGCCGGTCAGTTGAACAGGAAGTTCATCACGTCGCCGTCCTTGACGACATAGCTCTTGCCCTCGGCGCGCAGCTTGCCGGCCTCGCGGGCCTTCGCCTCGCCCTTCAGCGCGACATAGTCGTCGTAGGCGATGGTTTCGGCGCGGATGAAGCCCTTTTCGAAGTCGGTGTGGATCACGCCCGCGGCCTGCGGGGCCGTGTCGCCGACATGGATGGTCCAGGCGCGCGCTTCCTTGGGGCCGACGGTGAAGTAGGACTGCAGGCCCAGCAGTGCGTAGGCCTCGCGGATCAGGCGGTTCAGGCCCGGCTCGGCCAGACCCAGACCTTCGAGGAATTCCAGTTGTTCGGCCTCGTCCAGCACGGCCAGCTCGGAATCGATCTTGGCCGAGATGACGACGGACTTGGCGTTGTCTTTCGCGGCGCGGGCGGCGACCTGATCGGACAGTTCGTTGCCCTTGTCGGCCGAGTTCTCGTCGACGTTGGCGACATAGAGGGCGGGCAGCGAGGTCAGCAGCTGCAGCATGTGCCACTGCTTCTCGGCTTCCTTGTTGATCTCGGCCACACGGGCGGGCTTGCCGGCGCGGAGCTGCTCAAGGGCCAGGTTGATGAGACGCAGGGTGACCTGCATCTCCTTGTCGCCGGTCTTGGCGCGCTTCTCGACGTTGGCGTAGCGCTTCTCGAGGCTTTCGAGGTCGGCCAGCATCAGCTCGGTCTCGATGATCTCGAGGTCCGAGATCGGGTCGATGCGGTTCTCGACGTGGGTGATGTCGTCATCGACGAAGCAGCGGGCGACGAAGGCGATGGCGTCGCAGTCGCGGATGTTGGCCAGGAACTGGTTGCCCAGACCCTCGCCCTTGGACGCGCCGCGCACCAGGCCGGCGATGTCGACGAAGGTGATGCGCGACGGGATGATCTCTTTCGAGCCCGCGATCTCGGCCAGCATCTTCAGACGCGGCTCGGGCACGGCGACGTCGCCGGTGTTCGGCTCGATGGTGCAGAACGGATAGTTGGCGGCCTGGGCCGCCGCCGTCTTGGTCAGGGCGTTGAACAGGGTGGACTTGCCCACGTTGGGCAGGCCGACGATCGCGACTTTCAGGGCCATGAGGCTTGGGTATTCCTTGTGAGGCGCGAGCCTTTAGCGGATCGAAACCCGTTTGTCAGGCTCGCGCGTCCGCAAGGACGTCAGTGGCCGCCGTGTTCCGCCGTGTTCGCTCCCGGCTGGCCGACTACGGCGCGCACGCCATAGGGGGCCGCGTGCTCGAACGTCAGGGTCAGGGAGACGGTGTCTCCGGCCTTCAGCGGCGCGGTGACGCCCATCAACATGATGTGGTTGCCGCCAGGCTTCAGGGCCACCGCCTCGCCGGCCGGCAGGGGCAGGCCGTCCTTCATCTCGCCCATCTGCATGACGCCGCCCTCGGTCTTCATCTCGTGGATCTGGGCGGTCGCGGCAGCGGGGCTGGACACCGAGACCAGCCGGTCATTGGTGCTGGAGGTCAGGGTCAGATAGCAGCCGGTTACGTCGCGGCCGTTCGGCGTGGGCCGGCACAGGGCGTCGGTCACCTCGACCTGCGCCAGCTCGGCCTCGGGGGGGGCGGGCTGGCAGGCGGTCAGGCCGATCAGGGCGACGGCGGGAATGAGAACTCGGATCATGGTCTTGTCCTTCAGACGGCGGCGGACATGCGCTTGCGGATCGCCGCGACGGCTCGGTCGAGCCCCACGGCGACAAGCAGGCTCAGGCCCGTCAGGGGATAGAGGATGCAAAGCGGAATGACGATGCCCAGCACGGCGGCGCGCACGCGCGGGCCGGGCGGGGCGACGGGGGCGGCGAGACGGCCTTTCGGACGTCGCTTCCACCACATCAGGAGGCCGCTGATCGACAGAATCCAGACGGCGATGCAACCGCCCAGCATGATGAGGCGGTTGATCTGGCCGTACTGCGTGGCCTGGTGGACGGCGATGCCCCATTCGAAGGCCTTGGCCCCGACGCCGAAGCGGTCGTAGCCGATGTCGGCGCGGATCTGGTCGCCGGCGCCGTCGATGTAGAGGGTGCGGGCGTCCTCGACCCGGGTGTTCTGGTGCGCGACGGCGTAGGCCAAGCCCTCAGACTTCGGGATCGAGATCAGCCAGGGGCGCGGCATGCCCGTCGTCTCGGCGCGGTCGATGACGCGGGTCAGGCTGGGAGCGCCGTGAGCATGAGCGGGCAGGGCAGCGTTCTCCATCGTCCAGCCGACTCCCTGTGGTGCGTTCGGATGGTCAGCGTGCAGCCATGGCGCGGCGCCGGGCGCCTCGGGGCGGCCCAGACCGCTCTCGCGCATGACGTTCAGGAAGCGGTCGCCCCAGACCGCCGACCAGGGCATGCCGGTGACCGCGAGGAAGACGATCACGGCCCCGGCATACAGGCCCGTCACGGCATGCAGGTCGCGCCAGAACGGGCGCCGCGCCGGGCTCGTCGCCCTGATCGAGACCACGCCCACCGGACGGCCGCGTGGCCACCACAGGAAGATGCCGGTGGCCACCAGAATGATGGCCCAGCCGGCCACGATCTCGACGACGATGTTCATGACCGGCCCGAACAGCTCGAGACTGTGCAGCCGCTTTACGGACTCCATGACGCCGCCGTAGTCGGTGACGCCGGTCACCTGGGCGTCGTGGGGATCGACGAAGACGGTGCGCTTGCTGTCGTTCAGCATGCGGACAGTGATCCGCACGGCCTCGTCCTGCCGGGCTGGAACCAGCACATTCGCGACCTCGCCGCCGGTCGTGACACGGGCTGAGGCGGTCCAGCGGTCGGGTGAGGCCTGCTCAGCCCGGGCCTCTACCCTGGCCATGTCGGCATAAACCGCCCGGTCGATCTCGGCATTGAAGAGATAGAGGCCGCCGGTCAGGGCCAGCAGCATGAGGAAGGGCATGACCAGCAGCCCGGCATAGAAATGCCAGCGCCACACGGCGCGCCAGGCGCCGGACAGGCCGGTCTCCGGCGCCACGGGCGCCGCAGGGGATGGGGAAGACATGGGTGTCCTGAAATCAGAGTTCGTCTGCGCGCTCACGCGAGCGCGGGTTCGTTCCGGCTTCAGGCTTCAGGGGGTGCAGTCGACGGCGGTCGCGGCGGGGCGCGGGCCGGCGGCGGCGGGGCGGCGTTGCCGACGACAGGCGCGTTCTCGAGCGTCGGAACAGCCAGCCGCACGGTCTCGACCCGAGGCGGCGTCGGCACATCGGCGGCCAGGGGCATGACACAGGCGGCGCAGCGGCCGCCGGACATGGCCTTGCCGTCGTGATCCGTGTCGCCGCCGATGGTCTGGGGGCCGTCGGCCGAGCAGATGACGATGACCTCACCCGTCCGTGTCGCCGCCATGGCCGCGTACGGCAGCAGGCTGCCGAGCACGATGGCGAACACCGCCGCCAGGAAGGCGAGCGAGCGTGTGGCCGACCAGGAATCCGCCTGTGAAGGGGTCATCCCCGCCGCCTTAGCCGCGGCGACGGGCTTTGGCTAGCGCGGCCGATAGCCCCGGCCGGCGACATAACGTCCCTCGGCCAGATTGTCGGCGAAGCGGCTGAAGGCGCGGTCCGCGTCCTGCCAAGTGGTGAAGCCCTGCACCTCGGCGATGCTGTAGCTGTACCAGTCGTAGCTGACGGGGATGCGCTCGCCGTCGGCGGTGATGATCTCGCCCTCGATGGACGCGCCGCCGATCGAGAGGCTGCGCTGGCCGTCGAGGCCCGGGCGGCGGCTCATCTGTTCGAACGTCGGGCGGTTGGGTTTCAGACCGGTGACGACGAGGTTGAGCGTCGCGCCGTCCAGCGCGCCGCGGCGGCTGAGTTCGCGGGTGACAACCTGGGCGAGACGATCCGTCTGACGGTCGACCTCGACATGGCCGATCTCCATCGCATCGCGGCGCACTTCGGCGCCGATGGTGACGTTGACGGCGGCCGGATCCGCCAGGGCTGGAACGGCCATGGCCAGCGTCAGGCCGAGCGGAGCGAGGAAGGCGAGCTTACGCATGGGTAGTCCTCCAAGATGCCCTGTCCCGCTTAAGATGCGCCCACGGCGCCGCTTTCGCCAGAGGGGCGAGCAAAACGTGATCGGTCAGCCGGGCAGGCGGATCTTCGCCGACAGCCCGCCCATGGGGCTGCGCTCCAGGGTGATGTCGCCGCCGTGGCCGCGCGCCACGTCGCGGGCGATGGCGAGGCCGAGGCCGACGCCCTTGTGGTTCTGGTTCCGCGACGGATCGAGACGCGAGAAGGGACGGAAGGCTTCCTCATGCATGTCTTCCGGGATGCCGGGGCCGTCGTCCTCGACCACGATCTCAAGCCCGCCCGAGGCCAGCGGCCGGGCTGACAGCTTCACATGCTCGCCATGCGCCGCCGCATTGCCGGCGAGGTTGGCCAGGGCCCGGCGGAAGGCGAGGGGGCGCACGCTGGCGGTCATGGCGTCGGGGGCGTCGATCTCGATCTCGGCGCCGGCCCTCTGAGCATCGTCGCCGGCGGCCTTCAGCATCTCAGCCACATCGACGGTCTGCGGCGCCTCGCCCGCCTCGCCCCGGGCGAAGGCCAGGTATTCGTCGATCATGTGCTCCATCTCGTCGAGGTCGCCCTTCATGGCGTCCTGACGCTTGAATTGGGGCGCGAGCGCCAGCTCCAGCCGCAGCCGGGTCAGGGGCGTGCGCAGGTCGTGGCTGACAGAGGCCAGCAGCGCGGTACGCTGGTCGATGTGGCGCTGGATACGGTCGCGCATATTTAGGAAGGCGGTGGCGGCGGCCCGCACCTCGCGCGCGCCGTGCGGCTTGAACCCGCTCTCCTCGCCGCGCCCGAAGGCCTCGGCCGCCTCGGCGAGGCGTTCGATGGCGCGGACCTGATTGCGGATGAACAGGATGGCGACGCCCATCAGCAGGATGGTGGCCACCGCCAGCCACAGGACGAAGATGTGCGCCTGGGTCGCCACGGCGCGCTCACGCGGGGCGATGATGCGCAGCACGCCCTGCGGCTGCTGCACCTGGATGTCGACATAGGCCGGATAACGGGTCGTATCGAACCAGAAGGGCTGGTCGAGGCGGGAGGCCAGGGCCTTCTCCAGCGCCTTGTCGACTACGCCGATGGGGCCGCGCCGTTGCTCGGACGGCAGGATCTCGCCGTCCTTGAGCGCGATGGACAGCTGCATCGACCGCTGGCCCCGGTCGGCGATGGCGGCGAGGTTCTCCGGCGTCGGGTTCTCGCGATAGCTTTCGGCCGCCCAGGCGATGTCGCCGGCGAGGCCTTCGGACAGGCGGGCGTTCACCGTCTGCCAGTGGGCGTCGAAGAAAATCCACGTCACCACGACCTGCATGACCAGCACGGGCAGGACGATGATGAGCAGCGACCGCCCCCACAGCGAGGTCGGCAGCCGCCGCTTGATGAAGCGCGGCCAGAGGCTGGCCGGGAGGAGTTTCATCAGTCCGGCGCCAGCATGTAGCCGATGCCGCGCACGGTCTGGAGGTAGCGCGGGTTCTTCGGGTCCGCCTCCAGCTTTCGGCGCAGGCGCGTGACCTGAACATCCACGGCGCGACCGGTGATGTCGGCGGTGTCGGGCGACAGGGCCATGCGCTCGACCGGGGCGTGGGCGTTGGTGGCCAAGGTCTTCAGCAGTTGGGCCTCGGCCTCGGTCAGGCGCTGGGGCTTGCCGTCGCGGGTCAGCTCCAGCCGCTCCATGTCGAACACGGCGGCGCCCAGCTTGATCTCGCGCGGGGTCAGGGGCTTGCCGCCCGTCCGGCGCAGGATTGCGTCGATGCGAAGCGACAGCTCCTTCGGCTCGAAGGGCTTGGACATATAGTCGTCGGCGCCGCGCGACAGGCCGTCGATGCGGTCACTGGGTTCGCCCCGCGCGGTCAGCAGCAGCACCGGCGTTTTTGAAAGTCCCGCCTTGGTGCGGACCCAGCTGGTCAGCTCCAGCCCGCTTTCGCCCGGCATCATCACATCCAGCACCACCAGATCGAACTCGATCAGCTCCATCAGGCGGCGCGCGGCGGCCGCATGGGCGGCCCCAGTGACGCGATAGCCCTCGCGGCTCAGATATTCCTTGATGAGCTCGCGGATGCGGTCGTCGTCGTCAACGATCAGCAGGTGGCGGCCGCTGCCCGCCGCCACGGGCCCGGAGCGTCCGCTGGCGCGTGATTCGGTCATGCTCACCGGATCACCGCGTGCTTTGCGGCGTTGACCTGAGCGGTTTGGACCGCTCTAACCCGGTGACTTCCGCGGGAGACGTTATTCAATGGCCTTCGTTCCTTTCGACGATCGTGACGGCTGGATCTGGTTTGACGGTGAATTCGTTCCCTGGCGAGAAGCGAAAACGCACGTTCTGACCCATGCCCTGCACTACGGCTCGTCGGTGTTCGAGGGTGAGCGTATGTACGACGGCGAAATCTTCAAGCTGACGCAGCACTCCGAGCGGCTGAAGCGCTCCGCCGAACTTCTGGATTTCGAACTGCCGTACACGGTGGCCGAGATCGATCAGGCCTGCAAGGACACCTGCGCCAAGAACGGCCTGACCGACTGCTATGTGCGCCCCGTGGCCTATCGCGGCCCGGAGCAGGTCAGCGTCTCGGCGCAGAACAACAAGACCCACGTGGCCATCGCCGTGTGGGACTGGCCCAGCTATTTCGATCCCGAGACCAAGAAGAAGGGCATCCGGCTGGAGTGGGCCAAGTGGCGCCGTCCGGACCCCGCAACGGCGCCGTCGGCGGCCAAGGCGGCGGGCCTGTACATGATCTGCACCATGTCCAAGACGGCGGCGGAGAAGCGCGGCTTCTCGGACGCCATGATGCTGGACTGGCGCGGCTATGTGGCCGAGGCGACCGGCGCCAACGTCTTCTTCGTGCAGGACGGCGTGATCCATACGCCGCCGGTCGATGCGATCTTGGACGGCATCACCCGCCAGACGATCCTGGAGATGTGCGCGGCCAAGGGCATCGAGGTCATCGTGCGCCACATCCGCCCGGAAGAGCTGTCGGGCTTCACCGAGTGCTTCCTGACCGGCACGGCCGCCGAGGTGACGCCGGTCAGCGAGATCGGCGAATACCGCTTCACCCCCGGCGCCCTGTCTCTGGGCCTGATGGAAGACTACGGCCGGCTGGTGCGGCGGCTTTAGAACAATCGGTCCTTCTCTCCCGGAGGGGAGAAGGCACGCTATGTCACCGCCGCGCGACCCGCATGACCACGTCGTCCAGCTGGACCCCGCCGCGTTCGACGACCAGGAACTGGTAGCTGCGCTGGCCGTCCATGGTCTCGGACGCCACGTCCTGGACGTCCGAGGCGAACTTGCGCCGCAGATAGGTGGTCAGTTCGCCGGCGGTGATCATGTCGTCGCCGTCCAGGTTCGCCTCGCCCGACAGACCGGTGCGCAGGAAGTGGGACAGGTAGCCGCCGGCCTCGAACTTGCCGGCCACGGCGCTGGTGAGGTCCTCTTCCGAGCTGAACAGGCCGACGACGCCGGGGCGGCTGACCACATTGCGTCCGAAGCCGCCGGAGAAGCAGCTGTCGAGCACGATCAGCGACATGCGGGCGTTGATGCCGCTGAACATCTGGGCCATTTCGGCGTCACTGATCTGGCCGTCGCGCATGACGATGGTCTCGGTCTTGCCGTCCGGCTCGGTGGCGCTGACCGTGCCGGCCCGCTGCGAGCCGTGGCCCGAATAGAAGAACAGGAAGATGTCGTTCGGCCCGGCCATGGCGCCGACACGGGCGATGGCGTTCTTGACCCCGGCCACGGTGGCGTCGGCGTCGACCAGGGTGACGCTGGACGGGTTCAGCACCCCGTCGCGGCGCAGCGACTCGGCCAGCTTCAGCGCATCGTCGGCGGTGTAGGGCAGGTCGCCCCGGCCACCGTAGTCGGAGATGCCGACCATGACAGCGAAGACGCGAGGTCCGCCCGGGACGGCCGCCTGGCGCGGCGTGCCCAGGCTCGGTCCGGCGGTGAAGCGATAGGCCCCCGTCTCGCCGGCGTTATAGGAGGTGACGCCGATCGTGTAGTCGCCGTCGGCCGGCAGGGTCAGGTCGATGCGGCTGTTGGTCGAGCCGTCCGTGCCGTCGTCGTTTTCAAGCAGCTCACCCGCGCCGTCCGGCGGGATCAGCATCAGATAGGCGTCGAAGGCGCTGGACTCGAGCGTCAGGGTGACCCGCTCGCCGCGGCGGCCCGAGAAGGTGTAGGCGTCCGCATACTTGCCGTTATCGAGCCGTTCGTCCGACGTCGACAGGTCGCCGCCGAAGTCGATGCCCGTCTCGAACGACGGGGTTCCGCTGTTGGAAGCAGCGACCGTCGCGGCCTCGCCCGTCGCCTGGGCCGCCGACAGACTGTAGGCCCCGGCTTCACCGGCCTGATAGCTGGTGGCGTAGACGCGGTATTCGCCGTCGGCCGGCAGGGTCACGATCAGGCGGCTGTTGGTGCCGTCGGCGCCGGAGGCGTCATCGTCGTTGGCGACGGCGAAGTCATTGGGGCCGTTGATGAACAGATAGGGGTCGAAGGCGGACGAGCGCAGGCGCAGATCCACCTGCTGGCCCGCGCGGCCGCTGAACGTATAGACGTTCATGAATTCGCCCGAGGTCAGGGTCGGGTCGCCCTGCTGGAGCTGGCCGTTGACCGACTGGCCAAGACGCAGGGAGCCGACCGTGTCGGCCTGGGCCTGCTGGCGGCCGCCCGGCTCCTCGATCAGCAGCTGGTAGGCGCCGGTCTCATTGGCCTGATAGCTGGTGGCGGCGATCGTCACGTCGCCGTCGGCGGGCATGACGAACTCAATGCGGCTGTTGGTCGAACCCCGGCCGGTCTGGTCGTCGTCGTTGTCTTCCTCGAGGCCGTCGCCGCGGATGATCAGATAGGCGTCGAAGTCGCTGGCGTTCAGCCGCGCCACATAGCGCTGGCCCGGCGTGCCGGTCAGAGTCCAGCGGTCCATGTATTCGCCGGCGTCCAGCTGCTGGTCGCCGGCGCGCAGCTGGCCGCTGTTGGTGCCGACGCTGGCGGCGCCGCCGCCTTCCGACTGGATGGTGTCGCCCGCGCCCTCGACCACGCTGACGCGATAGGCGCCGGTTTCGCCGGACTGATAGCTGGTGGCCTGGATGCGATAGGTGCCGGTGGCCGGCAGCCGCATGGTCAGCTGGGCGTTGGTGTCGCCGGTCTCGCGGTCGTCGTTGTCCTCGGAGAAGCCGGAGGGGCCGCGCACCATGACGTAGGAGTCGAACGCGCCCGAGGTCATGCTGACGGTGACCTGCTGCCCCGCCCGGCCTTCAAACGTGTAGGTGTCGACGAATTCGCCGCTGTTCAGGGTGCTGTCGCCTTGGGCCAGGGTTCCGGCGCGGGAGCCGCCGATGCTGATGCCCGTCTGGGCCTGGGCCGATCCGCCCGCCAGCGCCACGAACGCCGCCACGGCCAGCCCCGCGACCGCCGAGAAGCCACGCATCCACGAAGTCGACATCTTCACATCCCCGATTTCGGGGCACGCTAACAAACCCTCGGTTTGCCGGGAAGCCCACCGAACCTGACTCCACAGCTTGCCAGATCGTCCGGGCTGGCGTTCAACCGGTCAGGAGCCGGCGAGGGGGCCGGCGGGGAGAACGAAGCGCCATGTTCAATGCGCTGAATATGCAGAGCCTGCTGGGCCTGCTGGTCATTCTGATCGCCTGCTGGCTGATGTCCGAGGACAAGAAGCGGTTCCCGTTCAGGCTGGCGGCCGGCGCCCTGATCGTGCAGGCGGGGCTGGTGCTGGCGCTGTTCGCCATTCCGGGGTCGCAGGGCGTGCTGGCGGCGGTTACCGGCGTGGTCGACGGACTGGCGGCGGCGACCAATCGCGGGGCCCAGTTCGTTTTCGGCTATCTGGCGGGCGGCCCCCAACCCTATGCGGTCGACAACCAGCCGGCGCTGTTCACCTTCGCCTTCCAGGTATTGCCGCTGATCCTGGTGATCTCGGCCCTGTCGGCGCTGCTGTGGCACTGGAAGATCCTGAAGTGGATCACCCAGGCGTTCGGGGTGCTGTTCCAGAAGACCATGGGGCTGGGCGGCGCCTCGGCGCTGGCGGTCGCGGCCAACATCTTCCTGGGCATGATCGAGAGTCCCATCGTCATCCGCGCCTATCTGGACAAACTGACCCGGTCGGAGCTGTTTCTGATGATGGTGGTGGGTCTGGCCACCGTCGCGGGATCGACCATGGTGGCCTACGCCGCCATCCTGTCGCCCGTCATGGCCAATGCGGCGGGCCATGTGCTGGTGGCCTCGATCGTCTCGGCGCCGGCGGGCGTGCTGCTGGCCCGGATCATCGTGCCGGAGAGGAAGGGCGAGGGCGGCGCGGCCGCGGACTATGGCTCGGCGCTGAAGTACGACAGCTCAATCGACGCCATCGTCAAAGGCACGGCGGACGGGCTGATGGTGGTGCTGAACATCTCGGCGGTGCTGATCGTGTTCGTGGCGCTGGTGGCGCTGGTCAACATCATGGTCGGCGGCTTCTGGCTGTTCGGCGAGCCGGTGACGGTCGAGCGGCTGCTTGGCTACGCCTTCACGCCGGTGGCCTGGCTGACAGGGGTCGAGGGGTCTGAGGCCGGCAAGGCGGGCTGGCTGCTGGGGGTCAAGCTGACGCTGACGGAGTTCGTCGCCTTCATCGAGCTGGGCAAGATCCCGGCGGGTGAAATGAGCGAGCGCACCCGCATGCTGATGACCTATGCCCTGTGCGGCTTCGCCAATATCGGCTCGGTGGGTATCACCGTCACCGGCTTGTCTGTGCTGATGCCCGAGCGGCGGGAAGAGGTGCTGGGCATGGTGTGGAAGGCTCTGTTCGCGGGCTTCCTGGCGACGCTGATGACGGCGGCGGTGGTCGGCGCGATGCCCGCCTCGGTCTTCGCCTGAGGGAATGACGATGAAGCTCTATGACACGGCCTATGCGCCCAATCCGCGCCGCGTGCGCTGGCTCATGGCCGAAAAGGGGATCACGGACATCGAGATCGTGCCCGTCGACCTTCTGTCAGGCGAGCACAGGTCGCCCGAGTACCGCAGCCGGGCGGGGCTGTCGCACCTGCCGTCGCTGGAGCTGGATGACGGCGTCTGCATCACCGAGTCCCTCGCCATCTGCCGCTATCTCGAGACAGTCTATCCCGAACCGAACCTGCTGGGCCGTGACCCGGTCGAGACGGCCGTGATCGAGATGTGGACCCGCCGGATGGAGCTGTATCTGGCCAATCCGATGATGCTGCACACCCGGTTCACACACCCCGCCCTATCGGCGCTGGAGCCGCCGGAACCGGCGGTGGGCGCCTATAATCTGAAGACGGCCGAGAAGATGATGAAGACGCTGGATCGTCATCTGGCGGATCGCGACTTCATCGCCGCGGACCGCATCACCCTGGCGGACATCGTGGCCTACACCGGCATCGACTTCGGCCGGCTGGTCAAATACCGGCCCGATCCGGCGCTGGAAAACCTGGCCCGCTGGCGCGAGACGATGAAGGCCCGCCCGGCGTCGGAGGCTGGCCTGAAGGCCTAGGCGCGCTTGTCGAACTTCCGGATCACGCCGGAGAAGGTCATCAGGGTGCGCTGACCGGTCGTGATCTGGCCGCGCACGAAGATCAGCGAGCCGCCCGCGCGGACGACCTCGCCCGTCGCCTCGACCAGCTCGCCGACATAGGCGCCGTCGATGAAGGTGGAATCGAGCTGGATGGTCACACCGTTCCGGCCCTCCATTTCCTGATAGGCGGTCTGGAACAGGGCGATGTCGGCGAAGGTCATCAGGCAGCCGCCGTGCATGCGGTCGCCGGCGTTCATGTGCTTGGGCTCGGCCCGGAAGGCGCAGCGCATCCGGCCGTCAGGGTCGGGGCGGAAGTAGAACGGCCCCACCGTCTGGTCGAAGGTGCCGTGCAGGTCATAGGTCTGCCAGCCGGCGAACTCGCCCTCAGTGACCGTCACCTTCTCAACCATCTCACGCACTCCGCCTTCTTTATGCTCTCGCAATGCAGCATATAGGCGCGATGAGCGACCCCATCGAATCCGCCATCTTCGAAAAACTGGCGAAGGCCGACCCCAAGGGCGTCGGCGGCAAGAGCATTGAACCGGCCGAGGTGGCCAAGGAACTGCAGCCCGAGCAGTGGCAGCGCATGCTGCCCAAGGTGAAGGCCGTGGCTCTGGGCCTGATGCGTCAGGGCAAGCTGACCATCACCAAGAAGGGCAAGGCCGTCGATCCGTCGGCGGTGAAGGGCGTGATCCGCCTGCGTCTGCCGACCGAGGCCGAGAGCGCCGCCGCCATCGCCGACCTGCCGCCCGTCACTCAGGACGATGACGACTGATCTCGATGCCGTCCTGACAGACATCCGGGCCTGCCGGGCCTGTCTCGGCGAGTTGCCACACACGCCGCGACCGGTGGTGCGGGTGTTTCCGGAGACGCGGCTGCTGATCTGCGGTCAGGCGCCGGGGCGGCGGGTGCATGAGAGCGGCCTGCCGTTTACCGATCCATCGGGCGACCGGCTGCGCGACTGGCTGGGGGTGGATTACACCACCTTCTATGCGGATCACCGCATCGGCGTGGCGGCCCAGGCCTTCTGCTATCCGGGCACGGCACCCCAAAAAAATGGAAAAAGCGGCGGGGATTATCCCCCGCCGAGTAAATGCGCCGAACTGTGGCGGCCGCGGTTGCTGGCGGCCCTGCCCAAGATGGAGCTGACGCTGCTGGTCGGGGGCTACGCCCAGGCCTGGGCGCTGGGCGAACGCGCCAAGGCCAACATGACCGAGACGGTGCGGGCGTGGCGGGAGTATGGGCCCGACGTCCTGCCCCTGCCGCATCCGTCGTGGCGCAATACGGCGTGGCTTAGGAAAAATCCGTGGTTCGAGAGCGAGGTTCTGCCCTCGCTTCGGCGGCGCGTGGCGGCGATACTGGCGTCATGATCCGCAAGCTCCTGCCGCTGCTGTTCGCCCTGACGCTGGCCGCCTGCGCTACGCCCCATGTGCAGGGGCCGCTGACGCCGCCCGCCGGGTTCGCGGGGCCGTCGCTTCAGGCGAATGCCGTGGTGGTTCAGGACGGGGGCCGTCTGCCGATGACGGCGTGGCTTCCGGACGGCGAACCCTGGGCCGTGATCGTCGCCCTGCACGGCATGAACGACAGCCGCGCCTCGTATCGTCTGGCGGGGCCGTGGTGGGCCGAGCGCGGCATCGCCACCTATGCCTATGACCAGCGCGGCTTCGGTCAGGCGCCGGGCCGGAGCGAGTGGGCCGGCGATCTGATGCTGGAGGATCTGCGCACGGTCGTGGCCCTGGTCCGGGCGCGGCACCCGAATGCCGTCATCGCCGTGGCGGGGGAGAGCATGGGCGGGGCGGTGGGGATCGCCGCGTTTTCCTCGGATCGGCCGCCCGCCGCCGACCGGCTGATCCTGCTGGCTCCCGCGGTCTGGGGCTGGTCAAGCCAGGCGCCGCTGAACCGAGCCAGCCTGTGGGTCGCTGCCCGCGCGTTGGGCGACCGCTCGGTCGAGGCGCCGGAGTGGGCGGTGCGGGCCATCGCCGCATCGGACAACTGGTCAGAGCTGATCCGCACGGGCCGCGATCCGGACGCCATCATCGCCACGCGGTTCGACACCCTGTCCGGTCTCGTCGATCTGATGGAGACGGCAAGCCTGAACTTGGGGCGCACGCGGGCGCCGACCCTGCTGCTCTATGGTGCGCATGACCAGATCGTGGAGCCGCCGGCCATGCGGCTGGCCCTGCAGAGGGCCGGAACGCCGCCGAACCTTAGGACCGGCTATTACGTCGACGGCTGGCACATCCTGAACCGCGACCTGCAGGCGGAGACCCTGTATCGCGATGTCGAGAGCTTCCTACGCAACCCGGCGGCGCCCCTGCCGTCCGGCGTTCCGCCCGTCCTGCCTGCGTTGCAGCCCCGCGCCCGCTGACGCGAAACCGCCATGCTTGCTCATTAGAGGCAGGGCGAGTATCAGCCGCGCAACAAAAAAACACCCCGGGAGACGCCGCTTATGGGCATGACGCTGTTTGATTCCCCGTCCTTCGCGAACCACGAAGGCGTCCACGCCTTCTTTGACGAAAAGACCGGCCTCAAGGCGATTGTTGCGGTGCACTCCACCGCGCGCGGTCCGGCCTGCGGCGGCACGCGGATGTGGAACTACAGCTCCAGCGCCGAGGCGCTCGAGGATGTCCTGCGCCTGTCGAAGGGCATGAGCTACAAGAACGCGGTCGCGGATCTGGAGATGGGCGGCGGCAAGTCGGTCATCATCGGCGACAGCCGCACCCAGAAGTCGCCGGAGCTGTTCCACGCCTTCGGCCGCGCGGTCGATCAGCTGGGCGGCGTCTATTATGCGGCGGAAGACGTCGGGGTGTCGGTCGACGACATCGCCGAAGCCCGCAAGGTCACCCCCTATGTGCTGGGCCTGAACGACGGGCCGGAAGCCTCGGGCGATCCGTCGCCGGTGACGGCCGAGGGCGTCTATCGCTCGACGCTGGCCGTCGCGCGCCGCCTGTGGAAGCAGGACGACCTGACCGGCCTGACCATCGCGGTCCAGGGCATCGGTCACGTCGGCGGCTATCTGGCCGACAAGCTGGCCAAGGCCGGCGCCAGGCTGGTCATGACGGACGTCAACACGGCCCTGCTGGCCGAGGTCGCGGCCCGCACGGGCGCCGAGATCGTGGCCCCGGACGCCATCTATGACGTCAAGGCTGACATCTACGCCCCCTGCGCTCTGGGCGCGACGCTGAACCCCCAGACGCTGGACCGCCTGACGGTCAAGGCCGTGGTGGGCGCCGCCAACAACCAGCTGGCCACCCCGGACATCGGCGAGACCTTGTTCGCGCGCGGCGTGCTCTACGCCCCCGACTATGTCGTCAACGGCGGCGGCATCATCAATGTGGCGTCGGAAATGCGCGCCCGTCAGACCGGCGGCGCCTATGACCCGGCCTGGGTCGAGGGCAAGCTGGCCCGCCTGATGGAGACCTTCGACGAGGTGCTCGACCGGTCCGCCTCCGAAGGCCGCCCGACGCACCAGATCGCCGACGCCATCGCCGAGGCCCGCATCCAGGCGGCGGCGGCCCACAAGGCCGAGGCCCGCAAGGCGGCCTGATTAACCGCTCTTAACGCCCCATTTACCACGCAGGCGGCAGTTTCTGCCTAGCGGGCGTCTGAGTACCCGCGAGTATCGGGGCCAAGGGCGCGTGGGCGGCTTTTCAGCGGCGTTGCAGAGATTCGGAATCGGCCGCCTGGCGGCTGTGCTGGGCGTGGCCGCGGGCGTGGCGGCGGTGCTGGTCGCCGTTATGCTGCGCATCGGCCAGGCCCCGGACGCGCTGCTCTACTCCAACCTCGACCTGCGTGAGGCGTCCGAGATCACCACGGCGCTGGACAGCGCGGGGATCAAATACACCTCCAAGGGCGACGGCTCGACCATCTTCGTCAGCCGCGACGACGTCGGCACGGCGCGCATGATGCTGGCCGGCAAGGGGCTCGTGACCTCCGGCTCTGTCGGTTACGAGCTGTTCGACAACCAGTCGGTGCTGGGCCAGACCGAGTTCCAGCAGAACCTGAACGCCCAGCGCGCCCTGCAGGGCGAGCTTCAGCGCACCATCATGTCGATGCGCGGCATCTCGTCGGCCCGTGTCTCCCTTGCCCTGCCGCAGCGTGAGCTGTTCCAGTCCCAGGCCGCCGATCCCACCGCCGCTGTCGTGGTGGGACTGGGTGGACGAGACCTGTCGCCGGATCAGGTGCGGGCGATCCGCAACGTCGTCGCCTCGTCGGTGCCCAATCTGAAGCCCGACCGCGTCACGGTGGTGGACGACACCAACCGCACCCTCGCCGCCGGGACGGAAGGCGACGGCTTTACCTCGGCCTCGGCCGAAGAAGCCAAGGCGGGCACCGAAGCCCAGCTCCAGGCTCGCATCAAGGACATCGTCGAGGGCGTCGTCGGCGTCGGCGCCGCGCGGGTGCAGGTCACCGCCGACATCGATCACAGCCGGTCCACCACCCAGGAGCAGCGCTTCGATCCCGATGGCCAGGTGGTGCGCTCGACCTCGACCAACGGCTCGGAATCCAGCGACACGACGGGCGTTTCGGACGGCGCGGCCACGGCGACGTCGAATATTCCGGGCGGCGCTGCGCCGGCCTCGACCCCGGCCGGATCGACCCAGAGCAACACGACCGAAACCACCAACTACGACATCTCCAACACCACCACGACGACGGTGAAGGAAGCCGGCGAGGTCAAGAAGCTGTCGGTGTCCGTGGCCGTGGACGGCAAGTGGACGCCCGCCGCGGACGGCAAGGGCGAGCCGACCTACACCCCGCGCACGCCGCAGGAGATCGAGCAGATCAAGGCGCTGGTCGCCGCCGCCGCCGGCATCGATCCCGCGCGCGGCGACAAGATCGAGGTGCTGAATGTGCGCTTCAACCGGGAGCCGGCTCCGGCCCTGGCCGAGGGCGGGTCGTCGATGTTCGACTTCACCAAGGACGACATCATGCGCGGGGTCGAGCTGCTGGTGCTGCTGGTCACCGGCCTGCTGCTGATCTTCTTCGTGCTGCGCCCGCTGCTGAAGACCGCCTCGGGCGGCGGCGCCGGCGGGGCTGTCGCCGGTCCTGGCGGTCAGCTGATGATGGCCGGCCCCGGCGGCGGCATGGTCGCCGTGCAGAATGCGGGCGGCGGAAACGTCGCCGGCATGCTGGCCGGGCCGCAGGGCCAGCTGGCGGGCCCTTCGGACATGGAGCAGCGGCTCGACATCGCCCGCATCGAGGGCCAGGTGAAGGCGTCGTCCGTGCGCAAGGTCGCCGACTTCGTCGAGAAACATCCCGAGGAATCCACCTCCATCATCCGCAGCTGGGTGCATGAGGGCTGATGGCCAGGGCGCTCAACAAGAAGCCGGCGGTCGAGGATGTCCGCAAGCTGACGGGGCCTGAAAAGGCCGCCGTCATCCTGCTGGCGCTGGGCGAGGATCACGCGCGCCTGTGGCAGGGCCTCGACGAGGACGAGGTCAAGGAAATCTCCCAGGCCATGGCCACCCTTGGCACCGTCAGCGCCGCGGCCGTCGAGGACCTGATGCTGGAGTTCGTCTCCGGCATGAGCGGTTCGGGCGCCGTCATGGGCAGCTTCGAACAGACCCAGAAGCTGCTGCAGTCCTTCATGCCCTCCGACCGCGTCGAGAGCATGATGGAGGAGATCCGCGGTCCCGCCGGCCGGACCATGTGGGACAAGCTGGGCAACGTGAACGAGAGCGTTCTCGCCAACTATCTGAAGAACGAATACCCGCAGACGGTCGCGGTGGTCCTGTCCAAGATCAAGCCCGACCACGCGTCGCGCGTTCTGACCAGCCTGCCCGAGGACTTCGCCCTGGAATGCGTGCAGCGGATGTTGCGCATGGAGCCGGTGCAGCGCGAGATTCTCGACAAGATCGAGCAGACCCTGCGCACCGAATTCATGTCGAACCTGGCCCGCACGTCGAAGCGCGACAGCCACGAGATGATGGCCGACATCTTCAACAGCTTCGATCGTCAGACCGAGGCGCGCTTCATCGGCGCGCTGGAGGAGCGCAACCGCGAGGCCGCCGAGCGCATCCGCGCGCTGATGTTCGTGTTCGAGGACCTGTCCCGGCTTGACCCCGGCGGGGTCCAGACCCTGTTGCGCGCGGTGGAGAAGGATCAACTGGGTCTGGCGCTGAAGGGCGCGTCCGAAACCCTGCGCGAGATGTTCTTCTCCAACATGTCCGAACGCGCGGCCAAGATCATGCGCGAGGACATGAACTCCATGGGGCCCGTGCGTCTGAAGGACGTCGACGCCGCCCAGATGACCATGGTCCAGGTGGCCAAGGATCTCGCCGCCAAGGGCGAGATCATGCTGGCCGGCCAGGGCGGCGACGACGAGCTGATCTACTGACATGACAGCCTCAGCCCCCCTGTCCCGTCCCTTCGCCTTCGACACCGAGTTCGACGCCGGCGGCGCCGTGCTGTCGACCGTCGCCTTCAAGCCCATGAAGCGCGCCTATCTGCCGGCCGAGGTGGAGGCCCTGGTCGCCCAGGCCCGGCTCGAGGCGCGCGAGGCGGCGCTGGACGAGGTCGAGAGCATCCGCGCCATGGCCGTCAGCGCCATCGGCCACGCCCTGGCGTCCGGCGTGCCGGCCTTGACCGAAGTGGCCCGCGCGCATCGGGAACAGTCCGCCGTCCTGGCCCTGACCGCCGCCCGGGTGATCGCCGCCGCCGCCATCGAGCGTTTCCCCGCCGGGCCGTTGCAGGCCGCCATCGAGACACTGGCGCAGGAGATCGACGCCTCGCCGCGCCTGCTGGTGCGCGCCGCCGGGATGGACGACGAGACGCGCGAGCTGATCAGCCGCATCTGCGCCGACGCCGGCTTCACCGGCGTGGTCGCCTTCCAGGAGCAGCCCGGGCCCGCGGCCGCCTTCGCCCTGGAATGGGCCGACGGGCGCGCCGAGTTCGACCCCGACGGTGTCGCCGCCCGCCTGGCCGACGCCCTGTCCTCCGCCCTCGCGGCCGAAGCCGGCCACGCCGAACACCTTCCCACCGGGAGCCCTGACTGATGGCCGATGATCTTCCCCTGGAGGAGTTCCCGGACTCCACCGCCCTGGCCACTATGGACGACGGAAACGAGAAATCGGCCGCCGACCTCGCCCCCGTGTTCGACGTGCCGGTCAACATCTCCGCTGTTCTGGGCAAGGCCCATATGTCGGTGGCCCAGCTGCTGAAGCTGGGGCGCGGAAGCGTGCTGGAGCTGGACCGCAAGGTCGGCGAGGCCATCGACATCTTCGTCAACAACCGTCTGGTCGCGCGCGGCGAGGTGGTGGTCGTGGAAGACCGCCTCGGCGTGACCATGACGGAAATCATCAAGACCGAGGACAGCGGCGCCTGATCGGCGACGCCCTGTAGAGATTAGAGGAGAAGACCCATGCGGCTTCTGGTGGTTGGACGGCTCTCGGGCCAGCTCGCGACGGCGGTGAAGATGGCCATGGCGCACGGCGCCAAGGTGCATCACGTCGAGCGCGGCGATCAGGCGACGGAACAGCTCCGGCGCGGGCAGGGGGCTGACCTGCTGATGGTCGACTACCGCGTCGACATCGGCGCCCTGATCGCGGCCAACGAGGCCGAGCGCATCTTCGTGCCGGTGGTCGCCTGTGGCGTGGACGCCAATGCCTCGGAAGCCGCCGCCGCCATCAAGGCCGGGGCCAAGGAGTTCATCCCCCTGCCGCCCGAGGCGGATCTGATCGCCGCCGTCCTGGCCGCCGTGGCCGACGACGAGCGCCCGATGATCTCGGCCGACCCGTCGATGAAGGCCGTCATCGGTTTGGCCGACCAGGTCGCGCGCTCGGAAGCCTCGATCCTGATCACCGGCGAAAGCGGCGTGGGCAAAGAGGTCATGGCCCGCTACCTGCACGTCAATTCGCGTCGGTCGGAACGCCCGTTCATCAGCGTCAACTGCGCCGCCATTCCCGACAACCTGCTGGAATCCGAGCTGTTCGGGCACGAGAAGGGCGCCTTCACCGGCGCTGTCGCCCGCCGCATCGGCAAGTTCGAGGAGGCCGACGGCGGCACCCTGCTGCTGGACGAAATCAGCGAGATGGACGCCAGGCTGCAGGCCAAGCTGCTGCGCGCCATTCAGGAGCGTGTCATCGACCGCGTCGGCGGCTCGACCCCGGTCAAGGTCGACATCCGCATCATCGCCACGTCCAACCGCGACCTGGCCCGCGCCGTCAGCGAAGGCACGTTCCGGGAAGACCTGCTGTACCGTCTGAACGTCGTGAACCTGCGTCTGCCTAGCCTGCGTGAGCGCCCCGGCGACATCGGCGCCCTGGCCGACTTCTTCGTCAAGAAATACGCCGCCGCCAACGGCATCGGCGCCCGCCCGATCTCGGCCGAGGCCCGTCGGGCGCTGGTCGGCCACCGCTGGCCCGGCAATGTGCGTGAGCTGGAGAACGCCATGCACCGCGCGGTGCTTCTGGCGACCGGGTCCGAGATCGATGTGGACGCCATCCGTCTGCCCGACGGCCAGCCGCTGGGCTCCGCCGGCGCGCCTGCGGCCTCGGCCTATGACAGCGGCCCGGCCGGCCGCGCGGCCCAGACCGCCGACGCCGTGTCGCGCGCCTATGTCGGCCAGACGGTGGCGCAGATGGAAAAGACCCTCATCCTCGACACCCTGAACCACTGCCTCGGCAACCGGACGCATGCGGCCAACATCCTGGGCATCTCGATCCGGACCCTGCGCAACAAGCTGAACGAATACGCCGACGAGGGCACGGCCATCCCGGCGCCCCAGTCCGGCGTCGCCTCGGGCGTCGCAGCCTGAACATGACCGGCGTCGCGGACCGCAGGACTGTTCTGACCGGGCTCGGCGCGCTGGGCCTGATGGGGTGCGAGCGCCAGGATCCGCCACGGGCGCCGGTCGTCAATCCCGTCCCCGTGCACCGCGTTGACTTCAGCGCGCTGGAGGCCCGCCACGGCGGTCGTCTGGGTCTGGCGGCGGTGAGCGACAGGGGCAGCATCGACTGGCGCGGCTCCGAGCGGTTCGTCTATTGCTCCACCTTCAAGATGTATCTCGCCGCCGCGACCCTGCTGCGCGTTCAGGCCGGTGAGGAGCAGCTGGATCGCCAGATCCCGATCACCCGCGCCGACATGATAAACCACGCCCCGGTGACCGAGCCGGCGATCGGCGGCAGCCTCAGCGTCGAGCAGCTGATGAAGGGCACGGTCGAGGTCAGCGACAACCCCGCCGCCAACCTGCTGCTCAAGGCGCTGGGCGGGCTGGAGTCCATGCAGGCCTTCTACCGCTCCATCGGCGACGACAGCACCCGCGTTGACCGCTTCGAGCCCGAGATGAACCGGCTGGACGGCGACAAGGACACGATCACGCCGGCGCAATCGGTGACGAACATGCTGCGTCTTTTCGTCAACCGGAACACGCCGCTGTCGCCGGAGTCGAAGTCGATGCTTATGGGCTGGATGTTCAGCGCCCCCACCGGCATGGGCCGGATCAAGGCGGGCGTACCCGAAGGCTGGCGCGTGGCGCACAAGACCGGCACGGGCGGTTATGGCCCGACCAACGACATCGGCGTGCTGTACCCGCCCACCGGCGGCCCGGTGACCCTCGCGATCTATTACCACGGCGTCCGCGCGTCTTCGGACGAGCAGAATGAGGCCGTCGTCGCTGACGCCACCCGCATGACCCTCGCTGCTCTGGGCTACGCATGACCGACATTCCGGCCCCCGGCATGATGAAGGACGGCATGGCCGCGCCCACGGGCAAGGACATGATGGGCTGGCTGATGCGCGGCGAGGTCGGGATGGCGCTCGGCGTCATCGGCGTCATCCTGCTGCTGATCCTGCCGATCCCGAAATTCCTGCTGGATCTGCTGCTGGCGATCTCGCTGGTGTCGTCGGTGCTGATCCTGATGACGGCGCTGATGATGAAGCGGCCGCTGGACTTCGCCATCTTCCCGACGGTGCTGCTGGTCTCGACTCTGTTCCGGCTGGGGCTGAACCTGGCCTCCACGCGTCTGGTGCTCAGCCACGGGCATGAGGGTCATGCCGCAGCCGGTCAGGTGATTCAGGCGTTCGGATCGCTGATGATGGGCGGCAGCTTCATCATCGGCATCATCATCTTCGCCATCATTCTGGTGGTGAATTTCGTCGTCATCACCAAGGGCTCGACCCGCATCGCCGAGGTCAGCGCCCGCTTCACGCTCGACTCCATGCCGGGCAAGCAGATGGCCATCGACGCCGACCTGTCCAGCGGACTCATCACCGAGGATCAGGCGAAGCTGCGCCGCAAGGAGCTGGAGCAGGAATCGACTTTCTTCGGGGCCATGGACGGCGCGTCCAAATTCGTGCGCGGCGACGCGGTCGCGGGCCTCATCATCGTCTTCATCAACGCCATCGGCGGCATGCTGATCGGCGTCATCCAGCACGGCATGCCGGCGGCCGACGCGGCGTCGAGCTATGTCCAGCTGACCATCGGCGACGGTCTGGTGACCCAGGTTCCGGCCATCATCATCTCCATCGCCGCCGGCTTCCTGGTGTCAAAGGCGGGCGTCGAGGGATCGGCGGACAAGGCGCTGGTGCAGCAGCTGGCCACCAACCCGGTGTCGCTGGGCGTGGTGTCGGGCGCGGCGGGCCTGATCGGCCTGATCCCCGGCATGCCCCTGATCCCGTTCGCGGCGCTGGCGGTCGGCGCGGGCTTCATGGCCTGGCGGCTGGGACGGGACCGGCTGAAGCCGCCACCGGTGGAAACCGATGTGGTCAACACCAAGCCCAAGGACGACGTCGAGGAGCCCATCGGCACGGCCCTGGCCATCGACGAGGTCAAGATCGAGCTGGGCTATTCGCTGTTGGCCCTCATCAATGATCTGGAGGGCCGCCGCCTGACCGATCAGGTGCGGGCGCTGCGCCGCTCGCTGGCGCAGGAGTACGGCTTCGTCATGCCGTCGGTCCGCATCCTCGACAACATGCGCCTCGGCACCCAGGGCTACGCCATCCGCATCAAGGAGATGGAGGCCGGCGCGGGCGAGGTCCGTCTCGGCTCGCTGATGGCCATGGATCCGGCCGGGCGCCAGGTCGAGCTTCCCGGCGAGCACACCAAGGAGCCCGCCTTCGGCCTGCCCGCCACCTGGATCGACGAATCCCTGCGCGAGGAGGCGACCTTCCGCGGCTACACCATCGTCGACCCCTCGACGGTGCTGACCACCCACCTGACCGAAATCCTCAAGGAGAACATGGCCGACCTGCTCTCCTACGCCGAGGTGCAGAAGCTGCTGGCCGAGCTCAAGGGCGAGGAGAAGAAGCTGGTCGAGGAGCTGATCCCCTCGGTCGTCACGGTCACGACGCTGCAGCGCGTGCTGCAGAGCCTGCTGCGCGAGAAGGTTTCGATCCGCGACCTGCCGGCGATCCTCGAAGGCCTGGCCGAGTCGGCACCGCACACCTCGTCGGTGACCACGCTTGTCGAACACGTCCGCAGCCGTTTGGCGCGTCAGCTGTGCTGGCAGCACAAGGGCGACGACGGCGCATTGCCGATCGTCACCCTGTCGCCCGACTGGGAGGCCGCCTTCGCCGAAAGCCTGATCGGCCAGGGCGAGGACAAGCAGCTGGCCATGGCTCCGTCAAAGCTGCAGGAGTTCATCCGCGCGGTGCGTGACGTGTTCGAACGCGCGGCCATGGCGGGCGAGACGGCGGTTCTGCTGACGGGGCCGCAGGTGCGGCCTTACGTCCGCTCCATCATCGAACGCTTCCGCGGCCAGACCACGGTCATGAGCCAGAACGAGGTCCATCCGCGCGCGCGATTGCGGACCATCGGCACGGTCTGACGGCTACTGAACCTCGGTCCAGCCGCCCGCCGAGGCGTTACGGGCCGCGTCATTGGTCGGGCGGGCGATCAGGCCGGACTGGGTGATCCAGACCTCATAGCTCGCGCCGTCGGCCATCGGCATATAGGCGCCGCCGCCATAGAGGGTGTCGACCGCATCGACATAGCGGCGGTACTTCCGCGCCATGTCCCAGGCGCTGATTTTCCACGGCAGGGACTTCTCGAAGCCCGTGCCCGGATCGCCGCCTGACAGAGGATGCACGCTGCGCTCGGCGTTGATCTCCTGATCGATGGACTCATAGCGGCCCGACAGCCGGTCCAGCCGGTATTGCGCGTCGAGGCCCAGCACATTGGCCCACGGCTTCCACTTGAGCACCTGGGCCTCGATCCGCCATTGGTCGCCGTGCAGGGGATAGACGCCGCTGACCGGCTCCGCGCCCTCGGTCACAGGCGGCTGGGTCACGGTGGCTTCGTAATACTGCGGTCCCAGCTGGCGCACGCTGATGGTCGCCACGGGGCGCTCATAGGTCAGGCGGGCGTAGGTCTGGATATTCAGGCCGGTCAGGGCCGCGATCGCCGCCGCCGCCAGCAGGCCGCCGCCGCCGATGGCCGACAGGCCGCCGCTGAAGACGCGGCCCCTGAACAGGCTGCCCAGGCCCGTCACCAGGAAGACCAGCCCCGCGCCGCCGACAACCGCCGGCAGGATCCACCACCACCAGACCATCAACATGACTCCTCGCCCCAACCGGGCAGACTTAACCCTAAATCTTGAAAAGCGTCACGGTTTCACCTTCCGCGCGACTGGACTTCGCGTCGGCTCGCCCTCAAGGTCGCCGGCCATGATGCTCGCGATCCGCGAAAACCTGACCGTGTTCAGCCGCTTCCTGCGGACGCGGTCGCTCAGCCGGTCGATCACGTTTCTCCTGCTGGGGGCCATCGTTCTGCTGCTGGGTGTCAACCTCGGCACCTTCGTGATGATCCGTCGGACGTCCGACTTCAACGACACGGTCGAGCAGATCCAGGCTGCGCGCCGCGCCAGCCGCACGGTGCTGCTGACCGTGCTCGATGCGGAGACGGGCCAGCGCGGGTTCATCCTGACGGCGCGCGCCGAGTTCATGCGCCCTTACACGGAGGCGAGAACCCGCCTGCCCGAAGTGCTTGAGACCCTGCGCGAGGCGGCGGCTGACGATCCCGACATCGCCGTGCGGGCCGCCCGCATCGAAACCCTGGCCCAAGCCAAGGTGGACGAGCTGGAGCGGACCATCAACCTGGCCCGCACCGGTCGGGCGGGAGAGGCGATCCAGGTCATCCGCGGCCAGCGCGGCAAGATCCTGATGGATCAACTCCGGGACGAGGTCGCCGCCGTCGACGAGATTCAGGAGACGCGCCTGGCCTTCGCCCGCCGACGATCGGAGTGGGCGTCCGGGGCCACGGTGGTGGTCAACGCCTTGGCGGCGGTCCTGATTCTGGTCCTGGCCGGGATCAGCCTGTGGTTGATCCGTCGCTACATCGGCGAGATCCAGCAGGCACGCGATCAGGTGGCGCGGCTCAACGAAGGGCTGGAAGACAAGGTGCGCGAGCGCACCGGCGCCCTCAGCCGCGCCAATGAGGAAATCCAGCGCTTCGCCTATATCGTCAGCCACGATCTGCGCGCGCCGCTGGTCAACGTCATGGGCTACACTTCCGAGATCGATCAGGCGAGCAAGGCCATGGAGCGCCAGCTGGCGGCGGTCGAGAAGGCCAGGCCGGCGCTGTTGGACCCGGAGGCTGTCATTGCCGTGCGGGAGGACGTGCCAGAGGCCATCGGCTTCATCCGCACCTCGACCGAAAAGATGGACCGGCTCATCAACGCCATCCTGAAGTTGTCGCGCGAAGGCCGTCGGACGCTGGTCCCCGAGGTTCTGGACATGACCCGGATGGTGCAGGCCATCGCCGACAGCGTCCGGCACCAGACCCAGGCCGCCGACGCCGAGATCGTGGTCGAGCGTCTGCCGATCCTCGACAGCGACCGTCTGTCGATCGAACAGGTGTTCGGCAATCTGATCGACAACGCCGTAAAATACCTGGAGCCGTCACGACCGGGCCGGATCGTCGTCAGCGGAGTTGAAACGCCGGACGGCATCGAATTCCGGGTCTCTGACAACGGACGCGGCATCGCCGGGCGCGATCATGAGCGCATCTTCGAACTGTTCCGCCGTTCGGGCCGTCAGGACCGCGCGGGCGAGGGTCTGGGTCTGGCCTTCGTGCGCAACAGTGTTCGCCGGATCGGCGGCGAAATCACCGTTGAATCCGAGCTGGGACAAGGCTCGACATTCATCCTGACATTCCCCAAACAGCTGACCGTTATCGAGGCCGGAGACGACGCATGACCACCCCCGTCAAGATCGTGATGGTCGAGGACGACCTCGGCCACGCCAAGCTGATCGAAAAGAACATCCGCCGGGCGAACATCAACAACGAGATCCTGCATTTCGCAGACGGCGGTTCGGCGCTCGATCACCTGTTCAGCGCCGAGGTGCTGGCCAACGGGCCGATGCTGATCCTGCTGGACCTGAACCTGCCGGACATGTCGGGCACCGACATTCTGCAGCGGGTCAAGGCGGACGAGCGTCTGCGTCGCGCGCCGGTCGTGGTGCTGACCACCACCGATGACAAGGTCGAGATCGACCGCTGCTACGACCTGGGCTGCAACGTCTACATCACCAAGCCGGTGGATTATGAGGCCTTTGCGGGCGCCATCCGCCAGCTGGGGCTGTTCCTGTCCGTCATCCAGGCGCCGGAAATCGAGTGAGCCCGATAGAGTGACCGATCACGCTGGCCCCATTCGGCTGCTCTACATCGACGACGACCGCGGCCTGTCCCGCCTCGTCGAGAAGGAGCTCGGCCGCCACGGATACCAGGTCACTTGCGCTCCCGACGGCGACGCCGGCGTCGCCGCCCTGATGAGCGGAACCTTCGACGTTTGCGCGCTGGACCACTATATGCCCGGGCGCGACGGCATCGATGTCCTGCCCGACATCCTGATCCTGCCTGACGCCCCGCCGGTGGTTTATGTCACGGGGGCCCAGGAGGGGCGTATCGCCGTGGCTGCGCTCCGCGCCGGGGCCGCGGACTATGTCATCAAGGACGTATCCGAGGACTTCACCGCCCTGTTGCGGTCGGCCATCGAGGACGCCCTGCTGCGCCGCCGCCTCCAGCGAGAGAACGACCAGGCCCAGGAAGAGGTCCGCCTCGCCCGCGACCGCGCCGAGGCCATGCTGCGCGAGGTCAACCACCGCGTCGGCAACTCGCTGCAGCTGGTGTCCAGCTTCATGTCGCTGCAACTGCGCCACCTCGCCGACGAGGGCGCCCGCAACGCCCTGAAGGAAGCCCAGGCCCGGATCGAGGCCGTGGCCCATGTCCACCGCCGGCTCTACACCTCGGGCGAGATGGGCTCGGTCGCCATGGACGAATATCTGTCGGGCCTGATCGAGGAGCTGAAGAAGTCCCTCGGTCCCGACGACAGCGCCCCGGACATCCGCCTCGACGCCGCCTCGATGGTGGTCAGCACCGACCAGGCCGTGTCGCTGGGCGTCATCGTCACCGAGCTGGTCACCAACGCCGTCAAATACGCCTATGGCCCCGGTCAGGGCGGCGAGATCCGTGTGCACCTGAAACAGGACGGCGAGGGCCGCGCCCTGCTGACGGTCGAGGACGACGGCCCCGGCATGGGCGACGGCAAGCCCAAGGGCACGGGTCTGGGCGGCAAGATCGTCGCCGCCATGGCCCAAGGCCTGCGGTCCAAGGTGCAGTTCGATCCGGCGCACAGCGGCGTCCGCGCCCGCCTGGCCTTCGATCTCTAGGCCCAGGCCGATGCTCCAGTTCGGCTCGCCGCTGCCCGGTCTCGACTACCGGGATCGCCCCACCGCCTTCGGGCTGGTGATGCAGGACGGCAAGCTGGCCTGCGTCCGCGTTGATCGCGGCGAAGGCAGCTATTTCGATTTGCCGGGCGGCGCCGTCGATGGGGACGAGATCGAGGAACAGGCCCTGATCCGCGAGTTCGTGGAGGAGGCGGGCATGAGCATCCGTCCCCTGATCCGCATCGGCGAGGCAGCCCAGTATTTCCGCAAGACCGACGGCGAGCCGCTCAATAACCGCGGCGGCTTCTGGACGGCGGAGATGAGGGCGCTGGACCCGGCCCGAAAGGTCGAGGCGGATCATGCGCTGGTCTGGCTGGATCCGGCCTTCGCCGCTGCCAACCTGCGCCACGACGCCCATGCCTGGGCCGTCGCGCTATGGATGCGGCTACAGCGTCACCATACGGAACCGCTGCCCTAGCGCCCTGTTTTCCCTTGTGAAGCGCGGATCTCCCGCGCCGGATCAAGGAGATTTCCCATGGC
Source organism: Brevundimonas sp. (assembly GCA_036405055.1). Lineage (GTDB taxonomy): Bacteria > Pseudomonadota > Alphaproteobacteria > Caulobacterales > Caulobacteraceae > Brevundimonas. Next base: position 35,160 of record DASWYI010000027.1, read on the forward strand.
CGATCCCGATCGCATCGAAGGCGCCGCCACCAACATGGGCGGCAAGATCAAGGAAGCCGCCGGCAAGCTGACCGGCGATGAGAAGCTGAAGGCCGAGGGCCGCGCCGATCAGGTGAAGGGCAAGGTTCAGAACGCCGTCGGCGGCATGAAGGACACCCTGCGCGACAAGGACAACCGGCACTAAATCCCGGTCGGCAGGGTCAGTCGTTTCCGCCGAGGCGGATACGCAGGCCCTCGTCCCCTTCCTCACCCGCCACGGGGCGGCAGTCGCTCGTGAAGGCGGCGCCGCCCTCGCGCTGTCGCACCATGCGGGTGCCGCAGTCCTGCTCTCGCAGCACCGGTTCGGAACGGCCGGGGCGTTCCGGCGCGCCGCAATCGACCGAATAGCCGTCCTCGGTACGGCGGCATTCCTGCACGGCGGTCGGTCTCAATGCGGCGGGCAGGGCGTCGCCAAGATTTGCGGCCAGATCGGTGCGGACCCGCGCCTGACAGGCCTCCATGGTCGTATCCTTGCGGATCAGGGGGCTGCACTGCGCCCGCTCCCAGGCGAAGGGATCGGCCAAGGCCCAGGCGGGCAGGGACGGCGGCGGTGCTGCGACAGGCGCGGCCTCCACCACCGGCGCAGGCTCCCTCCAGGCGATGGTCCCGGCGGCGGCGCCGTTCGGGTCCTGCAGCAAGGCGACGATCAGCAGTGCGGCGGACATGAGCGCTCCTCCAAGGATGGTTCAGCCTAACACGATCATCGCGCCAGCGCCCGCATCGCGCGGTCCAGTCCGTCGAGGGTCAGGGGATACATCCGCTGCTCCATCACCTCGTTGATAAGACCGACCGAGGCGGAATAGCTCCAGTAACGTTCCGGCGTGGGGTTCAGCCAGGCTGATTTCTCCCACTGTTTGCGCGCCCGCATCATCCAGACGGCCCCGGCCTCCTCGTTCCAGTGCTCCACCGAGCCGCCGGGCATGGTGACCTCATAGGGGCTCATGGTGGCGTCGCCGACGAAGATGGCGCGCCAGTCGCCGGGGTATTTGTTCAGCAGGTCCCAGGTCGGGATGCGTTCGGCATGGCGCCGCCGGTTGTCCTTCCACACCCCCTCGTAGAGGCAGTTGTGGAAGTAGAAGAACTCCATGTTCTTGAACTCGGTCTTCGCCGCCGAGAACAGCTCCTCGCAGAGCTTCACATGGGCGTCCATCGACCCGCCGACGTCGAGGAACAGCAGCACCTTGATCGTATTGCGCCGCTCGGCCCGCATATGGATGTCCAGCCAGCCCTGACGCGCCGTGCCGTCGATGGTGGCGTCCATGTCCAGCTCTTCCTGCGCGCCCTCGCGGGCGAAACGGCGCAGACGGCGCAGGGCGACCTTGATGTTGCGGGTGCCCAGTTCGACGGTGTCGTCGAGATTGCGGTACTCGCGCTTCTCCCACACCTTGACCGCCCGGCCTTGTCGCGCCGGGCCGCCGATGCGGACGCCTTCGGGATTATAACCCCCGTGGCCGAACGGGCTGGTCCCGCCGGTGCCGATCCACTTGTTGCCGCCCTCGTGCCGGCCCTGCTGCTCCTCCAGACGCTGTTTCAGCGTCTCCATCAGCTTGTCGAACCCGCCCAGCGCCTCGATCTGCGCCTTCTCCTCGTCGGTCAGGAATTTCTCGTTGAGGAGCTTCAGCCAGTCCTCGGGCACTACCACATCCGGCGCCTCGCCCGCGCTGACGGTCTCCAGTCCCTTGAACACCTTGCCGAACACCTGATCGAAGCGGTCGTAGTGCTTCTCGTCCTTCACCAGCACGGCGCGGGACAGGTGGTAGAAGTCCTCGACCCGGTCCGAGGCCACACCCTTGTCCATGGCCTCCATCAGATGGAGCCATTCCTTCATCGACACCGGCACACGGGCGTCGCGCAGGGCGGAGAAGAAGGGCAGGAGCATGGGGCGACCCTAGCCTATCCCCGCCGCAGGATGAACTCGTCGTCGAGCCAGCTTCCGACCGGATACTGATACTCGCCGGCCTTCTCGAAGCCGTAGGCCTCGTACAGCTTCTGGGCTTTCAGGTTGCCGCTCCAGACGCCGATCCACAGGGGGCCGTCGGTGTGGGCCTCCATCCAGTCCAGCGACAGCTTGAGCAGCTGCGTACCGAGGCCCAGCCCCTGCGCCGCCTTCGACACATAGAGCCGCCGCAGTTCGGCGTGGCTGGGCCGAGCGTCCGGATGGGGTAGGGTGTTTGGGCCGACGTTGGCGAAGGCCAGCAGGTCGCCGTTCCGCTCCGCCACCCACCAGGCGGCGCCGGGCTCGGCCAGTTTTTTCATCAGCGGCTCGGGCTGGAAACTCGCATCCAGAAACGCCGCCAGATCGTCCGCCGGATAGGGGATGCCGAACCCGTCGACGAAGGTGTCGATGAAGGTCTGACGGCCCAGCACGCCCAGGGCGGCGGCGTCTGCGGCGGTGGGGGTGCGGATCACGACATCGTTCATGACGCCGCTTTCGCCGGATCGGGCCGTTTACTCAACCCCTCGCGCCGCTAGTCTGCCTTCCATGGACGTCAGTCTCTTCACCCATCCCGACATGCTGGATCACCAGCCGGGGCGCGGCCACCCCGAGCATGCCGGGCGGCTTCAGGCCGTACTGGACGCGCTGGACGACCTGTCGCTGGACCGCCGCGCGGCAACCGAGGCAGTTGTCGCGGATCTGGAGCGGGTGCATCCGGCGGCCCATGTGGCGCGTCTGCTGGCGGCCTCGCCCGCCGAGGGGCTGAACCAGCTCGACGCCGACACCATCCTGTCGCCCGGCAGCATCCGCGCGGCGCGGCTGGCTGCGGGGGCAGCGATCGACGCCGTTCGCGCCGTGGCCCGGGGCGACACCGCCCGCGCCTTCGCCGCCGTGCGCCCGCCGGGCCATCACGCTGAGCCGGATCAGGCCATGGGCTTCTGCCTGTTCTCCAATGTCGCCGTCGCCGCCCGTGTGGCCCAGGCGGAGGGCATGGCGCGCGTGGCGGTAATCGATTTCGACGTCCACCATGGCAACGGCACCCAGGCCGCCTTTCAGGCCGATGACAGCCTGTTCCTCGGCTCCATCCATCAACTGCCGCTCTACCCCGGCACGGGGCTGGCGTCGGAGACCGGCGTCGGCAACATCGTCAACGCGCCGGTGCCGCCCCATGCGGCGCGCGAGGCTTGGCGCGGGGCCTTTTCCGAGCGGCTGATGCCCGCGCTGGATGCGTTCAACCCCGACCTGATCCTGATCTCCGCCGGATTCGACGCCCACCGCCGCGATCCTCTGGCGCACCAGTCGCTCGAGGCCGAGGATTTCGCATGGGCCACCCGCGCGGTGCTCGAAGTCGCCCGGGCCCGATGCCGCGGCAAGGTTGTGTCGTCGCTTGAGGGCGGCTACGACCTCGAAGGGCTCGGCCGTTCGGCGGCCGCCCATGTTCAGGCTCTTGGGGAGGACTGAGGGACGGCGACTCGATCTATCGTCCCGGCGACCATGTCTTCTTCGACTTCCGCTCCTGCGCGCCCCGGCGCCATCATCCTGACCCGTCACGGCGAGCCGGCGCTGTCGCGCAAATGCTTCCTCACGTCCGACCAGTACCGCGACTGGTGGGCGAAGTATGAGGTCGGCGGCCTTCGCGCCGGCCAGACTCCGCCGCCCGAACTGCTGGCCGCCGCAGAGGGCGCGGGCGCCATCTATGCCTCGACCCGACCCCGCGCGCAGGAAACCGCCGCCGCCGCCGCCGCCGGCAAGGCCGTGCTCAGCGACGCCCTGTTCATCGAAGCGCCCCTGCCGCCGCCGAAGTTTCCCGACTGGTTCAAGTTGCCGCCGAAATACTGGGGCGGGGTGGCCCGCTTCTGGTGGCACGTGTTCGATCACCACGACGGCCAGGAGACCCGCCGCCAGGCCGAGGCCCGCGCCGAACAGGCGGCCCAGGTGCTGATCGGCCGCGCCGAACAGGGCCAGGACGTGCTGGTCCTCGCCCACGGATACTTCAACCACATGGTCGGCAGGCGCCTGAAGGCCGACGGCTGGAAGCTGGTCCACAACCAGGGCTTCAAATACTGGTCGCAACGGCGATACGAGAAGCGCTGAGCGCTTGAGGGTTGGAACCGGCGCCTCTAGGGTCGCCCGCCATGACCGACACCCCCGCCATTCCCGCCGATCTCAGCTTCGAGGACGCTCTCGCCCGGCTCGAGGCCATTGTCTCGCGCCTGGAGTCCGGCCAGGCGCCGCTGGAGCAGTCCATCGCCCTGTATGAGGAAGGCGCGGCGCTGAAGGCCCATTGCGAGGCTCGCCTGAAGGCGGCCCAGCTGCGGGTCGAGAAGATCGTCATCGGCCCGGATGGTCAGGCGAAGGGCGTCGAGCCCGCAGAGTTCGGCTGATGGCCGAAGCGGCCACCCCCATCAGCTTCGACGACTTCCTGAAGGTCGACATCCGCATCGGCCGGATCGTGAAGGCCGAGTCGTTCCCGGAGGCGAGGAAGCCCGCCTACAAGCTGACCATCGACTTCGGCCCCGACATCGGGATCAGGCGGTCGTCGGCCCAGATCACCGTCCACTACACCCTGGACCAGCTGCAGGACCGCAAGGTCGCCGCCGTGGTCAACTTTCCGCCGCGCCAGATAGGGCCGTTCATGTCCGAGGTGCTGACGCTGGGCTTCCCCGACGCCGACGGCGCGGTGGTGCTGGCCGGGGTGGACCGCGACGCGATCGTGGGCGGGAGGTTGTTCTGACCCGTCCCGTCGCCGCAAACTCGCCGGAACAGGCGGTGATCGATCGGGTGGCCGAGGTCGCCGATCTGGTCACCGTGGCGCTGGACGAACTGCTGCCGCGGGCAGATGGTCCGGAATCGCGGCTGACCGAGGCGATGCGTTATGCGGCCCTCGGCCCCGGCAAGCGGCTGCGGCCGTTCTTCGCACTGGAAGCCGGGACCCTGTTCGACATCGAGGAGCGGCCGGTGCTGCGCGCGGCCTGCGCCCTCGAATGCGTCCACGCCTACAGTCTGGTTCACGACGATCTGCCGTGCATGGACGACGATGACATGCGCCGGGGCCGTCCGACCCTGCACCGCGCCTATGATGAGGCGACCGCTGTGCTCGCCGGCGACGCGCTTCAGACCGCGGCCTTCGACATCGTCCTGCACGAGGACACCCACGAGGACGCCGAGGTCCGCTGCGAACTGGCCAGCCGCCTGTCGTTCGCCTCGGGAGCGCGCGGCATGGCCGGCGGCCAGATGATCGACCTGCTGGGGGTCCGCGACGACCTCGGCGGCGTCGCCCGGATGCAGCGGCTGAAGACCGGGGCCCTGTTCACCTACGCCTTCGAGATTCCGCTGATCATCGCCCGCGCCGGCGAGGCCCAGCGTCACGCCCTGACCAGCTTCGCCCACGACATCGGTCTGGCCTACCAGATCGTCGACGACCTGCTGGACGTCGAGGGCGACGAGGACATCCTCGGCAAGGCTGCGGGGGGCAAGGACGCGGCGCTGGGGAAGACCAATTTCGTCACCCTGCTGGGCGTCGAGGCGGCGCGTCACCGCGTGGCGCACCTGGCCGATCAGGCCCGCAGCCACCTGGACCTGTTCGGCCACGACGCCGAAATCCTGAAGGCCAGTGTGGACTTCGTCCTGCGCCGTCGATCCTGAACGGCGACAAGATGCCTCTCGCCGCGCCGCGTCCGACGCGCTAGATGCACGGGTCCTGCACGGATTATCCCGGCAGACTCGATCCGGCGCGCAGCGAAATGCGCTAAAGCGTGTTGGAAGACCAAAGGCCAGGTACGAACCGCCCCGCATGCCCGACACCCCGCTTCTCGACACGGTCAACTTCCCCGCCGACACGCGCGCGTTCGACATCCCGCGCCTGCGACAACTGGCGGATGAACTGCGGGCCGAGACCATCGATGCGGTTTCGGTGACCGGCGGACATCTGGGCTCTGCGCTCGGCGTGGTCGAGCTGACGGTCGCCCTGCACCATGTGTTCGAGACGCCGAAGGACATTCTGATCTGGGACGTTGGGCATCAGTGCTATCCGCACAAGATCCTGACGGGCCGCCGCGACCGCATCCGCACCCTGCGCCAGGGCGGGGGTCTGTCGGGCTTCACCAAGCGCAGCGAGAGCGAATACGACCCGTTCGGCGCCGCCCACGCCTCGACCTCGATCAGCGCCGCGCTCGGCTTCGCCGCCGCCCGCGACCAGAGGGGCGAGAGCAACAAGGTCGTGGCCGTCATCGGCGACGGCTCCATGTCCGCGGGCATGGCCTATGAGGCCATGAACAACGCGCTGGAGGCCACCAACGGCCAGCTGATGGTGGTGCTGAACGACAACGACATGTCGATCGCCCCCCCGGTCGGCGGCATGAGCGCCTATCTGGCCAAGCTGGTGTCGGGCGGGACCTATCGCAGCTTCCGCCGGCTGGGCCGGACCATCGCCGAGCATCTGCCGCGCCCGTTCCGCAACGCGGCCCGGAAGGCCGAGGAATACGCCCGGGGCATGGTCACCGGCGGCACCTTCTTCGAGGAGCTGGGCTTCTATTACGTCGGGCCGATCGACGGCCACGACATGGACGCCCTGATCCCGGTGCTGAAGAACGCCGCCGCCATCACCGACAAGCCGGTGCTGGTCCACGTCGTGACGCAAAAGGGCAAGGGCTACGGCCCGGCCGAGAACAGCGCCGACAAGTACCACGGCGTGGTCAAGTTCGACGTGGTCTCCGGCAAGCAGGCCAAGGCGATCTCCAACGCTCCCAGCTACACCAAGGTGTTCGGGACCGAGTTGATCAAGCGGGCCGAGCGCGATCCGTCGGTGGTCGCCATCACCGCCGCCATGCCGTCGGGCACCGGGCTGGACCTGTTCGGTCAGGCCTTCCCGGACCGCACCTATGATGTGGGCATCGCCGAACAGCATGCCGTCACCTTCGCCGCCGGCCTCGCCGCCGAGGGAATGAAGCCGTTCTGCGCCATCTATTCGACCTTCCTGCAGCGTGGGTATGACCAGGTCGTGCACGACGTGGCGATCCAGAGGCTGCCGGTGCGCTTCGCCATGGACCGCGCCGGTCTGGTGGGCGCTGACGGGGCCACCCACGCGGGCAGTTTCGACGTGGGCTTCATGGGGGCGCTTCCGGGCATGGTGCTGATGGCGCCGTCCGACGAGGCCGAGCTGGCGAACATGATCGCCACCGCCTGCGAGATCGACGACCGTCCGAGCGCCTTCCGTTATCCGCGTGGCGACGGCGTCGGCGTCGAGATTCCGGACCTGGCCGCCGCGCTGGAAATTGGCCGCGGCCGCATCGTGCGCGAGGGGACGGCGGTCGCCATCCTGTCGCTCGGCACCCGGCTGCAGGAATCGCTCAAGGCCGCCGACCTGCTGGCCGCGCGCGGCGTCTCGGCCACGGTCGCCGACGCCCGCTTCGCCAAGCCGCTGGACGCCGAGATGATCCTGCGTCTGGCGCGCGAGCACGAATGCCTGATCACGGTGGAAGAGGGTGCGATGGGCGGTTTCGGCGCCTTCGTGCTCCAGCTTCTGGCCGAAAGGGGTGCGCTGGACGCCGGCCTGAAGGTCCGCACCCTGAACCTGCCCGACGTGTTCCAGGACCACGACAAGCCCGAGATCATGTACGCCGAGGCCGGCCTGAACGCCGAGCACATCGCGGCGGCGGCCCTGGTGGCTCTGGGCGTCGATGCGGCGCGCGGGGCCGTGCGGGCCTGACCCACAGACTCACCTCCCCGGAGCGAAGGCGAGCGGGGAGGACAGACCGCGAAGCGGTCAGGAGGGGGCAGCTCCATCGAGAGGGGTTAGCGATTCAGAGGGCGGACACCTGTGCCGCCCCCTCCTGGCGCTCCCGGATCAAGTCCGGGACCGCCTGTCCTCCCCTCGCGCCTTCGCGCGCGGAGAGGTGAATGCCAGCTCCAGCCGCTGAACCATGCGCGTTCAGCACCCCAACCCGCTGAAAAACAACGACTCAGGTGGCGGTGTTTAGCGGTTGGCGGTCCGATTCAGACTGACAGACACTGACAATCCCGGCGCCGGGACCATCCGTCGCGCCCCCCAAGCCTTGCCGTTCGGGCCCCGGGTGGCCATCTGATGCGTTCAACCCAAAGGAAACCTGCCCGCCCTTGAAGGAGCGCCGATGCCGCATGCCGACAGCCTGATCCTCACCCTGGTCGGGGGCTTCGTCCTCGCCTTCGTGTTCGGCATGTTGGCTAACCGGCTGAAGCTGTCGCCGCTCGTCGGCTATCTGGTCGCGGGCGTCATTGTCGGCCCCTACACCGCCGGCTTCGTGGCCGACACCGAACTGGCGCCGCAGCTGGCCGAGATCGGGGTGATCCTGCTGATGTTCGGGGTCGGGCTGCATTTCTCACCCGACGATCTGATGAAGGTGCGCAAGGTCGCCGTGCCGGGCGCCCTGTTCCAGATCGCCGCCGCAACCGTCCTGGGTTGGGGGTTGGGCCGTCTGCTCGGTTTCGGCGACGTCGAGGCCTTGCTGATGGGGTTCGCCCTGTCGGTCGCCTCAACCGTCGTGCTGCTGAGGGCGCTGGAGGAGCGCAAGCAGATGAAGGGTGAGATCGGCCGCATCGCCATCGGCTGGCTGATCGTCGAAGACCTCGTGATCGTCATCGCCCTGGTCATGCTACCCCTGCTCGTCGTCCAGCCGGGTGAGGTGCTCAGCGGCGCCGAACTCGCAAAGTCCATCGGCTGGACCCTGGGCAAGGTGGCTCTGTTCGTCGGGGCCATGTTGGTCATCGGGCCACGTGTCCTGCCCTGGCTGCTCGTGAAGATCGCCCACACCCGCTCGCGTGAGCTGTTCACCCTCGGTGTTCTGGCCATCGCGCTGGGCATCGCCTGGGTGGCCTATTTCCTGTTCCACTCGTTCGCCCTGGGCGCCTTCCTGGCTGGGCTGGTGCTGAACGCGTCGCCCCTGGGCCACAACGCGGCCGAGCGGTCCCTGCCGCTGCGCGACGCCTTCGCGGTGTTGTTCTTCGTCTCGGTCGGGATGCTGTTCGACCCGTCGATTCTGGTGCGCGAGCCGCTGGCCGTGCTGGGCGTGCTGGGCATCGTCATCGTCGGCAAGGCGATCGCGGCCCTGGTCATCACCACGGCCTTCAAGCTGGACAAGCCCACCAGCCTGACAGTCGCCGCCAGTCTGGCCCAGATCGGCGAGTTCAGCTTCATCCTCGCGGCCCTGTCGATGCATCTGGGGGCCATGAGCCGCGAGACCCACGACCTGATCCTGGCCGCGGCCCTGCTGTCGATCTCGCTGAACCCTTTCGTCTTCGCCCTGATCGACCGCATGGGCGCGCGTCCCCAGCCGCCCATGAAGAAGGCCGCCGACGTTCCCGCCGACGGCCCTCCGAAGATTCTGGATGTGATCTAGCTCACAGCACCCCGATCATCGACGCCACCAGCGGGTGACGGACGATGTCGCGTTCGGCCAGACGCACCACCGCGATGTCGGGCACCAGCTGAAGACGCTCGGCGATGTCTGACAGGCCCGAGACGCCCGGCAGCAGGTCCGATTGATGCGGGTCGCCCGTGACCACCATGGTCGAGTGCCAGCCCAGGCGGGTCAGCAGCATCTTCAGCTGCACATAGGTGCAGTTCTGGGCCTCGTCGACGACAATGAAGGCGTTGTTCAGGGTGCGGCCGCGCATGTAGCCGATGGGGGCGATCTCGATCAGACCCTCGGCCATCAGCGCCTTGACCCGCTTCATCGACAGCCGGTCAGACAGGGCGTCGTAGAGCGGCCGCAGGTAGGGGGCCAGCTTGTCCTCCATGTCCCCGGGCAGGAAGCCGATGGATTCGCCGGCCTCGACTGCCGGGCGGCTCAGCACGATGCGGCCGACCTTGCCGGCTTCGAGCGCCTCGACCGCCTTGGCCACCGCCAGATAGGTCTTGCCCGTGCCCGCCGGACCCAGAGCCAGCACCAGATTGTGCTCGTCGACGGCGGTCATCAGCTCGGCCTGACCGTCCGACTTGGGCTTGAGCGTCTTCAGATAGGCCTGATCCCGCTCGTCGTTGGACGGATAGGGCGACCAGCCGCCGCGCGATCCGGGGATCTGGGGCAGGCGTCGGACCTTGGAGTCCTCACTGAACTGGTGGGAATCGAGAATCCCCTCCCGGCCGATGTCTCGGGTCTGACGCTTGAGGGCCGCGCGCTTGGTCATGAACGCCTCCAGGGCATGAAAAAAGGCGGACCCGCGTGGGTTCCGCCTTGGACAAAGTTGGGGAGGATTGCAGTCGGGGACGCTACGGGCCTGCCCGGATCGGATGAGGTGCAAACACCCGGCGGGTTGACCCGCCGCCGAACTGAACGCGTCACGCACGTCCCCCGAGATTGACCGGACCGGGCTTGATCCGGTTTCTGATCCGGGGCCGAAATGGCGACCTCGAATCGCAACTACACGATGAGCCTAACGTGGTTTACGAAGGCTTAAAGCGCTGAAACGCCTAAAGATGAGATGATGTTTCGATGACGATCTATGCGTTGGCTGACAAGAAACCACAGTGCCCGCCCGAGGGCGAATACTGGGTGGCGCCGAATGCAACCGTCATAGGAGACGTGATTCTGAAGCCTGGCGCCAGCATTTGGTTCGGCGCTGTCGTGCGCGGCGACAACGATCCCATCACCATCGGCCGCGACACCAATATTCAGGACGGCAGCGTGCTGCATTCCGACCCCGGCGAGCCTCTGACCATCGGTGACGGGGTCACGGTGGGGCACATGGTGATGCTGCACAGTTGCGAGATCGGCGACAACAGCCTGATCGGCATCGGGGCGGTGGTGTTGGGCCGCGCGAAGATCGGCAGGAACTGCATCATCGGCGCGAACGCCCTTATCACCGAGGGCAAGGTGATCCCTGACAACAGCCTGGTCATGGGTTCGCCGGGCAAGGTGGTGCGGGAGCTGGAGCCCGGCCAGATCGAGGCGCTGAAGGCCTCGGCCGCCCACTATGTGCAGAACTGGAAACGTTACGTGCGCGACCTGAAGCCGGTTTAGGCCACGCGGCGTCCATTCAGGGCGGCAAGCTGCAACGGCGCACGCTGGATCTCGCCGACGCCCATCGACACCCGCGCGATCAGGCCGCCGATGTCGCGCAGGGCCTGGCCGCCGAATCGGGTGGGCTGATACAGGCCCAGGATGCGGTCGGCGGCGCCGTCGGGGCCACGGAAGGGGGCGATGACGATCTCGAACGGATCGCCGCCGGGGTCCGTCTCAGCGGCGATGACCACGGGGCGGGCCTCGCGCACGGTCTGGGCGACGGCGGCCGCGACCAGCGCGCGTCCGTCCTCGCGGAACAGGCTTAGCCAGGTCTCGCCGCGCAGGGGCCGCCCGTGCAGCCGTTCGATCCAGCCGCCGGCCAGACGGAAAACCAGGTCCTCGCCCCGCCGCTCGGCCATGAAGGTCTGGGCCAGCAGCGGCCCCAGCTGGATGGGGTCGAACGCCGTGCGCGCGGGCACCCGCCCGGCATCCGGCAGGGCGGTCCAGACGTCCATCAGTCGCTGTGTGCCGGAATGAAACATCGCGGTCCTCTCGGACCTCGAAGGCGCAAGGGCTGCGCCTTGTGACGGCAACGGATTCGAAAGGCCTTTCTGGCTAGATGTCAGGTTGAAGAGGCCTGTCTCCGGACGGGCGGAACGATCGGGAGTCCAGCCCATGCGGGTCGGCATCACAAAATGGCTCATCGCCGCCGCGGGCTTCCTGGCCCTGACGGCGATCGCCGACACCGCCGCGGCCCAGTGCTGCGAGCCGCCCCCGCCGCCGTGCTGCGAGCCCCCGCCGCCGCCGCCGCCGCCTCCGGAGCCCTGCTGCGTCGCACCGCCCCCGCCTGTCTGCTGCGGCAGCGGCAACCTGAATGTGAACGTCAATGTGAACGCCGGCGCCGACGCCGGCGCCCGGGCCGGGATCAACGCCCGCGCCGGCGGCAGCGTCTATGTCGGCGGCGGCGGCTCGGCCTATGTGACGGTCGATCAGCCCTATCCGACCACCATCCAGGGCCTGAACGTCGAGGGTTCGCGGATCATGCAGCGCGTGCGCGTGCCCTATGAGGCCCGTCGTCGCTTCGAGAAGCGCGTCGTCATCCAGGCCTTCTGCCTCGACGACCGCAACATCCCCCACCCGGCCTCGCAGGTGCGGCCTGACCGTGATGTCTACGGCGACTACGAGGGCGAGCTGTATCGCTGCATCGCCGGAACCTATCTGCAGATCACCATCGCCGAATACATCGACCGGATCAGCTTCGAACACGGCGAGACCCTGGTCTGCCGCAAGGGCGAGGCCCTGTGGCACGGCCGCGGCGGCATGATCGAATGCCGGCCCCAGAAGCCCGAGCGCGACTGCAACGAACGGTCGCTGCTGCGCCGCTATGGCGCGGGGGTGAAGATCCTGACCATCATCCGCGAGGAGACCTACACCGAATACCGCGAGGAGATGGTGGAGCAGGTCGTGGGCTCGGTGTCAGGGGCGATGATCACCCTGGACGGCGGCGTCGGCGGCCGGGTTTTCTGACGCCAGTCTGAACATCGGCGTTCAGCCTGCGGTCAGCCGCAATCTCATAGATCTGGACCGTCGATCTCCGTCGACAGTCCTGAAGCAACTAGGGCCCCGATCCTTGCGAATCGGGGCCCTCTTTTCGTTGACGGGACGCCGCCTACTGGCCGGCGGAGGTCGAGGTGACCGTGGCCCTCCAGGCGGTGTCGGGTCGCAGATACTGCCGCGCCGCGCGCTGGATGTCGGCGGGGGTGATGGCCTCAATGTCCGTGATGTGGCTCAGGGTCTGCTCCACCTGGGCCGGATCGCGGGCCACGTCCTCCAGCTGGGTCAGCCAGTATTCGTTGCTGGCCTGGCTGCGGCGGATCGCCTCGATCGTGGGCAGGCGGGCGCGGTTCAGCTCGTCCTCGGTGATCGGGGTGTCGCGCAGGGACGCCACGATGGTGTCGACGGCGGCGTAGTAGGCGTCCAGGTCCTTGAAGTCGGTCTGGGCCGTGATGAAGATCGAGCCATAGCCTTCATAGACGTCCGACGCGCTCGCGCCTGCGGTGGGGGAATAGGCCAGGGCCAGCTGTTCCCGGATCAGGTCCAGCACCCGCAGCCGCAGCACGTCGCCCAGAATGCCGACGACACGCGCCTCGGTGCGGTCGCCCACCTGGTCGGTGGTCGGCCAGGCGATGTAGCCCAGGGCCTGTTCCGCCGGACCGGTGTGGTGCAGGCGGACCGGCTCGGGCGTGCCGGCCGGGAAGCGCAGCTGGTCCGAACCGGGCAGACCGGCCGGCGCCGGGCCGCGGGCGGGCAGGGCGCCCAGCGTGGCGGCGACCTGGGCGATGGCGTCTTCCACCGTCACGTCGCCGACGATGACGACCTCGATCGGGCCCTGGGACAGGCCGGCGATGATTTCCGACTTCAGGGTGTCGTTGCTGAAGGCGGCGACCTCTTCCGCCGTCGGGAAGCCCTGACGCTTGTCGCCGCTGGCCAGAAGACCGGCCGCACCGAGACCGAAGGAGCCGCCCGGGGTGGCCATCTGCTGGGCGATGATCTGCGGGAAGAAGGCCTTGATCTGCTGGAACGGCGCGGGACGCACGCCCGGATCGGTCAGATAGGCGGTCAGGACCTGCATCTCGAGCGCGAAGTCCTGCGGACGGGTCGCCCCCGACAGCTGATAGGCGTCGCCGTCGATGCCGAAGCCGGCCGAATAGGTCCGGCCGTTCAGGACGCGGCTGACCTCGTCGGCGGTCAGCTTGCCGAGACCGCCCTGGGCGAAGACCAGCGGGGCCAGGGCCTGAACGTCGGCGCGATCCGTCGGCATGCCGCGCTCGCCGATGCCGGTGCGCACGGTGACCAGGATCTGCTCGTCGCGGAACTCGGTCGGCTTGACCGTCAGGCGCACGCCGTTGCTGAAGGTGACGACCGTGGCGCCGACATCCGACAGCTCGGTGCGGCTGGCGACCGTTCCGGCCGTTCCGAAGGCGGCGTAGGGCCAATCCAGGGCGGCTGCGGCGGCCGGCGCGGCGACCGGGGTCTGACGCGAAGCCTCCAGGGCGGCGGTGACGGCGGCCTCGCCGCCTTCAAGCTCGACCGGCGAGATGACGAGCATCAGGGGGCCGCCGCCGGTGAAGACCGTCTTGACGGCTTCGTTCACCTGGGCCGCGGTCAGGCCGTTCACAGCGGCGTTGAACAGGTCGAGGTTAGTCTGGGGCGACGAGAAGACGCTGTCGTCATTGGCGGCGTTGACCAGACCGCCGGCCAGATTCGGCGTGCGGCGCGTGGCCGCCGAGGCGACCGCGTTTTCCAGCCCGGTGCGGATGTCGGTGATCTCGCGCTGCAGCTCGGCGTCCGACACGCCGAACTGGACCAGGCGGCGCTGTTCGCGCTCCATGGCCTCGAGCGCCGGCTTCCACTCGCCCGGATTGAAGTCAGCCGAGATGGTGGCGATGTCCAGGCTGTCTACCAGGGTGAACTGGCCGCCGCTGGCGCGGATGAAGGGCGGGTTGTCGGCGCGCGAGATTTCGCCCAGGCGACGGTTCAGCACCGCCATGCCGAGGTTTCGGATCAGGTTCTCACGGCGTTCGGCCACGTTGTCCGGATCGGTGTCGGGCGCCTTGGTCCAGTTCAGCTGGATCGAGGACTGGATGCCGGGCTCGACCAGGATGCGGGTCTCGGGTTGACGCGGCGCGACCACGCCCAGATCCGGGTTCGGGCCATCGGCGGCCACGCGGGGCTGCCAGCCGCCGAACTCGGCGATGATCTTCTGCTCCATCACATCGACGTCGAAGTCGCCCACGGCGATGAAGGTCGCCCGCGAGGGCCGGTAATAGGCGTCGTAGAACTCAACGAAACGCTCGCGCGGCGCGGAGCGGATGATGTTCAGGTCGCCGATCGGCATGCGCTGCGAGATGCGCTGGCCGGGGGCCAGTAGGGCGAACTGGGCCTTGATCGAGCGCAGGCCGGGGGTGTTGCGCAGGCGCTCCTCGCCGGCGATGACCTCACGCTCGGCGTCGACGGCGTCGCTGGCCATCAGGGCCTCGGCCACCTGCTCGTGCATGATGTGCATGGCGGTGTCGACGGTTTCGTCGTTCGTGCGCGGCAGCTCCAGCATGTAGACGGTCTGGTCGAAGCCGGTGGAGGCGTTGGTGTCGGCGCCGAAGGCCAGGCCCAGGCGCTCCAGGATGCGCAGCAGGTCGTTCTCGGGCACGTTCGTAGTGCCGTTAAAGGCCATGTGCTCCATGAAGTGGGCCAGACCCAGCTGGTTCTCGTTCTCCATCAGCGAGCCGGCGTCGATGCGCAGGCGGAAGCTGGCCTGACCCGGAGGGGTGGCGTTGCGCATCACCGCATAGCGCATGCCGTTGGGCAGGGTGCCGAACCGGACGTTGCTGTCGGCTGGAATGTCGCTGGTCGACTGGGCCCATTGCGCCGACGGCGCGGTCTGGGCCAGGGCGGGCGTTATGGCGGCGGTCGACAGCGCGAGGGCGCTCGAAGCGGCGAGAAGAATCAGGCGGGCGGCTCGCATTGAGAACTCCGGGGCGCGACCGTCGCCTCGGGCGGAATTGGTCGCTGGACAAGGACAAGAAGGGTCCCCGGCCCGTTCACCGTTACACCCCGCCGCACCCTGATGGGCGCCACGAAGGATTCTCAAGTTAAATTACGGACAGTTAATGGCTTGGCCGTGAGACGTAGAAGGTCGCGGCGTTGCCCACGGCGTTGGCGCCGGTCATGGCGGCGCGGCCGCTGCCGGCGACATTGACGCTGGTCGTGGCGCTGACATCGCCGTCGTTCTGCTGGACGTTGGCGGCGTTCAGCCGGCCCGCGCATTCCGAACAGGCGTAGCCGACGACCGAGTTGCCCACGGCGTCGGCGCCGACATAGGCGTCATAGCCGGTGTTGCCCGAAAAGGTGGCGCTGGCCTCGACCCCGCCGGTGTTCAGCTGGGTGTTGTCGATCTCGACATAGACGTCGTTGTTGCCGACCGAGACGTCGTTGCCCGCCGCCCGGGCATGGGCCTCGGCCCGGCCGAAGTCGTAGGCCGTGGTGATGGCCGTGGCGCGAACGGCGGCGCTGTTGGCCTGGTCCGTCTCGGCGATCAGGGCCCCGCCCTGGTTGGTGAAGGCGGCGGTATTGCCCGTGGCGCGGGCGCGCCCCGCCAGATCCCAGGCGTTGCCGGCGTTGGCGCTGACCCCCGCCTCGATCACATCGCCGGTCGAGCGCTGGCGGACATAGAGGCTCTGGTTCGACGCGGCCCCGCTGGTGGCGGCGAATCCGTTGGCGGTGGCGAGGCTGGAGAACACCCCCTGGGCCGGAATGTATTGCGTGGCCGCGTAGTTCGAGGACCGGACCGAAGCCGACGAACCCTGGCTGACTACGCCGCTGAGGGTTGATCCCTGCCCGCCGATGGAAACGGTGTTGCTGATCGCCGAGGTGGTGACCGCCACGCCCCCGATCAGGCGCGCCGTGCCGCCGTCGATGGACGAGGTGGCTGAAACTTCGCCGCCGGTGTTCAGCTGGCTGGCGTGAACCGTCAGGTCGGCGTCATAACCGCCGGCCGCCAGATAATTCCCGCCCGCCTGGATCACGGCGGTGACCGCGCCCTCGGTGTCGCCGCCGAAGCTCATGTCGGCGGTGGCCACGGCGTCGCCCTGCATCTCCTGGGTCGACTGCACGTCGATCGAATCGTTCTCGACGATGCCCGAGAAGCTGTTGCCCTGGGCCGAGACGGAGACATTCACCTGGCTGGAGGCGTCGACCACGGTCAGGGTCTCGCCGGCGATCACGTCGCCCATCTGCAGCTGGTTGTTCAGGACGATCGAACCGTCCTGGGACTGCGCCGAGGCTTCAGTAGCGGCTGCGGCGCACGTCACCGTCGCGGCGATCATGCCAGCGAGCCGGATCCGAGCGAGTCTGGCCATTGTTCGTGTCCGTGTTCTGATAGGCGGGATAGTAGCCGCCGGTCTGACCGTTGGTGGAGCCCAGCGGGTCCTGGCCGGCAGACAGGCAAACCTCGGGGCCGGGGGCGCCGTACATATTGGCCATGATCTCGACGGTGGCGCGCTCCACCAGGGTGCGAACGGCCAGCTGGACCGGCTCGAAGCCGCCTTCGCCGCCCGACAGATCGAAGACATTGCCGCCCAGGAAGTCGAAGACGCCGACCGAGATTTCCCGGCCGATGATCTGCTTCTGATAGGAGATGACGTCCACGACCTCGAGCGTGGTGGTCTGGACCACCCGCAGGTCGAGGGCGATGTTCATGACATAGTAGCGGCCCTGGAACACGCCCGAGAGCGGCGTCTCGGTGTCCGCCTCGCCCGCGCCGAAGTCCCAGCCCGCCGAGCGGATGTTGTGGTTCACCTCGGTGATGCCGCCGACGATATAGAAGTCCGAGCCCGGGACCTGGCCGGCCAGGATGCGGCGGTACTGGACGTCGTTCGGCCCGTTCGCCCCCTCGTCGCCGATCAGGCGGTTGTTGGCGTAGCGCAGCTCCATCTCCGACACCGAGGTGTCGAATCGCTCGACCATGCGGGCGCCGGCCTTGCCG
Source organism: Brevundimonas sp. (assembly GCA_036405055.1). Lineage (GTDB taxonomy): Bacteria > Pseudomonadota > Alphaproteobacteria > Caulobacterales > Caulobacteraceae > Brevundimonas. The sequence continues at coordinate 52,654 of DASWYI010000027.1, forward strand.
AGCGCCGAGAAGGCCATCAGCGAGGCGCCGCCGGTGACCTGGCGGCCGCCGTCGGCGGAGACCGAACCGGTGTAATCGCTGATCCGGCCCACCGCGATGCGCGGCGAGGGCAGGTTGTAGCGCCGGGCGTAGTCGGCCAGGCAGACCAGGGCGTTGGAGTAGGGGGTCGGGTTGGCGGTCACCGGCGCATTGCCGATCGGCGAGGCGTAGAGACCGTTGTGTCCGGCGGCCGGCGCGATGCAGCCCGACAGCAGCGCCAGAGACGCCGTGGCCAGTCCCGCGATCCTGAGGCGCCGCATCGGCGTGCGTTCGATCATTGCAGGTTCAGCGTTCCGTTCAGGGCCGCGCCCGCATTGACGTTGCCGTTGTTGGTCTGACGCGAGTTGACGATGACGGTGTTCCAGTTGCCCTGGACCACGACGTTCAGGCTGTTGCCGATGGCGGTCGAGCCGCCGATGGCCGTGCCGCCGTTTGTGCCGCCCACGCCGCTGTAGCTGGACGAGACCCCGCCCGAGGCGCTGGCGTAGCTGCTGGCGCCGGTCTGGATCATGCCGTTGACGATCAGGCGGTTGCCGTTGGCGTCGCGGGTCGAGCCCGTCTGGGGCCGCGCGGTGGCGTAGCGCGCGCCGCCATAGCCGGCCTGAAGCGTCGCCGCGCCCGAAGACCCGTTCGATTGCGCCCAGGCCGCGGCCGGGGCCATCAGGACAAAGGCCGTCACGGCCACAGTCAGTTTCAGGTTCATCGGGTTATCCCCCGGGCGTTAAGGTTGACGAGTCGGCAAGCAACCCGCGTGCCAAATTGGGTCAGGGTTATTAAGAAGCGCTTGAGATTCTGGGCCCAAACACGCTTTCGTCCTTGATAAGGAATCAGGAGCCGACCGCTGGAAGCGCCGACCCGAGAGCCCGTCCTGACCGCGCCGTGGCAGCCCGTGGCCCTGTCGCTGATTCTCTTGGCGGCTTTCGCGGCCCAACTGGGCTTCGGTGACGGCGATCCTTCGGTCGCGGCCCGGGCGTTCGGTCTGGCCCCCGCCGCCCTGTGGAGCAGCCGGGGCAGCGGGATCTTCACCTATGTCCTGCTGCACGCCGGATGGATGCACCTGATGATTTCGGTGCTGATGACCGTCGTGCTGGGCACGCCGCTGGCGCGCCGCATGCCGGGGTTCATGGGCTTCCTCGGTCTGACGACCTTCTTTCTTGTATGCGGCGCGATCGGCGGGCTGGTGTTCGCGGCGACCCAGCCGCGTTCCCCTGACATTCTCATAGGAGCCTCGGCTTCGGTGTCCGGCCTGCTGGCGGCGGCGGTGCGCACGGCCCAGGCCCGGCGTGGCGTCGGGCCGCTGTTCAGCCCGCTGCTGCTGGGAATCGGGGCCGTGTGGCTGGGCGTGAACCTGCTGGCCGCCGTGACCCAGTTCGCGGGGCCCAGCGCCTTCACGCAATATGGATGGCAGGCGCATGTGGCGGGCTTCGTCGCCGGCGCCTTGCTGACCGGCGCCTGGGTGCGGCTGTTCGGCCAGTCGGCATTTGCTTCCAGCGCGGGGATGGGCGATCCTTAGCCCTTGAAGCGGCCCCGTCCGCGAGGCTGCTCTCTATATATGTCTATAGGGAAGGAAGCCGCGCATGCTGGTCGCCGAGATTCTCAAGGACAAGGGTGGAGACGTCTTCTCCATCCCGCCGTCGATTTCGATGACGGAGGCCTGCGTCGAGCTGAAGGCGCGGCGAGTCGGCGCCCTGATTGTTTGCGACAATGACCGGGTGGTGGGCGTGCTGTCCGAGCGGGACGTGGTCCGCGCCGTGTCCAAGGACGGCCCGGCCAGCCTCGAACGTCCTGTCTCCGTCTATATGACCAATGAGGTGATCTTCGCCGACCCTGGCGAGACGGTCGCCATCCTGATGGGGCGGATGACCGACCGGCGGATCCGGCATCTGCCGGTCCTGACCAGCGGCCGCCTGACCGGCGTCATCTCCATCGGCGATGTGGTGAAGTGCCAGATCAACGAGGCCAAGAACGAGGCCGAGGCCCTGCGCACCTATATCGCCGCCGGCTAACGCCGTAGGGCGACCATGAGTCCGCCAGAAAGTTTGAAAAAGGCCGAGACTCCGCTTGCAGTGCGAAAGGCCGCTGCGTATATCGCCGCCTCGCTCGGAAACGGGCCGACGGCGCGGGGCCGCGGAGACGAAAGTCACCGCCCTCCACACAGGAAAAAAGAGCCAAGGGTTCTTGCTTCCTTAGAAGTCCTCGGTTAGGTTCCGCGCCTTCGACTGAATCGCCGGTTTGCACCGGGGTAGGAACACCTCCCCCGAGAGCACCTTTTGCGGCCTGACGTTCCCCCGGGAACGGCAAGCTGAAAAAGACCGAAAAGTTCGGTTGACACAGGGAATGGCCCTCTCTAGAGACGCCGCTCCCGCCGCCCCGGAGGTTCTTCGGAGTGGCGCTGAGAAAAGAGGTTCTTCTTCGGATGAGCCGCTTGACTCTGAAATCCGAGGCGACTAAATCGCCGCCTCCGCCGACCACGGGCGCTAAACGGTGGGGCCGGAAACGCTCCGGTCTCGGTCTTTGAAATCGTTGATCTGGAAAGAGAAACGCAGGCGGCGGTGTCCTAGCGACAATCCTAGAGATTGTCTCGACACTGACATCTGCGGTCTTTTTGAAAAGATACAACCATGTCGATGGTCTTCGGATCGTCGAAGTGGTTCTCGTCAAAAATACGTAGAACTAATGCCAGACGGTCTTCGGGCTGTCAGCTTAGGTCAGAAGTCAACTCAACCTGAGAGTTTGATCCTGGCTCAGAGCGAACGCTGGCGGCAGGCCTAACACATGCAAGTCGAACGGACCCTTCGGGGTTAGTGGCGGACGGGTGAGTAACACGTGGGAACGTGCCTTTAGGTTCGGAAT
>DASWYI010000028.1:0-39090 GCA_036405055.1 Brevundimonas sp.
TCACGGAAGCTGCCTTCGCGCTGCATCTTCTTCTTCAGGGCCTTCAGCGCCTGATCGACGTTGTTGTCGCGGACGAAAATCTGAACCAGGTGAAACTCTCCTTTGGCCGCCCGCCGCGTCCTGTGAGGGAGACGGGCAGACAAATAAAATCGTGTCCCGGGGACGACAGCCCGCCGAGCGAAGGCGGGCGAATACACCAACCCCCGCAGCATGTCCAGATCGCCGCATGCGTTCTTCAAGGGTCGAAACGCCCGCAGGACGGGCTTATGATGCCGCAATGACCGAGGCGCCACACCTGTCGAACGCGAAACCGGACTGGGCCGACCGCATGGAGCAGTCCGTGCTGGACGCGGCCGTGGAAAGCGCGCCACGCTTGGGCTGGAACGCCACGATGGTGCGGGCGGCCTGCGAGGCCAACGGCCTGTCGCTGGGCGACGAGGAACTGCTGCTGCCCAACGGCGCGCGCGATCTGGCGGTCCTTTTGTCGCGCCGGCACGACGACCGGGCGTTTGAAACCCTGCCTGACCCCAAGACGCTGAAGATCCGCGAGCGAATCGCCGCCGGGGTCTCGGCGCGGCTGGAGGCAGGCGCCGTCGATCTGGAGGCCACGCGCCGCTGCGCCGCCTTCCTGGCCCTGCCAGTCAACGCCGATCTGGGGCTGAAGCTGGCCTGGGAAAGCGCCGACCGCATCTGGCGCTGGGCCGGCGACACGGCCACCGATTGGAACCACTATTCCAAGCGCGCCATCCTGTCGGGCATCCTGATCCCGGCGCTGACGATGCGCTGGTTCGACGGCAAGGACGCCGCCGACGCCTTCGTCGCCGCCCGCATCGAGAACGTCATGACCTTCGAGAAATGGAAGGCCGGCAAGGACTTCGACGCCCCGTTGCGCAAGGTCACCGACGTGCTGAGCCGAATGCGCTACGGCGCGAAGGCTTAGCACCCTCCAAGACGCGCAGGCTGAAGCCCCGCCTGCGGGTGCAGCCGGTGGCGGGAGAGGCAGGCAGAGCGCCGGGCGTTCGCCCGGAGTTCTTTGATTTTACCGTTTCGGCGAAAGACAGACGCTCCGCGCATGATGTCTGAGCTAGGAGCTTCCGGCCCGGTTGTGACCCCGGGACCAGCGACGCTGTTTAGCGCCTTGCCGGCGCGCCCCCGGCGGGAAGGTCGGGGCTTGCGTTCCCGATCCCCTGAACGGCGGTGGTTCCCTGCCATTCGCCCTTTATGCTCGGCCTACCGTCCGCCTCGCGGAGGCGGACTGCTTGAGGCCGGGCTGTGGGGCGCCGTCGCTCGCCGTGCGGCGGCTCGCAGTTGAGGCCGAAGCCTCGCGAACCGGACGACGAAGCGCGGACATCCCCATCCCGCTCATCACGCTTCCGCCGCGACAGACACGCAAGGCCCTGCGCCCCTCCCATGCGACGGAACAGACACAGCATAGGGGCGAACCGGACCAGGGCGCGCTGGTCGCTGTCTCAAAAGTGAAAGGCGCTTCGGATCAGTGGGTTGGCGAGCTGACCGCGCATAGTTGAGCGGCTGGATGTCGCATCCATTCAACTCCCCCTTCCGAAATCCGTCATGGCCGGGCTTGTCCCGGCCATCCATAACCACGGACAGGACCATGCGCGGCGCGGCGCGACGCTTGCCTGCCTTGACCTCGAACAGCGAGTCTATGGATGGCCGGGACAAGCCCGGCCATGACGAGCCTTATGGGGGGCGACACTGCGCCCGGCCCCTCGATCCCGTCGTGTTCGCTGTGCCTTGCGTTGTGGCCGTTGTGACGAAACCCGCTTGGCTGTCGCCGCCCTTCGGGTCGCGGGACGCCTGTCGCACTCCACGGAGACACCTCGCAGCCGAATGCGGCTTCCTCAACCCTCGCGCCTTCGCGCGCGGAGAGGTGAATTACAGCGGCTTAACCCGGTTCACGTGGCCCATCTTGCGGCCGGGGCGGGCTTCGCCCTTGCCGTAGAGGTGGATGCGGGTGTCGGCTTTTGAGGCCAGTTTCGCCCACTGCTCGACCTCGGGGCCCAGCAGATTGGTCATCTCGACGCGGGCGTGAGCCTCGGTCGGGCCCAGCGGCCAGCCGACGATGGCGCGGATGTGCTGTTCGAACTGGTCGCAGACGCAACCGTCCTGGGTCCAGTGGCCGGTGTTGTGGACACGGGGCGCGATCTCGTTGACCAGCAGCTTGCCGTCTCCGAGATCGAACAGCTCGATCCCCATGACGCCGACATAGTTGAGGCCGGTCAGCACCTTGCGGGCGATGCGGCGTGCGGCCTTGTCGGTCGCCTCGTCCACGACGGCGGGGGCGACGGTGGTGCGCAGGACACCGCCCGCGTGCCTGTTCTCCCCCAGCGGGTAGACGGCGATGCGGCCCTGATGATCGCGGGCGCAGATGACCGACAGCTCGCGGACGAAGGCGGCCCTGGCCTCCAGAATGGCGGGGCGCTCGCCGATGGCGGCCCAGGCGTCGGGCGCCATGCGGGCCGACCTGATCCAGACCTGGCCCTTGCCGTCGTAGCCGTCGCGCCGGGTTTTCAGCAGGGCAGGGGTTCCCAGTCGATCCAGCCCCGCGATCAGGTCGTCGAGGCTGTCAACGGCGGCGAAATCGACCGTCTTCGCGCCGACGCCGTTCAGGAAGGTCTTTTCCTCCACCCGGTCCTGGGCCACGGCCAGCGCGCGGGGGCCGGGGGCGACGAAGGCGCCGCCCGAACCGACAGCCTCCACAGACGCGGCCGGGACGTTCTCGAACTCGAAGGTCACGACCTGCGATGTGCGGCCCAGAACGGTCAGGGCCGTGGGATCGTCATAGGCGGCGACGATCTGGCCTTGGGACACGCGCCCGGCCGGGCTGTTCGCCTGGGGATCGAGGATGACGACGTTGAAGCCCAAGCGCGACGCGGCCTGGCTCAGCATCCGGCCCAGCTGGCCTCCGCCAAGGATGCCGATGGTCGAACCGGGCGGCAGGGGCGAGGCTTTCAGCGTCAGGGTCACTCAGTCCTCGACCGTCTCGTGGACCGCTTCGGTCTGGGCCTCGCGGAAGGCGGCGAGGCGGCCGGCCAGCACATGGTCCGATAGGGCCAGGATCTGGGCCGCCAGAATGCCCGCGTTCTTGGCGCCCGGCTCGCCGACGGCCAGCGTTCCGACCGGAATGCCGCCGGGCATCTGGACGATGGAGAGCAGGCTATCCATGCCCTTCATGGCCTTGGACTCGACCGGCACGCCCAGCACCGGCAGTTCGGTCATGGACGCCGCCATGCCGGGCAGATGGGCCGCGCCGCCGGCCCCGGCGATGATGACCTTGAAGCCCTGCGCCTTGGCCGTGGTGGCGAAATCGAACAGGCGTCTGGGGGTGCGGTGGGCGCTGACCACCCGGGCCTCCCAGGCCACGCCGAGCCGGTCCAGCGCATCGGCGGCGTGCTTCATCGTCGGCCAGTCGGAACGACTGCCCATGATGATCGCCACCGGCGGGGTCGGATTCGCCATATGCGCGCCTCGAAAGGGAAAGCGGCCCGTTACAGCACGCGCGTTGCGCCCGCAACCGACGGCGTTAGGCTTATGCCAGCCGCGACCGGGATGAGTCGGCGGCGGGGAGCCCAGAAACGCCGTGAGCGACGCCGCTGTCGTGGACCTGAACGCCGAGATCGAGCGCCTGCGCGCCGAGGTCGAGGCCCTGCGCGCTCAGACTCTTTCCTTGCAGGAAAGGGCCGAGGCGGCCGAGGCGGCGGCGGATCATGATGTGCTGACGCCCGCCCTGAACCGGCGGGGGTTCGTGGCGGCGCTGAACCGGACCATGGCCTATTGCCAGCGCCATGAGACGCCGGCGGTGCTGCTGTACCTCGATCTCGACGGGTTCAAGGGCGTGAACGACCGGCTGGGTCACGCGGCGGGCGACGCGGCGCTGGTGCGTGTGGCCGACCTGCTGATCGCGAACAGCCGCCCGTCGGACGCCGTGGGCCGTCTGGGCGGCGACGAGTTCGCCCTGCTGATGCTCAACGCCGGTCTGGACGAGGGGCGGGACAAGGCCAAACGGCTGGCCGAAACCCTGCAGAAGGACGGCTTTGTCTGGCAGGGCGCGCAGGCCGAGCTGGGCGGATCGTTCGGAGTCAGGGCCTATGTCGGACAGAGCGATCCCGAGGCCTGGCTGGCCGAGGCGGACGCCGCGATGTGGGTGAGGAAGAAAGGCAGGTAGGCATTAGGCAGTAGGGATGATCGCCCTGACGCCCTACCCTGGGCGCGAACATAGTCGCCCCTATTGCCTAATCCCTACTGTCTACTGCCTCGCCTAGGCGATGATGTCGGGCAGGATCCGGGCTTCGATCCTGATGATCTCGTCGCGCAGCAGCAGCTTTTTCCGCTTCAGCCGGGCGATCATCAGCTGGTCCGGGATCGGCATCATGCCCAGGGCGTCGATCGAGGCGTCCAGGTCGGCGTGTTCCTGGCGCAGTTCGGCCAGCCGGGCGTGCAGCGCCAGCTCTTCCTCGGTCAGGATCGGTTCGTGGTCATTCATGCGTCGTCGGCCCCGTTGGTTCTATAGCCGAGCGGCGGTCAGGCCGGAAGGCGCTCGGCGAGGCGGATCAAGGCCGGACGCGGGATAATTCGCGTCCAGACCCGGGCGGTTTCGACCAGGGCGTCGACGGCGGGGCGGGCGGCGCCGGAGGGGGCGGGCGACACGGCCTCCAGCGCCAGCAGCAGCCGGCGCTCGGCCTCCAGCTCCACGGCCTTGATGCGGTTGCGCACGGCCTCGCGCGCGGCGTCGTCGATGTCGGGGACCGGCAGCTTCAGCGTGCGGCGGACGGCGCGGAGAGGAGCGATGGTCGTTGTCTCCCAGGCGCGGGCGGTGTCGCAGGCGGCCTCGATGGCGTCCTCGTCCGGGCGGCGGCCGGTGGCGGCGTTCCAGCCGGCCCAGAGCAACAGGCAGGTGTTCTGATCGTGCTGATCCTGCAGCGACAGGCAGGTCTCTGACACCCCCTCGGCGGCGTAGGCGGCGACGGCCCAGTCCCAGAGGGTCACTTCATGCCCGTCCAGCGGCGGGTGGGGGCCCAGTCGAGGCCGAAGACGTCGAGGGCGCGGCCGACGGATTGATTCACCATCTCGGCGATGGTTTCGGGCTTCGAATAGAAGGCGGGGAGGGGCGGGGCGATGACGGCGCCCATCTCGGCCAAGGCCGTCAGGGTGCGCAGGTGGCCCAGGTGCAGCGGCGTCTCGCGCACCATCAGCACCAGAGGGCGGCGCTCCTTCAGCGTCACGTCGGCCGCGCGGGTCAGGAGGGACGAGGTCACGCCGGTGGCGATCTCGCTCATGGTCCGGACCGAGCAGGGGGCGACGATCATGCCCATCGTTCTGAACGAGCCGGAGGAGATCGAGGCGCCGACGTCGGCCAGCTTGTGCGTCACATCGGCGCGGCTGGTCAGGTCGTCGGGCGACAGATCGGTCTCCTGCGACAGGGTCAGAAGGGCCGCCCGGGTCACAACCAGATGGCTTTCGACCCCGAGGTCGCGGAGCGCATCCAGAACCCGTACGCCGTAAGTCACGCCGGAGGCTCCGGAAATTCCGACGACGATGCGGCGCGGCGGATTGGATACGGCTGAGTTCACATCCTGAACCAATTTGGACTCCAGTCTCTCCGGGTCCGGACGGCTCGCCGGGTCACTGGAATGTGATTCCACAGCGGGCCGGACCGGGCGCTCACTCTAGTGGTCCCTTAGACATGGAGGCGCAAGCCATGACCATCGAAGCTCGGATTCGCGAACTGGGGAATCGTCATCGTTCGCTGGAGGACGCTCTCCGGCAGGAGATGCGACATCCGTCCGTGGACTCGCTGGAACTGCGGGAGTTGAAGCAGCGCAAGCTTCGTCTGAAGGAAGAGATCACCAGTCTGGAGGCGCGCGCCGGATAGCCGGTCCGCCTCCCTGAAATACGAACGGCCCCGGAGATCGCTCTCCGGGGCCGTTTTCATATCCTTCCCATGAAATGGGGAGGTGGATCGGCGCGATGCGCCGAGACGGAGGGGCCGGCGCTTGCCGTTGCCCCTCCACCGCTTTGCGGTCCCCCTCCCCACGTTGTGGGGAGGAAAATCAGTCGTCGCCGAAGACCGAGGCGGCGGTCGGCTCGGCGCCGCGACGCTCGCGCTCTTCCGGGACGAACGCTTCCTCGACGGGCTCGGCGTCGATGGGCTGGAGGGCCGGGCCGCCGCGCTTGGCGTCGTCCTTCGCCTTCTTGTCAGCGGCCTTCTTGACGATTTCGTCCAGGGCCAGCTGGCCGACGAGGCCGAGGGTCACCGGATCGACCGGCTTGATGTTGGCCGAGTTCCAGTGGGTCCGGTTGCGCACGCTCTCGATCGTCGACTTGGTGGTGCCCAGCAGCTTGGCGATCTGGGCGTCGGTCACCTCGGGGTGGTTGCGCACGAACCAGGCGATGGCGTCCGGGCGGTCCTGACGGCGCGAGACCGGCGTATATTTCGGCGCGACCTTGGTCGGCTTCAGCAGCTCGGCGTGGCGGCTGACCACGGCCTGCATGTGATAGTTTTCGTCAGCCTCGGCCTTGGCCAGCTCCTCGCGGGTCAGCTGGCCGTTGACCATCGGGTCGGCGCCGCGGATGTCGCGGGCCACGTCACCGTCGGCGATGCCGCGGATTTCCAGCGGGTGCAGGCCGCAGAAGGCGGCGATCTGCTCGAAGGTGAGCGAGGTGTTGTCGACGAGCCAGACCGCGGTGGCCTTGGGCATCAGGATGTCGGTCATGGACCTGGATTCCAGCTGTTCGGGGGACCCGAAGTCGAGTCCCGGATACGACGGCGCCCGACCTTTCGGCCGGGCGCGAGTGAAGCCGATATAGGCGCATTCGCCGGAAAAGAAAACGCTGTCCGACATTTCCATACAGCCAAGGTTCATGTGGGAACCGCCAAGGTGGGTTCATGGACGCAACGGGCGTTCGAACCTTAGTCCGGAGGGACCTCAGATGTTGACGATGATGACCTTGAGCGCGGTCGCTGCCCTCTCGGGCGGTCAGGAATATGCGCCCCAGCAAGACGGACCCCAGCGGGTCGCGCCCCGCGGCAGCTACACCCAGTCGTGCAGCGGCGACTATGTGAACCAAGGCCGGCTCTATGCCGATTGCCGCGACGAACGCGGCCGTCTGCGGGGCACCTCGATCCTGCTGAACCAGTGCAGCCAGTACGACATCGCCAACCGCAACGGCCTTCTGGTCTGCGGCCCGAACCGGGGTGAGTACGAGGAAGACAGCGCCTCCGGCGGCGGCCGCGGCGGCGGCTGGGGCGGTGGGAACGGCGGCGGCTGGGGCAATCGCGCCTCGATCACCGTCTACCGTGACGCCAACTATCGCGGCGCCTCGCAAACCTTTGACGGGGAAGTGCGCGATCTGGCCCGGGCCGGCATGAACGACCAGATCAGTTCGATGCGGTTCCGCGGCGAATGGGAGGCGTGCACCGACGCCAACTTCCGCGGCTACTGCCAGCGCTTCACCGGCGATGTGCGGAACCTGTCGAACTACGGCATGAACGACCGCGTCTCGTCGCTGCGTCCGGTGCGCGGTGGACGGGGCGGCGGCCGGGACTGGTAGTCCTAGTCGATCGTAAGGACGATCTTGCCCACGTGCTCGCCCGCCTCCAGCCGGAGGTGGGCGAGTTTCGTTTCGGCCAGGGGGAAGGCGGCGTCGATCGGCGGGCGAACCGCGCCGGACGCGACCCAAGGCCAGGCCGTGGCCTCGACCGCCGCGATCAGCCGGACCTTTTCGTCGGCGGGGCGTGCGCGCAGGGTCGAGCCGGTCAGGACGATGCGCTTCAGCATCAGGCGCATCAGGTCGATCTGGGCCGCCGCGCCCGTCAGGGTGGCGATGACCACCCAGCGACCGAGGGGCTTGAGCGCGTCCTGATTGAGCGGGGCGTAGGCAGCGCCGACCATGTCGAGCACCACATCTGCGCCGCCGAAGCGGGAGATCTCGGCGGCCATGTCGTCGGTCGTGGCGTTCAGGCTGAGGTCCGCGCCCAGCGTCCGGGCGGCGGCGGCCTTTTCCGCGCTGCGTGAGGTGGCGATGACGCGGGCGCCGGCGGCCCTGGCCATCTGGATGGCGGTGACGCCGATGCCGCTGGTGGCGCCGTGGAGCAGCAGGGTCTCGCCGGCCTTCAGGGCGCCCGCCTCGAACACATTGGCGAAGACGGTGCAGACGGTCTCGGGCAGGGCGGCGGCCTGAACGAAGTCCATGCCGTAAGGGACGGGCAGGGCGTGCCGGGCGTCCACCACCGCCAGATCGGCGTAGCCGCCGCCGCCCAGCAGGGCGCAGACGCGGTCCCCGACAGCCCAACGGGTGACGCCGTCACCGACCTGATCCACCTCGCCCGCGACCTCTAGGCCCAGAATGTCGGAGGCGCCCGGAGGGGCCGGGTAGAGGCCGCGCCGTTGCAGCAGATCGGGACGGTTCACGCCCGCCGCGCGAACGCGGATGCGGATTTCACCCGGCCCGACGGCCGGATCGGGACGGGTTTTCAGCGTCAGGGCCTCGGCCGGGCCCGAGCCGCCTTCGATCTCGATGACCCGCAAATGCCGCTCCCGTGCTTGCAATCGTCCGTGTCCGGGCGTTCAGATAGGCCCTTAGGCCCGGTCTGACCACGGAGGCTGTGATGAGTTTCGAGGATCTTGAGCCCCGCCCCGCGCGCGGCGCCGCCCTTGTCATGCTGGCCCGCGAGGATCTGGATCTCTATTCCGTTGAAGAGTTGAACGAGCGGATCGCGGCGCTGGAGGCCGAAATCGCCCGCGACCGCGCGGCGATCGAGAAGAAGAATTCGCGCAAGTCCGCCGCCGACGCCCTCTTCAACTTCGGCTCGTGATCGTGGCATGAGGGTTGCAGCCTCTCGACGAGTGGCCGCGTTTCCGGCCGACGCCGAGACGGACCCGCGTTTTCATGAGTATGTCTGAGTATATGGCCAGCGACGATCACAGTCCCATCGCCGCCACCGGCCGCAGCCGGGGCGAGGTCGTGCGCGACTTCGCCGCGTCCGAGCTGTTCGACCGCACCTTCGCCGAGGGGATGGAGCTGGTCGAGGAGACCGCGGCCTATCTGGACGGCGACGGGCGGCGGGAATCCAAGCTGCTGTCGCGCGCCGCGGCCCTGGCCTATGCGGGTGAGAGCATGAAGCTGACCACCCGGCTGATGCAGGTGGCGTCCTGGCTGCTGGTCCAGCGCGCCGTGCGCGAGGGTGACATGGCGCCCGAGGCCGCGTGCGAGCCGCGCTATCGCCTGAACGACCGCAAGGTCGAGACCGAGCCGACCGACCCCGATCTGCCCATCGCCCTGGTCGAATATCTGGTGCGGGCCGACAAGCTGTACGACCGGGCGCTGCACCTGGACCGCCGCATGTATCTGGACGCGCCCGACGAGGAGCCGGTGAACCCGGTCCAGAGCCAGATGGACCGTCTGGCGGCTGCGTTCAGGCAGTGAAGGCGCTGCGGGCGATCTTTCTGATCGCCGGTGGAGTGTTCGCTTTTCTGATCGCCGCGTTCTGCTTCTGGTTCGTGTTGCGGGACAAACCGTCTGTCGTGACGTTGCAGAACGCGGGAACCGAAGCGGTCGAGATATCCGTCAGGACCACAAATCCCAGCTCGTATTCCTGGCGGGGGACGTTGAACCCCGGCGAGCAGGTATCGAAAAGAGCTACCTTCAGCGACAACAGCTTCCAGGTCGATTGCCGGGACAGCAAGGGTCACAGGCACAGCAGCCATGGCTATGTCACCAACGGCATATCCTACTCGATCGATTTGACGTTCAGCGGGTGTGAAAACGTCGAGTACGAGGAGCGCAGATTCCCCTGAACGCTACGGCCCGACGTCGTTGGCGACGTTGCGGCCGTCATCGACCGGCTTGGGCAGGCTGACGGCGATGCCGAGGGCCTGGGCCAGTTTCGCGTCCCGCTCATAGACATCCTCGCGGAAGGCGACGCGGCCCTGACCGTCGACGAAGGCGGTCCAGTAGAGCAGGCGCACGCTGATCTCGCGGCCGGTCTGGATGCGCTTGGTCTGGCGGCTGTCCTGGGCGGCGTCAAACTCGGCCAGCAAGGCCGGGTCGGGCGACAGCAGCAGGCGGGCGAAATCGATGGCGCCCTGAACCCGCACGCAGCCGTGGCTGCGCTGGCGCATGGCCAGATTGAAGGCCGACTTGGTCGGGGTGTCGTGCAGGAAGATGGCGTAGCTGTCGCGCAGCTCGAACTTCACATAGCCGAGCGCGGCCGTCGGGCCGGCGCGCTGAATGACCTGACCGTTCTGGACGTACATGTTCTGGCTGGCCAGATAGCCGGGGCCGCGCGGCAGGATCTCGTCGCGGGCGATGCCGGCGGGCACATACCAGGGCGGATTGGCGACCACCGAGGCGAACGGCTTTTCAAGGCTGGGCGTCTGGGTCGAGGGCGCGCCGCAGACGACGCGGTTGGAGTGAACCGGACGACCGTCCTTCCAGTAGACCATGATGGCGGCGGCGGTGTTGACCTCGATCCGCTCCGGAGCCGGGTCGCGGCGCAGCCATCGGCGGCGTTCCAGGTTCAGGGCGATCTGGCGGGCGCGGTCCTCGGTCGAGGCCGAGAGCGAGCGCTGGGTGCCCTGACCGATGCGGCCGTCGGCGACCAGACCGTGGCGGGCCTGGAAGCTGCGCACGGCGGTCTGGAGTTCGGGACCATAGGTCGGATTGGCGGCGATGCTGGTGGCGGTCCCCTGATCCATGTCGCCCTCTGCGACGAGGCGGCGGATCAGCACGGGCAGGCGCGAATCCATCGCGCCCGGCTCGATGGCGGCGCCGACGGAGAAGACCGGCCAGCTGTTCCCCTGCTGGATCATGCGGCGATAGCGCACATAGCCGGCGGACAGGTTGGAATAGCCGATGTCGGCGGGGGCCAGGCCCTCGAACCAGTCGACCAGCTTGTTCTGGGCCAGGGCGCCGTTCAGGCCGTTAGGCAAATCGACGGTGTTCTTGCCCATCTCCCACAGGTCCTCGACCGTCTCGGGACGGACGCGGCCCAGGGCCAGGGTGCGGGCGTAGTTCATGGCCGCGACCGTGGTGTTCATCTCGGCCGAGGCGGGAACGGCGGCCAGCGCCGGGAAGTCGAAATAGTCGGCGACGGCCAGGCCGTGACGTTCGGCGCGGCCGGCGGCCGTCTGCAGCGCGCGGATGCGGTCGGCGGTCCACACCGGATACCAGCCGTTCAGCTCGTAGAAGGCGCGCACGTCGGCCTGCTGGGCGGCGGGGACGCGGGCCAGCTGGTCGTTGAAGCTGTCATAGAAGGCGACGGCCGCGGGATCGCGAGACTGCGCCTGGGCGCCGAACGCCGCTGCGCCCGTCAGGGCGGCCGTCGCCGCGCCGAATGCCAATTCCCGTCGATTCATGTCCGGTCCGCTTCTCGCCCGCCCCGGCCCCGGACCCCGTGTCCGCGCCCCGGAAGACGAACGCCGAGCATGTTATCGGCGTTCCGGGCAAACAGAAAGCGCCGGTCCGCTGGGAACCGGCGCTTTCATGTCGTTCGCAACGAAGTGTTGCGGGCTTACTTCTTGATGAAGCCGCCGAACTTGTTGTTGAAGCGCGAAACGCGGCCGCCGCGGTCCATCAGGTGCGCGTTGCCGCCGGTCCAGGCCGGGTGCGTCAGCGGATCGATGTCCAGGTTCAGCACGGCGCCTTCCTTCTGATAGGTCGAGCGCGTCTGATAGGTGGTGCCGTCAGTCATCGTCACGGTGATGAAGTGGTAGTCGGGGTGCGTATCGGCCTTCATGGTCGTCATCCGGTCTCTGGCGCGGTGACGATTCCGACCGTCGGTGCGCGAAAATGAGAAACCCGCCGGAGTTCCAGCGGGAATGAGGGGCGGCGTTTACACCGGGGGGCGCTTTCGGGCAAGAGGCGGCGCATGACCGACGCCTCACAGCCCGCCGCCCGTTTTGAAGCCGAGGGGCGTCCCGGGGCCGGGGCGGTGCTGGCCGAGCAGATGAGCGAGGCGGGCGGACGGCGTGAACGGCGCAAGGACATTCGCCCTCTGGCCCGGCTGCTGCCCTATGCGGCGCAGCACTGGGGACAGGCGGCGCTGGCCGGGTTCTGGCTGTTGCTGTCCACCACGGCGTCCCTCGGGCTGACGGTGACGGCGCGCGGGGCCATCGACCACGGATTCAGGCAGGGCGGCGAGGCGCTGAACGTCTGGTTCCTGGCGCTGGGGCTGAATGCGCTGGGTCTGGGGATCGCGACGGCGGCCCGGTATTTCTATGTCACCAAGACCGGCGAGCGGGTGATCGCGGACCTGAGGAAGGCGCTGTTCGGGCGCATCCTGACGCTGGACCCGGCCTTCTATGTGCGGATGCGGACCGGGGAGGTGTTGAGCCGCCTGACCACCGACATCGCCCTGGTCGAGACCCTGATGACGACATCCGTGTCGTTTGCGCTGCGGAACCTGCTGACCCTGATCGGCGGGGTGGGGATGCTGTTTGTCGTCAGCCCGAAGCTGACGGGGCTGGTGCTGCTGACCGTGCCGCTGCTGCTGGGTCCGCTGTTCCTGTTCGGGCGGCGGGTCAGGAAGCTGACCGTGGCGACGCAGGACCGGTTCGCCGGGGCCGTGGGCTTCGCCGGCGAGAGCGTGGACGCCATCGAGACGGTGCAGGCGTTCGGCCGCGAGGCCAGCGCCGCGGACAAGTTCGGCCGGGTGGTCGAGGAGGCGTTCAGCGTCAGCCTGACCCGCATGGGCGCGCGGGCGCTGATGACGGCGATGATCATCACCGTGATGTTCGGCGGGGTGACCCTGGTCCTGTGGCTGGGCGCGCAGGACGTGGTGGCCGGGCGGATGAGCGTCGGGGCGTTGCTTCAATTCGTGCTGCTGTCGGTGTTCGCGGCGGGGGCCGTAGGGGCGCTCGGTGAAAGCTGGGGCGATGTGCAGAAGGCGGCCGGGGCCATGGAGCGGATCGACGAACTGATGCGGGCCGAGCCGTCAATCGCCGCGCCGGCCCAGCCGAGGGCTCTGCCTGAGCCGCCGCGCGGCGAGGTGTCGATGTCGGCGGTGGACTTCGCCTATCCGGGGCGGCCCGATCTGCCGGCGCTGAAGGGCTTCAGCCTGACCGTGCGGCCGGGCGAGACGGTGGCGCTGGTCGGGCCGTCGGGGGCGGGGAAATCGACGGTGTTCCGGCTGTTGCTGCGGTTCTACGACCCGCAGGCGGGCATGGTGTCGGTGGACGGCGTGGATGTGCGCGAGGCCGATCCGGTGGCTGTGCGCGGCCGCTTCGCCTGGGTGTCGCAGGAGGCGCCGCTGTTTTCGGGTTCAGCTCTTGAGAACATCCGCTTCGGGCGGGAAGCTGCGACAGAAGATGAAGTGCGAGAGGTGGCCGAGGAGGCCCAGGCGCTGGGCTTCGTCGAGGCGCTGCCGGAAGGGTTCGCCACGCCTTTGGGCGAGCGGGGCAAGAGCCTGTCGGGCGGACAGCGTCAGCGGCTGGCGATCGCCCGGGCGCTGGTTCGCGAGGCCCCGATCCTGCTGCTGGACGAGGCCACCAGTGCGCTGGACGCCGAGAACGAGCAACTGGTCCAGGCCGCGCTGGATCAGGCCATGGAGGCCCGCACCACCCTGGTCATCGCCCACCGCCTGGCCACCGTTCTCCGCGCCGACCGCATCGTTGTGATGGAGGAGGGCCGGGTGGTCGAGGAGGGCACGCACGGCGAACTGATCGCGCGCGGCGGGCTCTACGCCCGACTGGCGAAGCTGCAGTTCAGGGCGGAGTGATCAACGGCCGGGACCAAATTGCACTCCAAAAAAACCGAGTCCAATGAGTCCAAAAGTGCAATCCCGTCGGCCTCTCGACGACCCGTCAGGCGAAAAACCGAGGGCAGTATAAGGCGCCCGCGGGCCATGCTGCACTCAGCGCATACCCGAGAGTGCAAGCTGTTGAAAGCACAGCGTATTCCTGACGAAAATGTGCGGCGTCAGCCGCCTCACGCCGCCTGAAGCAGCTTGCGCAGTTGCGGGTGCAGTTCGGGGTTGGAGGCGAGGATCTGCTTGCCGGCCTTGGGGTCGCCGTCGTTATCGATGGTGGTGACGGTCCCGCCTGCTTCAGTGACGAACAGGATGCCCGCGGCCACGTCCCACGGGTTCAGATTGCGCTCCCAATAGGCGTCGTAGCGGCCCGCGGCGACCCAGGCGAAGTCGAGTGCGGCGGAGCCGAGGCGGCGGATGCCGGCGACGCGCTGGCCGATGGCGTGGATGTCCTTGATCGCCTGGCCGTGGCCGGTCTTGCCGATGAAGGGCAGGCCGGTGGCGATCAGGCTTTCCGAGAGGTCGCGACGGCCGGCGACACGGATGCGCGTGTCGTTCAGATAGCAGCCCTTGCCTTTTTCGGCCCAGAACAGCTCGTTCATGACGGGGTTGTAGGTGACCCCGGCGACGATCTCCGAGCTGCCGTCCGGCGCATGGCGTTGCAGCCCCACCGTGATGGCGAAGTGGGGCATGGCGTGCATGAAGTTGGTGGTGCCGTCGATCGGATCGACGATCCAGGTGTGGGACTTGTCGGTCCCCTCGATCATGCCGCGCTCCTCGCCCAGGAATCCGTAGCCGGGGCGGGCCTTCATCAGCAGTTCGAACAGGGTCTCTTCGGCCTTGATGTCGGCGGCGGTGACGAAGTCGCCGGGGCCCTTGCGCGAGACCTGAAGCTGTGACACCTCGCCGAAGTCGCGCAGCATCGGGCGGGCGGTCTTGCGGACCGCGTCCATCATGACTTGAAGCAGGGCGGAGGCGAGGGCCATGGGAATCTCCTGGTCCGGCTATCCTGAAAAGGCGCTGTGGCCCGGATAGGCGGAGAAGCGGCGGCCCCCGGTGGGGCCTGGTGGCTGGTGGCTGGTGGCTCGTGGCTGTTGCGGGATCACCCGTCACCAGTCACCAACCACCCGTCACCGCTTTAGTCCGCGCGGCGGACGTATTCGCCGGTCGAGGTGTCGACGACGATGCGCTCGCCGGCCGACATGTACGGCGGGATCATGATGCGGACGCCGTTGTCGGCGATGGCGGGCTTGTAGGACGAGGAGGCGGTCTGGCCCTTCACGGTCGGCTCGGTCTCGGCGACGGTCAGGGTGACCTGTTCCGGCAACGACAGGCCGATGGGACGCTCTTCATGCATCTCGATGACGACCTTCATGCCGTCCTGCAGATAGGGGATGGAGTCCTCGCCGACCCAGTCCTTTTGCAGTTCGATCTGCTCGTAGGTGACGTCATCCATGAAGACGAGGGCGTCGCCCTGCTCGTACAGGAAGGAGAAGTCCTTCTGTTCCAGCGTGACGCGCTCGACCTTGTCTTCCGAGCGGAAACGCTCGTTCAGCTTGTTGCCGGTCTCGAGGTTCTTGGCCTCGACGTTGGCGAAGGCGCCGCCCTTGCCCGGCTTGACGTGGCTGGCCTTGGTGACGACCCACAGGCCGCCGTTGTGTTGCAGGACCATGCCCGGCTTGATGGTGTTGCCGTTGATTTTCGCCATGGGATCACAGGGGTCTGGGCGCTGCCGAACTGGCGCGCGAAATCGGGCGCTCTCCCTAGAGGAAGCCGGGCGCCAGGGCAAGGCGGGCTAGTGAACCGTGGGCTGAGGCTTTGACTTGCCGGTGACCAGATTGGCGAGAGCGACCGAGCCGCCGGCGGGGGCGGCCAGCTTGCCGGCGCGGGCGTCGAGTTTGCGCGCTTCGTGGGCGAAGGCGGCGGCCATGCCGGCGGACGACATGGCGGCGGCGATCTGCAAGCCGCGCGAGGCGGGGCGGAGCGCGATCCAGACGGCGTTCAGGGCCTGGGCCGCCGCCCACAGACCCATGGCGGTGTTGCGTTCTTTCGCCGACGGCGCGTTCCACACGCGCACCGCCGACAGGGTGGTGGCCGAGAAGACGGCGGGCAGGATCAGGCTGAGCGGGCCGCGCGGACGCTCGGTGATGGGGTTGTCGTCATCAGCCAGTTCCGGCGGGCGCGGACGAATGGTCTTGCGCGCGAAGGCGGTGGCGGCCAGGGCGAAGCCGACGGTCACGGCCACGCCCAGCAGCACATGGCCGGCGTTGCGGTCATCGGCGTTCAGGAACCCGACCGCCGCGTCGCGGGCGTCGTCGATGGCGTCGTCGATCGTGGGCATTCCGTTCCCTCCAGCGTTGCGGAAGGAATGGCGAGGAAGGCCGTCAGTTCCCGGTCGCGCTCTTGTCGGGACTGATCTCGGTCATGGCGGACTGGAGATAGTTCTGCTCGCCGAGCTGGGCGATCAGCTGGTGCTGGGCCTCGAGGAAGTCGATGTGCTCCTCGGTGTCGTTGAGGATGCGCATCAGCAGGTCGCGGCTGACGAAGTCGCGGGCCGCCTCGCATTGGACCACGGCGGCCAGCAGGGTCTCGCGGCCGCCGAGCTCGAGTTGAAGATCGGCGCCGAGGCATTCGATGGCGCTCTCGCCGATCTTGAGCTTGTGCAGGTCCTGAAGGTTCGGGAGGCCGTCGAGGAACAGGATGCGCTTGATGAGCATGTCGGCGTGTTTCATCTCGCCGATGCTCTCGTCGTAGATGATCTGGCCCAGGTGCTTCAGGCCCCAGCTTTCGAACATGCGGGCGTGCAGGAAGTACTGGTTGACCGCCGTCAGCTCGTTGGTCAGCACCGCGTTGAGGGTGCGGATGATCGCGGGATCGCCCTTCATGGCCGTGTTCCTTGCCCTGTTCAGGGCGACTCGACCGCCGCCCCGGATGAGCGCGGCATAGCATGCGAAAGCGGCTCGCGGTTACTTGCGAGGGCTTTTCAGGGACATTGAGAGTGCGAATGAAGGGCGCTCTGACGAGCGGCCTATTCGGCGGCCATGGCGAAGGCGTCGCGGCCGTCCTGGATCATCTGCCGCATCTCGCAGACGCACTTGGCGCACTGGGGCGCGCACTGGTGACGGGCGAAGACGTCGCGCGGACGCGTCGCGCCCGCCTCGACGGCGGCGGCGACATCACGCTGGCGAAGGCCATTGCAGTTGCAGACGTACAAGGGGCGGGACCCGGTTAGCTGAGAATGGTTCTCCATAGCAGGATTTTGGGCGACTGCAAATCGTTCGCATCCTGGTTGATTGACGCGGGCCGTTTCGACGGGCAGGGCCGGGGTCATGGCAAAGACCCCGACTGTTCCGCCCCGGCCGCCGTGCCGGCTGTATCTGATAACGCCGCCGGCGATTGCGGACCTTGAGGCGTTCGCAGGCGTGCTGGAGAGCGCGCTGGATGCAGGGGATGTGGCGGCGGTGCAGATCCGGTTGAAACCGGCGGATGACGCGATGATCCGGGCGGCGGTGAAGCGGCTGGCGCCGGTCGCGCAGTCGCGCGGCGTGGCGGTGATCCTGAACGACCGGCCCGATCTGGCGAAGGAAACCGGCTGCGACGGGGTTCATGTGGGCCAGACGGATGCGGGCGTGGTCGAGGCAAGGCGCGTGATGGGGCCGGACGCCATGATCGGCGCGACCTGTCACGACAGCCGCGAGCTGGCGATGGATGCGGCCGAGGCGGGGGCGGACTATGTCGCCTTCGGCGCCTTCTTTCCCACCGACACCAAGGCCACGACGCACCGGCCGGACCCTGAAATCCTGGGCATCTGGCAGGAGACGACGGAGGTGCCCTGCGTCGCCATCGGCGGGATCACGGTCGAGACGGCGGGCATGCTGGCGGCGGCCGGGGCGGACTTCGTGGCCGTCAGCGCCGGGGTGTGGAGCCATCCGCAAGGCGCCGCGTCGGCCGTCAAGGCGTTCAACGCTGTCCTGAATGCGGCCTGAGCGCGTAACCGGGGACATGACGGCGAATTTCAGGGGATATTAGGAACAACGTGGTTTCTGGCAGGAAGAATTCGCCGGAAGCCTCATGTCCTTGACCCCCGCCCTCGACACCGCGCCCGTTCCGACCCGCGCCGAGATTGCCCGCAAGACAGCGTCGGCGCAGGCGACGACGAACGTCTTCGCGCAGCCTCTGGTGCCCCTGCTGACGGCGGCTGGCGTGGCGGCGCTGGTGGTGATCGCGGTCAGCTATGCCCGGTCCGCCGGGCTGGTGGCGGCGCTGTGGGGCGCCGGCGGCTTGGCCTCGGTGGTGTGGCTGCGGACCTCGCGCGGCCTGACCTATGACATCTGCTTCGGCGCCCTGGTCATGGTGGGGTTCCTGTCGGGCAACCTGCTGGTGGGCAATCCGCCGCTGATCGCGGGCATGTTCACCATCGGCAACATGATCGACGTCATCTGCACGGTGCTGTTGGCGCGCCGGTTCGCGCCCACCCTGAATGTGTCGAGCGTGGAGGGGGTCAGCCGCTTCCTGCTGAGCGCCGCCGTGATCGCCCCGATCCCCGCGGCGATATTCGCGAGCCTCATGCTGGAGCTGATGACGGGCGCCAATGTCCTGGACAGCCTGCAGACCTGGTGGTTCGGGCATGCGCTCGGCGTGGCCGTGATCGGCTGTTTCGGGCTGGCCATCACGAAGCGGCACATGGCCATGCTCACGAAGCCGTTGAGGGTGCTCGAGGCGGTGGGGCTGTTCGCCCTGCTGACGATCGCCAGCGTGGCGATCTTCACCCAGATGACGCTGCCGCTGAGCTTCGTGATGCTGCCGATCCTGCTCATCATCGCGGTGCGGTTCCGGGTACTCGGGGTCACGACGGCTCTGGTCATCATTGCGATCCTGGCCGTCGGCGGCGCCATGGCCGGCGTCGGGCCCTATGCCACGATCGAGGGGCCCGGCAGGGCGCTGATGGCGCAGTTGCTGGTGCTGTTCGGCTATATGCCGGTGCTGCTGGTCGCGGCCCTGCTGGAGGAGCGCGACCGCCTGGCGGAGCGGGCCAAGGCCGGGCAGGTGCGGGCCGAGCGGGCCTCTGAGGCGAAGTCGCGGCTGCTCGCCAATGTGGCCCATGAGATCAAGAGCCCGGTGGGCGGCGTCATCGGCATCGGCGAGCTGTGGAAGTCGGGCCAGCTGGGTCCGATCACCGCGACCCAGGCCGAGATGGCCGAGATGCTGGTCAAGACGGCCCGTCAGGTCGAGGCCCTGACCCACGACCTGCTGGACGTGGCGCGGGCGGAATCCGGGGCGGTGAAGCTGGACCTGCGGCCCACCGACGTGCCCGGCATTCTGGAGGACGTGCGCCGGTCGATGGTGCTGCGTCCCGACGCGGCGGGCGTGAAGCTGGAGGTGCTGTCGGAAGGCGACGGACTGGTGGCGTTGGCGGACTCGCAGCGGCTGGTTCAGGTCATCGGCAATCTGGCCAGCAACGCGGTGAAATACGGCGCGGCGGGCGGCAGCGTGATCTTCCGCGCGCGTCGCATCTATGACGGGGTGCGCATCGAGGTGATCGACCGGGGACCGGGCCTGTCGCCCGAGAAGCAGGCGCAGCTGTTCGAGCCGTTCAACCGTCTGGGCCTGGAACGGTCGACGGTCGAGGGCCACGGCATCGGCCTGGCCCTGGCCAAGCGCCTGACCGAGTTGCAGGGCGGGACCATCGGGGTGACCTCGACGCCGGGCGAGGGCGCGACCTTCTGGGTCGAACTGCCCGCCGCCTGACGGGCCTTGCGGTCGCCCTTATCCGGGGCGATGGTCAGGGCATGAAACGCGCTCTTTCCCTGCTGCTTCCGCTCGCTGTCCTGACGCTGGCCGCGCCGGCCATGGCCCAGACGGCGCCGTCGTCCACGTCGGCCGCCGATGACATCACCCGCGAACTGAACGGCGGACCGCCCGCCAGCACCCTGCCGGCCCGACCGCCGGTGACGGCGCCCGTGACCCAGCCGGTCACGCCGGCGCCTGCGCCCGTGAGCACGCCGCCGGTCAGCCAGCCGGCTGCGCGGCCGGTCACGACGCCCACACCGCCCGCGACACGTCCGGCGGCCAGTCCGCCCGCGCCCGCCTCCGCTGCTCCTGTGGCCACGAGCGCACCGGCCCCCGCTGTGACGGCGACCGAGCCCGCCGCGCCGCCGCCGCCACCGCCGCCGACCGTGCTGGATTCGGCGGCCATCGCGGCCCTGCCGTTCACAGTGAGCCTGCCGGCCGGGTTCGAGATCACCACGGGCCGTCCGGGGCCGGACTTCAAGGTCTATACGGTGCGGCGTGCGGGGACGCCGTTCGTGATGATCTATGCCGGGCCGTCGGCGCTGTTCCCGATCTATGAGGGCGATGAGGTCGAGGCGGCGGGCCGGGCGTCCATCCTGGTGACCGAGAACGGCCGCCGCCGGGCGCTGGAGCATCTGTTCAACCGCGACGGCGCCCCGCGTCAGGTCCATGTCTGGGTCGCCAGCGTCGAGGACGCGGATCGTGATCTGGCGGAAAGCATCGCGCAGTCAGTGGACGTTCCGTAGATGACGACCCTCTCCCGCTGGGAGAGGGCTTGAGGCTCGCAGAGCGCAGCGATGCGCCAAGCCGAAAGGGTGAGGGTCGCGTCATCCAGTCGGCGTAGGCCGCCGCTGCAACGGCCTTGCCGACTTCAAAAGCCGACCCTCATCCGGCGCTCGCGCGCCACCTTCTCCCAATGGGAGAAGGGAAGGTTTTTAGCCCCGCCTCACAGCAACATCCCCACTCTCCGCCAGCCGCACCCCGCGCAGGCCTGAGAACACAAGCACCTCCTGCCCCTCGGCGGCGGCCCAGCGGCGGAGCTGGGTTTGATAAGGCTCGCGCCGCCAGTCGTGGGGGCGGGACGGATCGGATTCGACGATCAGGCGGCGGCCGTTGTCCTCGCTGTGCAGGACGAAGCCGGCGACAGCGGGCTTCCAGGTCTCGTCCAGCGCGTCGGTGAGCAGCCACAGGCAGTTGAAGACGCGGCAGTCGCCGGGGCGGTCCGCATAGATCCCGCAGCCGGTCGAGCGGCGGAAGTGCGTGCACCACTTGCCCGCCGGCTTGGCGAGGGCGGTGACGCCCATCAGCTTGCAGCACAGGCCGCAGTCGCCGCAGGACTTCATCACCGGTCACGCACGATTGTCATGCGGTGAGGCTTGCATGGCGCTGTGATCCGGGCAAACCTGCAAACGGTTCGCATTTGCAGGAGTCGAGCGATGATCGTTCTGGGCGCGGGGTGTCACACTCTCAGCAAGCTGATGCGGTCAGAGGACCTCGCGCCGGCTGAGGTGGATCAGCATGGCGAGCAGGCAGATCACGCCGCCGACGCCGCCCAGCGTCAGGGCCGTCTCGACGCGCCACGCCTCGGTCGCCAGCATGTTGACCGGCATCTGCCAGGGGAAATAGACGCCCTGCTTCGCTGAGGTGGCGACGACCGAGAAGAAGGTTCCACCGATGCCGATGGCCAGAGCCGGCACGAAGCTGGCGTAGCGCAGGGCGACCCACAGCTGGATCATGATCATCAGCAGGCCGGCGGCGAACATTTTCGCAAGCGCGCCGATATAAGTCGTGGCGGCGAACGGGCCGGTGGGCGCCATGTCCGGCTTGATTATCACGGCCAGCTTCACCGCCGCGAACTGCAGGGCGAAGACGGCGGCGGACATCAGGGCGACGACGGCGAGGACGCAGATCGCCTTGGCGGCGTAGAGCTTCCACCGGGCGACGGGCAGAGCGCGCAGGTGATCCCAGGATTTGGGGCCGTGCTCCATATGGGCGACGAGCGCGGTCAGGGCCGTGACGCTCATGGGCAGCATGAAATAGGCCCAGATGCCCGCGCCGCTGAGCATCCACATGTCCCAGGGCTGCGGTTTCGTGCTGCGCAGGAGCATGAAGAAGGTGAAGACGGCGATCAGCGTCGGCGCAATGACGGCCAGGACAGCGGCGAGCGAGCGGTTCAGTTTTTTCGCTTCGACATAGAAGGCGGCGAGCATCAGGCGAACTCCGGCTCGGGTTGAACTTGGGCGGCGGGGGCGGAGACCTGGCGGTAGATGCCCTCCAGGGTGCGGGCGCGGGGGCCGATGGCGAAAACAGCGATCTCGGCCTCGACCAGGGCTCGGTTAAGGGCGGCGGAGGCGGTGCGGGCGTCCTCGCCGGGCTTCAGCGAAGCGATGATCCGGTCGGCGGTTTCAGCGACGGTGAAGCCGCGGCCGGCGGCGAGTTGGGCGGCGCGGCGGGTGTCGTTGGTCTCGACCGCGATCTCGGGCGCGAGGTCGGCCTTGATCCGGGCCAGTTCGCCCTCCAGCACCAGCCGGCCGTCGTTGAGGATGCCCACGTGGGTGGCGGTCTGTTCGATCTCGCTGAGCAGGTGGCTGGACAGCAGGACCGTGGCGCCGGCGCGTTGCGGCAGGTCGCGCAGGAAGCGGCGCATGTCGGCGATGCCGTCGGGATCGAGGCCGTTGGTGGGTTCGTCGAGGATCAGCACCGGCGGTGCGCCGAGCATGGCGCGGGCGATGCCGAGACGCTGGCGCATGCCCAGCGAGTAGTCGGAGACGCGGCGGCGGCCGTTCTCGCGCATCTCGACGATCTCGAGGACGCGATCGATCTCGGTCGTGGGCAGACCCAGCAGGCGGCGGGTGAGGTCGAGGGTCTCGGCGCCCGACAGATTGGCGTAGAAGCCGTGCGCCTCCAGCAGCGCCCCGACCTTGCGGGCGGCGGTCAGGCGGTCGGCGGATACATCGACGCCGCAGACGAGGGCCGATCCGCTCGAAGGGCGCAGCAGGCCCAGCAGCATCTTCAGCGTCGTGGTCTTGCCCGCGCCGTTGCGGCCGAGGAAGCCGTAGACGGCGTGCTCCGGCACCGTCATCGACACGGCGTCGACGGCCAGATGCTGTTTGAAGCGGCGGGTGAGGTGATGCGTCTCTATCGCGGCGGGCATGGATGCAGGCTCGATTTCGTTTAAGTCAGAGCTAAAGGTTGCGGAGGGCGCGTCTTTAAGTCAAGATTAAAGATGAGACAGGATTTCCAGCCACCAGGAGAACCGCCGTGGGACGTGACGATCTGGACCTTTTCCGCAAGCGTTGCGGCCAGTTCCGCTGGCTGGCGGTGTTCATGGTGGTCAGCGTGGGGCTGCTTATGGCGCTGATCTATCTGGTCGCGCCGCTGGGCCTGATGCTGAAGGGAAACCCCCAGATCGGCGATCGCACCCTGATCGCGTCCATGATCCCGGGCGTGCCGGTGGCCTGTTATCTGTTCGGGGTGTGGTCGATCGGGCGGGCGATGGGCGACCTGTCGAAGGGACGGCTGTTCCAGCCGACGGTGGCGGACGCCTTGCGCCGCGTCGGGCTGGCGCTCGGGATCGGCGGGGTGTTCAGCGTCTTCATCATGACCAACATCATCCGTCTGATCGACGAGACCAAGGGCGGCTATCTGCATTTCGACGTGCCGGGGATGACGCTGGGCATGATCGGCGGGGCGCTGTTTCTGCTGGGCCGGGTGGTGGATCAGGCGGCGCGCGTCGAGGCCGAGCTGGACGAGATGATCTGATGCCGATCCGGGTCACCCTCGATCAGCTGATCGTCAGGAAGGGCATCAAGGCGCGCGATCTGGCGCAGCAGGTGGGGCTCAGCGAGACCCAGCTGTCGCTGTTCCGGTCGGGCAAGGTGAAGGGCATCCGGTTCCGCACCCTGGCCAAGCTGTGCGCGGCGCTGGAGTGCCGGCCGCGCGACCTGCTGGACTACGATTTCGACGCCGCCGATCTAGACGCCGCCGACGACGGCGACTAGCCACGCTTTCATGGCCAGCAGCGAAACAGACGTCGTCATCCTGGGCGGGGGGCACAACGGCCTCGTCTGCGCCTTCTATCTGGCGCGCGCCGGGCTGAAGGTCACGGTGCTGGAGCGGCGGCACGTCGTGGGCGGGGCGGCGGTGACGGAGGAATTTCATCCGGGCTTCCGCAACTCGACCGCCAGCTACACCGTCAGCCTGCTGAACCCCAAGGTCATCGCCGACATGGACCTGGCCCGGCACGGGCTGAAGGTCGTCGAGCGCAAGGTCTCGAACTTCCTGCCGTTCGACGACGGATCGCACCTGCTGGCCGGGGAGGGGCGGACGCAAGCGCAGGTGGCGAAGTTTTCTGCGCGCGATGCCGAGCGGCTGCCGGAATACGAGCGGCGGCTGGAGGTCGTGGCCGGGGTCCTGCGCGACTGGATCCTGAAGGCGCCGCCCAATGTGGTCGAAGGCGGCTGGATGGCCATGCTGCCGGAGTTGCTGACGGCGGGGGCGCTGGGCAAACAGGCGGCGGGGCTGGATACGCAAGGGAAGCGCGACCTGCTGGACCTGTTCGCCAAGTCGGCGGGCGACTGGCTGGACGGCTGGTTCGAGAGCGATCCGATCAAGGCGCTGTTCGGCTTCGACAGCATCGTCGGCGCCTACGGCAGTCCCTACACCCCGGGCTCGGCCTATGTGCTGCTGCACCACGTGTTCGGCGAGGTAAACGGGAAGAAGGGCGTCTGGGGGCATGCCATCGGCGGCATGGGGGCGATCACCCAGGCGATGGCGAAGGCCTGCGCTGAATTGGGTGTTGAGGTGCGGCTGGAGACGGCGGTGGCGTCGGTGCTGACGGAAAAAGGCCGGGCCGTGGGCGCGGTGACCGAAGGCGGCGACGTCGTGCGGGCGAAGGCGGTGGTGTCGAACCTGCACCCCCGGCTGCTGTTCGAGCGGCTGGTGGATGATGCGGTGGTTCCGGCGGACTTCCGCGAGCGGATCGGCAACTATCAGTCGGGGTCCGGCACCTTCCGCATGAACGTGGCGCTGTCGGAGCTGCCGAACTTCACCAGCCTGCCGGGGCAGGGGGATCACCTGACGGCGGGGATCATCATCGCGCCGTCGCTGGCATATATGGACCGGGCCCACGCCAGTGCGCGGCTGAACGGCTGGTCATCAGAGCCGATCGTAGAGATGCTGATTCCGTCGACGCTGGACGACAGTCTGGCGCCGCCGGGGCAGCATGTGGCCAGCCTGTTCTGTCAGCATGTCGACCCGACGCTGGGGGACGAGCATCGGGATACGGTTGCGGACCTGATGATCGAGACGGTCGACAAGCACGCGCCCGGGTTTGCGGCGTCGGTCGTAGGTCGGCTGGCGCTGGGGCCGCGCGATCTGGAGCGGCGCTTCGGGCTGGTGGGCGGCGACATCTTCCACGGGCGGCTGACGCTGGATCAGCTGTTCAGCGCCCGCCCGGTGCTGGGACACGCGGATCACCGGATGCCGGCGCCGGGTCTGTATCTGTGCGGATCAGGGGCGCATCCGGGCGGCGGCGTCACCGGCGCGCCGGGCCACAATGCGGCGCGGGCGGTGCTGAAGGACCTCAGGCGTTAGCCAGCCCCATCGCCTTCATCAGGGCCTCGCGGACGGCGCTTTCGGTGAAGGGCTTTTGCAGGGTCGTCTGACCGCGCCACTCGTCGGGCAGGCCGCCCTCGCCATAGCCGGTGGAAAAGACGAACGGCACGCCGCGCGCCTTCAGCGCCTCAGCGACCGGAAAGATCTGGCGACCGGCCACATTGACGTCGAGCAGGGCCGCGTCGAGCGTTTCGCTTTCCGCCATGGCGAGGCCTTCGTCCACCGTGGCGGCGGGTCCGACGGGCGTGCAGCCCATGTCCTCGAGGATGGTTTCGAGAAGCATGGCGACGAGGGACTCGTCCTCGACCACCAGCACGCGACGCCCGTTCAGCAGATCGGTCATTGGTTCAGTCCCCGGTCGAGAGGAATCGAAATTTCCGCAACGAACCCGTCGGTTGCGTAGCTGAGTTCGACCTGGCCCGCCAGATCGTGATGCACGTTGCGTTCGATCAGCCGACTGCCGAAGCCGCGGCGTTCGGGTTTGACGACAGGCGGCCCGCCGAGCTCGCGCCAGGACAGGGTCAGGCGGCGGTTGGTCTGGTTGGCGACGGACCAGTCGATCTGAATGCGTCCGTTTTCGGCCGACAGGGCCCCGTATTTGGCGGCGTTGGTGGCCAGTTCGTGGAAGATCATGCCGAGCGACAGGGCCGCGGCCGGCTCCAGCGCGACGCGGGGGCCGTTCAGGCTGACCCGCGTGGCCCCGTGAGCCTCTGTCTCATGCTCCAGGATCTCGCGCAGGTCGGCGCCTTCCCAATGGCTTCGGGTCAGCAGGTCGTGGGTGTGCGACAGGGCCAGCAGGCGCGCCTGGAAGCCTTGGGCGAAGGTCTTTGGATCGGCGTGGGAGCGCGCGGTCTGCATGGCGATGGACTGGACCGTGGCCAGGGTGTTCTTCACACGGTGATTCAGCTCGTCGATCATCAGCTTCTGGCGTTCAGCGGCGATCACGTTGTCAGTGACGTCATGGCCCTGGACGAAGATGCCCGCGACGGCGCCGTCGGCGTCACGGATGGGCTGGTAGATGAAGTCCAGATAGACGGATTCCAGCGGCGCGTCGGGCGTGCGTTGCAGCTGGACCAGACTGGCCCGGCCTTCGTGGGGTTCGCCGGTGGCGTAGACGTTGTCCAGGAACTCGAAATAGCCTTGGCCCTCGATCTCGGGCAGGGCCTCGCGGATCGGCTTGCCCGTGATATCGCGGTGGCCGATCAGCTGGGCATAGGCGTCGTTGTGCATCTGGAAGACGTGGTCCGGCCCGGTCAGGACGGTGACGAAGCCGGGCGCCTGCATGAACAGATCGACCAGGCCCTGACGCTCGCTTTCGAGACGCCGGTTGTCCTCCTGAACCGCCCGGGCGCGGCCGATGACGCCGCCGCCGAGAATGAGGTCCAGCGCGCTGGGATCCTCGGCCGCCAGGGCGCGAAGCCGCTGCAGTTCGGTGATGTCCGTGGTGTGCTGGAGGATGTAGGCGACCTCGCCCGCTTCATTAAGAATGGGGGTGTGGGTCGCGCTCCAGTAGCTGTCCTCATAGGCCATCTCTCCCTCGGCGTTCGGGCGGGCGATGGCGAACTTCACCAGGGCGAGGTGGTCCGCCTGTCGCGAGTCGCGGGCTTTCTCGATCGAGGCGCGGACCTGACGCACGTTTTCCGGCGCCTCTTCGCCGGGGCCGGAGTCGAAGGCCGCGAACAGCGGCTGGCCGACAATGGCGTTCCGCGTGGTGTGCGTGACGTCGAGATAGGCCTGGTTCATCCCCGCGATGTGCAGGTCAGGCGTGATGAGCACATAGGGATTGGGCGAGGCGTCGAACGCGCTCGCCAGATCGACCGCAAGGCCGCCCGATAAAACCAGTTCCTTCAAAGCCTTCCCCGTCTGACCGCCACTGTAACGCTTGGTGACTGAAAGGGTTTCACCTGACGCGTTTGCCAAGTGGGCTGATGCATCCGGTTTGGCTAGAGTGTGTTTCATGAAGTTCGCCTCCCTGATCGCCGCAGCCGCCCTGATGACGTCACCCGCCCAGTCCGATCCCTCAGCCCCTGTCGTGCAGACGCAGCAAGGGGCGCTGGCCGGGGCGACGGCGGACGGGATCGAAAGCTTCAAGGGCGTGCCCTTCGCCGCGCCGCCGGTGGGGCCGCTGCGCTGGCGCATGCCGCAGGCGCCGGCGGCGTGGGAGGGCGAGCGGCCGGCGGTGGAATACGGCGCCATCTGCATCCAGCCGCCGCCGGGGGGCGATCCAGGCGTGGGACCCCTGCCGATGAGCGAGGACTGCCTGACCCTGAATGTCTGGGCGCCGGTCGAGCGGTCGGCGCCGCTGCCGGTCATGGTGTGGATTCATGGCGGCGGGATGAACAACGGTTCGGGCACGGCGGCGCTGTACGACGGCGCGAGCCTGGCGAAGCGCGGCGTGATTGTGGTGACGGTGAACTATCGCCTCGGAAGGCTGGGGTTCTTTGCGCATCCGGGGCTGAGGGCCGAGGGCAACGGCGACGATGCGCGCGGCAATTTCGGCATGGGCGATCTGGTCGCCTCGCTGGAATGGGTGCGGGACAACATCGCGGCCTTCGGCGGCGATCCGGCGAACGTGACGATCTTCGGCGAGTCGGCGGGCGGCGCGGCGGTGACGCGGCTGATGATCTCGCCGCCGGCGCGGGGCCTGTTCCACCGGGCGGTGGTGCAGTCGGGACTGGGGCGCGAGGGCGGCACGCCGAGCTTCATCCGCCGCGGCGATGGCGGGGCTTCGCTTGAGGAAAGGGGCGTGGCCTTCGCGCGCGGGGCGGGGCTGGGGGAATATGCGACGGCGGACGAGCTGAGGGCCTTGCCGGCGGAGGCGATGCTGCGGCCCATGCCGAGTTTCTATGGTGGGGATCTGCTGGTCATCGACGGGCGGATGGTGCCGGACGAGGTTGAGGCGGCCTTCGCGGCGGGCAAGCAGGCGCCGGTGCCGCTCATCATCGGCACCAACAGCGCCGAGTTCTGGTGGATGAAGCCGACGGACCTGAGCCCATACGGCGAGACCGACGACGCCCTGACATGGGACGAGCGTCAGGCGATGCTGGGGGCGTACGGCGGGCAGGGGGGCTACGACGCCTTCGTGCTCAGCGACCTGATCTTCAATGAGCCGGCGCGGCATCTGGCGCGGCTGCACGCCAAGGCGGGCAATCCGACCTATCTGTATCGCTTCGACGTGGTGCCGGTGCCCAGCCCCGAGCCGCAGCACCAAGGCGCGACCCATGCGTCGGAGCGGCCCTATGTGTTCGGGACGCTGGACACCACCGGCTGGTCGATCGGCGACCACGACCATGCGGCGTCGGATGCGCTGGGCGCCTACTGGACCACCTTCGCGCGGTCAGGCGATCCGAACGGCGTGGGGCGGCCGGAGTGGCCAGACGTGCGGACGGCGGGCGACGAGCTGCTGGAGTTCACGAACGGCGGGCCGGTGGCCAAGCCGGTGCCGTTTGCCGAGCGGCTGGACCTGATCGAGGCCTTTCACCGGCGGATGGCGGCGGGGCTGTGACAGACAGCGCGCCGGAGATCGATCCAGCCCTGGCCGCGGCCCTGGGCTGGCCCAAGTCAAAATACGCCTGGATAGAACGCGAGCGTCGCTGGTTGTGCCGGGCCCTGCCGTTCGAGCGGATCGTGCGCGCCGAGGCGTTCCGGGATTTGTATGTGGAGGGCACCCAGTTGAGGCTGCGTGAGGCTCGTCCGCTGGACGGCGGCCCGCCGATGCTGAGGCTCGGGCGCAAGGCTGACGTGAGCCCGGCGGTCCGTCTGCTCACGTCCATCTATCTTTCGCCAGAGGAGTTCCGGCTGCTGTCGTCTCTGCCCGGAAAAAGGCTTGAGAAGACCCGGCATTATCTGGGCAACGTCGCCGGCGCCGATGTGTCAGTCGATGTCTTCGAGGGTCCGCTGAGCGGCCTCATCATGGCGGAGGCTGAGTTCGCGGATCCGGAGGCGATGGCCAACTATCCCATGCCGGACTTTGCGTTCAGGGAAGTCACCGACGACATCCGCTACACCGGCGGCGAGCTGGTGACCGCAGGCCTGCCTGACGAAGCCTGCCCCTAAAGCGTATCCAGCACGGCGCCGTGGGTCTTGATGACCTCGGCGTAGAGCAGGCCGGAATCCTTGATGGTCCGCTCCTGGGTCTGGAAGTTCACGTGGGTGATGCCGAAGCGCTTCGAGTAGCCCAGCGACCATTCCAGATTGTCGAGCAGCGACCAGGCCATGTAGCCGCGCAGGTCGACGCCCTTGCCGATGGCGTCGTGCAGCGCCTTCAGATGGTTCTTCAGATAGTCGACCCGCATCGGGTCGTGGATGCGGCCGTCGATGGCGTGAGGCGGATCGTACCAGGCCGAGCCGTTCTCGGTGACCATCAGGGGCAGGCCGTTGGTCTGCTCATGCAGCCAGACGAGGGTGTCGGTCAGGCCGGGGGGATAGACTTCCCAGCCGGTCTCGGTGTGGGCGTGCTGGATCTGCTTCACCGGGCGGGCGCGCACGGGCCAGGCGTCCGGCGCGTTCTCGGGCACCGAGCGGGTGTACCAGTTCAGGCCCATCCAGTCGGTGGGGGTGGCGATCAGGTCGAAGTCTTCGGCCGGGAACTCGCGGTAGGCCTCGCCATAGACGTCCTTCAGTTCCTCGGGATAGCCGCGGCCCATCAGGGGATCCAGGAACCAGCGGTTCATCTGGGCCTCGGCGCGCTTGCGGGCGGCCTCGTCCTCGGGCTTGTCCGAGGCCGGGTATTTCGGCTCGATGTTCAGAACTATGCCGATCTGGCCCTCGCCGACTTCACGGAAGCGGCGGACGGCGGCGCCGTGGGCGCGCAGCACATTGTGGCCGGCGATCATGGCCTCGAAGGCCGAGTTGTGGCCGGGGGCCAGGGCGCCGTGCAGATAGCCGCCGTCGACGATGACCCACGGCTCGTTGATCGTGCCCCAGGTCTTCACCCGGCCCTTGAACTTCTCGAACAGGACCTGACCGTAGTCGGCGAACCAGTTCGCGATGTCGGGGTTCAGCCAGCCGCCGCGGTCATCCAGCGCCGCCGGCAGGTCCCAGTGATAGAGGGTGCACAGCGGCTCGATGCCGTTCTCCAGCAGGCCGTCCACCAGCTTGTCGTAGAAGTCGAGGCCCTTGGGATTGACGGCGCCGAAGCCGTTGGGAATCACCCGGCTCCAGCTGACCGAGAATCGGTAGGCCTGAAGGTTCAGCCGCTTCATCAGCTGAATGTCCTCGCGCCAGCGGTTGTAGTGGTCGCAGGCCACGTCGCCGGTGTCGCCGTTCAGCATTTTTCCCGGAGTGTGGCTGAATCGATCCCAGATCGACTCACCCGCGCCGTCGGCCATGGACGAGCCCTCGATCTGGTAGGCGGCGGTGGCCGCGCCCCACAGAAAACCCTCGGGAAACTGGTATTTGGCGGACATTCAGGCGGACCTTGATCGGCGGGGGAAACGAACTCGGGATGCGCGTCTGACAGGCGTTGAAGGCCGAGTAAAGGCCCGCTTCCCGTCTCGATGTGGCGAAACTACGGCACTTGCGGGGCGCATTACTAGTGTGTCATGTAACCGATTACAGGGATTTTGTGGACGGACCCCGTAAGAGGGCCGCCGCCGGGTCGCTGGTCTGGGAGGACAAAAATCTTGTGCACCGGGAGCCATCCGCTCCGCCGCGTAGGGCGCTGTCTGTGAAGGCGGCGACGATCCGCGATGTGGCCCAGCGCGCGACGGTTTCCGTCGCGTCGGTGTCGCGCGTGCTGAACGGCGCCGGGCCGGTGGCCGAGGCGACGCGCCGGCGGGTGCTGGAGGCCGTCGAGGCGCTGCAGTATGTGCCCCACAGCGGCGCCCGCAGCCTGTCCACCAGCAAGACCCAGACGGTCGGCGTCATTCTGCCGGATCTCTATGGCGAGTTCTTCTCCGAGCTGATCCGCGGTCTGGACGTGGCGGCGCGCGAGCACGGCTATCACCTGATTGTCTCCAGCTCGCATGACGACGCGGACGAGGCTTCGGCGGCGATCCGCTCCATGCGCGGACGGGTGGACGGGCTGATCGTGCTGTCGCCCCATCTGGACGCGGCCAATCTGGCCGCCAGCCTGGCCGGGCGTCTGCCGATCGTGCTGATGAACGGCGGACCGGGCGAGCCGGGGCGGCCCTCGATCGTGGTCGACAACCACGGCGGCGCGGTCACGGCGGTGGAGCATCTGCTGGCGCTCGGCCGCAGGCGCGTGGCGCATATCGCTGGTCCGGCGGGCAACCTGGAGGCCGAGGCGCGGCTGGCCGGTTACGTCGAGGCCATGGCCCGCGCGAGGCTGGAAGCCACGGTGATCGAAGGCGACTTCAACCAGGGCTCGGGCCACCGGGCCGGGGCGCGGCTGATGGCCGACGCTGCGCGGCCGGACGCGGTGTTCGCCGCCAACGACATGATGGCCATCGGGGCCATGCTGGCCTTCCAGGAGGCGGGCGTCCGCTGTCCGGAAGACGTCGCCGTCGTCGGCTTCGACGATGTGCCGGTGGCGGCGCTGGTGCGCCCGTCGCTGACCACGCTCAGAATTCGCATCGCCGAGACCGGCCGGGGGGCGCTGAACCGCCTCGTCGGCATGATGAACGGCGACGCAGGCGCGGAGGGCCCGGATGAGGTCGTTCGCCCGGAACTTGTGACCCGTCAGTCCACGGACATGGCGGGCGCTACGGATCGGCCCGATGCAGCGACAGCCCCGTCGCCGCGGGACGAGGTTTCTCAAGGGGGGTCATGAGGATGTACAGGATGAACCATCGCTATATGGGGGCGGTTTCCGCCCTGGCGGTCGCCGTTTCGCTGGCCTGTGCCGGCGGGGCGATGGCCCAGGTGTCCACGTCGACGCTGCGCGGCACGATCTATGAGGGCGGCTCGGTGGAAGCCGGCGGCTCTGTCACGGCCACGGAAATCTCGACGGGATACGTCTCGCGCGGGCGGGTCGGCGACGACGGCTCGTATGTGATCGCGGGCCTCCGCCCCGGCACCTATGAAATCACCGTGACGTCGGGCGACGGCCAGACGGCCACCGACACCGTCACCCTGGCCCTCGGCCAGGTCGGCACGCTGGACCTCGACGTCGGCGGCGCCGCCGCCACCGGCATCGCGGTGGACGAGATCGTGGTGGTCGGCCGCCGTCTGTTCGAGGTGCGCACCCCCGAGGTCGCCACCAACGTCAGCCAGATGCAGATCAACAGCCTGCCGCAGATCAACCGCAACTTCCTGAACTTCGCCGCCCTGGCTCCGGGCGTGCGGGTGACGGAAGGCGAGACCGAGCGGACCATCTCCGCCGGCGGTCAGGGCGCCCAGGCGATCAACGTCTTCATCGACGGCCAGAACCAGAAGTCGACCATCATTGACGGCGGCGTGGCCGGCCAGGACGACAGCCGCGGCAACCCGTTCCCGCAGGCCGCCGTGCAGGAGTTCCGCGTCATCTCGCAGAACTTCAAGGCTGAGTACGAGCAGGCCTCTTCCTCGATCATCACCTCGGTGACGCGGTCGGGCACCAACACCCTGCAGGGCGACTTCTTCATCGCCTATCAGGACGCGGACTGGACCGAGGAGAACGACTTCGGCCGCGAGGTCGGCGTCGAGCGTCTGCAGTACGGCGCGTCCGTCGGCGGCCCGATCATCGAGGATCGCCTGCACTTCTTCGGCACCTATGAACGCAAGGACGAGACCCGCCGCAACACGGTGGTCCTGAACCGTACGGCCTATGCCGGACTGTTCGGCGCCGACACCGGCACCTTCGACGCGCCGTTCGAGGAAGACCTGTTCTTCGGCAAGCTGTCGTGGTCGATGGATGACCGCCAGCGCCTGGACCTCAGCGTCACCTACCGCACGGAGCAGGACATCCGCGACTTCGGCGGCATCAACGCCTATTCGCGCGCCAATGCGGTCAACACCGATACGCGCTCGGTCAACCTGCGCCACCAGTACCAGGGCGACGGCTTCCTGAACGAGGCGTCGATCGACTTCTTCGAGTACAACTACAACCCGACGGCGCTGAACTTCAGCGACTACGGTCGCAGCTATGTCATCTTCCGTGACAACGACACGGTGACGCCGGGCTTCCAGTACAATGTGTTCAACCGCGAGGACACGGTGTTCAACACCGGCGGCCAGAGCAACAACCAGGACATCCGCCAGCGCAGCTGGACCATCAAGGATGACATCACGTTCAACGACATCGAGGCGAACGGGCTGCACACCATCAAGATGGGCGCCAAGTTCTCGATGCAGAACATGTACGTGAACAAGATGTTCGGCCGGAACCCGCAGTTCATCTTCGACGTCGATGCGCGTCCGGAGATCAACGGCAGCCGCGATATCCCGGTCCGCGTCGAGCTGGGCGCCTATGTCCCGCCGGCGGACGTCGATAACAACGTCATCGGCCTCTACATCCAGGACGACTGGCAGGTCACCGACCAGCTGGAGATCAACCTCGGCCTGCGCTGGGACTATGAGGACAACGCGGTCAACAACGACTACGTCACCCCGACGGCGATCCGCGACACCCTGAACGCCATCCAGGCGCTGCCGGGCTATGACTTCCCGTCCTACTTCAACCCGGCGGACTACATCACCGACGGCCGGGACGCCTTCACCGGCGCGTGGCAGCCGCGCATCGGCTTCAGCTACGACGTGTTCAACGACGAGCGGACGGTGATCTTCGGCGGCGCCGGCCGCTACTACGACCGCGTCGGCTTCAACTTCGCCTTCGACGAGCGGTTCAAGCCGTTCCAGTTCAACAAGGAGATCTTCTTCTCCGTGGCCGGGGGCATGCGCGGCGGGGTCAACACCGTGGCCTGGGATCCGATCTATCTGACGCCGGCGGGTCTCGATCCGCTGCTGGCGGCGACGCCGGGCTCGGGCGAGATCTTCCTGCTGAAGAACGATATGGAGCCGCCGCGCACCGACCAGTACAACTTCGGCGTCCGCCAGAAGTTCGGCGACTTCCAGACGGCCCTGACCTTCGCCTACGGCCGGACCGAGAACCTGTTCGCCTGGTACATCGCCAACGCCGGTTCGGAGACGGGCGACCGCTTCTCCGGCCCGACGCCGAGCTCGGTGGGTCACCCCGAGTTCCGAAACCTGATCTTCTTCGGCAACAACGACGCCCACCAGACCTTCAAGGCCATGTACCTGACGGTCGACAAGCCGTACGACACCGAGAGCAACTGGGGGATGCAGTTCAGCTACACTCTCTCGGAAGCCGAGCGGAACGGCAGCCGCGACAACGGTCTCGCGGGCTTCGACTTCGACTACAACCGCCCGGGTCTGTCGCCGACCTTCCCGACCAACCAGGACGAGCGTCACCGCATCGTGGCTTCGGCCATCGTCGGCCTGCCGCACGACTTCCGCCTGTCGGGCCTGCTGACCCTCGGGTCGGGCCTGCCCTTCACGCAGTTCGTCTGCCCCACGGCGTCCAACCCGGACATCTGCTGGAACGGCGGCCGTCCCGAGAAGCACAGCTTCATCATCCCCAACGCCTGGGCCTTCCGCCAGCTCGACCTGCGGCTGTCCAAGACGTTCGAGGTGTGGGGCGACAACTCGGTGGAGTTCACGTTCGACGCCATCAACGTTCTGAACTTCAAGAACTACTCGGCCTTCGAGCAGTGCTTCTGCGCCGGGCCGAACTATGGCCAGCCGCGCGATCAGTTCCTGCCGACGCGCAGCTTCCAGCTGGGCCTGCGCTACCGCTGGTAGGCTTCTCCTGAGCCTTTGGCCGCCCCCGGCCCAACCGGGGGCGGCCATTCTTTTTTGTATCCCGATTTCTTGCTTAAGGTGGCCCCATGGATCGCAGACGTTTTCTGATGGGCTCCGCCGCGGCCGCCGCGTCGTTTTCCGCCGCCGCCTGCGCCAGCATGCCGGAGGGAGCCGTGCCGCAAACGCCGCCTGTGACGCCGCCGACCACGCCGACGCTTCAGCCTGTGCAGCCCGCGACCATGCTGGATCCCGAGGTCGATGATCTGCAGGAACGCACCTTCCGCTGGTTCGAGGCCGTCACCAATCAGCGTAACGGCCTGACGCCGGACCGCTGGCCCACCAAATCCTTCTGCTCCATCGCCGCCGTCGGCTTCGCCCTGACCTGCTGGCCCGTGGGCGTGGAGCGCGGCTGGATGAGCCGCGAGGACGCGCGCACCCGCACCCTGACCACCGTGCGCTTCTTCCACGACGCGCCGCAGGGGCCGGAGGCCGTCGGCGTCACCGGCTACAAGGGCTTCTTCTACCACTTCATCGACATGGAGACGGGGCTGCGGTTCGAGACGACCGAGCTGTCGACGGTGGACACCACCTTCCTGCTGGCCGGGATGATGTTCGCGGCGCGGTATTTCGATGAGGACCATCCTGACGCCGCCGAAATCCGGGCCAAGGTCCAGACGATCTATGAGCGCGTCGAGTGGGACTGGGTCGTGGTGCGCCCAGACCGGATCACCATGGGATGGAGCCCCGAGCGCGGCTTCATCGAGGCCGACTGGAGCGTCTACAACGAAGGGATGATGGTGCTGCTGCTGGCGCTGGGCAGCCCGACGCATCCGGTTCAGCCTTCGGTCTGGGACGAGTGGATGCGGGTCTATCCGCAGAGCTGGACCGACCG
This sequence comes from Brevundimonas sp., assembly GCA_036405055.1. Lineage (GTDB taxonomy): Bacteria > Pseudomonadota > Alphaproteobacteria > Caulobacterales > Caulobacteraceae > Brevundimonas. The sequence continues at coordinate 35,769 of DASWYI010000028.1, forward strand.
GTTCGGCCCCGCGCACCTGCACTTCCCGCCGCTGTTCGGGCACCAGTACAGCCACATGTTCGTCGATTATCGGGGCATCCGCGACGCCTGGCTGCGGGCCAAGTCCGAGGAAATCGGACCGTTCGACTATTTCGAGAACAGCGTCCGCGCGGTGCAGGCGCAGCGCAACTACGCCGTCGCCAATCCGATGGGCTGGGCCGGCTATGACGATCAGGTCTGGGGCCTGACCGCCTGCGACGGGCCGGGTGATTTCAAACAGGTGATCGACGGACGCGAGCGTGAGTTCTTCAGCTATTCCGCCCGCGGCCCGGGCGACCGGGACGACGGCACCATCGCGCCGACGGCGGCCATGTCGTCACTGCCGTTCGCGCCGGATGCGGTTACGGCCTGTCTGAAGGCGATGAAGGCGCGGTATGGAGTCGGCATCTGGACGCCTTACGGTTTCCTCGACTGCTTCAACCCGACCCTGACCTCGACGGTGGAGCCGCTGTTGCACGGACGGCTGGTCGATGGCGTGGGCTGGGTGGACGGCGACTTCCTGGGCATCGACCAGGGGCCGATCGTCATCATGACCGAGAACCACCGCACCGGTCTGGTGTGGGAGCGGATGAAGTCCGAGCCGAACCTGGTGCGCGGTCTGAAGCGTGCGGGCTTCACCGGCGGCTGGCTGGATAACGCATGAGCCTGACACGTCCGGATCGCCGCATGACGCTCGGCCTGCTGGCCGGGGCGGCGGCGTCGGGCCTGTCCGCCTGCTCCGGTGCGAACGACGGCCGGATGAAGCTGCGTTTCTGGGCCATGGGCAGCGAGGGGACGAACGTCCTCGAGATCATTCCGGAATTCGAGCGGCTGAACCCCGGCATCAAGGTGGATGTGCAGGCCCTGCCGTGGACAGCGGCGCATGCGAAACTGCTGACCGCCTATGCGGGGGATTCGCTGCCGGACGTCAGTCAGGTGGGCAACACCTGGGTGTCGGAGATGACGGCCATCGGCGCCCTGTCGCCCCTGCCGGCGGCGGCGGGCGATCTGCTGACCGACCAGTTCCCGGCGGTGCTGGAGACCAACAACGTCGACGGCCGGCCGATGGCGACGCCCTGGTATGTGGATACGCGGCTGCTATTCTACCGCGTCGATCTGCTGGAGCGGGCGGGCGTGGCGATGCCCGTGACCTGGGCCGAGTGGAAGACGGCGATGCATGCGGTGAAGCGCGTGGCCGGCGCCGACAACTATGCGGTTCTGCTGCCCCTGAACGAGTTCGAGCAGCTGCTGACGTTCGGGTTGCAGGGCGACGAGCCGCTGCTGGCCGACAACGCCACGCGGGGCAATTTCGCCAGCCCGTCGTTCGTCGCGGCGCTCGCCTTCTACAAGAGCCTGTTCGACGAGAAGCTGGCGCCGGTGGCGTCGTCGACGCAGATCAGCAACGTCTGGACCGAGTTCGAGCGCGGCTATTTCAGCTTCTACTTCTCCGGGCCGTGGAGCATCGGCGACTTCAAGGACCGGCTGAAGCCGACCACCCGCTGGATGACGGCGGGGGTGCCCGGCCCGACCGGCCCCGGGGCGTCGGCGCCCGGCGGTTCGTCGCTGGCGGTGTTCAAATCGTCGCCGCATCAGGAGGCGGCGTGGAAGCTGGTGCGCTATCTGTCCGATCCGGCGGTGCAGGCGCGGTTCAACGGCATCACCGGCAACCTGCCCGCGCGCGAAAGCGCCTGGTCGGCGCCCAAGGTGGCGAACGACCCCTACATCGCCGCGTTCAAGGGGCAGCTGTCGCGCGCGAAAGCCGTGCCCAAGGCGCCGGAATGGGAGCGGGTCGTCACCGAGATGCAGATCGTGGCCGAGCGCATGGTGCGGGGCGAGTTCACGCCCGAGACCGCCGGGGTCGAGATCAACCGCCGCGCCGACCGGCTGCTGGAAAAGCGCCGCTGGATGCTTGAGCGGGGGCGGGGGTCATGAGCGCGCAGGTGTTTTGTCCTTCTCCCCTCGGGGGAGAAGGTGGATCGCGCAGCGAGACGGTTGAGGGGGCTGTTTCAGCCCGCTCGGTGATGCCTGTTCCGCGTTTGACCTACCCCTCATCCGACCTGCTTCGCAGGCCACCTTCTCCCCCAAGGGGAGAAGGATCATGAGCGGCGGAATCCTCACGCGCCGCAAGGAAAGAGCGGGCTGGCTGTTCGTGGCGCCGGCCCTGATCGCCATCGCCGTGTTCTTCTGCATCCCGGTGATCTCGGCGCTGTTCCTGAGTCTGACCGATTTCGACATCTATGCGCTCGCCGATCTCGACAACCTGCGCTTCATCGGGGTGCAGAACTATGAGCGGCTGCTGACCAATCCTCTGTTCTGGGGGGCGATGAAGAACACCGCCCTGTTCAGCGTCATCGGCGTGCCGTTGTCGATCGCCGCGTCGCTCGGCGCCGCCGTCATCCTGAACGCGCGGGTGGTCAAGTGGCGGCCGATCTGGCGGGTGATGTTCTTCGCCCCCTATGTGACCACGCTGGTGGCGACGGCAGTGCTGTGGAACTATCTGCTGCACACCAAATACGGCGTCATCAACTGGGCGCTGCAGGGCGTGGGCCTGCCCGCCGTGGACTGGCTGGGCCAGCCCCAGACCTCGATCCCTGCCATCCTGATGTTCGTGGTGTGGAAGATCTTCGGGTACAACATGCTGATCTTCCTGGCCGTGCTGCAGACCGTGCCGGACGACCTGTATGAGGCCGCGCGCATCGACGGCGCGGGGCCGTGGACGCAGTTCAAGCAGGTGACGCTTCCAGCCATCGCGCCGACGCTGTTGCTGGTGTCGATCATCTCGGTGGCGGGCTTCTTCCAGCTGTTCGCCGAGCCCTATGTGATGACGCAAGGGGGACCTGCGCAGTCGACCGTGACGGTGCTCTACTTCATGTACGAAGAGGGCTTCAAATGGTGGAACCTGGGGTCCGCCAGCGCCGTCGCCTTCATCCTGTTCCTGTGCATCTTCGCCGTCACCCTGGTGCAGCTGGCGGTCGCCAAACGGCTGGGAGGCGACCAGTGAAGCCGAAGGCGATCCTGCTGAATCTGGCCGTGGCGTTCATCGCTCTGCTGGTGCTGTTCCCGCTGGCCTGGATGACGTCGGTAAGCTTCATGACGGCGGGCGAGGCGGCGGTGTTTCCGCCGCCGCTGTGGCCCAAGCATCCGACGCTGTAGCACTATCGCCAGCTGTTCGTGGTCCAAGGCATGGGCCGCTACATGTGGAACAGCTTCGCCCTGGCGACGCTGGCGACGATCCTCGCCCTGCTGTTCACCGTGCCGGCCGGCTACGCCTTCGCCAAGCTGCGCTTCAAGGGGCGCGAGCGGA
>DASWYI010000029.1:0-6773 GCA_036405055.1 Brevundimonas sp.
CAGCCAGTTGTCCGTCCTGGCCGAGGCGCTGGGCATGCGGGTCATCTTCCACGACCTGTCGGAACGGCTGGCCCTGGGCAACGCCCGGCGGATGAAGAGCCTGGACGCCCTGCTGGCCGAGGCGGACGTGGTCAGCCTGCACGTCGATGGGCGCAAGGAGAATACGGCCATCATCGGCGCGGCCGAGCTGTCGCGGATGAAGCCGGGGGCGCTGCTGCTGAACCTGTCGCGCGGCCATGTGGTCGATGTCGGGGCTCTCGCTCAGGCAATCGAGGGCGGCCGCATCGGGGGCGCGGCGGTGGATGTCTTCCCGGAAGAGCCGCGCACAAACGCAGATCCCTTCGACAGCCCGCTCAGGGGGCTTCGCAACGTCATCCTGACCCCGCACATCGGCGGCTCCACCGAGGAGGCCCAGGAGGCCATCGGCGAGTTCGCGGCGGAACGGCTGCTGGCCTATCTCAACCGGGGCGACACTACCTTCTGCGTCAACCTGCCGAACGTGCAGCTGGCCGAGGTCTCCGGCGGGCACCGCATCCTGCACATTCACCGCAACCAGCCAGGTGTGCTGGCGACCCTGAACCAGGCGCTGGCAGGCGCCGGGCTGAACATCCTGGGCCAACATCTGAAGACGGACGAATCCACCGGCTACGTCATCACCGACGTGGACCGGAACTATGATCCGGGGGCGTTGAAAGCCTTGAGGGATGTGCCCGGAACGCTGCGGTTCAGAACTCTCTACTGAAGCTTACGCAACGGCATCTTGCGTCTGGTGAAAAGCGGCGCAGAGTGGGCGTAACGGCCGCGCTTCGTCGGCTCGGGGAGGAATACCTATGTCTCGTCTTCTGCGCACCGCCGCGGCGGCAGCCCTGACTCTGGCCGCCGGAATGGCGATCGCCGGCGCCGCCAGCGCCCAGACCTACAACCGCCTGGTCGTCTTCGGCGACAGCCTCAGCGACAACGGCAATCTGTTCGCCGTCAGCGGGGGAACCCAGCCCCCGGCGGCCTTCTATTATCAGGGCCGCTTCTCGAACGGGCCTGTGTTCACCGAACTGCTGGGCTTCAACGCCGGCCGTTACGCCGCTGGCGCGTCGGTGACCGGCAGCATCAACTATGCCTTTGGCGGGTCGCGCACCGACACCGTCGCCACGCCCGGACCGGGCATGCGCACGCAGCTTCAGCTTTACACCGGCGCGGGCGGCACCTTCGGCGCCAATGACCTGGTTTCGGTGCTCGGTGGCGCCAACAACATCTTCCAGCGTCTGACGGCTTTCAGCGCCTTGCCCGTCGGCGATCCGCAGTTGGCTAACCCGCAGGGTTACGTAGCGCCCACGGCCCTGGCGGCCGCCGGCGACATCAACTTCATCGTCAACGACATCGCCACGCGAGGCGCGGGGACCATTCTGGTCAGCAACCTGCCCAAGCTCAGCCTGACGCCGCAGTTCCGGGGCACGACGGCCGCGCCGTTGGCCGACTTTGCGATCACGACCTTCAACGGCTCGCTGTCGACCCAGCTGTTCGCCACCGCCGCCGCTCGTCCGGGTTCGAACATCATCCTGATGGATATCTACAAGATCGGCGACACCATCGCGAACGATCCGACCGCGTTCGGCGTCACCAATGTGACCCAGCCCTGCTTTAACCAGACGCTGCTGACGGTCTGCAGCAATCCGGATGACTATTTCTACTGGGACGGCGTGCACCCGACCGCGGCCGGACACCGGGTTCTGGCGGCCCTGGCCGAGGACTACCTCTATTACGGCGACAACGGTGCCCAGACGGCTCTGCAGGCCGAGACGGCTTATCGCCACCGCGAGGAAGGCGCCGACCTGACCAGCGAGGCCCTGTCGGGCCGGCACGGCTGGCAGGCGGGCACGAACCTGACCTTCGGCGTCCTGGCCGACCGCACCTCGACCGACGCCCGCGGCTTCGTGGCCGAATCGGACGCCAAGGATGAAGGTGTGCGCCTGGGTCTGGAGTGGAGCCCGTCGGAAACCTGGCGCTGGGCCATCGCCGGCTCCGCCCGCACCGGACACGTCAAGGGCGGCGCCCAGCAGTTCGAGATCGAAAGCTTCGGCCTCGATGCGGCTGTCGGCTGGCGCTCGGGCGGCCACTTCGTCAACTTCGGCCTCGGCGTCGCGGGCGACAGCTTCGACGACATCCAGCGCGCCACGGGCGTGGGTCCCGTGGTTCACAGCGGCGCGACGGACGGCTGGAGCCGCTCGGCGCGCGCCCAGGCCGGCATGTGGATGGACGCCGGCGGTCTCGCCATCTCGCCGCGCGTGGGCCTGAGCTGGGTCACCACCGAAGTCGGCGGCTACACTGAACAGGGCGTCGCGGCGCAGTACGTCTATGAGAACCGCACGTTCGAGGCGCTTACCGCCGAGATCGCGGTCCGCGCCGAGGGTGAATTCGATGGCAACACCTTCTACGTCGAAGGCGGCTATCGCGACGCGCTGGACGACAGCACGGGTCCGGTGGGCACCAGCATCGCCGGCAGCCCGTCGCAAACCCTGTATCGTGACATCGAGGATCCCTTCGGCGGCCAGATGATGGCCTCGGCCGGTCTGGAGCGGAACTGGCAAGGCATGAAGGTGACCGTCGGCTATCGCGGGCGCTTCAGCGACAACGCGACCAGCCACATGGGCGGCATCAACTTCAGCCTGCCGCTGCAGTAAGCCTTATCGCCTGAAAATTGTGGGCGCGGTTCCGAAAGGGGCTGCGCCCTTTTTTCATGGCCAGGTTCCGACGGTGCGACGACCTGTCACCCCGTTACGGCGGCGCTGCGCCCCAAAGTCGCCCCATGAAACCTTAGAACGGCGCTCCTTCCGGCTGTCGATGTCCCGGTGCGCGCTGATCGAGCGCGCGCGGTGGCGACGGCCCCCTTGCTCAAAGAGCCGAACCGGAGACGCCGCCGAATGCGACGCCTGACGCCGACCCTGCGATCCTTCATCACCCACACCAGCCATCTGGCCGCTCTGCTGGGCACCGCCGTCATGGCCATGGCCATGGCGCCTCTGGCGGTCAATGAGACAGCCGATGTGGCCAGCGGCGCCCACCCCGTCGCCGCGCCGGTGACCGCCGTGGCCGCGCCCGCAGGCCCCGTGATGCGCCAGATCACGTTCGAAAAGCCCCTGAAGGGTTTCGCCATCAACTCTGCCTTCGGCTTCCGCAAACTGGGCGACGCGCCGGGCCGGGCGCACAAGGGCGTCGACATGGCGGCCCCGACCGGAACCAGCGTCTATGTCGCCGCTGAAGGTCGGGTGATGCGCACCGGATATGACGCCAGCGGTTACGGCAACTTCGTCGAGGTTCGCCACCCCAACGGCATGACCAGCCTGTACGGCCACCTCAGCCGCATCGATGTGGCCTCTGGCATGCAACTGACCGGCGGCCAGCGCCTCGGCCTCGTTGGCTCGACCGGCTACTCCACCGGCCCGCACCTGCATTTCGAGGTCAAGCGCGGCGGCGTCCAGGTGAACCCCACCCGCATCATGGGCCACGCCTTCCGGGTGGCGGTGAAGGCCTAGCGCTTCGCGCCGATCTTGGTGGCCACGCCGCCCCCGATGACGATGGCCATCAGGCACACCGCAATCAGCCAGACCGGGTGAGGCAGCATCACGAAGTTCGCCACCGTCAGCATCAGCATGATGGTGGTGATCGTCCAGCCGGCCCAGCGCCCCTTGGCGACACGGGCCGCCACGACCGCGCCGAGGAATGTGGCGGCCGCATAGACGGCGGCCAGACCGATCTTCATCCCCAGCGGCACGCTGGCCATGAAGGTCTTCATCGCCTCGGCATCGGGCATTCCGCCACTTTGCGGCATCGGCCAGATGGCGGCGAGGAGGAACTCGCCGCCCGCGACCGCCATCCCGGCGACAATGACGCCGAACACGACGCCTAGAATTTTCCCGAGCATTTCCACCCCTCCGTTTTAATGACCATCCGCCGGGACAAGGTTACGGTCAATCAATGTTAGCCGGGCCATTTCCGGTGGCGGCTTCCGCGAAGCCCTTGCTAGTCTGAGCCCCTGTTATCGGGGGACGTTCACATGACGGCGGCTTTGACGCTGGACACGGTCAGCAAGCGGTACGGCGAGTTCAAGGCCGTGCGGGACCTGAGCTTCCAGGTCGAGAAGGGCACGATCTGCGGCTTCCTCGGCCCCAACGGCGCCGGCAAGACCTCGACCATCCGCATGATCCTGGGGCTTCAGCCCGCGACCTCGGGCCGGATCGACATCCTCGGCGCCGACGACGGCCGCCGGGTGCGCAACCGCATCGGCTTCCTGCCGGAGGAGCGCGGCCTTTACAAGAAGATGACCCCCGTCGACGCCATCGCCTTCTTCGGTTCGCTGAAGGGCGTGCCGATCGGGGAGGGGCGCAAGCGGGCGAAGGCGATGCTGGAGGCGCAAGGCCTCGGTGCGTCCAGCAAGAAGAAGATGAAGGAGCTGTCCAAGGGGATGGCCCAGAAGGTCCAGCTGATCGCCTCGGTCGTGCATCGGCCGGAGTTCGTGATCCTGGACGAGCCGTTCAGCGGCCTCGACCCCGTGAACCAGCAGGGGCTGGAGGCCGTCATTCGCGGCCTCGCCGCCGACGGCGCGACCGTCCTGTTCTCGACCCATGTGATGCAGCACGCCGAGCGGCTGTGCGACAAGGTCGTGCTGCTGGCCCGGGGCCAGAAGGCGTTCGAGGGCACAGTTACCGAGGCCCGCGCCACCTCACGCCGCTTCCTGGAGCTTGAGGGCGCCATCGACCCCGCGGCCGCCGCGGCCCTGCCGGGCGTGACCGGCGTGGAGACCCTGTCCGACCAGGACGGGGTTCGGGTGTTGAAAGCCGCCTTGGCCGCCAATGCCGGCGGACAGGACTCGCTCAAGGCCGCCTTCCTGACCGGCCTCGACGTTCGCCGATTCCAGTTGCGCGAGCCCAGCCTGCATGACGCCTTCATCGACCTGACGGGGGATAACCCGGATCAGGACCAGTCCGTGAAATCGGAGGCCGCCCGATGAACCGCACCCTGCTCATCGCCCGGCGCGAATACGCTGCCTACGCCAAGACGGTCGGCTTCTGGCTGTCCCTGCTGGCCTTCCCCCTGTTCGCCGTCATCGGCGGGGCCGTGCCGATCCTGATCCGCACCTCAGAGCCCGTGCGCGCCGTAGCGGTGATCGAGGAGGGGCCAAACGCCACCGGCCTCGCCGCCGCCGTCAGCGACGCGCTGCGCCGGGAAGCGGAGCAACAGGCCAAGCGGGCCAGGGAAGCCGCCGAAAAGGCCCAACAAGCCACGGGCGGCATGGCGGCGCCCGGGGGTACCAGCGCCGCTCAGGGCGCGCTGGCCTCCATGGGCCGGACGAAGATGCGCATCGTCCCGACCCCGCCCGAGATCGCGACGGCGGCGTCCGGCGAGGCCCAGACGGCGAAGGTGCGCGAGTTCCTCGACGAAGACGCACCCAAGGACAGGCGTCTTGACGGGGTCGTCTTCCTGACCCGCGACGCCCAGGGCAAACCCGGCGCCCGTGTCTGGACCGCCCGCGCCACCGACGACACGGTCGAGGATTTCGTTCGCGATGCCCTGCGAGCCGCCAACCGCCGCGCCGTGTTCGAGGGCGCCGGCATCGACGCGACGGTGGTTGAGGCGACCGAGGCCTTCCGGCCCGATGTGAAGGCCTTTTCGCCCAAGTCGGCGGGCGGCGGCGAGGTGTCGCTGCGGGACCGTCTGCCCCAGATCATCGGTCTGGCGGGCGGGTTCCTGCTGTGGTCGCTCATCATCACCGGCGCCTCCATCCTGCTGAACAGCGTGATGGAGGAGAAGTCGAACAAGATCCTCGAGGTGCTGCTGTCCTCGGCCTCGGCGACCGAGATTCTGACCGGCAAGGTGCTGGGGGTGGCGCTGCTGACCCTGACGGTGCTGGCGGCCTGGGGCGGTATCGGGGCGGCGGCCATGATCGGCTTCTTGCCCCAGTATGCGGGCACGGTCGGGGACGTGATGGTGAGCGGCGGCATGCTGGGCTGGTTCGCGGCCTTCATGGTCGGCGGCTACATGATGTACGCGGTGCTGTTCGCCGCCATCGGGGCCTTCTGCGAGACGCCGCGTGACGCGCAAACGCTGATGGGGCCGATCATGATGATCCTGGTGATCCCCATGATTACGATGCAGATGGCGCTGCGCACCCCCGATGCGCCGGTCATCCAGATCATGTCGATGATCCCCTTCTTCACGCCCTTCGTCATGATGGCGCGCCTGCCTTCGGACCCGCCCATGATCGAGCTGATCGGCGCCATCGTCGGCATGTTCGCCTTCGCCCTGTTCATGGTCTGGATCGCCGGCCGCGCCTTCCGCGCGGGCGCCCTGTCCGACGTGAAGCTGAGCTGGAAGAGCTTCGGCGCCGCGATCCGGGGCGGGGGGAAGTAGGCCAACGAAAAGGCCCGCTCCGGTTTCCCGGGGCGGGCCTTGATCTTTCAGCCTTGGGAGCTGCGGTTTAGCCGCGCGGGCCGGCGCCCGGGGTGCGGGGCTTCGGCGCGGGCAGCAGGCCTTCGCGCTGCATGCGCTTGCGGGCCAGCTTGCGGGCGCGGCGAACGGCCTCGGCCTTCTGGCGGGCGCGCTTCTCCGAGGGCTTCTCGTAGTGCACGTGGCGCTTCATTTCACGGAAGCTGCCTTCGCGCTGCATCTTCTTCTTCAGGGCCTTCAGCGCCTGATCGACGTTGTTGTCGCGGACGAAAATCTGAACCAGGTGAAACTCTCCTTTGGCCGCCCGCCGCGTCCTGTGAGGGAGACGGGCAGAC
>DASWYI010000030.1:0-22607 GCA_036405055.1 Brevundimonas sp.
CGCGGGCGCGGTTCCGCCGTTCAGGATGGCCGTGACGTCGGCGGGCAGGTCTGCGCGTTGCGACGGGGCCGGCTCTACCGTGGTCGGGCGAGCTGCAGATGGACCTGAGGTCAGGGTCACGCCGGCCGTGCCCGGCTCGTCCTCGGTGTCGGCCAGGGAGGCATACTGCACCGGGCCGGCGTTGTCGGCGCCGATGCCGAAGCCGCGCTCCTCGAAGATGGCCTGGGCCACCTGGATGCGTTCGCCCCCGGCGCGGCGGCGCTCGACCTCGAAGCCGACGTCCATCAGGGCGGCGACGTGGGCGTTGCGGCTGGCGACGGTGCGGCCGCCCAGGACGATGGTGATAAGACGGCGTCCGTCCCGCACGGCCGAGGCGGCCAGATTGTAGCGCGAGGCGTTGGTGAAGCCGGTCTTGATGCCGTCATAGCCCTGGCCCGAGTTCAGCAGGCCGTTGGTGCTGCGGTACTCGCGCCCGCCGTAGTTCCAGTCGTGCAGGCCGAAATAGCGGTAATACTGCGGGAAATCGCGCATGACGGCGCGGCTGAGGATGGCCAGGTCGCGGGCCGAGGTCAGCTGGCGGCTGTCCGGCAGGCCGTTGGCGTTGACGTAGCGGGTCTGGCTCATGCCCAGATCCTGGGCCTTCAGCGTCATCATGGCGGCGAAGCGGGCCTCCGAGCCGCCCACGTGCTCGGCCACGGCCACGGCCATATCATTGCACGAGCGCACGGCCATGGCCTTCAGCGCGTCATCCAGGGTGATGGTCTGGCCCGCCGCGAGGCCCAGCTTGGACGGCGGCTGGGACGCGGCGCGGGGCGAGATGGTCAGGACGTCGTCCAGGCGGACCTTGCCTTCCGACAGGGCGTCGAAGGCCATGTACATGGTCATCACCTTGGTGATGGAGGCCGGATAGCGGCGCGCATCGGCGTGGCGGGCGAACAGCACCTCGCCCGAAGCGGCGTCCACCACGATGGCGGCGTAGCGGGCGTTGTCGTCCGACTGGGCCACAGGGGCCATGACGCCGGGCGTGGGGACGAGCGCCAGCACACACAGGGTCAGCAACGCGACCAGGCCACGGCGGAGAGATGCGGTCTTCGGCAAGCGACTGCCTCTTCTTACAATTGCGGCGCGGTCGCCCCCGAATGCGCCGTTCTGGAACTCATGGGTGAAAGGCTAGCATGACGGGCGCCAGTTTCGCGTCGGTTAACGAGGCGTCAACGCAGATTTGAAGCGCGCACTCCTGTTCGATGATGGAAATGTTGCACTGCACAAAATGCCCTTGACGTTTGTTCGCACTTGCACCATATGAGCCTCATCGCGGTTCCCCCAATAGCCGCGAAACCCATCAAACCGCGGAAACGCCGCGGATCGTTCAGGAGAAACACCATGGCCGACGCCGCCACCACCGCCACCGAAACCGTCAAGAAGACCGTCGAAACCGCGACCGCCACCGTCAAGGCCCAGGCCGAGAAGGTTCAGGCCACGACCCAGCAGGCCCAGGCCGCCGGCGCCAAGATGTTCCGCGAAGGCGTCGACAAGTCGGTCGCCGGCCTGACCGAGCTGAACGCCCACGGCAAGCAGAACCTGGAAGCCATGGTCGCCTCGGCCGCCGCCGCCCAGAAGGGCGCTGAAGCCCTGTCGACCCAGACCTTGGCCTTCGGCAAGAAGTCGTTCGAAGACACCGTCGTCGCCGCCCAGTCGCTGGCCGCCGCCCGTTCGGTGCAGGAGCTGATCGAGCTGCAGACCTCGTGGGCCAAGTCGGCCACCGAAGCCTATCTGTCGAACATGACGGCGATGACGGAAACCCTGACCGCCTCGGTCAAGGACACCTTCCAGCCGATCAACGAGCGCGTCACCGCGACCGTCGAGAAGTTCCAGGCCGCCCGCTAAGCTTCAGTAGCGTAAGCGTAGAGTTCGAAGGCTCCGCTGGAAACAGCGGGGCCTTCTGCAATTTCCCTTCTCCCCTTGAGGGAGAAGGTGGCGCGTGAGCGCCGGATGAGGGGTGAAACGCCGCCCGTTCCGGTTATCTTCCGTCGATGCTGAAGCCAACCGACAGGACGCGCGCCAACGCCCGCCGATCTCGCGGCGAGCCGACGTTTGCTGAAAAGGCGATGTGGAAGCTGCTGCGCGACCGTCGCCTGGGCGGCCTGAAGTTCCGGCGACAGATGCCGATTGCTCAATACATCGCCGACTTCTGCTGTCCGGCCGTGAAGCTGATCGTCGAACTGGACGGCGGCGTGCATGTACTGCGGGCGGAAGCGGACGCCGTGCGCGATGCGTGGCTGACAAAAGCCGGGTTCACGGTGCTGCGGTTTTCGAATGAGGCTCTGCTGGGGACGCCGGATCAGGTTCTGGAAGTCGTTCGTCAGGCTGCGGCGCGCAAACTCTGACCGGCGGCGCTGACACCCCTCATCCGGCCCTCACGGGCCACCTTCTCCCTCAAGGGGAGAAGGAACGTCTTCTGTCTTCCGCAACCTGTGACTTGCCGACGCTTCAAATCAGGCCATCATTCCCTATCTAGGGATGTAACCCACTATCGGACCACGAATGCCGCCGTCACGACGTCCAGGTGAAACGGGGGGAGGCCAGGGGGCCGCCACCGTCACCGAGACCAAGCCGAAGCTTCAGAAGCCCTCGCTCTATCGGGTGCTGATCCTGAACGACGACTACACGCCGATGGAATTCGTCATCTATGTGCTGGAGCGGTTCTTCCAGAAGGACCGCGAGGACGCGACCCGCATCATGCTGCATGTGCATCAGCATGGCGTCGGGGTCTGCGGCGTCTTCACCTATGAGGTGGCCGAGACCAAGGTCGCCCAGGTGATTGAGACGGCGCGCCGTCACCAGCACCCCCTGCAATGCACCATGGAAAAGGACTGAGAGCTTGCCCTCTTTCTCGCGTCCGCTCGAAGAGACCCTGCACCGCGCCGTTCACTATGCGAACGAGCGCCGGCATGAATACGCCACGCTGGAGCACCTGCTGCTGGCCCTGATCGACGACCCGGACGCCGGGAACGTCATGCGGGCGTGCAACGTCGACCTGCCGGCGCTGAAGGCGGCGCTGACCCTGTATGTCGACAACGATCTGGCGGCGCTGGCCACGGCGGACGGCGACGACGCCAAGCCGACGGCGGGCTTCCAGCGCGTGATCCAGCGCGCGGTGATCCACGTCCAGAGCTCGGGCCGGGAAGAGGTGACGGGGGCCAATGTCCTGGTCGCCATCTTCAGCGAGCGCGAGAGCCACGCCGCCTACTTCCTGCAGGAGCAGGACATGACGCGGTATGACGCGGTGAACTTCATCGCCCATGGTATCGCCAAGAAGGGCGGCTCGGGCGAGACGCGGCCCGTGCGCGCCGCCGGCCAGTCGCCGGAGGACGCCGATGACGCCGCCGCCGTGAAGTCGGGCGGCGAGGCGCTGGAGGCCTATTGCATCGACCTGAACGAGAAGTCGCGGCAAGGGAAGGTCGATCCCCTGATCGGCCGCCACGCCGAGGTCGAGCGCTCGATCCAGATCCTGTGCCGCCGCACCAAGAACAACCCGCTGCTGGTCGGCGAGCCGGGCGTGGGCAAGACGGCCATCGCCGAGGGCTTGGCGCGCAAGATCGTCAACCACGAGGTGCCGGACGTTCTGGAAGGCGCGACCATCTTCTCGCTCGACATGGGCGCGCTGCTGGCCGGGACCCGCTATCGCGGCGACTTCGAGGAGCGGCTGAAGCAGGTCGTCAAGGAACTGGAGAACCACGAGAACGCGATCCTGTTCATCGACGAGATCCACACGGTGATCGGCGCGGGCGCGACCAGCGGCGGGGCGATGGACGCCTCCAACCTGCTGAAACCGGCCCTGGCGTCGGGCACGCTTCGTTGCATGGGATCAACGACTTACAAGGAATACCGCCAGCATTTCGAGAAGGACCGCGCCCTGGTGCGCCGGTTCCAGAAGATCGACGTCAATGAGCCGACGGTCGAGGACTCGGTGAAGATCCTCAAGGGCCTGAAGAGCTATTACGAAAGCCACCACAAGGTCCGTTACACCGACGCGGCGGTGCGGACGGCGGTCGAGCTGTCGGCGCGCTACATGACTGACCGCAAACTGCCGGACAAGGCGATCGACGTGATCGACGAGGCGGGGGCGTCGCAGATGCTGCTGCCGGAATCGAAGCGCAAGAAGACCATCGGCCAGAAGGAGGTCGAGGCCGTGATCGCCAAGATGGCCCGCATCCCGCCGAAGTCGGTGTCCAAGTCGGACACGGAGTCGCTGCGTGAACTCCAGACCGACTTGAACCGCGCCGTGTTCGGTCAGGAGGCGGCGATCGAGCAGGTCTCGGCGGCGATGAAGCTGGCCCGCGCCGGCCTGCGTGATCCGCAGAAACCTATCGGCAGCTTCCTGTTCAGCGGCCCCACCGGCGTCGGCAAGACCGAGGTGGCCAAGCAACTCAGCCAGACACTGGGCATCGAGATGCTGCGCTTCGACATGTCGGAATATATGGAGCGGCACACGGTCAGCCGCCTGATCGGCGCCCCTCCGGGCTATGTCGGGCATGACCAGGGGGGCTTGCTCACCGACGCGGTCGACCAGCATCCGCACGCTGTGGTGCTGCTGGACGAGATCGAGAAAGCGCACCCGGACGTCTACAACATCCTGCTGCAGGTGATGGACAACGGCATGCTGACCGACGCGGTCGGCAAGAAGGTCGATTTCCGGAACGTCATCCTGATCATGACCACCAACGCCGGGGCCGCCGACAACGCGCGCGCCTCCATCGGCTTCGGCCGGGGCAAGGTCGAGGGCGAGGACGACAAGGCCATCCAGCGCCTGTTCGCGCCGGAGTTCCGCAACCGTCTGGACGCCATCGTCGCCTTCAAGGCCCTGAATTCGGAGACCATCCGTCAGGTGGTGACCAAGTTCATCCTGCAGCTGGAGGCCCAGCTGGCGGACCGCAACATCACCATCACCCTGACCGACGAGGCGACCGACTGGCTGGCCAAGAACGGCTTCGACGAGCTGTACGGCGCCCGCCCCCTGGCCCGCACGATCCAGGAGCACATCAAGAAGCCGCTGGCCGACGACATCCTGTTCGGACGCCTGACACGCGGCGGCCACGTGAAGGTGCAGCTGAAGGACGGCAAGATCGACTTCGACATCACCGGCCCGTCGGGCGCGCCTGCGCCGGAGGCTGAGGAAGAGGCGGCCGCGGATTAGTCTGCGACCGTCTTGAGGGCGATCAGTCCGGCTGTCAGCGGCACCAGCGCGACAAGAACCGCCAGCAGCCAGAAGGCGAGCTGCAGGCTGCTGGCGTGAGCGATGAAGCCCAAGGCGGCAGGGCCGGCCAGCAGGCCCGCGTAGCCCGTAGTCGTAACCGCCGCGATGGCCAAAGGGGCCGGCATCGTCTTCTGGCGACCGGCTGCGCTGAACAGGATCGGCACGATGTTGGCCGCGCCCAGTCCGATCAGGACAAAACCGCTCAGCGCGATCCAAGGAACCGGCGACAGCAGCAGGACGGAGAAGCCGGCGACCGCGACGACGCCGCCCGCCTGCAGAACCAGCCTTGGCCCAAGGCGACCAACCGTTGCATCGCCTGTCAGCCGACCGAAGGTCATAGCTGCGGAGAACAGGACATAGCCGATCCCGCTGAACCCGGGCGTGGTGGCGCCCGTCTGTGTAATGAGCAGTGCGCTCCAGTCCAGCAGCGCCCCCTCGGCCAGGAAGGTTGCGGCGACAAGAACTGCGATCAGCAGCACGATGCCCTTGGGCAGGGCGAAGACCGCGCCTCCCGACTCACCGGTGGTTCGCAGCAGGCCAGGCGCGGCCACGGCCACGCAGACCAAGGTTATCAACGCAGAACCGATTGTAGCCGCCAGCGGGCTGACCCCGTGTGCAAGCGCGACGGTGATCGCACCGGCCCCAATGATGCCGCCGACGCTGAACAGGGCGTGGAATCCCGACATCAGCAATCGTTCGGAAGCGGCCTCGACTTCCACCGCGTGGGCGTTCATCGCGACATCAAGCGTGCCGAGAGATGCGCCGAACACCAGCAGGGCTGCTGCAAGTGCGCCCGGGGTCGAGGCGAGCGCCAGCGCCGGCATGGTGAGGCCCAGGCCAATACCGCCAAGCAGGATCATGGGCCGACTGCCGAAACGGGCGGCAAGCATTCCGGTCACCGGCATGGCCGCCACGGACCCTATGCCCAGACACAGAAGCAGCATTCCGAGCCCGGCCTCATCAAGCCCGACCCGCGCCTTGGCGGAGGGGACGAGGGGCGCCCATGAGGCCATTGCGATGCCGGCCGCGACAAAGGCAAGGCGTGTGGCGAGCCGGGCTGCGGACCCGTTGACGTCTGTATCGGTCATGGATGTTCCGACGGGCTGGAAGATCGAGGCCTAAGCCAGCCCCGCCTTCTTCAGCGTCTTGTAGGCCTTGATGACGCGCTGGAGCTTGGCTTCGGCGCCGCGGTCGCCCTGGTTCAGGTCGGGGTGGAAGCGTTTCAGCAGCTCGTGATAGCGGACCTTGATCGCCTTCTTGTCGGCGCGGGCCTCGAGATCGAGGTCGGCCAGCGCCGCGCGTTCCAGCTTGCCGAGGCGCAGGCCGTCGTCGCCGGCGGGACCGGCCTGTTCCTGGGTCCGTCTGCCGAACAGACCGAAGCTGTCGCGCCATGAACCGGCGCCGGTATTGTTCGACGTGCCCATCTTCGACGCGAAGGCGGCGGCCTCGCGCGTGAACTTGCCCGCCTTCATCTGCCAGGTCGGGCGGCCGCCGGTCATGGCTTCCTCCTCCTGAGCCTGGCGCACGGCGCCCTCGGTCATGCCGGCGTAGAAGTTCCAGCCCTTGTTGTACTCGGCCGCGTGGCCCGTGCAGAAATCATAAAAGTCATGCAGCCGCTCGCGCGACTTGGGCGCCTTGGCCGTCGCGGCCTTGCGGCAGTCGGGCCACTGGCACGGCTTCTCGCCCGGCTTGAGATGGAAGACGTCGGCCTCGGCCGCCTCCTCCTCGGGCTTCGGGGGCTTCACCCGGATGTCGGTGAAGCGCGGCTTGTATTGAAACTGGGGAGGCATCACCGCAAGTGTAGGGTCGATTGCGACGCCATCAAGGAAGCAGCGATGAATGAAGGCCCGATCGCGACGATTATTCGCGAAAAACTGACCGCGGCCCTGTCGCCCGAGCGGATCGAGCTGGTCGATGACAGCGCGCGCCACGCCGGCCACCATCATGAGGGCGGCATGGACGGCCAGCCGGGCGGCGAGAGCCATTTCAACCTGACGGTGGTGTCCGCCGCCTTTGAAGGCCAGTCGCGGGTCATGCGTCAGCGCGCGGTCAACGCCCTGCTGAAGACCGAACTGGCCGGCCCGGTCCACGCCCTGTCCATCAAGGCGATGACACCCGCGGAGGCCGTCGAATAACGGGGAAATTCCGCGTTCACCTCGTCTTAGAACCTTCAACCTAGCGTCGCCGACGGGTTGAACAGGACGGAGGGGGCCGCCTTGGTCGAATCGGACGGAATCGGCAAGGGGTTGGCCGCCGGACAGGCGCCGGGAGAGGCCGCGCAGGCGCTGCGCGCCATCCTGCAGACGCAGTATCTTCGCTACATCATCATCGCCAGCTGGGGCCTGGGCCTGCTTGCCACCGTCGGAATCGTGACCGCCGGTCTGTGGTTCGTGGGCACCCTGGCCGCCGGCGCCCTGCGCGGCGTGGTCGAAAAGCGCCTCAGCGAGCGCGTGACCGAGGGGGGCGGCTGGGGCCTGATCTTCCCGGCAGTCGCCACCGTCACCACCGGCGCTTGGGCCACCGCGCCCTTGCTGGCCTGGTTCTCGGGCGCGCCGTTCGGCCAGCCTCTGGCCATGGCGCTGCTGGTCGCCGGCTATGTGCTGGTGTTCTCGCAACTGCGCAGCTCGCCGCGTCAGGCCATGGTGATTTCGTCGCCGTATGGTCTCGCCGCCCTGATCATCGTCGGCAGCCTGTGGGGCACGCCGGCCTTCTGGCAGTTCCTGGCGGTGGTGCCGTTCACGGCCGCCGGCATGTTCGTGCTGGTGACCATGACCATGCTGCGCGAGGAGCGCATCCGCGCCTTCCAGGCCCACCAGTCACACCTGATCGAGGAGCTGGAGGCCGCGCGCGACAAGGCCAACGCCGCCTCCGACGCCAAGTCCAACTTCCTGGGCGTCATTTCGCATGAGCTGCGCACGCCGATGAACGGCGTGCTGGGTGCGGCCCAGCTGCTGAGCGCCACGCGTCTGGAGACCACCCAGCGGGAATATCTGTCGATCATCCGCAACTCGGGCGACAACCTGCTGAGCCTGCTGAACGACATCCTCGACATGACCAAGATCGAGGCGGGCAAGATGACCTTTGAGGTCGTCGATGTCTCGGTCGAGGACCTGCACCGCCGCGTGACCGGGCCGTTCCAGGCCCAGGCCGAGGCCAAAGGTCTGAACTTCAACGCCGCCTTTGAGGGCGAAATCCCGGCTGTCGTGCGCGGCGATCCGCTGCGCGTCTGTCAGGTGATCCACAACCTGCTGTCCAATGCGGTGAAGTTCACCGACAAGGGCGAGATCCAGTACACGGTCCGGGGCGAACGCCTGTCTGATCGCCGGGCGCGGTTCGATTTCTGCGTCACCGACAGCGGCGCCGGCATTTCTCCCGAGGATCTGGAACGCCTGTTCCAGCCCTTCACCCAGGTGGACGCCTCGTCCACGCGCCGGTTCGGCGGCACGGGTCTGGGTCTGACCATCTCGCGGCGCATGGCCAACATCATGGGCGGCGACATCACCGTGACGTCGAAGCTGGGCGTCGGCTCGACCTTCATCCTGTCGCTGGAGGCCGAGGTGGTGGAGTGGAAGGCGGTCGAGGCCGCCGAGCCGATCCGCGCCGAGATCGAGGACGGCGCGGCCCTGCAGGTGCTGGTGGTCGAGGATCACCCGGTCAACCGCATGATCCTGGAGGCTTGGATGGGCTCGGCCGGTCACAGCTGCGCCGCCGCGGAGAACGGCCAGATCGCCGTCGATATGGCCGCTCTGCAGCAGTACGACCTGATCGTCATGGACGTGAACATGCCTGTCATGGACGGCCTCAGCGCCACGCGGGCCATCCGCGCCGGCGCCGGTCCGAACGCGGACACGCCCATCGTGGTGTTGTCGGCCTCGGCCCGCAACGAGGACCACGAGGCGGGGCTGGAAGCGGGGGCGGACGCCTATCTGAACAAGCCCATCGACTTCGCCGCCCTGGCCGTTGTGATGAACCGCGTCGGTGCGGGACGGGCCAGCGTGCGCGAACTGCTGCAAGAAGCCGTCGCCGCCTGATTGCACCCGCAGGCTTGTGATGCGTTGATCGCATCATGCGCGCCTTCGCCGAACTGCTGGACCGCCTGTCGCTGACGGGATCGCGCAACGCCAAGTTGGTGCTGGTGCGCGATTACTTGAGGGCGACGCCGGACCCGGACCGGGGCTGGGCGCTCGCGGCCCTGACAGGCGATCTCAGTTTCAACGCCGCCAAACCGGCCATGATCCGCACCGCCGTCGAGGCGCGGGTGGACGATCAGTTGTTCCGCTGGTCCTACGATTACGTCGGCGATCTGGCCGAGACGGTGGCCCTGATCTGGCCGCGCGACCCGAACCACAGACCCAACCGCGAGCCTGAGCTGGGCGAGGTGATCGACGCCCTGACTCATGCGGGGCGGACGCAGGTGCGGCCCCTGATCGAGGGCTGGCTGGATGCGCTGGAGCCCAAGGGGCGGTGGGCGCTGCTGAAGCTGGTGACCGGGGCCTTGCGCGTCGGCCTGTCGGCGCAACTGGCCAAGACGGCGGTGGCGATGGTGCGGCCGGACGCCGTGACGGAGGCTCCGGAACCCGGGGGCGGGGAGGCGACGACGGCGCTGGAGCCGCTGACCGTCGCGGACGTGGTCGAGGTGTGGAACGCGGTGGAGCCGCCCTACGCCAAGCTGTTCGCCTGGGTCGAGGGCCGGGGCGAGCGGCCGGACACCGAGGCGCCGGGCCGGTTCCGGCCGGTCATGCTGGCGGTGGCCATCGACGAGGCCGTGGATTTCGCCAGGCTGGCCCCCGCCGACCACGTCGCCGAATGGAAATGGGACGGCATCCGGGTGCAGGCGGTGCGCGAGCAGGGCGTGGCGCGGCTGTATTCCCGGCACGGCGACGAGATCACCCACGCCTTTCCCGACGTCATGGCCGGGTTGGCGTTTGAGGGGGCCATCGACGGCGAGCTGGTGGTCATGCGGAACGGACAGGTCGCGCCGTTCGGAGACCTGCAACAGCGGCTGAACCGCAAGACGGTGGATGCGAAGATGATGGCGGCCCACCCGGCGGCCATCGTCGCCTATGACCTGCTGGCGGCCGACGGAGAGGATCTGCGGGGGCTACCCTTGCGCGACCGTCGGGCGCGGCTGGAGGCGGTGGTGGGGGGGCACACCGGCGATCGCCTGAGTCTATCGCCGGTTATTCCGTATGCGGATTGGGACGCCCTGACGGCCCTGCGCGCCGATCCACCGGTGGGGGCGGCGGCCGAGGGGATGATGCTGAAGCGCTGGGACAGCGCCTATGTCGCCGGCCGGCCCAAGGGGCCGTGGTTCAAATGGAAGCGCGACCCGCATCTGATCGACGCGGTGCTGATGTACGCTCAGCGCGGGCACGGGAAGCGGTCGAGCTTCTATTCCGACTACACCTTCGGCGTCTGGACCAACGAGGGGGCGCTGGCGCCCGTGGGCAAGGCCTATTTCGGCTTCACCGACGAGGAGCTGAAGCAGCTGGACAAGTTCGTGCGCGATCACACCACCGACCGCTTCGGCCCCGTGCGGGCGGTCCGGGCCGAGCGCGATTTCGGTCTGGTGCTGGAGATCGCGTTTGAGGGGCTGCAACGCTCGACCCGGCACAAGTCAGGCGTGGCCATGCGCTTTCCCCGCGTCAGCCGCATCCGCTGGGACAAGCCGGCGCGGGAGGCGGACACTCTGGACGGCGTCATGGACCTGCTGGACCGGATGGAACGCAGCGGGGGCCGCGTCGCGGCGAGCTAAAACGCCGCATCGGGCTTCCATTCGCGGGTTCAGGCGTTAGACCCGGCTCATGTCCGTCACCTCTCCCATCGCTGACCTCGTGGCCTCGGGCCAGAAGGCCGTGGCCGTCGACGCCGCCATGATCGCCAAGATCACCCAGATGGCCGGCGACCTGGCCGTGAACCTGTCGGTCGCCTTGCTGATCTTCATAGCCACGCTGTTCGCGTCGAAGTGGGCTTCGGGCGCGGCGCGGCGGGCGCTGATGCGCGTGCGCGGCTTCCGTCACGACCCGACGGTCCTCAGCTTCGCCGTGCAGGTGGTGCGGGTGATCGTGCTGATCGTCGGCCTGATCGCCGTCCTGCAGCGGCTGGGCGTTCAGACGACCTCGATCATCGCCGTTCTGGGCGCCGCATCCTTGGCCGTCGGCCTGGCGTTGCAGGGAACGCTGTCCAACGTCGCCTCGGGCATCATGCTGCTGGTGCTGCGTCCCTATCGCGTGGGGGACGTGGTGGATGTCGGCGGCATGTCCGGCACAGTGCAGCGGCTGGACCTGTTCACCACCCAGCTTTCGAACGCCAACAACCACAAGATCGTCATCCCGAACTCCAAGGTGCTGAGCGAGCCTTTGGTGAACCTGACCGGCCAGAGGACGCGCCGGATCGAGATCGTCTTCTCCGTCGGCTACGGCGATGACCTGAAGAAGGCCCGGGACGTGCTGGTCGGTGTCGCCGCCGCGCATGAGGCGGTGCTGCCGGACCCGGAGCCTTGGGCCGGGGTAACGGCCCTGCTGGACAGCGCCGTGTCCGTGACGCTGCACGCCTGGGTGAAGGTCGATGACTGGTGGCAGACCCAGGCCGACCTGATGCAGGGCGGCAAGGAGGCGCTGGACGCCGCCGGGATCGAGATTCCGTTCCCGCATCAGGTGGCCGTGCCATGGAGCCTGGCCGACCGCGACGCCGAGCGTACGGTTCTGACCGACGAAAAAGAGGCCTGATCCCATGCGTTACGACTTCGGGTCCGACAACACGGCCGGCATGGCGCCGGCGGCGCTGGACGCGATCATCGCCGCCAACGGCGGGGCGGTGCGGGCCTATGGCGCCGACGAGATCACCGCGCGCGCGGCCGACCAGATCCGCCAGCGGCTGGACGCTGACGCCGAGGTGCGGTTCGTGTTCAGCGGCACGGCGGCCAATGCGATTTCGCTGTCGATGCTGGCGTTTCCGTTCGAGGCGGTGCTGGCCCACCACGCGGCCCACGTCTGCACCGACGAGACGGGCGCGCCGGGCTTCTTTGGACAGGGGATGGGCCTGATCGGCCTGCCGGGCTTTTCCGGCAAGATCGACCCCAAGGTGCTGAACGCGGCGCTGGAGGAGCCCGAGGTCGGGCATCGCCAGCCGGCGGCGGCCCTGACCCTGACCCAGGCCACGGAATACGGCGCGGTCTATACCGAGGAAGAGCTGCGCCACCTGATCGAGCCGGTGAAGGCGCGCGGGTTCGGCGTGCATATGGACGGGGCGCGGCTGGCCAATGCGGCAGCGGCGGGGTTCGACCTGAAGCAGATCCCGCGGCTGGGCGTGGACATCCTCGTCTTCGGCGGGGCCAAGGCGGGCGCCAACTGCGCCGAGGCCATCGTCATGTTCGACAAGTCGCTGGCCAGGCGGATCGACAACCGGCTGAAACAGGCTGGGCAGACGGCGTCCAAGGCGCGGTTCCTGGCCGCGCCGTTCCTGGGCCTGCTGGAGACCAACGCCTGGGAGGACGGGGCGGCCCACGCCAATCTGATGGCCCAGCGGCTGGCGGCGGGGATCGTCGTCAACACCCCGTTCGAGCTGGCCCATCCGGTCGACGCCAACGCCGTGTTCGTGCGCATGCCGCCCAAGGCGCACCAGAAGATCAATGAGGCGGGCTGGGCCTGTTACCGCTTCGACGACGGTTCGGTGCGGTTCGTCTGCTCCTGGGCCACGACCGAGGAAGCGGTGGACGAACTGATCGGTGCGGTCACGGCGGCGGCCTAGGCCCTTTCGCGGGCGGGCGGCGCACCCCATAACAGACCGATGGCGATGCGCGGAGAGCGCTCCGGCCGCCGGAACCCTGACCCCGAGGTCAAGGCGGCGGCCCTCGGGGCGGATCAGAACAAGTCGGACGGGCCGGGCACGCTAAGGGCGCTCGGCGACCTGCTGGGTGTGGTGGCGCGGTCGAACGCGCCACAGTTGCCGTGGCGCGTGGCGGGGGCCTTGCTGCTGACCCTGGCGGGCAAGGCGCTGGGCGTCACCGCGCCGCTGATGCTGGGCGCGGCGGTCAACCGGCTGGCGGAAGGGCAGGGGCCGGAGGTAGCGCTCGGAGCGGGCTTCGCGGCCTTCGCCGTCGGCTGGGCGCTGGTGCGGTTCCTGTCGTCGGCGGCGCCGCAGATGTCGGACGTGGTGTTCGCCCCTGTGCGGGCGGCGGCGCAGCGCAAGACGGCGACCGAGACCTTCGGCCATGCCCTGAGCCTGTCTCTTGATTTCCATCAAACCAAGCGGTCGGGATCGTTGTCGCGGACGATGGAGCGCGGGTCGCGGGCAGTGGATTTCCTGCTGCGGATCATCTTCTTCAATGTCGGGCCGACGGTGGTCGAGCTGATCCTCGCCGCCGCCGTTCTGGGAGGCAAATACGACTGGCGCTTCGCCGCCGTGGCGGTGACGGTGGTGGCGGTCTATGCGGCCGCGACCTTCGCCATGGCCAACTGGCGGCTGGAGCATCGCCGGGCGATGAACGCGGCGGACAGTGAGGCCGCGGGCCTGTCGGTCGACGCCCTGCTGAACTACGAGACGGTCAAGTCGTTCGGGGCCGAGGCGCGGGCCGCCGCCGGATACGACCGCGCCCTGTCGACCTATGTCGATGCGGCGCTCAAGGCCAACACTTCGCTGGCCCTGCTGAACACCATCCAGGGCGCGATCATGAACGTAGGCCTCGGCGTCATGGCGGTGATGGCGGGGACCGAGGCCATGGCCGGGCGGATGGGGCCGGGGGACGTGGCGGCGTCGGTGCTGATCCTGATTTCGCTCTACGCGCCGTTGAACATTCTCGGTTTCGCCTATCGGGAAATCCGTCAGGGTTTCATCGACATGGAGGAGATGCTGAAGGTCACGCGTCAGGCGCCGCAGGTGGCCGATGCACCCGATGCGCACGCCCTGCCGCAGCCTCAGGACGCCCGCGGCGCGGCTCTGGCGTTCGAGCAAGTCGGCTATCGCCATGACGCCCGGGCCAACGGGCTGGAGGATATCAGCTTCGTCGCCGCGCCGGGGTCGACCACGGCGCTGGTCGGGCCGTCCGGGTCGGGCAAGTCGACGATCGTGAAGCTGGCGCTGCGTCTGCTCGATCCGCAGGAAGGCCGGGTGATGATCGAGGGATTGGATGCGCGTTCGGTGACCCAGGCCTCGCTGCGCCAGGCGGTGGCGCTGGTGCCGCAGGACGTGGCCCTGTTCAACGATACTCTGCGCGCCAACATCGCCTTTCCCAAGCCGGACGCCGACGATGCGGCCATCTGGGCGGCGGCCGAGGCGGCGGAGCTGGCCGACTTCATCCGCGACCTGCCGGACGGCATGAACACCAAGGTCGGCGAGCGGGGGCTGAAGCTGTCGGGCGGCGAGCGTCAGCGGGTGGGCATCGCCCGCGCCCTGCTGGCCGACCCCTGCGTGCTCATCCTCGATGAGGCCACCAGCGCGCTGGACAGCCGCACCGAGGCCGCGATCCAGAAGACCCTGCGCAAGGCCCGCACCGGCCGCACGACCCTGGTCGTGGCGCATCGGCTGTCCACCGTGGCGGACGCCGACCAGATTCTGGTGCTCAAGGCCGGACGGATCGTCGAGCGCGGCGCCCACCACGAGCTGGTGGCGCGTCAGGGCGGGGAATATGCGGCCCTGTGGCGGAAACAGACGCGCGGAAGCCGTAGCAATCTCATCCCTTCTCCCTCGGAGGGGAGAAGGATCACGATGGGGACGAGAGCTTCCTCGACCGGACATCTGCCAGGCCCTCCAGCACCCGCTTGCGCTGTTCCATGGCGTCGGCGGGCAGGGACAACATCAGCTCCAGCGCCCGGGCATGGACCTGAACGATGCGCCAGTCGAAGCCGGCGCCGTCGCCCGCCCCGTCGATCAGGTCGCACAGGCTGGCAGCCGCGCCGCACAGGTCGTGGCGCTCGAACGGCCCGGCGGCGTCCAGAACCCCGACAGCGGCGCGATAGGCGGCCTCCATCCGGGGGAAGGCTTCCTGAGGCCCGGCGGGCGGCGTCAGGGCGACCAGTTCGGCCACATGGCCCTTGACCACCTCCAGGCTGCGCGGCTCCAGCTTCGCCAGATTGCGCTTCGCCCGGGCGAGGGCCAGGGCGACACTGGCGCCGCCGGCGCTGTCGATCAGCTTGGACAGGCGCGAGGTGCGTGGCGTGCGGATGACGACGCTCACACCTGCACCTCTTCGGGCCGTTCGGCCTTCATCTTCGCCAGCTTGATCTTGTCGTCCCGACGCTCCTCGCCATCGCGGTTCACACCGTCACGGAAGCGGCGATCGGGGCCGAAATAGTCGCCGACGGTCAGGAACGGCCGCTGGTCCTTGGCCACCCAGATCACCCGCTCCAGCAGGGTCGTGGCGCTGAACGGCTTGGTGACCATGAAGTTGGCGCCGCAGTTGCGGGCCTCATCCAGATTCTTGCGACGCACATGGGGCGCCATCAGGATCACCGGCGCGAACGAGTTCGGCTCAAGGTTCGCCCGGCGCAGCCAGCGCACCAGTTCATAGCCGCTGGTCCCCGGCATGTCGGCGTCGACGACCAGCAGGTCGATGTCCGAATCCTGCAGGATCTCCATCGCCTCTGCGGCGCTGTGGCAGACGTAGCGGGTCTTGATGCCGAAGCCGAGCAGGGCCTGGGTCGTCAGCTCAAGCGCGAACGCCGAGTCGTCCACGACCATGGTCACGGCGCTTTCGAGATTGAAGATGGCGCTGTCGCGGAGCGCTTCGCCGACGTTCATTCGGACGCGAACCATTACGGGAGGAAACTGTCCCGGACGGTCTCAAGACGAGGTGGACGAGCCGTTAACGCTCGCTCAGGCGGCCGATGGCGTAGAAGCGGTCGGCGCGGGCCTTGCGGATCTGGCCCGGCGACATCTTCGACATCTTGTCCAGTTCCTCGATCAGGGCGTCGCCGACCGACTGAATGGCGGCATCCTTGTCGGAATGGGCGCCGCCGACCGGCTCCTCGATGATCCGGTCGATGATCTTCAGCTCTTTCAGGTCCGGCGCGGTGATGCGCATGGCCATGGCGGCGTCCTTGGCCCGGGCGCCGTCGCGCCACAGGATGCCGGCCGCGCCCTCGGGCGAGATCACCGAATAGATCGAGTGTTCCAGCATCAGCACCCGGCTGGCCGCCGCGATGGCGATGGCCCCGCCGGAGCCGCCTTCGCCGGTGATGGTGGCGATCGACGGCACGCCCAGCGTCAGGCAGCGCTCGGTCGAACGGGCGATGGCCTCGGCCTGACCCCGCTCCTCGGCGCCGAGGCCCGGATAGGCGCCGGCGGTGTCGACAAACGTCAGCACCGGCAGGCCGTACTGCTCCGCCATGTCCATCAGGCGCACCGCCTTGCGATAGCCCTCGGGCCGCGCCATGCCGAAATTGTGGGTCAGGCGGGTGGCGGTGTCGTGGCCCTTCTCATGGCCCATGACGACGACGGCGCGGCCGCGAATCCGCGCCAGACCGCCGATGATCGCCTGATCATCGCCGAATTGGCGGTCGCCGCGCAGCTCGACGAAATCGGTGAACAGGCCGTCGATATAGTCGACGAAATGCGGCCGTTGCGGGTGTCGGGCCACCTGGGTCTTCATCCAGGGGTCGAGGCCGGAATAGGTCTTTTTCCGCAGCTGCTCGGCCTTCTTGCGCAGGCCGTCGATCTCGGTCTCGAACGATCCAGAGGTCGAGGAGAGCAGGCACAGCTCCTCGATCTTGGCCTCCAGGTCGGCGATCGGCTTTTCGAAATCGAGATAGTGGGTGGCCATGAAGGCGTCCGATAGGGCGGCGCGAACTTGTGCGTCGGAAGGCGGCGGAACCTAGTCACACCAACGGCTGGGAGCAAGCGCGGTTCACTCCTCGCGTGCGAGCGGGTGCCTGGAATGCACCACCTGGGTCAGGCGGTCGGTGGCGACGTGGGTGTAGATCTGGGTCGTGGCGATGTCGGCGTGGCCCAGCAGGGTCTGGACGATGCGCAGATCGGCGCCGCCCTCCAGCAGGTGGGTGGCGAAGGCGTGGCGCAGGACGTGGGGGCTGACGCGGGCCGGGTCGATGCCGGCCGTGATCGCGGCCTGGTCCAGCAACTGGGCGAAGCGGCGCGGCGTAAGGTGGCCGGACGCAGCCGAGGAGGGGAACAGCCAGGCGCTGTCGGGCATGTTCGGCTTGCGGGCGGCGTCGCGGGCGGCCAGCCAGGCCTTCACCGCCTCACGGGCTGATGCGTTCAGGGGAGCCAGCCGCTCCTTGCCGCCCTTGCCGCGGACGATCAGGAAGGCCGGGTCGCGACGCACGGCGTCGGCTTTGAGCGCCAGCAGTTCCGACACCCGCATGCCCGAGGCGTAGGCCAGCTCCAGCAGGGCGATCAGGCGGATGCCTGCCGCGCCTTCATGGGTTCCTGCCGCCGCCAACAGGCGTTCGATCTCGTCGCGCGATAGAACCTTGGGCAGGCTGCGGCCCGTCTTCGGCGCGTCCAGCCGGCGGGAGGGATCATCGCCCCGCCAGCCCTCGGCGAGGACGAAGCGGTAGAACTGGCGCACCGCCGAGCGCCTGCGCGCCGCCGTGGCCGCGGACAGGCCCCGCGTGGACAGGGAGGCGTACCAGGCCTCGACCGCCGTCTCGTCCGCCGTCATCAGGCCGCCGGTCGCGCCCTCCGCATCGGCCAGATCGCGGGCATAGGCCGACAGGGTGTGGGGCGAGGCGTCCCGCTCCACCGCCATCATCTCCAGAAAGGCCTCGATCTGCGGCGTCGTCATGCCGTGCAGTGTTTGGCGCGCTGGCCTGTGGCGGCGCTTGGTGTAGAGGGTTGAAGGACCATGACGGACGCGGCGATTCCCATGCGAGAGCGCACCATAGCCCTCGTCGGGCTGATGGGGGTGGGGAAATCCACCGTCGGACGGCGGCTGGCCAAACGGCTGGCGCTGGATTTCGCCGACGGCGACGCTGAGATCGAGAGCGCAGCGGGCATGGCGGTGTCGGAAATCTTCTCGACCATGGGCGAGGCCGAATTCCGGGCCGGCGAGGCGCGGGTCATCCGCCGCCTGCTGGAGGGGCCGCGCATCGTGCTGGCCACCGGCGGCGGGGCGGTGCTGCGGGACGAGACGCGGGCCCTGTTGAAGGAAAAGGCCGTGACCGTGTGGATGCGGGCCGATCTGGACGTGGTGGCCCAGCGGGTCCAGCGGCGCGACACCCGGCCCCTGCTGCGCGGGCGCGACCCGCTGGAGGCCCTGACCGGTCTGGCCGAGGCGCGATACCCCCTCTACGCCCAGGCTGATGTGACGGTGGATGTAGGCGGCGGCGCCCATGCGGAGGCGGTTGAGGCGATCCTGAAGGCGCTGAAGGCGTTGTGGAAGGCATGAGCACGGTCCTTCCCGTCAGCGGCGGAGCCTTCCGGCCCTATGACGTGATCGTGGGTCGCGGGGTGCTGGGCGAGCTCGGTGCGCGGCTTGCGCCGATGGCGCGGGGCCGGACAGTGGTCATCACCGACGAGATCGTGGCCGGGCTGCATGGTCCTCCGGCCATGGCGTCGCTGGAGGCGGCGGGCCTGCGCGCGCGGCTGTTGAGCGTGCCGCCGGGGGAGGCGTCAAAGTCGTTCGCCGAGCTGGAACGGGTGATCGACCGGATGCTGGCCTATGGCTTGGACCGGGGCGACGTGGTGGTGGCGCTGGGCGGCGGGGTCGTGGGCGATCTGGCCGGGCTGGCGGCGGCCCTGTTCATGCGCGGCATCGACTTTGTGCAGGTGCCGACGACCCTGCTGGCCCAGGTGGATTCGTCGGTCGGCGGCAAGACGGCCATCGACACGCCGCGCGGCAAGAATCTGGTCGGGGCCTTCCACCAGCCGCGTCTGGTGCTGGCCGACATCGACGTGCTGGCGACCCTGCCGGAGCGGCAGCGGCGCTCGGGCTGGGCCGAGGTTTTGAAGCACGGGCTGATCTGCGACGCGGCCTTCTTCGATTGGCTGGCTGGCGAGGGGGCTGTCGGCGCGACCGGTGACGCGGATGCGCTGGAACGGGCGGTGATCCGCTCGGTCGAGATCAAGAGCGCCATCGTCGGCGAGGACGAGAAGGAGGCGGGCAAGCGCGCCCTGCTGAACCTCGGCCACACCTTCGGTCACGCCATCGAGGCGGCGCTGGGCTTTGACGAGACGGTGCTGACCCACGGCGAGGCGGTGGCGCTGGGCTGTGCGATGGCCTTCCGGTTTTCGGCGGCGCAGAGGCTGTGTCCGGCCGAGGATGCGGAGCGGGCGGAGGCCGTCATCGCCGCGGCGGGCCTGCCGATCCGGCTGACGCAGGCGGGAGCGTTCCAAGCCTCAGAGCTGGTCAAGGCCATGGCGGGGGACAAGAAGGCTGAGGGCGGCCGCCTGACCCTGATCCTCGCGCGCGGCATCGGTCAGGCCTTCGTGCAGAAGGATGCGGACGCCGGCGCGGTCGAGACCTTCCTGAAGGGCGAGGGGGCGGCGTGATCGAGGCGATGGTACTGGAGAACGCCTGGGTGCGGCTGGAGCCGGCCTCGGAGGCGCTCCGCGAAGAGGTGCGCGCGGCGATCAGCGTCGATGAGGCGGCGTGGTCGATCATGGTGTCCAACGCCTATGGCGATGCGTTCGACGGCTGGTACGACGGGCGCATGGCGCACATGCGGGGCGGCGGCGGCCCCTGCTACGCCGTGCGGCGGATGAGCGACGGCCGGATCGTGGGGACCAGCAGTCTGCATGACCTCGTGCCCGAGCATCGGCGCGTGGAGCTGGGCTCGACCTTCTTCCACCCGGACGCGCGGGGCGGGCCGGTGAACCCGGCCAGCAAGCGGCTGCTGCTCCAGCACGCCTTCGACAGCGGCATGGTGCGGGTCGAGATCATCACCGACGGCGTCAACACCCGCAGCCAGGCGGCCATCGCCAAGCTGGGCGCCGTGCGCGAAGGCGTGCTCCGTCGCCACAAAACCACCTGGACCGGCCGCGTGCGTGACACGGTGATGTTCTCCATCACCGATGAGGACTGGCCGATGGTGCGCGACCGTCTGGATGCGCGGCTGGCGGCCCTCGCCTAATCCACCGCGCGGCAGTCGGTGGGTTCGCGCCCGTCCGCTGACCACTTCGCCATGACGCCCTGGCCGCGCAGTTCGTAGCCGCTGGCGCGGTACCACAGGCCCTCGGCGGCCTTTTCGCGATACAGATCGATGGCCTCGCCCATGGAGTTGCGGACCGTGGCCATCTCACGCGGATTGTCGAAGTCGACCGACAGGCGCTCGCTGTTGTTGCACAGATAGACGGTGCGGATGACGCGGTTAAGGGCGCGGTCCTGAAGCTCTGCGCCGGTGCGGCGGCGGGCCGTCTGGGCCTCGATGGCGCGCTGGCGCACAGCGTCGCCGTCGGTGGGGGCGTCGACCGGCTTCGGCCCGCAACCGGTCAGGACGGTCAGCAGGGCGACGGCCGCGAGGCCTGACCAGATGATGGT
This sequence comes from Brevundimonas sp., assembly GCA_036405055.1. Taxonomy (GTDB): domain Bacteria; phylum Pseudomonadota; class Alphaproteobacteria; order Caulobacterales; family Caulobacteraceae; genus Brevundimonas. The sequence goes on from DASWYI010000030.1 coordinate 20,691, forward strand.
CATCGGCAGGTCGATCTTCATAAGCGCAGCCCTCAGCCATCCGCCCAAAAGCGGCCCGGCGGCTTAACGCGACGCTTGCGGACCTGTTCCGCGCCGCGCCCGGAAGAAGCCGCGCAGCAGGTCGCCGGCTTCGTCCGCAAGCAGGCCGCCCTGAACGGCGGGACGGGAATGGCAAGTGGGCTGATCAAAGAATCGCGGCCCATTCACCACCGCGCCGCCCTTGGGATCATCGGCGGCCCAGACGACGCGGCCGATGCGGGCGTGGCTGATGGCCCCGGCGCACATGGCGCAGGGCTCCAGCGTCACATAGAGGGTCAGGTCCGTGAGGCGGTAATTCTCCAGCGCAGACGCAGCTTTGCGCATGGCCACGATCTCGGCGTGGGCGGTGGGATCATGGGCCGCGACGGGGCCGTTTGCGCCCTCGGCGACCACCTGACCGGTCGCTTCATCGACCACGATTGCGCCCACGGGAACCTCTCCCGCGTCCGCCGCCGCTTGCGCCAAGGCCATCGCCATGCGCATGAACCGCTCATCATGGTCCGCCATACAGACGACAACGACAAGAAGCCCCGGCCCCGTCAAGGCGCCGGCCCCCGCAAACCCGGTTCCGAAGGTGGAATCACGGGCAAGCGCTACTCTGCGGACAAGCCGGGCGACCGGCCTGACCGCGGCAAACCGCGTGCGGGCGGCAAGGATGCGAAGGACGGCAAGGGCGCGAAAACGCCGGCCGAGCCGAAACGCAGCGAACGCATCGCCAAGGCCATGGCCCGCGCCGGCATCGCCTCGCGCCGCGAGGTCGAGCGCCTGATCGGTCTCGGCAAGGTGGCGGTGAACGGCAAGATCCTGTCGACGCCCGCCGTGCTGGTGACCCGTGACGACGTGATCACCGTGGACGGCAAGCCCATGGGCGCGGCCTCGGCCACGCGCGTCTGGCGCTATCACAAGCCCGCCGGGCTGGTGACGAGCCACAACGACCCGCAGGGGCGGCCGACGGTGTTCGACGCCTTGCCCAGCGGCCTGCCGCGCGTGATCTCGGTCGGGCGTCTGGATCTGAACACCGAAGGGCTGCTGCTGTTGACCAACGACGGCGAGCTGAGCCGCGCGCTGGAGCTGCCGTCGACCGAGCTGGTGCGCCACTACCGCGCCCGCGCCCGGGGTCGCGTGACCCAGGCCGAACTGGACCGGCTGAAGGACGGCTGCGTCGTCGACGGCGAACGCTATGGCCCCATCACCGCGACCCTGGACAAGGCCAAGGACGTGGGCGGCGACGAACGCGGCCCGGCGAACCTGTGGGTCAGCGTCTCGGTGGCCGAAGGCAAGAACCGTGAGGTCCGCAAGGTGCTGGAGTCGGTCGGCCTGAAGGTCAACCGCCTGATCCGCCTGGCCTATGGCCCGTTCCAGCTGGGGACGCTGGCGGTCGGCTCGGTCGAGGAGGTCGGCCCCCGCGTGATCCGCGAGATGCTGGCGGAGTATATCCGGCCCGAGAACCTGCCGACCGGGAATACGGTCGAGACCCCGGCGCCGGTCCCCGGCCGCCGCACCGGCCCGCCGATCGTGCGCGGCAAGTCGGGCTCGGCCCTGTCGGACCCCTCGCGCAAGCCCAGCCGCGCCCGTGCCGCCGACGCCGCCGTGACCGAGGCCGCCGAACGCGCCACCCGCCCGCCGTCGAAGCAGCCGGGCTGGGCCAAGGCTGCGCCGAAGTTCGAGCACAAGAAGACCTTCAAGCCCCGCGCCCGCCCCGAACCGGCGGAAGGCCGGAGCGATGAGCGGGGCGAACGGCCCAAGCGTGCCTTCAAGCCCCGCGACGACCAGTTCATCGACAAGCCCCGCGGCGAAGTCCGTGGCGGCGGCACGCGGGGTCCGGGCAAGCCGGCGGCGCGCGGCCCGGGCGGTGACCGCCCCCGCTCGGGCGGCTTC
>DASWYI010000031.1:0-43095 GCA_036405055.1 Brevundimonas sp.
CATCACGAACGACGGGTGGCCCGTGGCGTTGCCCAGGTTCACCAGACGGCCTTCCGACAGCAGGATGATCTTCTTGCCGTCCGGGAACTCGATGTGGTGGACCTGCGGCTTGATCTCGTCCCACTTGAAGTTCTTCAGGCCCGCGACCTGAATCTCCGAGTCGAAGTGGCCGATGTTGCAGACGATGGCGTTGTTCTTCATCGCCCGCATGTGATCGACGGTCAGGACGTCCTTGTTGCCGGTGGCGGTGACGAAGATGTCAGCTTCATGGGCCACGTCCTCGATAGTCACGACCTCATAGCCTTCCATCGCCGCCTGCAGGGCGCAGATCGGGTCGATCTCGGTGACCTTCACCCGGGCGCCGCCCTGACGCAGCGAGGCGGCCGAGCCCTTGCCCACGTCGCCGTAGCCGCAGACCACCGCCACCTTGCCCGACAGCATCACGTCGGTGCCGCGGCGGATGGCGTCGACCAGCGATTCCCGGCAACCATAGAGGTTGTCGAACTTGGACTTGGTCACGCTGTCGTTGACGTTGATGGCGGGGAACGGCAGCTCGCCGCGCTCGGCCATCTGGTACAGGCGGTGCACGCCCGTGGTGGTTTCCTCAGACACGCCGCCGATGGCGTCGCGGATGGCCGAATAGAAGCCGGGCTTCTCGGCGATGTAGCGCTTCATGACGGCGAAGAGAGCTTCCTCTTCCTCGTTCTGCGGATTCGACAGGACCGAGATGTCCTTCTCGGCCTTCGGGCCCAGCACGCACAGCAGGGTGGCGTCGCCGCCGTCGTCCAGGATCAGGTTCGGATAGCCGCCGTCGGCCCACTCGAAGATCTTGTGGGCGTAGTCCCAGTACTCCACCAGGGTCTCGCCCTTGGTGGCGAACACCGGGGTGCCGTTCGCGGCGATCGCGGCGGCGGCGTGGTCCTGGGTCGAGAAGATGTTGCACGACGCCCAGCGCACCTCGGCGCCCAGGGCTTCCAGCGTCTGGATCAGCACAGCGGTCTGGATGGTCATGTGCAGGCTGCCGGCGATGCGGGCGCCCTTCAGCGGCTGGGCCGCGCCGAACTCCTCGCGCAGCGCCATCAGGCCCGGCATCTCGGTTTCAGCGATGGCGATCTCCTTGTTGCCGAAGGGAGCAAGCGAGATGTCGCGGACGATGTAGTCGGTCATCGGGGGGTCTTTCGCCGGTCTGGTAATGGGTCGGGCGCCGCTATAGCCGTCCCCGTCCGTCGGGGCAACAATCATATAAGGATGTCTTTATATGAAGGTCGTGCTCGCGCGCCGACGGGTTCCATGCCAACGTTCGGTCCGGGAGAATTTTGGGGGAGGACACGGGGATGCAAAAGCCCTGGCTCGACCGCCGCGCGCTGATCGCCGCCGGCCTTTCAATGACCGCCTGGCCTGCCTTGGCGCAGGACGCTGTGCCCGATCCGGCGCCTCAGATCGCCGACGGCGACCGCTATGACCGCGGCGTGGTCGACGTGCATCTCAATGACCGCGGCCCCTACCGCTTCGCCGTCGATACGGCGGCCAGCGCCTCGGTCGTCGCTTCCGACCTGATCGAGCCGCTCGACCTGCGTCCCGGCGGCGAATTGGACATGCACACCGTCGTGGGTCTGGAGCGGGTCCAGCTGGTCCGCGCCCGCACCATCCGCAGCGGCTCACTGGCCGCCGTCAACGCCCGGCTGGCGGTCGGCGACCGGCGCGGACTGCTGGGCCTCGACGGCCTGATCGGCCTGGACCTGCTGGCCGATCAGCGCCTGACCATGCGGTTCCGGGGCCGCCGCCGCGCCGCCATCACCCGCTCGCGCATGGACAATGACTTCTTTCTCGGCGCGGTGCGGCCCCGTGTGCGCTTCGAGCCGCTGCGCGAAGGATCGAACATCCGGCTGATGGTCGTGGACGTCCTCGTTCGCGGCCAGCACGCCTCAGCCATCATCGACACCGGCGCCCAGGTCAGTCTGATCAACCCGGCGCTCGCCCGCGCCGCCGGGGCGCGCCCCCTGCAACTGCGCTCGGCCGACGCGGGCCGCAGCATCCAGTCGCCCACGGGCCGCGCCGCGCCCGCCGAGCCGATGGTCGTCGACGCCGTCCATTTCGACAGCCTTGTTCTGGACCGGCTGGCGGTCCTCAGCGGCGACTTCCACATCTTCCGCCACCTCGGCTTTGCTGACACCCCGGCCATGCTGCTGGGCGTCGATGTGCTGGGCGTGTTCGAAAAGGTCGCCATCGACCTGAAGCGCGGCGAGATGGTGATGAACCTCTAGGCTTGCTCTGGAGTGCGAGCCGTCGCAGGAAGGCCGCATGACCCCACATGATCTCTCCATGCCCCGCCACGACTGGACGCTCGACGAGGTCGAGAGCCTCTTCGCGCTGCCGTTCATGGAACTCGTCTATGAGGCTGCCACGGTGCACCGGCGGTGGTTCGATCCGTCGGAAGTCCAGAAGAGCCAACTCCTGTCGGTCAAGACCGGCGGTTGCGCCGAGAACTGCGGCTACTGCTCCCAATCGGCCAGCTTCGACACCGGCCTGAAGGCCGAAAAGCTGATGGACGCCACGTCCGTGATCGCCGAGGCCATGGCGGCCAAGGCCGGTGGCGCCAGCCGCTTCTGCATGGGCGCGGCCTGGCGCGAGCTGAAAGACCGCGACACGCCGAAACTGGCGACCATGATCGCGGGGGTGAAGGCCCTGGGTCTCGAGACCTGCGCCACCCTCGGCATGCTGACCGCCGATCAGGCGAGGCAGCTGAAGGCCGCGGGCCTCGACTACTACAATCACAACCTCGATACGGGGCCTGAGTATTACGCCGAGGTGGTCACCACCCGGACCTATCAGGACCGGCTCGACACCCTGCAGCATGTCCGCGACGCCGGCATGAACACCTGCTGCGGCGGCATCGTCGGCATGGGTGAGAAGCGCCGCGACCGCGCCGGCCTGCTGCATGCGCTGGCGACTTTGCCGGTCCATCCCGACAGCCTGCCGGTCAATGCGCTGGTCCCCGTCACCGGCACGCCGCTGGGCGAGCGCGTCCTGAAGGAAGGCGAGATCGACCCGATCGAGTTCGTCCGCACCGTCGCCGCGGCCCGCATCGTCTGCCCCCGGTCGATGGTCCGCCTGTCCGCCGGCCGCGAGACCATGAGCCCGGAGATGCAGGCCCTCTGTTTCTTCGCCGGCGCCAACTCCATCTTCGTCGGCGGCAAGCTGCTGACCACGCCGAACCCGGAACAGGACGAGGATGCGAAGCTGTTCGCCCTGCTGGACCTGCGTCCGCTGGAGCCCGCTCAGGCGGAGGCGGCGGCGTAACCCCGCCTTAAATCTCGTCGCCTAGCTTCGCCGCATGGAACGTCGCGCCCTTCTCGGCCTGAAGCCCCTCAAGACCTCCGGCGGAGGCGGCGGGGGCGGTCAGGCGACCTACATCCGCCTGGCCACCGTGACCGCAAGCGTCACGCGCAATGACGGCCGCCGCGGCGTCATGACGGTCGAGACCGGGGTCGATGTGGCGGACGCCGCCCTGCGCACCCGCGCCGAGCAGTCGGCCCCCCGCCTGCGCGCCGCCTACAACACCGTGGTCCAGCGCGCGGCCGCCGCCCTGCTGCCCGGCTACGCCCCCAACGTCGACCGCCTGGCCCAGGAGCTTCAGGCGGCCACGGACAGCACGCTCGGCCGCACGGGCGCGCGGCTGCTGCTCGGGACCGTAATGGTGGTTTGAGGGCTTAGGGCTTAGGCAGGATCAGGGCGGCGGCGCCCCTAATTCCTAAGCCCTACTCCCTAATTCCTTAGTCCGCCGTCGGCGCCGGTTTCGACGCGTCGCCATAGGTCAGGGCCAGGAAGACATCCTCCAGATCCGGGTCCTCGGTGGTGATGTCGGCGATCTTGACGCCCGCGCCGCGCACGGCGGCCAGCACCTGCTCCACCGACGACTGGCCCTTGCGGTAGGTGACGGCGAACGCGCCGTTCGGCCGCCCCACGACCTCGAAGCCCTTGAGCACCGGCGGCGCATCCAGCGTCCCCTCAGGCGTCACCACGACATTTCGCGTGTCCAGCCGGCGCAGCAGCTGCGACGTCGGCTCGCAGGCTACGACCTCGCCCCGGTTAACGATCGCGATGGTGTCGCACAGCTCCTGCGCCTCCTCGAGGTAGTGGGTGGTCAGCAGGATGGTCACCCCCTCCTCATTGATCTTGCGCACATAGGCCCACAGCTGGCGGCGCAGCTCGACGTCCACCCCGGCGGTCGGCTCATCCAAGATCAGGATCGGCGGATTGTGCACCAGCGCCTTGGCCACCATCAGCCGGCGCTTCATCCCGCCCGACAGCGCCCGCACATAGGCGTTGGCCTTGTCCGACAGACCGACGGCGGCCAGCAGTTCATCACTGCGCCGCTCATCCGCCGGCACGCCGTAGAACCCCGCCTGCACCTCCAGCGCCTCGCGCGGGGTGAAGAAGACGTCGGCCACGATCTCCTGCGGCACGACGCCCAGCGCGGCGCGGGCGTCGCGCGGCTCCCGGTCGATGTCGCGGCCCCAGATCGAGACCTGGCCCTCGGACTTGTTCACCACCCCGGCCAGGATGTTGATCAGGGTCGACTTGCCCGCGCCGTTGGGGCCCAGCAGGCCGAACATCGAACCGCGCGGGATGATCAGATCAACGCCCTTCAGCGCCTCTTTCGGCGGCGCCTTCTTCGACGCCGCATAGGTCTTCTTCAGCCCCCGGACCTCGATCGCATTGTCGGGCAGGGCGTGGGCGTCGGTCATGGGCGGTCCGTTCAGTCAGGGCGTGCCCCCAGATAGGGCGCGGGCGCCGCTTCGCCAAGCCGTGTCAATGACGCTTGACAGTGTGGGTCGAAATGTCTAGGATGCTTGTCATATCGACAATGATCCTTGACGGAGACTCCCATGAGCAAGACCAAGATGATCGGCTGGACGGCCATGCTGGTCTGCATCCTCGGCTACGGCGGCTCGGTCCTGACCGTCCTCGCCCTGAAGATGGACTACCTGCCCCTCAGCCTGACACAGGCGGCCGTGATCGGCGGCGGTCTGGCCGTCATCGGCGAAATCGGCCTGTGGGTCGGCGCCGGCTGCCTCGGCCTGACCCTGTTCAAGAAGCGCAAGGCCATGTTCGACCGCATCTTCCGCCGCAAGACCGCCCCCGCGCAGGTTTGACGCGACCGGCGTGCGCGCATAGGAACGCGGCAGCTCCCAACCCGGACCGCACCCATGCCGCCGCGCCACGACTCGATCCCCGTCCCCCCGCCCGAGCAGATCACCGTCTCGAAGAAGCGGGTCGCCTGCGACGGCGGCGGCGGCGCCCTTGGCCACCCGCTGGTCTATATGGACATGGGCGAGGACGACTTCGTCGAGTGCGGCTACTGCGACCGCCGCTTCGTCCTGTCGAAGACGCCGAAGTCCGAGAGCGAATACCTCGATCCTGCGGCCCGCCCGCCTGAGGCGCACTGACTTAAATCCTCCCCCACAGGGGGAGGGGGACCGCGAAGCGGTGGAGGGGGCCTGACGCAAGCGCCGCTCCGTCCTAACCTTGCTCCATGGAAGCGCCCAAACAGACGGTCGAACGCGCGCGAGAACTGCGCCGCCGCATGACCCTGCCGGAAGTTCTGGTGTGGGACGCCTTGCGGGCGCGGAAACTGAAAGGCCATCGCTTCCGACGCCAGCATCCGCTCGGTCCGTACATTCTCGACTTCTATTGCGACGAGGCGAAGCTGGCCGTCGAGGTGGATGGTCAGGGTCACGAGCTTCCCGATCAGGCCGAGCATGACCGACGGCGGACAGAGTGGCTCGAACTGCGGGGCGTGACCGTGCTTCGCATCCCGGCGCGCGATGTGCTGGAGGACCTGTCGGCGGTCGTTGAGATGATTGGACGGCGAGTGGGCGGTTAGCCCCTTCCACCCCTTCGGGGTCCCCCTCCCCCAACGGGGGAGGATTTGGTGCGTAACCCCTCGTGACTCGCGCCCTGCGCTGACCCCCGCTATAGCTCCGCCGCCCTCCCCACAGGCCGGACGATCCCCCATGCGCTTTCTGCACGCCATGGTCCGTGTGACGGACCTCGACGCCTCGCTGGCCTTCTACAGCCTGCTGGGCCTGCAGGAGGTGCGCCGCAACGACTACGAGGCGGGCCGCTTCAGCCTGATCTTCCTCGCCGCTCCCGCCGATCTGGAGCGCAGCGCGGCCGAACGATCGCCCGAGGTCGAGCTGACGTATAACTGGGACCCACAGCCCTATCCCGGCGGGCGGAATTTCGGCCACCTGGCCTACAAGGTCGACGACATATACGCCGCGTGTCAGCGCCTTATGGATGGCGGCGTCGTCATCAACCGCCCGCCGCGCGACGGCCGCATGGCCTTTGTCCGCTCGCCCGACGGCATCTCCATCGAGTTGCTTCAGGAAGGCGAGGCCCTGACGCCCGCCGAGCCCTGGGTCTCCATGCCCAACACCGGCGAATGGTGACCATGCGTCCGTATCCCCTCCTCGCCCTGCTGCTGCTCGGCGCCTGCGCCTCGACTTCAGAGACCTATCCCGGCCGCACCGCCACGGAGCAGCTGCTGGTTGCCCGCGCCGCCGACAGCGCGGTCGAGGGCCTGACCCTGCCGGTCGACAAGACGTTGCGCATCTTCGTCGACGACGCCTTCTTCCGCGCCGAAGGCGCCCCCTACGCCGTCAGCGCCATCCGCGCCTCCCTGTCGAGCTCCGGTCACGCCCTGGCCTCGACGCGCGAGCAGGCCGACGTGGTGTTCGAAATCCGCGCCGGCGCCCTCTCCTTGGAGCAGATGCGCCGCGTCTTCGGCGTGCCGGAAATGCGCATCCCCATCAACGACACCTTCAACGTCGTCTCGATGCCGGAACTGTCGGTTTACAGCCGCCGCGACCGGGTCGGCGTCGCCGAGTTCTCGGGCTTCCTCTATGACGCCCGGACCGGCGCGCCCCTGGGCGCCGTCATGCCCATGACCGGCCAGTTCCGCATCCGCAGCCACAAGCTGTTCATGATCTTCGCCTGGGGCCAGCAACGCCTCGACCCCGGCGAGCGCGACCCCGGCGACAGCTGGCGGCAGTTTTAGGCCTGCGCCGGGCGGGCGCCGTTGACACCACCGCCCCGCCCCTCGTATGTCCGCCCCTCGCCTGACCCGGCTGACCGGGGCAAGGGGGCCGTAGCTCAGTTGGTAGAGCGCGTCGTTCGCAATGACGAGGTCAGGGGTTCGACTCCCCTCGGCTCCACCAGGCGTTTTCGCCCTTAACCGGCTTTTATCGTCGCTGTGCGACGGTGGTCTCTGGATTGTTCCTTGGGACCTGCCTCCGTGCCGTTCGCCGCCCGCCATGAAACCCTGGTGCTCAGCCCGAAGGCGTTCGCGCGGGTGATCGCCGAGCATGAGCGCTATGTGCGGCGTCAGAGCGGCGGGGCGCGGGCGTTCCTGCGCTTCGCGGATCTCAGCCGCCGCGACCTGGCCGGCCGGATACTGGATGAGATCGACTGCACGGGCGCGGATCTCAGCTACACCGATCTTCACCGGGCCAGCGCAGTGCGCGCGGCCTTCTACGGCGCAAACCTGACGCGAGCGAATCTCTCTGGAATGAACGCGGTGCGGGCGGATTTTCGCGGTGCTGTCCTCAGCGGGGCGCGCTTGAACGGGGCGGTGCTGGACGAGGCTGACATGCGCAAGGCCGTTCTGGCCGTCGCCGGCGACGCCTGGCGCATCGTGCGGCCCGGCGCGGCGGGCGCCTCCATGACCGGCGCCAATCTGGACGAGGCCGACGCCGGCCGGGTGGACTTCTCCAACTGCTCGCTGAAATCCGCCCGCCTGCGCGGCGCCAATCTGAAGGGCGCGGTCTTCACCGGGGCGGTGCTGTCAGGCGCGGACCTCAGCGGGGCGGTCCTGGCCGACGCCACCTTCCGGGGCGCGGTCCTGACCGGCATCGACGTGGCGGCGCTGCGGCTGCCCGCGGCGGCTCTGGAGGGCTGCGTTCTGGACCCGACGCCGCAGGCCTGGGCCCGGCGCGACGCCATGCTGGCCGCGCTGGACGAGGCCGAGGCCTGGGCCGCCTCCAACGGGCGGCGGGGACAGCCGGCGAATTTCGACCACATGGACCTGCGCGTTCTCGGCAACGCCTTGGAGAAGCGCACCCTTCCCGCCTTTTCGGCCCGCCATGCCGTCGCCGTCGGCGTCAGCTTCGCCGGCAGCCAGCTTCAGGGCGCGGCCTTGCTGGGCGCGGACCTGCGCGATGCGAAATTCGATGGGGCGGACCTGCGCGGCGCCGTTTTCCGCGACACCCGTCTGGCCTTCGCGACCTTCGTAGGGGCCGACATCACGCCGCTTCAGCTGTCCGGTTCGGCGGTCAAGCCGACCGACTTCCAGGGCGCCGAGACCACCGGCGTCGCGCTGCCGCTCTGACGGCGGTCAGGCAGGCGGCTGCTGCACCGGCCGGACCAGCGACAGGTCATACCCCAGCGCCCCGACCCGGCGCATGATGGCCTCGCGCACCGGCGCGGCGGGCTGCGCCTCGCGGCTCAGGATCCAGAGGTAGCGCCCGGACGGCTCGCCCACGATGGACCACGAATAGTCCTCGGCATGGTCCAGCACCCAGTAATCGCCGACGTAGAACGGGCCGAAGAACGACACCTTCAGCCGCGCATTGCCGCTGCCCTCGACGACTTTCGCCCGGCCCTCGGCCGTCCGCGCCTCGCCGTCCACGCCGCCCTGACGGCAGGTGTTGGTCACCCCCACCAGACCGTCGTCACGCAGGGTGTAGCGCGCCGTCACCCCCTCACAGCCGCGCTCGAACCCGTTCTCATAGCGCCCGACCTCGTACCACAGGCCGGCATAGCGGTTCAGGTCGACCGCCTTCGCCGGCTGGGGAACGGCGGCATTGCCCACCGGCCCGCGTTGCAGGGTGGCGCAGGACGACAGGGCGACGGCGCCGGCGATGAGGGCGAGGGGGAGGAGGCGCTTCATGGACATGCGCGACTAACGGCCAAGCTTGGGCCGGGGTTCCGACCGTTACTGATCCTCGTCGAACTTCCGCTCGACCAGTTCGGCCAAGGCGGCGACTGCTTCTTCCGCATCCGGGCCGTCGCTCTCGATCAGCACATCGCAGCCGTTGCCGGCGCCGAGCATCAGCAGGCCCATGATGGAGCGGGCGTCGACGGTGGTTCCGTCGCGGGTGACGCGGACCTCGCTCTCGAAGCTGGAGGCCAGCTTGACGAACTTGGCGCTGGCGCGGGCGTGGAGGCCGCGCTGGTTGCAGATGCCGACAGTGCGCGAAACGCTCATTTGTCCCCCGACAGGACCCATGAGGCGACCGAGATGTATTTGCGCCCGGCGTCCTGGGCGTGGGCGACGCAGGCCTCCAGCGGCTCGCGCCCGCGCACGCTGGCCAGCTTGATCAGCATGGGCAGGTTGAGGCCCGCGATGACCTCGGCGCGGGTCTGCTCCATCACCGAGATGGCCAGGTTTGACGGCGTGCCGCCGAACATATCGGTCAGCAGGATGACGCCGTCGCCGTCGTTCACGGCCTCGGCGGCGTCGACGATGTCGCGCCGACGGCGCTCCATGTCGTCCTCCGGCCCGATGCAGATGGCGGCCACGCCCCGTTGCGGGCCGACCACGTGCTCCATCGCCGCGAGAAATTCCGAGGCCAGTCCCCCGTGGGTGACGATCACCAGCCCGATCATGAAGGCTTCACCAAGACCACGCCCCGTGTCCGCCCGATCCGGAAAACCTCCGGTGATCGCGCCGCAAGCGGCGGGAGATACCCCAATCCTGAGCGGTGTTAAAGCCGCGCGAGACCGGCTGCGACCAATTCGACCGCCGAGGCGTGGCGGGGGTCCAGTTTCAGCTTCGGCGTGTCGACCCCGTCGATGCGCTCGACCGTCGGCTCCGGCAGGCGCTCGAGCGCGCCGTCGACGCATTCGACCACCAGTGCGATCCGCGTGGTCAGCCGAGTGCGCATGGCGACGATGCCCAGCCCCCGCGCCTCGATCAGGCCCGCGATCCGCTCGGGCGCCGTGGCCCACAGGGCGCCGCCCGAGGCCCAGACGTGGCTGTAGTCGTCGCTCACCAGCCGCCAGCCACGCCCGATCAGCTTCAGGGCCAGATCACTCTTGCCCGCCCCGGACGGCCCCGTGATGAGCGCGCCACGCCAGCCCCATGGCGTCCATTGCGCCACCGCATCGGCATGGAGGGTTTCGGCGCTCATCCCCGCCGTCCGGGCAGGGCGACCTCGAACCGGGCGCCCGTGACCTTGCCGGTGACGTCCGAGCGGTTCTCGGCCCAGACGCGGCCGCCGTGGGCCTCGACGATCTGGCGCACGATCGACAGGCCGAGGCCGGAGTTGCCGCCGAACGCCGCCCCCTTGGGCCGCGAGGTGTAGAAGCGCTCGAACACCGTCTCCAGGTTCTCGGGCGGGATGCCGGGGCCGTCGTCCTCGACCCGCACGCGCACCGGCTGATCCGGATCCCCGTCCTCGCGCCACAGGCTGACCCGCACCTGGCCGCCCTCCGGGCTGAAGGATCGGGCGTTGTCGATCAGGTTCCGGAACACCTGCCCCAGCGGCCCGTCGCGGCCCAGCACCCGTTGCGGCTCATTCCCGGTGTCGAGGACGACCGTGGCCTCGCCGGGCTTCACCGTCCCCTCATAGACGCTGACGATGTCGCTCAGCAGCACCGACAGGTCCACCGGCCGGGGCCGGTCGCGCGACAGCTCCGCATCCAGCCGCGAGGCGTTGGAGATGTCGGTGATGAGCCGGTCCAGCCGCCGCACATCCTGTTGCAGCAGGGCCGTCAGCCGGTCCCGCTGGGCCTTGTCCTTGACCAGATCCAGCGTCTCCAGCGCCGAGCGGATTGAGGTCAGGGGGTTCTTGATCTCGTGGCTGACGTCGGCGGCGAAGCGCTCGATGGCGTCCATGCGGTCCGACAGGGTCTCGGTCATGCTTTCCAGCGACCGCGCCAGATCGCCGATCTCGTCCTTGCGCCCCTCCAGGTCCGGCAGGCTGATGGCCCGCGCCTTCTGCAGCCTCACCTGATCCGCCGCCGCCGACAGCCGCATCACCGGCCGGGCGATGAACAGCTGCAGCAGCAGGCTGGACAGCAGCGACACCACCAGCGCCACCAGGGCGAAGGGCGCCAGCGCCAGCCGCTGCTTGGCCAGGATGGCGTCCACGTCGGCGGTCTCCAGCGTCAGGACGCCCAGCACCATCTGCACGTGGCGCACGGGGATCGACACCGACACAACGCGGTCGCCGCTTTCCGACAGCCGCACCCCCGCCTGGGGCCGGCCCGTCAGCGCCAGACTGACTTCCTCGGCCAGTTCGGCGCGCGCCTTCTCCTGCTGCGCCTCGTCGCGCTCGACCACCGGCGCGGGCGTCTCGGCCACTGGCGTGCCGGCGGGTTTCGCGGGCGGCAGGGGCTGGCCGGTGATGGCCTCGGACACCTCATAGCTGTCGGCGACGATGACGCCGTCGACGTCATAGAGACGCGCCCGCTGTCCCTTGGGGATGAAGTCGTCGCGCAGCCAGCTGGCCGCCGCGATGGGATTGAGCAGGGGATAGGGCTCGCCCTGGGTCACCCCCTCCTCGCCCAGCACGTTCGACAGCAGCTCGGCCTGGACGGCGAGCGATTCCTGCCGCGCCTCCACCAGCCCGCGCCGCCATTCGTTCAGCGCCAGGCCGCCGACCAGCAGGATCAGCAGGCTGAGCAGATTCAGCGCCAGGATCAGCCCGCCCAGCCGCGAGCCGCCGAAGCGGCCCAGCCGCCTCAGCAGATCGCCGTCCAGCCAGCCCAGCCAGCGGGCGGCGGTATCAGCTTTCGCGGTATCGGTATCCGACGCCATACAATGTCTCGATGGCGTCGAACTCGGGGTCGACGACGCGGAACTTCTTGCGCATCCGCTTCACGTGGCTGTCGATGGTGCGGTCGTCGACATAGACCTGGTCGTCGTAGGCGGCGTCCATCAGGTTGTCGCGGCTCTTCACGAAGCCGGGGCGCTGCGCCAGGGCCTGCAGCAGCAGGAACTCGGTGACGGTCAGCTTGACGGGCTTTCCGTCCCAGGTGCTCTCGTGACGGGCCGGGTCCATCGACAGCTTGCCGCGCTTGATGGCCTTGGCCGAGCTTTCGGCCGCGCTCTCGGGCTCGCCGCCGTCGGCGCCGGTGCGGCGCAGCAGCGCCTTGACCCGTTCGATCAGCAGCCGCTGGCTGAACGGCTTGTGGATGTAGTCGTCGGCCCCGAGGTTGAAGCCCAGGATCTCGTCGATCTCCTCGTCCTTGGACGTCAGCATGATGACCGGGATCTGGCTGGTCTGGCGCAGGCGGCGCAGCACCTCCATCCCGTCCATGCGCGGCATCTTCACGTCGAGGATCGCCAGATCCGGCGGCGACGCCTCCAGCGCCTCCAGTCCGGCGGCGCCGTCATGATAGGCCGTGATCTTGTGCCCATGGCTTTCCAGCGCCAGCGACACGGACGCGACGATGTTCTCGTCGTCATCGACCAGGGTGATGTTGGCCAAGGCGGGCCTCCTCAAGGATTCTATCGGCAGTCACGTCAACGCGCGGCAAGCGTAACCGTTCTGATTCAATCGCGGTCACATTACGGCGCGTCGTCCCGTGTCGCCACCCCGCACGGGTGAAACGCGCCCTTAAGGCCTTGCCGGGCATGATGACGGCCAGTTTTCAGTGAGTTCCCATGGCCGGGCCCGTCCACTACGAAGTCTACATCCGCAAGACGGCGCCCGCCCCGTGGACGCTGCTGATGGCGACCGAGGACCGCAAGATCGCGGTCGATACGGCCGAGGACATGCTGCGCGACGACCGCGCCGCCGCCATCCGCGTCACCAAGGAAACCCTCGACACCGAAACGATGGAGTTCAACTCCATCACCCTGCTGACCAAGGGCGCGCCCGAGCAGCAGCGGAAACGCGTGGTGCCCGAGGATCAGGCCGGGCCCCGATGCTCCGCCCCCGCCGACTTCTACGCTCCCCACGCCCGCGAGCTGGTCGGCCGGGTGCTGGAGGACTGGCTGATGCGCCAGGGGGTGACGGCGTTCGAGATGCTGCACCGCCCCGACCTGGCCGAAAAGCTCGAGGCCTCGGGCGTCGAGCTGCAGCACGCCATCCAGAAGGTCGCCGTGCCCGAAAGCCAGGCGGTGGGCCAGCCGGTCCACGACCTGATGCGGCACTATCAGAAGCTGACCGACCAGACCGTCGAACGGCTGATCGCGGCGGGCCGCAAGAACCTGTTCCCCGATCTGGCCGAGCGGTCGCTGGCCGACATCGCCCACCGCCTCGCCGGCGCGCCCGACCGCGCCTTCGTCATGGGCGGGGTCGTGTCGCGGGCGCTGAAGGACATTCGCGGCGGCCGCGCCCGCCTCGACAAGCTGATGGACCTGGCCGACCGCGCCCCGATGGACGGCCCGCCGCGCGCGCTGGTCATGGTGGTGATCGAACAGATCGCCTGCGAACTCCTGGCCGCGCGCACGGCCCTGGCCGACGTGCTCGGCCCGTCGCTGGATCAGGGCGCCAGCCTCGCCGCCGTCGTGCGCATGATCGCGCCGCGCGAGATCGAGCTTCTGGCCGCCGCCGATTCGAAGCTGGCCCTGCAGATCCCGCCCCTGGACGGCCCCGCCGCCCGTCTCGGCGCGCGGCTCCAGAACGGCGAGATGCCGATTCTGGCCTCGGCCCTGTCCCGCATGGTGCTGCGCGAACTGATGAGCCCGCGCCGCCTGCGCCCGCACGACGCCCAGGGCGAGATCGACATCCTGCGGACGCTCGCCATGGCCCTGACCGCCACCGCGGGCCGCCTGTTGTCGCTGGAGGAGGTCCAGAACGCCTTCTGCGAACGGTCAAAGAACCTGGTCACCGCCGATTTCGTCGCCGCCTATGTGGCGTCCTGCGGCACGGTGATGTGCGAGGCCGATCTGCTGACCCGGCTGTGCGAGAACGTCACCGGCGCGGGGAACAAGCGCTCCGCCGCCCGCTGGCTGGCGGCCTGCGTCACCTCCCTGAGGTTCGAAAGCGAGATGCGTCAGGCGACGACGCCGCCGGCCCAGCGTCTGGCGACCCTGGCGGCGATGCAGCGCGACGTGCGCGGCGCGGCGCTGAACGCCAGTGACACCGAACAGGTTCTGGCCGCCATCGGCGTGGTCGGCGGCGCCATCGAAACCGACGCGAAGATCATCGCCCAGATCGCCCGCGCCCCCGCCTCGCCGCAACAGAAGCTGAACGTCCTGTTGCGCCTCGCCGCCGGCGAGACCGCGCCGCTGGGCCCCGCCGCCGACCGGGCCAAGGCCGAGGCCGTCCGCCTGATGCGCGCCCCCGAAACCCGCGCCGCCCTGTCGGCCGCGCCGGAAACCCTGGCGCCGCTCAAGGGGCTGATGCAGGCGGCGGGTCTGGCGGCCTGACCTAACGCTCGCAGTCGCCGATCCGCTTCGCCGACACACTCTGGCGCAGGACATGGCCGAACACCGGCGTATCGACCGCCAACTCGACCGAATCCGCTGAATAGCGGCCCGTCACCGGCTCTTCGTGGGCGGAGAAGGCGTAGAATTCGGGGCATTGCAACGCGCCGCTGACCCGGCCCCCGGCGACCTGCACCTTGTCCGGTTTGCAGCGGCTGGACCCGATCATGTCCACGATGATCCGGCGCGCGGGATCGCCCTCCCGGCCCTGATCCCGGATGCACATCGTCGTCGGCGGCGAGGTCTTCTGGCGTCCGCTCGGAGCGCCCGCGCTGCGGGTGACCTCCCACAGTCCCGGTTGCGGCGGCTGCGCCGAATCCGCACCGCAGCCGGCCAGGGCCAGCGCCGCCAGAACAATCCAAAACCGCCTGGTCATGCCCGACCTCCTGAACCTTCGGGCACTTGAGGCGAGAGGCGTTTAGGAAACGTCAGCCACACTGGCTAATCGGCCATTCACCTGAACCGGCGATGGTCAGTCCATGTTTCTCGAGCGTTTCGGTTCCTGGTATTTCGCCCAGCCGCGGATCATCCAGGAGCTCGTCCTGTTCGGTCCGCCGTTTCTGGTGTCGGTCGCCATCACCCTCGCGCTGGGCGGGCGTGTGCGTCTGATGGTTCTGGCGTGGGTGTTCAATCCGACCGTCGCCGGCCCGCTCGACGCCGAACGGGGCCGCCAGGAAGACGAAGCCGAAACCGCCTGGACGCGCGACGCCAAGGCCTCGGTCGATGAGTTGATCGCCCGGCGGCGGCGAGGCGTCTACTGACCCGCCGCCGAGTGCTGTCGCGTCAGTCGAAGATGTCGAAGATGTCCATCCGCTTCTTCTTCTTGCGGTGGTGATAGTCGTCATCGCGGCGATAGCGGTCGTCACGATAACCCTGCGGCTGGCCGCCCCATGGCTGCTGCGGCGCTTGCGGCGGAGGCGGCGCGGCCTGCGGGGCCGAGGCGCGGCCTTCGGCGCCGGCGGCGTCCATCAGCTTCTCCAGCTCGCCCCGGTCCAGCCAGACGCCCCGGCAGGTCGGGCACATGTCGAACTGCACGCCGGACCGTTCCAGCGTCTGCATCGGCGCATTGTCATTGGGGCACATCAGAAGGGGCATGGGCGTCTCCGGTCTCGCAAAAGGGGACCGGGCGCGCCGTCTGTCAGGTCAGCCGCAGGGGGAACGGGTCCGACCACCGGGCGCGCCCGGTGCGGTCCGACATCACGCCGCGCGGAAGAAGCCTCCCGCGCCGCGCCAGAGGGGCCCGTCCCGCACGGGAAAGCTAGGAACCCCGCCCGCGGCCCGCAACGCGCCAAACGGTCGCGGGCCCGCGGCGACGCTGGAACGCCCCAGCGTCATCGGGGTTTGACCCCCCATGCCTGACAAACCGAAAATCCATGAACCCCGCACCGGACCTCTGGTCCCCGTCGCCAGGGACGGCCTGGTGATCGTCCACAATCCGCCCGACGCGCCCATGCACCTGACCCCGGACCAGGCCGACATCTCCGGCGTCCGCCTGCTCGACGCCGCCGAGAAGGCGCGGAGTAAGACGCCGCATTAGCTAGACCGCCTGCCCCGCCGCCCAGCCCGACGACCAGGCCCACTGGAAATTATAGCCGCCCAGCCAGCCGGTCACATCGACCGCCTCGCCGATGAAATACAGGCCGGGAACCGCCGTCGCCTGCATCGTCTGCTGGTCCAGCGCCGCCGTATCGACCCCGCCCAGCGTCACCTCGGCGGTGCGGTAGCCCTCCGACCCCACCGGCTTCACCGTCCAGGCGTTCACCGCACTGTCCAGCCGGCGCAGCACCTTGTCCCCCACCTCGGCCAGCTTGCCCGACACCCCTTCGCGGGCCAGCACGCTCTCGGCCAGACGGCGCGGGATGATGTGGCCCAGCGCCGTGTGCACCATCTGCTTTCCGTTCTCCTCCTTGGCCGCCTTCAGCCGCGCGAACACGTCCTGATCCGGCGTCATGGCCACCGTAATCGCCTCGCCCTCGCGCCAGTAGGAGCTGATCTGCAGGATCGCGGGGCCGCTCAGGCCGCGATGGGTGAACAGCATCGCCTCTGAAAACTGCGTCCCGCCGCCCTTCACCACCGCATCGACAGAGACTCCCGCCAGCTCTTTCGTCTGCTCCAGCAGCCCTGCCTCGAACGTCAGCGGCACCAGCGCCGGCCGCGTCTCGGTGACCCGCAGCCCGAACTGCCGCGCCACATCATAGGCCCAGCCCGTCGCCCCCATCTTGGGGATCGACTTGCCGCCCGTCGCAACCACCAGCGACGCGCACGACACTCGCTCCCCGTCGCTCAGGGTCACAGCAAAACCGTCGCCGGCGCGCCCCACGCGCTCCACCCCAACGCCCAGCGACAGGGTCGCGCCCGCTGCCTTCATGTCGTCGGTCAGCATGCGGATGATCTGTTTGGCGCTGTCGTCGCAGAACAGCTGGCCCAGGGTCTTTTCGTGCCAGGCGATGCCCGCCGCATCCACGCGCTTGATGAAGTCGTGCTGCGTGAACCGCTTCAGCGCCGACACCGCGAACCGCGGATTCTCGCCGAGAAAATTCGCCGGCCCGGTCCCCAGGTTGGTGAAGTTGCAGCGCCCGCCGCCCGAGATGCGGATCTTCTCCCCCGGCGCCCGCGCATGATCGATCACCCGCACGCTGCGGCCCCGCCGCCCCGCCTCGATCGCACACATCATCCCGGCGGCTCCGGCGCCGACGATCAGGACATCCACCTTGGTCATGACCGGGAGGTAGCACAGGCGGGATGTGAACCGCGAACCACCGGAAGTTAGGCGGGAATTCATCTCTTTCTGGCATCACCGCTTTCCTGGAGGCGGAGAACTCACCGGATGGGGACCAGTGCAACGCGGAGCCGGTTTGGCCCCAGGATCCGGATCACGCCCCGGATCTGGTTCGCCCCGCGACGCATGGCGGCGCTTCTGGGCGTCACCCTGTTGCTGGCCGTCGTGTCATTCAGCAGCGTGGTCTTCTCCAGCTTCGGCGCCCTGACGGCCATCTGGCCGACCAATGCCATCGCCCTGATCGCCCTGCTGCGTGGACCGCGCGACATCGGCTGGCGCGTTGGCGTCATCATCGGCCTCTACGCCGCCCTGGTCGGCGCGGTCATGCTCGCCGGCGCGCCGCCCGTCGCGGCGCTGGCGCTTTCGGCCACCAATCTGATCGAGATCGCGGTCGCCACCGCCCTGCTGGTGCATTTCCGTCTGGCCCGCGCCGACCTGACCCAGCCGGGCGCCCTGTTCGGCTTCCTTGTCTGCGTCGCCCTGATTGGGCCCATGGCCGCCGCCAGCGCCGCCGCCCCCATGGTCGCAGCCCTCAGCCCCGGCGGCTGGGCCCAGGCCTGGTGGGACTATTTCGCCGCCGATGCGCTCGGCGCCATGATCATCGCCCCCTTCGGCATGGTGCTGACCCGCGACCGGCTGAAGCGGCTGGCCTCAACTGCTGACAAGCTCTGGGCCGCCCTGCTGTTCCTCGGCCTCAGCGCAGCCTGCGTCTATCTGGCCAAGTTCTCCAACGCCTCGCTGGCCCTGCTGGCGCCGTTGGTGGTGCTGGCCACCCTGCGTTTCGGCGCGCTGGGCGCCGCCTCCGCCGTTCTGTGGTCAGGCGTCCTCGCACTCGGTCTCAGCCTCACCGGCTTCGGGGCTGCCGATGCGTCCAGCGGCGCCGCCGCCATCCGCGCCTCCCTGTTCGATCTCCAGCTCGGCCTCGCCGTCCTGCCGCTGGCCAGCCTGCCGATCGCCGCGGTTCTGGCTCAGCGGGACCGCGCCCTGATCGCCGCCACGGCCGCAGAGCGCGCGCGCAACGCCTTCCTGACCAACATGAGCCACGAGATCCGCACGCCCCTGAACGGTGTCATCGGCATGGCCGAGATCCTGTCGCGCACCACCCCGCGCGCCGCCGACCGCGAGCTGGCCCTGACCATCCGGTCGTCCGGCGAGGCTCTGCAAAGGATGCTGTGCGACATCCTCGACCTCGCCCGCATGGAATCCGGCGACACCCTGCTGGAGGACGTGGCCTTCGATCTGCGGGCCATGATCCACGGCCTCGCCGACGAGGCCCGCGCCAAGCTGGACGGCGGCCCCGTGGCCGTCGCCGTCGACCTGCCCGCCGACCTCGCCGCCCTGCGTCAGGGCCCCGCCAGCGAGCTGCGTCAGGCGCTGGCCGCCCTGCTCGACAACGCCGCCAAGGTGACGAAGGCGGGCGGCGTCACCCTCAGCCTCCGCGCCGGCGACGATGACGCCCTGACCTTCACGGTTCGGGACACCGGCCCCGGCTTCGATCTCGCCACGCTCGATACCCTGTGCGGCGCCTTCGCCCAGGCCGACGGCTCCCTGACCCGCACAGTCGGCGGCGCCGGCCTCGGCCTCTCGATCGTGCGCCATCTGGTGGAGGACATGGGCGGGACCCTCGCCTTCGCCAACCGGCCCGAGGGCGGCGCCGAAGTCTCGATCACCCTCAGCCTCGCGCGCCAGTCGGAGGCCGCCGCAACCCCCGCCGAACCCGTCGCCGAGACCGCGCCGACGCCTGAGCCCCTGGACCGCGCCCCCCGCATCCTGATGGCCGAGGACACCCCCGCCAACCGCATGGTCGTCGAGCTGATCCTGGGCATGGTCGACGTCGAGCTGACCAGCGTCGAGAACGGCGCCGAGGCGGTCGCCGCCTTCACCGAGGGCGACTACGATCTGGTGCTGATGGACGTGCAGATGCCGGTCATGGACGGCCTGAGCGCCGTCCGCGCCATCCGCGCCCGCGAGGCGGCCGAGCGGGGGCGCCGCACCCCCATCCTGATGCTGACCGCCAACGCCCTGCCCGAACACCGCACCGCCAGCGCCGCCGCCGGCGCCGACGCCCACCTGACCAAACCCATCACCGCCCCGGTGCTGCTCGGCGCGGTGGAGCAGGCGCTGTCAGGCGGAGTGCTGTCGTGTGAGAGCGCGGCCGCCTAGCGTCTGCCTGCGATCCCGAGATTCAGCGGCTGTGATATCCCGCCGCCGCGCGGCTCCCACGCCAGCGACCTTATCTGCGGCCCCGCGCGCGTTCCCGTCCTGTCGATCAGCAGGTCCGTGATCGCCCACACCAGCGCGTCCGCCCGGTCGAAGTCGCACGACCCATCCTCGCCGCCGAAGGCCATCAGCTCCTCCTCCAGCCGGCCCAGTCCGGCCGCGTGCCGCACCCGCCCCTGTTCGTACAGCGCCGCCACCGGCTCGGCCCGCACCCGCTTGCCCTTCGTCGCCCGCACCTCGCGCACAGGCACGGAACACCCCGCCGCCTTCAGCACCGCCCGCACCATGTCGCCGCCCTGGTTGACCTCGGCCACGATGGCGACGGCCCCCACTTCCTCGGCCAGAGCCGCCGCCCGCCGCGCCCATTCCAGAGGCCCGACCCCCGCCACCGACCGGTCCGCCAGCACCCAAGCCGCCTCGCCGCATCTGCCCGCCGCCACGATGCCGCAGGCGTTCCCGCCCGCCGTCGTCGTCGGGTCCAGCGCCACCACCACCCGGTCGCACGCGCCCTCCACCACACCTCGACACGCCGCCAGCCTCTCCGCCGTCCACAGCGCGCCATCCACCTCCACCACCCGCCCCTCGATCTCCTGCGCCGCCCGCCGCGTCCCGCCGTACAGCCGCTCCAGCCCCTCGACGAAGCCCGCCGCCAGATGCGCGGCGTTGTCCCGCGTCCCCGCGTGCGTCTCCACCAGCCCCGGCTCAGCCCGCAGCGCCCGCAACGCCTGCGTCGGCCTCGGCGTCGTGGTGACGCATAGTCTTGGAGCACCGCGCTCTAAATCCTCCCCCGTTGGGGGAGGGGGACCACGGAGTGGCGGAGGGGGCAGCGGCAAGCGCAGGCCCATCCTGAGGAGCGCCAGCGTCTCCCCCGCCCCCCGCCACGCACAGAACTCATCCGCCCAGGCCGCCGAGAACTGCGGCCCCCGCAAGCTGTCCGGGTCCTCGGCCGAGAACATATGCGCCACCGCCTGGTTGGGAAACACCAGCCGCCGCCGCGAGGGCTCGAACACCGGCCTGTCGCCGCCCCGCCACCGCGCCAGCGACAGCACCCCCGACGCCCCCTCGATCATCACCTCGCGCACGTCATGCAGCGTCGGCCCGATCATCGCCAGCCGCCCGCCGGGCCCCAGAGCCTGCGCCTGATCGCTCAGCCACATCGCCCCCGCCAGCGTCTTCCCCGCCCCGCGCCCGCCCAGAAACAGCCAGGTGGTCCAGTCCCCCTCGGGCGGCCTCTGCGCCTCGCGCAACACGGGTTCAGGCAAATCCTCCCCCTCAGGGGGAGGGGGACCGCCCGATGGGTGGTGGAGGGGGCCAGCCTCATCCCCGGCGCCCGGCTTCTGCTTCAACCGCCGCGCCGCCCGCACCGCCTGCGTCACCCGCACGAAATCCAGCGACCGCCCCTCGGCCGCCGCCCGCCGCGCCACCGCCATCGCCCGCGCCTCCGACCCCTCCAGATCGTCGGGATCAAAGTCGAACCCACACGCCTCGTCAGGCGGCGGCGCCGCCGTGATCGGCGGCGGCTGCACCCAGCGATAGACCGCGTCCGGCCGGTCCTTCTTGCGATACCCCCGCTGCCGCGCCTGCCACGCCACGGCGGACACGCTCACCCCATGCTCGGCCGCCAGCGCCGCCTGCGTCTCGCCCCGCACATAGCGCTCCAGCAACGCGACCCAGGTCTCGTCGTCCAGCTTCGGATTTCCGGGCCGCCCCGTTTTCTGTCCCATGCGCGCGAGTCTAGGCGACCCGCCGGCCAAGGCGCGTTCAGCACGAAAAACGGCCCGCAAAGGCCGGTGACGGCAGGAGTCGGGGCGTCAGGTGGAAATGTTTGGGGCGCAGATCAGCGTCACAATGGGCCACGCCCAAAAAGCGTGCGCATCCCCATTTCCTCCCCCTTTCCAGCCAAACTAGGAGTCGACGATCACCGCTTGGCCGCCTAGCCCGCTTGCGGACTGTGGGCGTCCAGCGTGTAGTCTGTCTCAACCGTCAAACTGCCAAAATAGCCGCCAAAGCGGGATTGCCCCTCATCGGCGAGCGTAGCGGTAGGCACGTAGCTCGGATTGCTGGAGTATAGGTGGACCTTATTGCCCTCGAGGTCGAACGTGATATCCCACGCCCGGTTTTGGGTCACTGTCTGATAGCCCGTATAATAGTTCAGGTGCCGAGATGGTGCTTCCCCAATGATTACGAGCTGTGGGTCAAGCTTTTCCAACCAACTGTGAGGAATCTTTCCAGAATCCCGCCCATGGTGCGATGCAAAGACTATCGTAGTCTTGGAAAGCTCTATATCATCTGTGATGAGTTCCATGAACTCCGTCTCTAGGTCCCCCAGCCACAAAGCGGATGCGCCGTCATTGAGCTGATAGCGGAGCACGGCTGAGGTGTTGTTATACCCCTCGCCAGCCTCACAATTAGCAAGCGCTTCCGCAAAATGGGGGTTCGCTGTATTGGGCCACAGCACAGAGATACCCGAGGAACCTCTGACCTCGTCCGTGACGTTCATCCATTTTCTACGGCAGCCCTTGTGGATGTAAAACGCCTTATCTCCGTCTCTCAGCGAACAATAATGCTTGAACGATGCTGTCTCAACGTCCTTGACGGCTTGATTTTTGACCACATAGAAATTGCGGATGGACATCGCGGCATCCAAAAGCTCAATTCCACCAAAATGATCTTGGTCGGGGTGAGTGCAAATAAAACGACAAACGCCCTTACTGGAAGAACGTTCTAATAGTTCTTTCGCAATATCGCCGACAGACTCTTCACTAACATTGCAATCTATTATCGTGAAGTTGTCGCTGTTGTGTTCAACATAGAACATGTCCCCGCTTCCGACAGAGAAACTCTTTATGATAGACATCTAAAGTGTAATCCCAAAATGATCTACCCTCTTAGATATATAGCCAGATTGCTTCTTAAATGAGAAGAGAAATAGAACAAGGAGCAACAGAACAACCGCACCCTCTCTGGCCTCGTAAGACAGACTAATAAGATCTGCAAACCTCGACATAATATATGACGACACCAATACGAATGAGGCAGAAAATAGGGTTCTATAAGTGTTAGAAACCTCCACCATAATATCCATCTTTTCGTCGTTTTGGCACGCTGACAGATACTTGCTGTAATCCGAATAAGATATGATCCTAATTCGCTTTAGCGCGGGCTCCAACAAAACTGAGCCTATCCGGCTAATCGCAAGGCCGATCACGTAATACCAAAGCAGGCGCTCTACGATACCCTGCGGTGCAGGCGATATGATATCGAACCTCTCTGCAAGAACGCAGAAGATCGCTCCAGGGAACAGAAAATTAAATATATTATAAGACGAAATCTTATTCAGGATATGTTCCATCGCTACACCCTCGCTCCGCATTTGACCGAGAATTGAACCGAGTCACCCCAACCAAAGCGTGTGACCCCATCATGGCCTCGGGCCCAAGTCTACAGCGCGAACTCAGCTAATATCGAAATGGGTGGATGAAACCGGCTCAGCATGCGGTCGACGCCCAATCCCCCCTCTAGTGTGCCTCGTCCCAATTCCCCGCCGCCCGGGCATCGACGACCAGCGGCACGCTTAGCGCCACGGCCGGTTCCGCCGCGCCTTCCATCACGCGCTTGATCAGGGTGATCGCCGCCTCGGCCTCGGCTTCCGGGGCTTCGAAGACCAGTTCGTCGTGGACCTGGAGGAGCATGCGGGTCTGCAGTCCGGCCTGAACCAGCGCCCCCGGCATGCGCATCATGGCCCGGCGGATGATGTCGGCGGCGGCGCCTTGTATCGGGGCGTTGATGGCGGCGCGTTCGCCGAACTGGCGCTCGGCGCCGGACTTGGAGTGGATGGCGGGGATGTGGATGCGCCGGCCGAAGACGGTCGAGACCATGCCGCTCTCGCGCACCTCGGCCCGGGTCTTGTCCATATAGTCGCGGATGCCGGGGAAGCGTTCGAAATAGGTCTTGATGTAGGCGCCGGCCTCGCCCTGGTCGATGCCCAGCTGGGCGGCCAGGCCGAAGGCGCTGATGCCGTAGACGATGCCGAAATTGATCGCCTTGGCGCGGCGGCGGGTCTCGGGATCCATCTCGGCCACCGGCACGCCGAACATCTCGCTGGCCGTCGCCGTGTGGATGTCGATGCCGGCCTTAAAGGCGCGTTTCAGCTCCGGGATGTCGCCGATGTGGGCCAGCAGGCGCAGCTCGATCTGGCTGTAGTCGGCGGAAATCAGGACATGGCCGGGGCTGGCGATGAAAGCCTGACGGATCTGGCGGCCGGTCTCGGTGCGGATCGGGATGTTCTGCAGGTTCGGGTCGGACGAGGCGAGGCGCCCGGTGGTGGCGGCGGCCAGTTGATAGCTGGTGTGGACGCGGTCGGTCTTCGGGTCGGCGGCGGCGATCAGGGCGTCGGTGTAGGTGCCCTTCAGCTTGGACAGCTGGCGCCAGTCCAAGAGGACGCGGGGCAGTTCGTGGGCCTCGGCCAGCCCTTCCAGGGTCGCGGCGCCGGTCTCCCACTGGCCCGAGGCGGTCTTCTTGCCGCCGGGCAGGTTCAGTTCGCCGAACAGGATGTCGCCGATCTGGCGCGGGCTGCCGACGTTGAACGGGCGCCCGGCGATCTGGTGCGCCTTTTCCTCCAGCTCGGCCATGCGCATGCCGAACTCGGTCGACAGGCTCTGCAGGCGGCGGGGGTCGACGCGGACCCCGGCCCGCTCCATGTCGGCCAGCACCGCGGGCATGCCGCGCTCCAGCGTCTCATAGACGGTGGTCAGGCCTTCCTCGGCCAGCCGGGGCTTGAGGATGCGCCAGAGCCGCAGGGTCACGTCGGCGTCCTCGGCGGCGTAGCAGGTGGCCGGCTTCAGCTCGACATGCTTGAACGATTTCTGGCTCTTGCCGGTCCCCGCCACCTGTTTGAACGGGATCGGGTCGTGGCCGAGATGCAGCCGCGCCAGCTCGTCCATGCCGTGGCCGTGCAGGCCGCCTTCGAGGACGTAGGAGATCAGCATGGTGTCGTCGATGGGCGCGACCCGGACGCCGCGCTGGGCCATGACGGCGATGTCGTATTTGCCGTTCTGGGTGACCTTCAGCACCCCCGGATTTTCCAGCAGCAGCTTCAGCCGGGCCAGGGCCGTCGGCTTGTCGATCTGGGTCAGCGGCTCGCGCGTGTCAGCCTCGCCGCCGAAGTCGAGCCCGCCCGCGTTCGCCGCCGGCTCATGCTCATGCGTCAGGGGCACATAACAGGCGTCGTTCGGCCTGATGGCGAGCGACACGCCGCACAGGCCCGCATGGGTGGCCGACAGGGCGTCCGTCTCGGTGTCGAAGCCGACCACCCCCGCCTCCGTCGCCCGGGCGATGAAGGCGTCGAGGTCCGCAAGCGTCTGGATGCAGCGGTAGCTTTCGACATCGAACCCCTGCCCCTCGACCGGCGCGGTCGCGGCCTGCGGGGCGTAGCGGGGCGAGATGACCGGCGCGGTCGGGATGGAGGGCGCGCGCTTGGGGGCGAAGGCGGATGTGTCGCTGGCCGGGGCCTTGCCGTCGCCGACGCGGTTACGCAGGCTGCGGAACTCCATCAGCTCGAGGAAGGCGCCCAGGGTCTCCGGGTCGGGATCGCGCACGGCGAAGTCCTCGATCGGTTCCGGCGCCGGGGCGTCGCAGGTCAGCTTCACCAGTTCGCGGCTGAGCAGGATCTGGTCCTTGAAGTTGATCAGGGTCTCGCGCCGCTTGGGCTGCTTGATCTCCTCCGCGCGGGCCAGCAGCGTGTCGAGGTCGCCGTATTCGTCCAGCAGTTGGGCCGCCGTCTTGGGGCCGATGCCGGGGGCGCCGGGGACGTTGTCGACGCTGTCCCCGATCAGGGCCTGAAGGTCGATCATCTTCTCCGGGCCGACGCCGAACTTCTCGAACACCTCGGGCTCGGCCAGACGCCGGTCCTTCATCGGATCCCACATCACCACCGACGGGCCGATCAGCTGCATCAGGTCCTTGTCGGACGACACGATCACCGCCTCGCCCCCCGCATCCCGCGCCCGGCAGGCATAGGTGGCGATCAGATCGTCGGCCTCGTAGCCGGCCAGCTCGACCCCGTGCACCCCGAACGCCGCCGTCGCCTCTCGCACCAGCGGAAACTGCGGGATCAGGTCCTCGGGCGGGGCCGAGCGGTTGGCCTTGTACTGGTCGTAGAGGTCGTTGCGGAACGTCTTCTCCGAATGGTCGAAGATGGCCACCAGATGCGTCGGCCCGTCCGCCCCCTTCATGTCGCGCAACAGCTTCCAAAGCATGTTGCAGTAGCCCTGCACGGCCCCCACCGGCAGGCCGTCCGACTTGCGCGTCAGCGGCGGCAGGGCGTGATAGGCCCGGAAGATGTAGGCCGAGGCGTCGATCATCCATAGGCGCAGGGCGGGGCCGTCCTGCGTCAGTTCACGCTCTGGCGGCAGGTCGGTTTCGGTCGAAGCGTCGGTCATGGGGCGAACATAGGCGGAGCCGCGCGCCGCGTCACGGCTGGACACCGCCGCCGGGCGGGCTAGAAGCAGGGCTTCACTTCGGGAAGGACGATCACCTTGGGCGGCGGACTGGCGGGCTTCATCTGCTTCATCATCAACTCCCTGCTGGGGTTGCTGCTGCTGGCGATCGTCATCAATGCGATCCTCAGCTGGCTGGTGGCCTTCGACGTCATCAATCGCCGCAACCGCTTCGTGGGCCAGTTGCTCTACACGCTCGACATGGTGGTTGCGCCGATCCTAGCGCCGCTGCGCGCCGTCATACCGAACCTAGGCGGGTTGGACATCACGCCGATCATTGCCTGGCTCATCATCACCGGGATGCAGACCTATCTGCTGCCGCCGGGATGCCTGGCCCTGCACCAGCTGCTCGGCGGCGGCGGCTACTGACCATCCGTTTCCCCCGCGCCACGCCTCGCGGCCGAACGCTGGTCACCCTGCAAGCAGCCTTGCGCGGCCCGACCGACCCCCTAAACTGCCCGATCAGCGGGCGCGAGCCGACGAAGACTTCAGCCGAATGACCACGATCAGGACAGTCGCCATCATCGGCGCAGGCCAGATGGGCGCAGGCATCGCCCAGACGGTGGCGCTGGGCGGCTATGACGTCGGTCTCCATGACCGGGATCCGGCGCGGATCGACACCGCCTGCGCGGCCATTGCCGCCAGTCTCGCGCGCCACGTGGCGCGCGGCGGCATCGATCAGGCCGGGGCGGACAAGGCGATGGGCCACATCCGCCCGCTCGCCTCCTTCGCCGAGGCCGGCAAGGCCGATCTGGTCATCGAGGCGGCGGTCGAGGACGAGGCGGTCAAGAAAGCCATCTTCGCCGAGCTGACTCCGCATCTGGCGGCCGGCACATTGCTGTCGTCGAACACCTCATCGATCTCGATCACGCGACTGGCTTCGGCCAGCGACCGGCCAGAGCGTTTCATAGGCCTGCATTTCATGAAGCCGGCCCCGGTGATGAAGCTGGTGGAGATCGTGCGCGGCATCGCCACCTCGGCGGACACCTTCGAGACCGCGGTCGCCTTCGCCGAAAGCCTCGGCAAGACCACGACCGAGTCCGAGGATTTCCCCGCCTTCATCGTCAACCGCATCCTGGTGCCGATGATAAACGAGGCGATCTTCACCCTGTACGAAGGGGTCGGCAACGTCGCCTCCATCGATCAGGCGCTGAAGCTCGGCGCCAACCATCCGATGGGGCCGCTGGAGCTGGCGGACTTCATGGGCCTGGACGTCGTTCTGGCCATCATGAACGTGCTCTATGACGGCCTGGCCGACAGCAAATACCGGCCCTGCCCGCTGCTGGTGAAATACGTCGAGGCCGGCTGGCTGGGGCGCAAGTCGGGCCGCGGCTTCTATGACTATTCCGGCGAGACGCCGGCGCCCACGCGGTGAAGCGGCGCTTCGACACCGTCGCGGACCTGCCGGGCCAGCGCCCGGTGACCTGGCGGCGCTCGGCCGCCGCCATACCGCTGGCCGTGGTGGTCGGCGCCGCCTGGCCGCCCCTGATCCTGACCCTGCCGCTGTGGCCCGCGACCAACTGGATGCCGGCTCTGGACATGGACTGGCGGCTGATCGTTCTGGTGCTGGGCCTCATCGCGGTGTCCGTCGGCGTCTGGGCCCTGACGAAGGAACGCGAGCGCACCGGCCGGCCCGAGACGCGGCTGGGGGTCGTCTGGCGCTTCATGTTCTATGGCGGGCTCCTGGCCGGGGCGCTGGAAGGCGTTCTGGCGCTTTTGACCGCCATGCTGGGCTGGTTCAGCCCGGGCGGCGGCGTCGGTCAGGCCGTCGGCTTCACCGAGACCGCACTCCTGATCTTCGGCGTGCTGGGGCTGCCGGTCGCCATCGTCGTTGGCGTCAGCTACGCCCTGTGGGCCGGACTGTGCGTCGCCCTCATCGCCTTCATGCCCCGCCCGGCCTCGGTCCGCGACCGCCTCGGCCTGATGCGGGATGAGGACGACGCGCCGCTTTGAGCCGGGTTTTCATTACCGCGAATTAAAGTTGCGAGCCGCCAGGTTCGCGGTCAATGTCCCCTCGACTGGAAAGGGGGCTTTACATGTCGGACACAACCGCAAGCGCGATCGGGCCGGTTCAGGCCAAGGACCGCATCTTCACCCTGGATATGCTCCGGGGCTGGGCGATCCTGGGCATTCTGGCGGTCAATGCCATGGCCTTCGCCTGGCCGTTCATTCTCGAACAGGGCGGTCCAAACCTCGTGCCGCCCTACCCCCATGACCAGGCCAACATTCTCGGCCATTGGGCGACGGACGTCTTCTTCCAGGACAAGTTCCGCTCCCTGTTCTCGATGCTGTTCGGGGTGTCGATCTTCCTGATCGGCGGTGAACGGCATGCGGACGAGGCGCGGGGGAAACTGCTGCGCAGCCGCCTGTTCTGGCTGGCGGTGTTCGGTGCGATCCACGGCCTTGCCTTCTGGTTCGGCGACATCCTGCTGCACTACGCCTACACCGGCCTGATCGTGATGCTGTTCCGGTCGTGGTCTGCCAAACGTCTGATCTGGACCGGCCTGGCCCTCAACCTGGCCTTCGCTCTCGCGTCGGCCGTCCTCGCCCTGCTGATGCCCCAGATCATGGCCATGGCCGCTGAACAGGCGGGCGACAGGCCCATGGGCCCCACCCAGCAGATGCTGGAATCGACCATCGCCGCCTATCAGTCCGGCTGGCACGGCGCCCTGATGGAAAATCTCAAGGTCTGGCTTCAGCTTCAGACCGCCAGCCTCACGCTGATCCCCGTCACCGGCGGCCTGATGATGCTCGGCCTCGGCCTGTTCAAGTCCGGCTTCCTGATCGGCAAGTCGTCGACCTGGCTCTATCTGCTGGTCTTCCTTCTCGGCGCGGCCAACCTCGCGGCCCTCGGCTGGTATGACTGGATGGACTTCAGCGCGCCGCACGGGACGACACCCAAGCCGTCGGGGGGCCTCTCCGACGTCGCCGGCAGCTTCGCCTGGGTCATCACCCTGGGCTACGTCAGCATGCTGATCCTGATGACGAAGTTCGGCCTGCGGTTCCTGACCGCGCGGCTGGCGCCGGTGGGCCAGATGGCCTTCACCAACTACCTGACGCAAACTCTCATCATGACCAGCCTGTTCTACATGCCCTGGGGGCCGCATCTGTACGGCAACCCGGCATGGGGTCCGGGTCAGCTCTGGCTGGCGATCGGCGGCATCTGGGTCGCCCAGTTGATCTGGTCGCCCCTGTGGCTGTCCATGTTCCGCATGGGGCCGCTGGAGTGGCTGTGGCGCTGCCTGACCTACGGGCGGATGGTGCCGCTCAGGAAATAGAGCGCTATCGCTCGCTCGCAGGGCCTCGCTGCTTGAGCGCGGGATGGCGCCCGGCCGGGCGCTCGCGCTTGAGCGCGGGGGCGCCATGGCGTAAGCGCGCGGGATGACTGACGACGCCTCCCCCGAAACCGTCCGCCCCGAAGCCCGCAGCCCGCGCGGGTTCGGCGACCGCCGCGGCCGCGACATGATCGCCGAGCGCCGGCTGATCGAGCGGGTCTCAGCCGTCTATGAGCGCTGGGGCTTCGAGCCGCTGGAGACGCCGGCCTTCGAGTATGTCGATGCGCTGGGCAAATTCCTGCCCGACACCGACCGTCCGAACGAGGGCGTGCTGGCGCTTCAGGACGACGACGACCAGTGGATGGCCCTGCGCTACGACCACACCGCGCCGCTGGCCCGCTACGCCGCCCAGAATTGGGAGACCCTGCCCAAGCCGTTCCGCCGCTATGCCTATGGCCCCGTCTGGCGCAACGAGAAGCCCGGCCCCGGCCGCTTCCGCGAGTTCGTCCAGTGCGACGCCGACACCGTCGGCTCCGACCGGCCGGAAGCCGACGCCGAGATCATCGCGATGGCCGGCGAGGGCCTGCGCGCCGCCGGTCTCGACGCCGGTCAGGCCGTAATCCGCGTCTCGAACCGCAAGCTGTTCGACGGCCTGTTCGAGACCAGTGGCGTCAATGATGCGGGCCAGCGCCTGACCGCACTGCGCGCCGTGGACAAGTTCGACCGTCTGGGCTGGCAGGGCGTGCGCGACCTGCTGGGCGAGGGACGCCTCGACGACTCCGGTGACTACACCAAGGGCGCCCAACTGCCCGCCGACGCCATCAAGGCCATCGGCCAGTTCCTGATGTTCCACCAGACCGATCAAAGCCGGTCTGCGACGGTCGACAAACTGGCCGACAGCGGCCTTCTGGGCGCCGTCGGTGATCAGGCCCTGACCGAGCTCGCCGCCATCGACCGCGCCCTCTCGGCCATGAAGGTCGGCGAGGAGGCCGTGAAGTTCGACCCCACCATCGTGCGCGGGCTGGAGTATTACACCGGCGCCGTGTTCGAGGCCGAGCTGCTGCTCGACACCGTCGACGACAAGGGCCGGGCCGTGCGCTTCGGCTCCATCGGCGGCGGCGGCCGTTACGACGATCTCGTCGCCCGCTTCACCGGCCAGTCGGTGCCGGCGACCGGCTTCTCGTTCGGCGTCTCGCGTCTGGCCTCGGCGCTGAAGGCGGCCGGGCGCGGCGACCGCGACGTGACGCGCGGCCCGGTGGTGGTCATCGCCTTCTCCGACGACGACATGAGGCACTACCTCGATGCGGTGGCCGAGCTGCGCAACGCGGGCGTGCCGGCCGAGCTCTATCTGGGCCGGGCGGGCATGAAAGCGCAGATGAAATACGCTGACCGGCGCAACGCCCCGGCGGCCGTCATCCTCGGCGGCGACGAGATCGCGGCGGGTACGGTGACGATCAAGGATCTGGACGCCGGACGGGCCTTGGCGGCCACTGCCGCCGACAACGCGGCTTGGAAAAGCGAGCGTCCGGGACAGGTCGTAGTCCCCCGCACCGACCTCGTCGCCACCGTTCGCAACATTATCGACACTTCGTCGAGAATGCGACACACGAGCGCGTGAGTTATCGACGTTCAGTCAGAGAACCTGCCGTTTTCACCCGCCCTTTGATTGACTTGAACGCCGCCGTGGCGTCTCTTCCAGTCACTCGGGAGGCGCGGGCGACCGCTGCATCCTGGAGGCGTTTCGGGGAGGAAACGTCCGCTCCGTAAGAGAGCGAAAGAAAGCCCGCTGCGATGTATCCCCCGCAGCGGGCTTTTTCTTGCCTGATGCTCTGGGCGCTATCGTTCGCCGCGCGGCGGCTCTCTGCTTGAGCGCGTTTGCGCCCATCCTCGCTCAAGCAGCGAGGCTCCGCGAGCCGAGCGTTAGCGACAAAGAATGTCGCTCAAGCAGCAAGCGCCCGCGGCGCGAGCGGCAGCGACAAAAGAAAAGGCCGGGACATCCTGCCCCGGCCTTTCCGTCTCAGTGCTCGCGTGGGCTTACCAGATGCGGACCCGGTCTTCCGGGGCCAGGTAGTATTTCGAGCCCGGCTGGACGCCGAAGGCTTCGTACCAGGCGTCGACATTGCGCACCGGGCCGATGACGCGGAACTCGGCGGGCGAGTGCGGGTCGGTGGCGATCTGGTTGCGCAGGGCGTCGTCGCGCATCTTGGACTGCCAGACCTGGGCCCAGCCGTAGAAGAAGCGCTGGTCGCCGGTCGTGCCGTCCAGGATGGGCGCGGGCTGGCCGTTCAGCGACAGGTGGTAGGCCTCCAGGCCCACCGCGTTGCCGGCGGCGTCGCCGATGTTCTCGCCCATGGTCAGGCCGCCCTGGACGTGGAAGCCCGGCAGCGGCTCGAACTGGTCGTACTGCTCGCCCAGACGCCTGGTCAGGCCGTCGAAGTTCGCGCGGTCCTCAGGAGTCCACCAGCTGCGCAGCACGCCGTCGCCGTCGGACTTGGAGCCCTGGTCGTCGAAGCCGTGGCCGATCTCGTGGCCGATGACGCCGCCGATGCCGCCGTAGTTGACGGCTGGATCCGCGTCGGGATCGAAGAACGGCGGCTGCAGGATGGCGGCCGGGAAGACGATCTCGTTATTGGTCGAGTTGTAATAGGCGTTCACCGTCTGGGGCGTCATGCCCCACTCGGACTTGTCGACCGGCTGGTTCAGGCGGCTGAGCTGGTAGTTCCAGTTGAACAGGCCGGCGCGCTCTCCGTTGCCGAACAGGTCGTCCGGGCGGATCTCAAGCGCCGAATAGTCACGCCACTTGTCGGGATAGCCGATCTTGACGGTGAACTTGTCCAGCTTCTCCAGGGCCGCGGCCTTGGTCGCCTCGCTCATCCAGGTGTAGGTGCGGATGCGGTTGCCCAGCGCGATGCGCAGATTGGCGACCAGCTCTTCCATTTTGGCCTTGGACTCGGCCGGGAAATACTCGGCCACATACTGGCGGCCGACGGCCTCGCCCAGCATGCCCTCGGCGAAGCTGATGCCGCGCTTGTCGCGGGGACGCTGCATCGGCTGGCCGTTCAGGTCGCGCGACCGGAACTCCCACTGGGCGTCGGAGAACCGGCGCGACAGGCGCGGCGCGGCGTCATCGACGGTGTGGAAGGCCTGCCAGGCCTGGATGACCGCCATCGGGGTCTCGGCGTAGATGGCGGCAATCTTCGGCATGGCCGTGTCCTGGCGGACGATCAGGCGCGGCACATCACCCACGCCCACGGCGTTGTAGTAGTCCTGCCACGGGAAGCCCGGAGCCTCCGACGCCAGCTGGGCGATGGTGTATTCGTTGTAGGTCTCGTCGCGGTTGCGGTTCTGGATCGGGGTCCAGTGCGCCTCGGCGATGCGGGTCTCGAAGGCGACGATGTCGGCGGCGGCCTGCTCGGGGTTTTCCCAGCCGATCATGCCCAGCATGCGGGCGACATAGGCCTGATACAGGACCTTCTTCTCGGCCCAGCGCTGCTCCAGGTAGTAGTCGCGGTTCGGCAGGCCCAGGCCCGACTGGCCGGTCGAGACGACGTAGCGGGTCGGCGCCTTCTGGTCGGTGGTGATGCCGGTGCCGAAGATCGAACCGCCGATGCGGCCCTGGGTCTGGCCCATGTAGACGGCGGCCTTGTCATGGGTGTCGGCGGCGCGGATGGCGGCCAGGTAGGACTGGATCGGCTGGGCGTCCAGCGCCTCGATCCGGGCCTCGTCCATGTAGGAGCGGTAGGCGTCGGCGATCTTCTGTTCATCCGAACCGGCGGTCAGGTCGGTGCGGGCGACGAGGCCCTCGATCATCGCCTTGACACGGTTGTCCGACAGTTCGCGCAACAGGGCGAAGGAGCCGTAGCTGGTGCGGTCCGACGGAATCTGCATGGCGTCCAGCGCCGTGCCGTTGGCGAAGCGCATGAAGTTGTCGCCCGGGTTGACCGAGGTGTCACGACCGGCGAGGTCGAAGCCCCAGGTCCCGTACTTCGGCGCGGTCGTCCCCTGATAGCCGAGGATCGTGGCGCCTTCCTGCGGCACGCTGAACAGTTCGAAGACCGTGCAGGCCTCGTCGACGCAGGCATGGTCGTCGGCGTCAGTGAAGAAGACGTCCTGGGCGGAAGCCGCGGCCGGGAACATGAGGGCGCCGATGGCGGCGCCGAGGAGCAGTTTTTTCATGGGTTTCCTCGCATCCGTCGCCGATCGGGACGGGTCGGAGGCGACCCTACGCCGGGCCGGGCCGGTGTCGTCTTAAAAAAAGTTCATGTGTCGACGGGCCGTCTCGCATTCGCCGTCACGCTTGCGCACAATGGGGCTCAACAAGGAGTTCGAATGGCGGGCGCGAGCGGCGGCGAATACAAGGATCTGGTGGTCTTCCTGGCTGCGGCCGGGGTAGTGGTGCCGCTGTTCAACCGGTTCAAGATCAGTCCGGTTCTGGGATTCCTCGCCGCGGGCGTGTTGCTCGGCCCCGACGGACTTGGCCGCTGGGCCGACCAGATCGGCTGGCTGTCCTGGCTGACCATCACAGACGCGGAACAGATCCATCAGCTGTCTGAACTGGGGGTCGCCTTCCTGCTGTTCATGATCGGGTTGGAGCTGTCGTGGGAGCGGCTGAAGGCCATGCGGCGGCTGGTGTTCGGTCTGGGCATGGCCCAGGTGGCCGCGTGCACCGTCGTGATTGCCGGCGGCTTCATGCTGATGGGCCAGTCGCTGGCCTCGGCGGCGGTGCTGGGCATGGGTCTGGCCCTGTCTTCGACCGCTGTGGTCATGCCGGTTCTGGCCGAGCGGGGGCGACTGAAGACCACGACGGGCCGGAGCGCCTTCGCGGTGCTGCTGGCCCAGGATCTGGCCGTGGCGCCGATCCTGATCACCGTGACGGTGCTGGCCAGCATCGCGCTGGCGACCCCGACCTCGGGGGCCGGTGAAATCGATCCGGCGGCGCTCGGGTCGGCATTGCTGACGCTGGTTCCAGCCGCCGTCGGCCTGGGTCTTCTGGTGCTGCTGGGCCGGCTGGTGCTGCGGCCCATGTTCAAGTCGGTGGCCAGGGCGAAGAACCACGAACTGTTCGTCGCCACCTCCCTGCTGGTCGTGGTCGGGGCGGGCGTGGCGGCCCAGGCGTCGGGTTTGTCCATGAGCCTGGGCGCCCTGGTGGCCGGCGTGCTGCTGGCCGAGACGGAGTTTCGGCGCGAGGTCGAAATATCGATCGAGCCGTTCAAGGGCCTGCTGCTCGGCGTCTTCTTCGTCGGTGTGGGCATCGGCCTGGATGTGGACGCGGTCATCGCCGATCCCGCGGCCGTGGTGCTGATGGCCGCAGGCATTATAGTGGCCAAGGTTGTGGTGATCTTCGGCCTGGCGCGTCTGTGGGGGATTCCGGCCAAGGCCGCGCTGGAGACGGCCATGGTGCTGGGACCCGCCGGCGAGTTCGCCTTCGTCATCCTGAACACCGGCATGGGCGCAGGACTGGCGTCGCCCGCCGTGATCCAGAGCGTCATCCTGGCGGCCACGATCAGCATGGTGACGATCCCGGTCCTGGCTCACTTCGGCCAGAAGCTGGGCCGCAAGGTCCAGCCGGCGGCGCCCGACCTGCCGCCTGAAGCGCTGGAGGCGCCCGTCGTGGCGGGCCAGGTTCTGATTGTCGGGTTCGGCCGGGTCGGACGTCTGGTGGGTGAAATGCTGAAGGAACACAATCAGCCGTTCATCGCCGTCGATACTGATCCCACCGCCGTCGCCGCCGGTCGCAAGGACGGGTTCGACGTCTTCTACGGCGACGCCGCCCGGCTCGACATGCTGAACCACTGCGGCATCGACAGCGCCCGCGCCCTGGTCGTCACGATGGACGCGCCCGGCAAGGTGGATGAGGTGGTCCGCGTCGCCCGAAGCGTGCGTCAGGATCTGACCCTCATCGCCCGCGCCCGTGACGACCGCCACGCCGTGCGTCTGTATGAGCTGGGCGTGACCGACGCCGTGCCGGAGACCACCGAGGCGAGCCTGCAGCTGGCGGAGAACACCCTGGTCGACATCGGGGTGCCGATGGGACTGGTCCTGGCGTCCATCCACGAGCGTCGCGACGGCTATCGCAGGGTGTTCCAGGCCGCCATGCCCGAGGGGCGCCGTCCCACCCGGGCGCTGCGCCGCACGGCCCGGCGCGATCCGGCGGCTTGACCGACGGCTCCGAAGCGGGACAAGACGCCGCACCCTGCGGTGACGCGGGATTAAACAGAACTCCCCATTTTGGTCATGCTTCGGTGATGAAAGCTCGCGCTTCGTCCCGTGGCCGCCCAGGGGTATGGCGGTTCCGCCAACACCAGCGTCCATAGTTTCGCGGCCCTCGCCGCCCAGTACGAGTCCTCTTCCAGTCCATGCGAGACACCCTGACCTCCCCCTCATCCGCAGACGTCGCCGGCGAGCCCCGCCTGAATCGTCGTCAGGCCGCCAAGATCCGCACCCGCCAGAAGGTTCTGGATGCGGCGCGCACCCTGTTCGCCGAGCGCGGCTACGAGCCCGCCACCATCCGCGACATCGCCAAGGGCGCCGGCATGTCGACCGGCGCCGTCTTCGCCAACTTCCAGGACAAGGCCGAACTGTTCGAGGCCGTCCTGTCGGAAGACATGGCCAAGCTGGCTGAGACCCTGAAGGCCGCCGCGGCGACCGAAAACTCGCTGCGCGCTCGCCTGATGGCCGCCCTCAGCGCCGGCTATCACGGCTCGCTCGAGCAACTGCCGCTGGTTCAGGCCGTGGTCGCCCGGTCGTGGTTCCAGCCGGTCGCCGCCGAGATGCGCACCCGCGCCGCCATCACCCCGCTGCTGTCGGTCGTGACCGACGCCCTGCAGGCCGGGGTCCGCGAGGGCGAACTGCGCCAGGACGCCGACGTGCGCCTGCTCAGCGAGCTGATCTACGGCGCCTTCCTGTCGAACTACCGCGGCGCGGCCTACGACAACTGGGACATGGCTACCCTGACCGACCGCATGGGCAAACAGATCGACGCCATCCTGGCCGGGCATCTGGCGCGGCAGTAGGCATCAAGCGAAGAGGCCTATCGCTCGCCGCGCGGCGGCTCGCTGCTTGAGGCCATTTGATCGAGTTTGAAGGCCGCGACCTGTGTCGCGGCCTTCAGCTTTTCCAACGCAGCGTTGCGGGCTTAACCGGGTTGGCGAAGGCCCGGCTCTCGGCGTGGCTCTTGATCCATTCACGCTTCAGCTGCTGGTACCACTTGGCCTGTTTGTCGGCGTCGTCGATCCAGATCAGGGCCGGGTCGTAGCGCAGGCCCTCGTTCTGCAGGTTCACCATCCCGCCGTCCTGCTTCAGGAAGGCGACGACGCCCATCCGCAGGAAGGGCTTGGCGACACCGAATACCCAGTGATCGGACCAGAAGATCTGGGTGATCGTGGTGCGGGTCTCGGACCGGGGCGTCAGGCAGGTCAGGGCCAGAACCTGTTTCTCGCCCACCTGGATGTGCTCCCAGCGATAGCCGGGCAGGCGGAAGGTGATCTCGGTGGCTGGAGCGCCGCCGAGGATCTTGTAGGCGCGGCTGTTCGACGACGGCGCGTGGCGCACCATGGCGAAGCCCAAGTCACGCGGCTCAAAGGCCTTGGCCTTCTCGTGCATCGAGTGCTCGGAACGCCACCACCACTGCTGATGCACATAGGGGCCGTGGGCGGGGTCCATCAGCCCGACGACGGCGTGGTCGATGTGGGCGTCGAAATCCATCCACTCGACCAGCTTCGCCTCGCCGCCGACGACACCCGGGAACTGTGGCGGCTCATGGTCCGGCTCGCCACCGCCGCGCGGATCGGAGCCGGCCCAGACGAAGACCATCCCCTGACTTTCGCGCAGGGGATACGACCGCACCTTGATCCGCTCGGGTTCGAAGGCCTGCTCCTCGACCAGCGAGGGGATGGCGGCGCAGACGCCGTCGGGCCTGAATCGCCAGCCGTGGTAGCAGCATTCGACCGTCTCGCCCTCACCGTCGCGCTCGACCATGCGCCCGGCCGACAGGGGCGCGGCGCGGTGGGGGCAGATGTCGCGCATGGCGAAGGCCTGGCCGCCCTTGGTTCGGCCGATCAGGACCGGTTCGCCCAGCAACTCGTGCCGCTTCAGCGAGCCCGGCGCCACGTCTCGCGACAGGGCGACGAAATACCAGGTGTCAAGCACGAAGCCCTGACCGAAGGCGGTCGGCGGCGCCTTGGCTTCAGGTGCAGATCGGGCGGCGGGCGCAGAGTCGGCGGGCGTCATGGGCGTAATCTAGCGTCGGATTTGCACGAAGTCTTTCCCGCCTGCATCCGAACGCGCTACCGGTGACGACAAAGGACAACAGGCGGGCGAACGGTCCGCGCCACATCATCGGGAATGACGACCATGAAGACCCTTCTGCTGACCGGCGCCTTCGCCGCCCTGGCCCTGATCGCCGCGCCCGCCGCGGCCCAGGAGCATGACAGCCATGAGGCCGCCGCCGGCCATAATGACCATCATGCGGACTTCCAGTCCGGCCGCCTGCATGTGCGTCTCGACGGTCCGGTCGGCGCGCCCGACATCATCCTGATCCCCGGCCTGTCCTCGTCGCCGCATGTGTTCGACGCCCTGACGGAGCAGCTGGCGACCCGCTATCGCGTCCATCGCATCCATGTGCAGGGCTTCGCCGGCGCTCCGGCCATGGACAACGTCCAAGGGCCGGTCGCCGCGCCCGTGGCCGAGGAGATCGCCCGCTACATCGCCGAGAAGCATCTGCATCACCCCGCGGTCATCGGCCACTCCATGGGCGGCACCATCGGCATGATGCTGGCGGCCCGGCACCCCGACAGTGTCGGCAAGCTGATGGTCGTGGACATGGTGCCCTTCATGGGCGCGATGTTCGGCGGACCGGGCGCGACGGCGGAAAGCGTCACGCCGATGGCCGACCAGATCTACGCCGGCATGATGTCGTCGCCCGAGGACGCCTATCGCGCCCAGGCGGCTGCGACGGTGACCAGCATGATCGCCACCGAGGCCGCTCGCGCCGGCCCCCTCGAGGATTCGGCCCGCAGTGATCGCACCGTGTCCTCGGCCGCCTTCCGCGAGCTGATCGTCACCGACCTGACGCCCGAGCTGGCCCGGATCACCGTCCCGACCACCGTCCTGTATGTGAAGTTCAACGACCCGCGCATGACGGCCGAGATCACTGACGGCATCTACCGCGCCTCGTTCGCCAACCTACCCGCCGCGCGGCTGAAGCGGATCGACGACAGCGCCCACTTCATCATGCTGGACCAGCCGCAACAGTTCGCCGCCGAGGTGAACGCCTTTTTAGAATAGTCCAATCCATCGTCATGCTTTCGGCGGAAACGCCCTTCACGGTCCCGTGACAGACTTTGGGGCGTTTCCGTATCCCGCCTGACCGGCTAAGACCCGGCGGGCGGCTTGGCGAGGGTTCAGATGGCGGGTTCCGGCTTCAGCTTCGGACGTGGCGGCGGTTCCGGCGACGGCGCCGCCCGCACGCCGATGCAGCGCCTGCTCTACTGGAGCGCGGTGGTGGGCGTCTGGGGGCTGATCTTCCTCGTCGTCTTCTTCGCCGTCTTCGCGCGCGGCCTGCCCGACACCTCCAGCCTGTATGACGTCGATCGCCAGCCCTCGATCACCTATCTGGACCGCAACGGGGCCCTGATCGCCGTGCGCGGGTCGCAGCATGCGCCGCCCGCGGACCTCGACGCCCTGCCCGACTATGTCCCCGCCGCCTTCGTGGCCATCGAGGACCGGCGTTTCTGGCATCACCCCGGCTTCGACCCCGTCGGCATGCTGCGCGCGATCAGCGCCAACATGCGCGCTGGCCGCGTGGTGCAGGGCGGCTCGACCATCACCCAGCAGCTGGCCAAGAACCTGTTCTTGACGCCCGACCAGAACATGAAGCGCAAAGTCCAGGAGCTGATGCTGGCCGTGTGGCTGGAGATGAAATTCTCCAAGAAGGAGATCCTCGCCCTCTATCTGAACCGGGTCTATTTCGGCGCCGGGGCCTATGGCATCGAGGCGGCGTCGCAGAGGTACTTCGACAAGAGCGCCCGACAACTGACGGTCGGCGAGGCGGCGCTTCTGGCTGGCCTGCTGAAGGCGCCGGCCCGCTATTCTCCGGTGTCGGAGCGTGAGCGCGCGGCGACCCGGGCCACCGTCGTCCTGAACGAGATGGAGGACGCGGGCGTCATCACCGCCGAGCAGCGCGCCGCCGCCGTGGTCGAGCCGGTGCGCGTGTCTCGGACCCTGGCGACCCAGCATGCGCAGTATTTCGTCGACTGGCTGGACCGCGAGGTCCGCAGCCTGGTGGGCGATCCGACCGAGGACCTGATCGTCGAGACGACGCTGGACCTGACGCTGCAGACCTCTGCCGAGCGGGCCGTGCGCCGCATCATCGAGCGCGACGACTCCAAGGGCGTGGAGCAGGCGGCGCTGGTGGCGCTGGACGGCGACGGCCGGGTGCGCGCCATGATCGGCGGCGCGTCCTACGCCGACAGCCAGTTCAACCGGGCCACCGAGGCGCGGCGCCAGGCCGGTTCAGCCTTCAAGCCGTTCGTCTATCTGGCCGCCGTCGAGGCCGGCTACACGCCCGAGACCCCGGTGGTGGACGAGCCGATCCGCATCGGCAACTGGAGCCCGCGCAACTATTCCGGCGGCAACGTCGGCCAGACGACGCTGGCCAACGCCGTGGCCCAGTCGATCAACACGGTGGCCGCCTCCATCGCCGACCAGATCGGGCGAGACAGCGTGGCGCGCACCGCGCGGCGGCTGGGCATCACCAGCCGCATCGGGCTGGAGCCGGCCATGGCCCTGGGCGCCGTCGAGGTGGCCCCCATCGAGATGGCCCAGGCCTATGACGCCTTCGCCAACGGCGGGCGCAAGGTGACGGCCTACGGCATCAGCCGGATCCGCACGCCTCAGGGCCGCGTGATCTATCAGCGCGCGGCGCGGGAAGAGCGGGCCCTGCAGGTCATCAACAACCCGATGCTCTACTACATGAACCAGATGCTGCGCGGCGTGGTCACGGGCGGCACCGGGCGGTCGGCGGCGATCGGCGGGCGCGATCTGGCGGGCAAGACGGGCACGACCTCGGACTACAAGGACGCCTGGTTCGTCGGCTACACCGGCGGCTTCGTCACCGCCGTCTGGGTCGGCAAGGACGACAACTCGGCCATGCGCGGCGTGACCGGCGGGGGCGCGCCGGCGGCCATCTGGCGCGACTTCATGTCGGCGGCCCTGCCCCGGCTGGCCGTGCAGCGCATCCCCGACGGCCCGCCCATGCCCGAGGGCTGGGTGGCGCCGAGCCCGATTGGCGACCTGATCACCGCCGTCGGCGATCCGTTCGGCGACGCGCCGCCCGCCGAGGATCCGGCTCCGGTTCCCGATCCCGCCCAGCCGGGCGATCCGGTGGTGCGCCCGACCGCGCCCCAGCCGCGCCGCGAGGAGCCGCCCCAGCGGCCGGAACCCGCACCGCCCCCCGAGAAGCGCGCGGACCCGCTGTTCTTCTAGCCACCCACCGCGTGCAGCGCGGGGCCGTGGTCCCGCAGCCATTTGCGGAACGGTCGGTGGTCGCCGATGAGGCGTTCGACCACCGACCAGTAGGCCGGGCTGTGATCCGCATGGACCAGATGCGCCACCTCATGGGCGGCGAGGTAGTCGATGATCTCCGGCGGGGCCATGACCACGCGCCAGGAGTAGCGGATGGTGCGCCGGCCCGGGGTGCAGGAGCCCCAGCGCGACTTCGGATCACCGATGGAAACCCGCACCGGTTTCTGGCCCAGGGCCGCACGGTGGACCTCGGTGCGTTCGACCAGGGTGTCGCGGGCCAGCCGCTTCAGCAGGTTCTCGACCCGGCGGGCAAAGGCCTCGCCCTCGCCGCCCGAGGCGATGACAGGGCCGTCGGCGTCCTCGGTCAGACGGGCCGCGCCGGCGCCGCCGGTGGCGACCAGACGGGCGGGACGGCCGAAGACGGGCACGGTCGCGCCGGGCGAGAGCGCCTCGCGCTCGGGCCGGGCGGTCAGGCGTTCGGCGATCCAGTCGGCCTTGGTGCGGGCGAAGGCCACGGCCTGGGCCAGCTTGCGCTCGCTGGGCGCGACCAGCACGGCCTCGCCCGCCCGGCCGTCGATGCGGATCGAGATGCGACGGGCGCGCGGATTGACCGACAGCCGGACCGGCTGGCCGTCAAGCCGCAGCCGCTGACCGTTGTGATGCTGCAATCAGGGCCTCGTTGGCCGCGATGAAGTCGCGGACGCGCGGATAGATCTCGTTGTCGAACCGACGGCCGTTGAAGACGCCGTAGTGGCCGACCTCGGGCTGGACATACAGCACGCGCCGGTCGTCCGGGATGCCGATGCAAAGGGTGTGCGCGGCCTGGGTCTGGCCGACGCCGGAAATGTCGTCCTTTTCGCCCTCGACGGTCATCAGTCCGATGTCGGTGATCTGGGTCAGGTCGACGCGGCGGCCGCGGTGGTCGAGCTGCTGTTTGGCCAGCAGGTGACGCTGGAAGACGATGTCGATGGTCTGGAGATAGAACTCCTCGGTCAGGTCCAGCACCGAGAGGTATTCGTCGTAGAATTGTTCGTGCTTCTCGACCCCGTCGCCGTCGCCCGCGACCAGATCGTCGAAGTAACGGCGGTGGGCGTCGATGTGCTTGTCCTCGTTCATCGACATGAAGCTGTAGAGCTGGACGAAGCCCGGATAGACGCGCCGGCCGAAGCCCGGATAGGGCCAGGGCACGGTGTGGATCATGTTCGACCTGAACCAGGTGAAGGGCTTGGCCTCCGCCAGTTCGTTGGTCACCGTCGGCGACAGGCGCGCGTCGATGGGCGAGCCCATGAAGGTCATGGAGGCCGGGCGGTTCGGATCCTTGTCCTCGGCCATGAGGGCGCAGGCCGCCAGCACCGGCGGCCCCGGCTGGCACACGCCGATGACGTGGGCGCGCGGGCCGATGGCGGTCAGCATCGACCGGATGTGGTCGATGTAGTCGTGGAAGTCGAAACGGCCTTCCAGCATCGGCACCTGACGGGCGTTGGTCCAGTCGGTGACATAGACGTCGTGATCCTGAAGGAAGGTCTCGACCGTGCCGCGAAGCAGGGTCGCATAGTGGCCCGACAGGGGGGCGGCGATCAGCACCGCAGGGGCCGCCGCCGGCTTGCCCGCCCGCTTCAGGTCGCCGAGATGA
This sequence comes from Brevundimonas sp., assembly GCA_036405055.1. Lineage (GTDB taxonomy): Bacteria > Pseudomonadota > Alphaproteobacteria > Caulobacterales > Caulobacteraceae > Brevundimonas. The sequence goes on from DASWYI010000031.1 coordinate 42,374, forward strand.
CGGGCGAAACGGGTCAGCTTGCACCAGGGCGAGGACCAGACGACCTGCTGGGTCGTACGCACCGACTTGCCGTTGATGGTCAGCCTGTCGAGGCCCCAGTCGGGCTTGCCGTAGCGGCGGGTCAGGCTCTCGAACAGCTCGGCCGAGGCATAGGCCGTGCGGCCGATGGCGGTCTGGGACGCCGGATTGAAGGGTGACTGCCAGAACTGGCGCGCAGCCTGCGCCCCGATCCGGAAGGGAGCCGCTGACAGATAGGCGAGCTCATGAAGCGAATAGAGCATGAAATCCTGTACGCAGCCCCCGCTGGAATGCGGCAGGGCAACATAGAACGCACCGCACTGCAAAAAGATTATCGCCGTTCACGCGCGAAGTGATGGGCGTCCGGCGCCGCGTCGGCCCGCGCGACGATCCAGCCGGCCCGCCGCTTGGCCTCAATGACCGCCGCGAGGGCCTCCAACCGGACCTCCAACTCCGCGCGCAGCCGGGCGAGGGTTTCGGCGTCGTCATACCCCATGACGGGGGTCCGGCGACGTCGGACGGACTTGAATCGAGACATGGTCTGCTCCGGGCATGGGTTTTCACCGCCGCCGTTTCGGGCGCGGTCGGGAAGGGCAGGCGGAGCGCCGGGCGTTCGCCCGGAGTTCTTTGTGATTACCGTTTCGGCGAAAGACAGACGCTCCGCGCATGATGTCTGAGCTGGGAGCTTCCGGCCCGGTTGTGAC
>DASWYI010000032.1:0-53731 GCA_036405055.1 Brevundimonas sp.
CGAATGGCAGGGAACCACCGCCGTTCAGGGGATCGTGTGGCAAGGACACGACCTTCCCGCCGGGGGCGCGCCGGCAAGGCGCTAAACAGCGTCGCTGGTCCCGGGGTCACAACCGGGCCGGAAGCTCCCAGCTCAGACATCGCGCGCGGAGCGTCTGTCTTTCGCCGAAACGGTAAAATCAAAGAACTCCGGGCGATGGCCCGGCGCTCCGCCTGCCCTTACCGACCGCGCCCGAAACGGCGGCGGGCGAAGACGTCTGCGTCACACCTCGAACTTCACCCCCTGGGCCAGCGGCAGGTCAGCGCTGAAGTTCACGGTCTGGGTCTGGCGGCGCATATAGGCTTTCCAGGCGTCGGAGCCGGACTCGCGGCCGCCGCCGGTGTCCTTCTCGCCCCCGAAGGCGCCGCCGATCTCGGCCCCGGACGGGCCGATGTTGACGTTGGCGATGCCGCAGTCCGAGCCCCAGGCCGACAGGAAGGCCTCGGCCTCCCGCACGCTGTCGGTGAAGACGCAGGACGACAGCCCCTGCGGCACGGCGTTCTGCATCTCGACCGCGTCGTCAAAATCGCGCCAGGTCAGGACATACAGGATGGGAGCGAAGGTCTCATGCTGGACCATCGCTGACTGCCCCGGCATCCGCACGATGGCCGGGCGGACATAGCAGCCCTCGCGGGCCACGGCGTCGCCGCCGACCACGACCTGACCGCCCTCGGCCACGGCCTGTCTGATCGCGGCGTCGAAGGCCGCGCGGGCGCCGTCGTCGATCAGGGGACCGACCAGCGTGCCCGACTCACGCGGGTCGCCGACCGGCAGGGTCTCATAGGCCTTTGCCAGACGTGCGATCAGGGCCTCGGCCACATCCTCGTGGACCAGCAGGCGACGCAGGGTGGTGCAGCGCTGGCCCGCCGTGCCGACGGCCGAGAAGGCGATGGCCCGCACCGCCATCTCCAGATCGGCACTGGGGGTCACGATCATGGCGTTGTTGCCGCCCAACTCCAGCAGGCTCCGGCCCAGCCGGCTCGCCACCGTCTGCGCCACCGCCTTGCCCATGCGGGTCGAACCTGTGGCCGAGACCAGCGGCACGCGCGGATCAGCCGCCAGCGCCTCGCCGATCTCGCGGCCGCCGATGACCAGTTGGGACAGGCCCGCCGGCGCGTCCCCGAACCGGGCCACGGCGCGGTCGAACACGGCCTGCACGCCCAGCGCCGTCAGAGGCGTCTTTTCCGACGGCTTCCAGATCACCGGATCGCCGCACACCAGCGCCAGACACGCGTTCCAGGCCCAGACGGCGACCGGGAAGTTGAAGGCGGTGATGACCGCCACCGGCCCCAGCGGCTGCCAGGTCTCGCGCATGTGGTGGCCGGGCCGCTCGCTGGGCAGGGTGAGGCCATACAGCTGCCGCGACAGGCCGACGGCGAAGTCGCAGATGTCGATCATCTCCTGCACCTCGCCGGCGCCTTCGCTGACGATCTTGCCGGCCTCCAGCGTCACCAGCCGGGACAGATCGGCCTTGGACGCCCGCAGCTCCTCGCCCAGCAGCCGGACCAGCTCGCCCCGGCGCGGCGCCGGGACCTTGCGCCAGGCGCGGAAGGCCTCGGTCGAGCGGGCGATGACGGCCTCGACATCGGCGGTCTCGACCACCGATCCGGCGCTGGACCCGTCGACGGGCGACCGGGTCGGCAGGCTTCCGCCCCAGGCCGCCTCGCCCACGCCCAGCCGCGCCAGAATCGCCTTCGCCTCATTCGCCGCCGTCATCTGCATCGCTCCGCTTTCGCAGCGGGGCTTAGCGGGTCACGCCGCGCTCTTCCAGTGCGGCTCCAGCTCCACATGCATCGGACAGGGCGCGACCGGCCCGGGCTCAAAGCCCCACAGGGTGTCGGCGAAGCCGTGGTTGACGTCGCGGTGATGCGCCTCGTCAGCCCGCACCACCAGCACCACGTCACGCAGCCGCGCATCGTCGGGCAGGCCCCAGTATCGTCTGGCGATCTCGGGCGCCGGGACATTCTCCTGCCGCCCGGCGTCCAGCTCGGCGAGGTAGGCGGTGTAGCTGATGACCGCCTCCTCCTCGAAATAGCCCACCACCCGGTGCGCCGTGCGGGCCGACACCAGATAGAGGCCGAAGAAGCAGAGGTAGAAGATCCACTGCACCGTCATGACCACGAACCGCTCGAAGGCCGTCGGCTTGCACACCTCAATGAAGGTCATCAGGTGCATCCGCTCGTTCTCGGCCTCGTCCATCAGGGTGCGGATCCAGCCCTCGTCGTCCTTCATGCGGCGCAGCGCCTTCAAGTGGGTCAGGGTCGCCCCGACCATGCCCGGCACCGCCGCGACTGTCTCCAGCACCACGGCCCGGTTGCCGTACCGTTTGGCGAAGAAGGTGTCGGCGAAGAAGCGCAGGAACTTCACGAAGCCGAAGGCGACCCGGTCCGAGACACCTCGCACCTTGTGATGGACCGACAGGTCCACTTGCGGCGCTTTATAGGCGGGCATGATCTGGTTCCCTTCCGTTGCGGGCCGGACCCTGCGCCGGAAGGGTCCGCGAGAATACGCGGCTCCAGGTCGCGCGGCGCGGCGTCGCAGGAACCCCCGCCCCGGCGGACCGTTCCGCTCCGGTCCCTCAACTGGAGAAAGCGCCATGAAGATTCGCGATGTGATGAGCAAGGACGTGCAGGTCGCCCGCCCCGGCGACACGATCCAGGATGTAGCCCGACGCATGGCGGAAGGCGATTTCGGCTTCATGCCCGTGGCTGACGGCGACCGGCTGATCGGCGCCGTGACCGATCGCGACATCGCCATCCGCGCCGTGGCCGGCGGCGCCCAGCCCGCCTCGCCCGTCGTCGAATACATCACCCGCGATCCGCACACGGTGCGCGATACGGATGACCTGAAATCCGTCCTCGACTCCATGGGATCCCGCAAGATCCGCCGCCTGCCCGTGCTGGACAAGCACGACAAGCTGGTGGGCGTGGTGTCGCTGGGCGACCTGTCGATCCGGGTCAAGGAACGCTACGCGGGCGAAACCCTCGAGGACATCTCGCAGCCTTCCTGAAGGCGCGCTACCGCTCGCCGCGCGGAGGCTCGCTACTTGAACGCGGACGGGGTTAATCAACGTTCACCCCGTCGGGAAACCGCATCCTAACGCGCGCGCCGCATTCTGCCGCTTCCATTGGCGAGGATCAGGCATGGCGCGCGCGCAGTTCCAGAAGGGTCAGAAGGTCTGGGTCGAGTGCGTCGGCGCCTGGGCGGCGATCGAGCGGGTCCAGCCGGTCTGGGCCAAGGGCTTCGAGGAGCCGGTGCGCGTCACCTACGACGTCGGACTGGGCCGCGAATTCCTGGCCCACGAACTGCTCTTGCCGACCGACGATCCCGCCGCCGTCACCGAGACCTGGCGGCTGCTGCGCGCCCGCAACAAGTGGCAGACGGCCGAGGACTGCCCGCATCACCCCTTCCCCGGCACCTATCCGGTGATCGTCACGGATCAGGCCGACTGGGGCGGCTGGCGCGTGCCCGGCGCCGAGTATGACCGCGACCCCGAACGCATCGAATTTCAGGCGCGCTTGATCGCAGCGGCGCCGCGGCTGATGGCGCTGGCCGAGCAGCTGATCGCCGCCGTGGACGACGCGCCGGACGACGCCCCTCCCGAGGCCCGCCGCCTCGCCGCCGAAGCGAAGGCGGCGCTCAAGACCGTCACCGAGGTCCTGACCCCGGCCATGCCGGCGGACGGTCCCCTGCGACGTGAGTCCCCCGCGCCACAGGCGGCGTAGACCGCGTTAACCACGCCTCGACACGAGTCAGCGACGCAGCCTAGATTCCCGCGATCAACTGAATCGTCGGGAGAGCGCCTTGCGGGGCAACGAGCGCCGCATAACCGGGTCCGGACGGCGCTCCGCCGATCGCCGACAGGGGACGCCCGGCTGGGCGCGGGTGATGATCCTCGCGGTCACGCTGGTGGTCGCCTGCTATGTGCTGCTGATCGCCCGCGGCAATGCCGTCGTCCGCAACACCGTTGGCCTGTTCGACGACGCCTGGATTCTGGGCGTGCCCATGGCTGTCGGCCTTATGATGGTGCTGCTGGTGCTGATCCAGCAGACGCGCCAGGCCCGCATCAGCCGCGAGTGGGCTGACACCGAGCGGCGCTTCCGCGTCGCGGTCGAGGGCGCCCGCTGCGGCGTCTGGGAATGGGACCTCGAGAACGACGAGGTCACCCTGTCGGACTACATGGCCCTGATGCTCGGCTTCGAGGAAAGCGGCGCCTACCCGGCCGAGACGGTGCTGGCGCGGGTGCACCCGGACTTCCGCGACAAGCTCACCCACGCCCTGCGCCAAGCCGCGACCTTCGGGTCTTTCGAGGCGACCTTTCCCGTGCCGGACGAGCACGGCAAGCCGCGCTGGCTGGATGCGCGAGGCCAATCGCGCGGTGACCGGGGCGAGCACGGCTTTTCGGTCATCCTCGGCGTGGCCCTGGACATCACCGAGCAGCGCCGCGCCAACGCCAGAGCCAAGGCGGCCGAGGAGCGGCTGCGCGACGGCATCGAAAGCGTGTCCGACGCCTTCGTGCTGTTTGACCGGCAGGAGCGGCTGATCCTGTGGAACCAAGCCTTCAAGGACGCCTTCGGTTTCGAAGACGCGATGCTCCGCAAGGGCGCCTTCAAGCAGGACCTGAACCGTATCGCCGCACTCGCCATCCGCTCGGACCAGCCTGCGCCGGGCGGCGTGGCCGGCGCCCGTGAGGTTGAGCTGCACGACGGCCGCTGGCTGCAGCTCAGCGAACGCTTCACCTCGGACGGCGGCTCAGTGGTCACCGCCGCCGACATCACCGCCATCAAGCGCCAGGAGGCCGAGCGCCAGCGCGCCAACGACCACCTGCGGCTCATGGTCAATCAGCTGGAGACCAGCCAGGAGAAGCTGTCGCTGCTGGCCCGCAAATACGAGGTCGCCATGACCCGGGCCGAGGCCGCCAACCAGGCCAAGTCCGAATTCCTGGCCAATATGAGCCACGAGCTGCGCACCCCCCTGAACGCCATCAACGGCTTCTCGGAGATCATGGCCGGCGAGATGTTCGGGCCGCTGGGCGACGCCCGCTACAAAGGCTATGCCGCCGACATCCTGAAGTCCGGGCAGCACCTGCTCAGCCTCATCAACGACATCCTCGACATGGCCAAGATCGAGGCGGGCAAGCACAGCCTGCACTACGACACCCTGTCGCTGCGCGAAGTCTGCGACGACGCCGTCCGCCTGATGCGCGGCAAGGTGGCCGAGTCGGGCCTGAACCTGACCCTCGACGCGCCCGACGACCTGCCGGAGATCGAGGCGGACCATCGCGGGGTGAAGCAGGTGCTGCTGAACCTGATCTCCAACGCCATCAAATTCACGCCCGAGGGCGGCTCCATCGTCGTCTCGGTGCGGCGCGAGCCCGGGGCGATGATGCGGGTGGCGGTCACTGACACAGGCATCGGCATCGCGCCGGAAGACCTGGCCCGCCTGGCGCGGCCATTCGAACAGGTCGAGGGGCAGCATTCCAAGACGACGCAAGGCACGGGCCTCGGCCTGGCCCTGACCAAGTCGCTGGTCGAACTGCACGGCGGCGAGCTGACCATGGAGAGCGAGCCCGGGCACGGCACGACCGTCGCTTTCACCCTGCCCGTGCGACGCCCCGCCGAGACGACGGATCAGGCGCGAGCAGCTTAGGGCTTTGGCGGCCCCTCGCCGCGCGGGCCGCGCTCGCTTCGTCCCCCACGGCCGCCGCTGCGGGTCAAGGCGGGGGCCAGGGCGGCGCGATCCTCGGGTTCGAGCGTGCCCAGAAGCGCCACCATGTCGCGCTCCAGCCGTTCGCGGCCGCGCAGCTCGGCGGCGCGGGACTGGTCCAGCAGGGCCGTGACGGCGGCGGGGTCGAAGGTCTCGGCCCCGGCCATCTCGACCGCCGAGCGACGGGCTTCGCGGGCCGCCTCGAAGTCCGGACGGGCGGCAAGGGCCGAGTCCCGCATGGTCTGACGCACCCGGTCACGCACGGCTGGGTCGAGAGACTCCGCCATGGCCAACATGGGGGTGCGGCGGCCCGGGCGGCGCTGTTCGGCCACCTTGCTGTCGACCTGGTCCCGCGTGACCCAAAGGGTTGTGGCGGCGGCGACGGCGAACAGGTTCAGCGCGACCGAGGCGATCACGGCGATGGTCAGGGCGCGTTTGTTCATCCCAGCACCTCGGTGTCGTCCACGCCCGACAGGGACGCCTGATAGAGCACCGCCTCGGCCTGGGCGTCGGCGGTCAGATGGGTGGTCAGGGTCTGACCGGCGATGATGCCGGCGCAGGCGGCGGCGGCGAAAGCCCCGCCGGACAGCCAGACCAGACGGCCCGGACGGAAGCCGAACAGAGGCTTGCGCGCCTTCAACCCCGCGCCGGCCGCGGCAGCCAGCACACGCTCGCGCAGGGCGTGGGAGACGACGGGCTGGGGCGAGGCGTGCAGCAGGGCGTCGACAGCGTCAGCCTCGGCCAGAAGGCGCGCGGCCACATCGGGCTCGGCCAAACGGAAGGCCTCGGCGGCCTCGCGCTCGGCCACAGGCCAGCGCCGGGCGTCGGCGCCGTAGGCCTCCACCAGCTGACTGAACCGTTCGGCGTTCATTCCGTCTCTCCTTCAGCGCCCGGCCGGATGCCGGAAAGCGCCTGCCGCAACGTCCGCCGTCCCCGGGACAGCAGACTCTCCAGCGCCTCGATGCTGACATCCATCAGGGCCGCAGCCTCGATGTTGGTCAGCTCCTGATAATGACACAGCACGATCGCCTCGCGCTGCCGTTCCGGCAACCGGGCGAGCGCCGCGTTGACCCGCGCGCCCACATCGGCCGCCAATAGTCCCCGGTCCGGCGCCGGCCCCTCGTCGATCCGCTCGGGCGGACTGTCCGTGGGGATTTCGCGCCGCCGCCGCAGCCGGTCGTAGCAGAGGTTCAGTCCCACCCGGTGCAGCCAGGTGTCGAACTTCGCCTTGCCCGGCGCCCAGCGCGGCGCCTGTTTCCAGGCCCGCAGCATCGCCTCCTGGGCCACGTCCTCGGCCTCGACCGGGTCGCCCAGCATGCGCTGCGCCAGGGCCGTCATGCGCGGCAGCTTGCGCGCCACCAGCGCCTGAATGGCCGCGGGGTCGCCTTGACCCACACGGCGCACCAGATCCTCGTCGGGGTCGGCGATATCGCTCAAGCCGGCCTCTCTGGTTCGAACCCAAAAGGTCGGGCCGCGCGGTCACGGCCGTCCCCGACATCTCTCTTACTCCGAAGCGGGCGCCGTCGGCGACGCCTGCCTTTGCGCGCGGCGCTGCTGCATCCGCTCGCGGCGGCCCTCGCGCATCTGCTGACGGCCGGCCTGACGCTCAGCCTCGGTCAGATAGCCGTCGTGGTCGGCGTCCAGGCGCGTGAACTGCTCGCCCAGACGGGTCTGAACGTCGGCGATGACGACAGGGCCTCGCTCTTCGCCGCCGCGTCCGCCCCGGCCCATGCGCCCGCCCATGCCGCGCGGACCGCCCCGGCCCGGACGATGGGCCCGCTCGCCCCGGCCGCCTTCAGGACGGGCGTCACGGGCGGCGTCGAACTCGGAGCGACTGATCGAGCCATCGTCATTGGCGTCGAGGCGGTCGAAGCGGCGCTCCGCCATCTGATCGCGGCGAGCTTCCCTGCCGGCCTGCATTTCTTCGCGGGCGACGGAGCCGTCGCGGTTTGTGTCCAGCGCGGTCAGGCGCGTCAACCGGCCCGAGACGAACTCGGCCTGGCTGATGCGGCCGTCGCCGTCGCTGTCCGCCGCGCCGCGATGCGGACGTTCCTGCGGTTGCTGCTGCGCGATGGCGACGCCGCCCGCCGCGGCCAGGGCGAGAGCCGCCAGGCCCCCAACGATGATGGTCTTTTTCATGGTTTCAACTTTCATGTGAGTTCCAGCCGTCCCTTGCCCAGTAGAACGGCGGCCGCGCACTTATCCGTCGCGGGGCGCCGGAAGCCGTTCCTCAAACGCCGCGCGGGCGGCTGTGCGGAGTTCGGTCAGACGCCGCTTCAGCCCCTCCAGATCGGTCTCGCCCACCGCCTCGGCCAGCCGCCGTTGCAGGCCCTCCGGCTCCATCTCCAGATCGGGACGGTCCTCGAAGGCGCTGGCGAGGATGTGCGACAGCCGCTGCTGCACGCGCCAGGCTTCGGACAGGGCGGGCGCATCATCCAGCGCCGTCAGGGTCGAGACGGTCAAGGGCTCGCCCGCCGCCGCGCGTTGCAGCTGACCGAACTGAGCCGCGAACTCGGCGTCCACCAGCCCGCCGGGCGCCAGCTTCAGGTCCCAGAAGCCGGAGGCGGGCCGCTCGCGGTGCATCAGGTCGCGCATGCGCCTCACGTCGGCGGCGAGATCGGCGTCGGGGCGGGGGCGGCGCAGGGCGGCCTCCAGCGCCGCCTCGACCGATGCCCCGAAGGCGGGGTCGCTGGCCCAGACCAGCCGGGCCCGGGTCAGGGTCATCAGCTCCCAGGTCTCGGCCTCACGGGCGTAGTATTCGGCCATGGCGGAGAGGCGCAGGGACACGGGCCCCTTCGACCCGCTGGGGCGCAGACGCATGTCGACTTCATAGAGGCCGCCCTCGGCCGTATGCGCCGACAGGGCCGCGATCAGCCGCTGGGTGAAGCGGACGTAGAAGACGTCAGCGCTCCAGCCCTTGCCCTCGGACACCGCCTCGGGCGGCGCCTCATAGACGGTCATCAGGTCGAGGTCGGAGCCGGCTGTCATCTCGCGCGAGCCGGCCTTGCCCAACGCGATGACGGCGACCGAGCCGGCCATGGCGCCGCCCTGACGCGTGGCCTCGGCGAGGGCCGCGCCGGCCAGCATGCGCATGGCGGCGTCGGCAAGCGCCGTGTGCGCCCGGCCCGCCGCCTCGCCCCCCGCGCGGCCGGTCATGACGTGGATGCCGATGCGGAACATCTGCTCGCGATGGATGCGGCGGACGGCGTTCATGGCTGTCTCGAAGTCGGGAGCGGAGGCGGCCTCGGCGTCCATCTGGGCGATGACGCCGCTGTCGTCATCGATGTCGCGCAGGAACCGCTCGTCCAGCACGCTGTCCAGCGCCGCCGGATAGCGGCCCAGCGTCCGCGCCAGCCGCGGCGCATAAGCCATCACCCCCAGCACCATCTCGAACAGACGCGGCTGGGCCAGGAACAGGGCCTGAACCTGCACCCCCGCCGACAGCCCGGCGAAGAACACCGAGAAGCGGCGGAAGGCGGCGTCTGCGGCGCCGGTCCGCGCCACCGCCGTCAGCAGCTGCGGCGCCAGGCGGGTGAACAGCTCGCGCCCCCGCGCCGTGCGGGTCGCGGGAATGCGGCCGTGGTGCCAGCTGCGGATCGTATCGGCGACGCCGTCCGGCTCGGCGAAGCCCATGCGGCGGAGCGTCTCCAGCGTCTCCGGATCGTTCTCGACCCCGGTGAAGACCAGGCTGCCGTAAGGCGACGACAGCTCCTCCTCGCCCTCGAACAACTGGCCGTAGCGGCGGTTCACATCGGTCAGCAGGGCCTCGACCCGGGCGTCGAAGGCGGCGAGGTCAGCCTCACAGGCGAGGGCGGCGACGGCGGCGCGGGCGGCGGGGTCAACCGGCAGGGCGTGGGTCTGCTCGTCGGCCAGCATCTGCACCCTGTGCTCCAGCCCGCGCAGTTCGCCATAGGCGGCGATCAGGGCGGCGGCGGTTTCGGGGGGCGTGTGGCCCTTGTCGGCGAGACTTTGCAGCGCCTCGACCGTGCGGTTGGCGCGCAGGGAGGGATCGCGGCCGCCGAGGATCAGCTGCTGGGTCTGGGCGAAAAACTCGATCTCGCGGATGCCGCCGCGGCCGAGCTTCAGATTGGCGCCCGCCGCCGCCAGCCCGTCGCCGGTCTTGTGTACGTGGATCTGGCGCTTGATCGACTGGATGTCGAGGATGGCGGGGTAGTCGAGGCTGCGGCGCCAGACGAAGGGGATCAGGGCCTTGAGAAAGGCCGCCGCCTCGGCCCGGTCGCCGCCAACGGCGCGGGCCTTGATGAAGGCCGCCCGCTCCCAGTTCTGGCCGACGGATTCGTAGTAGGCGAGCGCGCGCGGGGCCGCGACCACCGGCGGTGTCGAGGACGGATCGGGCCTCAGGCGCAGGTCGACGCGGAAGACATAGCCCTCGCCCGTGCGCTCGCTGAGCAGACCCGCCACGCCCTGCGCCATGCGGTCGACGAAACGCTGGGCCTCGACACCGTCCAGCACACTCTCGACCACCTCCGGCTCGTAGAAAAACGAGATGTCGATGTCGGACGAGTAGTTCAGCTCGAACGCCCCGTGCTTGCCCATGGCGAGGGCGAACAGGCCGGGGACCGGGCCGCGCGGATCATCGGCGGGGCTGGTCAGCTTGCCGCGCTCGCGGGGCTCGACGGCTACGGAGCGCAGCGCGGTCTCGACCGCGGCATCGGCAAAGCGCGACAGGGCGCCGGTGACCTGATCCAGATCCCAGACGCCGCCGAGATCGGCGAGGGCTGTCAGAAGGTGCAGCTCGGCTTTCAGGAAGCGCAGCGGGGCTTTCAGCTGGTCCGGCGGACCATCGAGCGCGGCCGTCGCGTCGAGGACGTCGGCGAGGCGATCCTCGGGATCAGCTTGCAGCGTGATCCGCAGCCGCTCCGGCCAGCGGCGGGCGATGCCGGCGAGATAGGGCGAAGCGGCGAAGGCGGGCGCCAGGGAGGCCCAGGCCTGATCCAGCAGGGGACGCCAGCCGGCCTCATCGGCGGCGGCGGAGAGGGTCTCGAACGAGCGGTCGGCGGCCGCGGGGCTGGTGATCGGCCCGCACGGCTTCAGCCGCCCGGCGAGCGCCTCGCTCACGCCGCGCCCGATGCGGCCGGCAGCACCAGCGCCACCCGAAGGCCAGGACCGAAGCCGTCGTAGACGCCGGGGCCTTCGTCGAGCTGCACCCGGCCGCCGTGGGCCTCCAGCACCGCCACCACCAGCGACAGGCCGAGGCCGGAGCCGGCTTCTGTGCGGCTGTTGTCGAGGCGGACAAAGCGCTGGACCACCCGCTCGCGGTCGGCCTCGGGCACGCCGGGGCCCGTGTCGGTGACGGAGAACTCGATCTCGCCCGACGAACGACGCCGCGCCCGCAGCTTCACCGCGCCGCCCGACGGCGTGTATTTGATGGCGTTGTCGATGATGTTGGCCAGGGCCTGGGCCAGGAACGGCTGGTTGGCCTCGACGTTCAGGCCGCGCTCGATCTCGGCGGAGAAATCCAGCCCCTTGTCCTCGGCCGCCGGCTCATACAGCTCGGCCATGTCGGCGGCCAGTTCACCGGCGTCAAACAGGGCCGGGTCGGGCGTGCGCCCCGTGCCCGTAACCGCCTGCAAGCGCGCGATGGCCAGGACGGTGTTGAAGGTCTTCAGCAGCTCGTCGGCCTCGGACAGGGCCATCTGCAGGGCATCGACGCCGTTGATCCGCCCCGCGTCGGCATCGATCAGCGCGACCTCCAGCTTGGCCCGCATGCGGGTCAGCGGCGAGCGCAGGTCGTGGGCGATGGCGTCGCCGGCATGGCGGATCGAGGCCATGGACCCTTCGAGCCGGTCCAGCATGGTGTTCAGCCCCTGCCCCAGCTCGTCGAGCTCGTCGCCGGATCTGCGCACATCGGCGCGGGCCTTGAGGTCGCCCTCCTGAACCGCGCTGACCACCTTGTTCAGCCGCCCCATGGCGCGCTCGACATTGCGGCTGACGAACAGCCCGCCGGTCAGGCCCAGGAGCACCACCATGGCCATGGCCAGCCACAGGGCGTTGGTCAGGCGGTCGAGATAGCGCTCGGTGTCGCCGATGTCCTGACCGACGAACAGGATCTCGCCGCCCTTCAGCTTGACCTCCACCCCCATGGCCTGCCGCCGCTGCACCCGCCCGTCGGGGTCGGTGGCGGTGATGCGGAAGGTCTCCCATCGCTCGGTCGGCGGATTGGCCATCGGCTCGAACGGCGGGGTCAAGTTGCCGGTGATGACCTGTCGGTTCGAGTCCATCAGCAGATAGAGGTAGGTCCCGCCCTTGATCGTGCGATCGACCAGAGCCTGGTTCAGGGCGTCACGGCCGCGCTCGCGGTAGATGGCGGTCAGCACCTGCTCCTCGGCGCGCACGTCGTCCGTGGCCTTGGCCCGGGCCTCGGACGCCGAGGCGAAGTAGACATAGGCCAGCACCGCGCTGGCCGTGGCCGCGAACAGCGCCAGGAACAGCAGCGTCAGCCGGAACGGCGTCCGGCGAAAGAGGGAAGGAAGCCGCATCGCGCGGCCCTAGGCTTCCAGCCGGTATCCCGCCCCGCGCACGGTCTGCAGCATGGCGCGGTCAAAGCCCTTGTCGATCTTGGAACGCAGGCGGCTGATGTGCACGTCGATGACGTTGGTCTGGGGGTCGAAGTGATACTCCCACACCTTCTCCAGCAGCATGGTGCGGGTCACCGACTGGCTGGCGTGGCGCATCAGGAACTCCAGCAGCTGGAACTCGCGCGGCTGCAGATCGATCTCCTTGCCCTCGCGATGCACGGTGCGGCCGATCAGGTTCATCTCCAGGTCGCCGACCTTGAGCACGGTCTGGACGCCGCCCGTCTCGCGACGGCGCGACAGGGCCTCGACCCGGGCGATCAGCTCGGAGAAGGCGTAGGGCTTGACCAGATAGTCGTCGGCCCCGGCCTTCAGGCCCGTGACCCGGTCCTCGACCTCGCCGAGCGCCGACAGGAACAGCACCGGGGTCTGGTCGCCGTCCTTGCGCAGGGTCTCGACCATGCCGATGCCGTCCAGACGCGGCATCATGCGGTCGACCACATAGACGTCATAGCCGCCCTTCTGGGCCTCCAGCAGGCCGAAGGCGCCGTCCACGGCGTGGGACACGTCGTGCCCCGCCTCGGACAGACCACGCACCATCGCCGTCGCGGCCTCCGCGTCGTCCTCGACCACCAGAATGCGCATGTCAGCCCCCTGAAAGAGATTCGCCGCCGATCATAGACTGATCGGCGGCGTTTCCGTGAGTTAAGCCTTGGTCATATGCGTTACTCGCCCTTGGGCAGCTCCAGCACCACCGGGGCCGAGCCTTGCGGCGTGCGCACGAACAGCAGGACGCCCGGCCGGTTCAGGCCGCGAACCGTGGCGACCGCCGCGCGCAGTTCCTCCGGCGTCGCCACCGGGCGGTTGTTGGCGCTGGTGATGACGAAGCCTTCGGCGAAGCCCAGCCGTGAGGCGGGCGTATTGCGCTGGACTCCCGTGACGACCACCCCGTTCACGGTCTCGGGCACACGATACTGTTCGCGCAGGCGATCGGTCAGGGTCGCGACCGTCAGGCCCTCGACCGTCACCGCGGCCGGCGCCGCCGGTGCGTTCGGCGCGGCCCCGCCCTGCTCGTCGTTCGAAGCCAGCAGCTCGCGTTCCGAAGGCCGGGTGCCTGACCGGACGTTCAGGGTCTGGCGGCGGCCGTCGCGGATGATGTCCAGCCGGATGGTCTCGCCGGGACGCGCGGCGCCGACCGCGCGGGTCACCTCCGTGCCGTTGGCGACCGGGCGGCCGTTCACCCCGACGACGAAATCGCCGACCTCGACGCCCCCGCGCGCGGCCGGGCCGTCGGCGGTGATGCTTTCGATATAGGCGCCCTTGAAGTCGCGCGGGTGGCCCAGAGCCTCCCACTGATCCGGAGTCAGGGTGCGGATGCCGACGCCGAGATAGCCGCGCTGGATCGTCTCGCCGCGCATCAGCCGGTCGGTGATGCTCTTGGCCGTCGAGGCCGGAATGGCGAAGCCGATGCCGACCGACCCGCCGTTCTCACCGGGTGAGAAGATGGCGGAGTTCACACCGATGACGCGACCGTAGATATCGAAGGTCGGTCCGCCCGAGTTGCCCCGGTTAATGGCCGCGTCGATCTGGAGATAGTCGACGTAGTTGCTGTCCACGTCGCGGCCGCGGGCCGAAACGATGCCCGCCGTGGCGGTGCCGCCCAGGCCGAACGGGTTGCCCACGGCGATGACCCAGTCGCCGACGCGCGGCTCGGCCTGCTCCTCGAAAACCACGAACGGGAAATCCCGGCCCTCGATCTTGATGACCGCCAGATCGGTGGCTTCGTCGCGACCGATCAGGCGGGCGGTGTATTCGCGTTCGTCCGACAGCTTGACGGTGATCTCCTCGGCGTTCTCTACGACGTGGTTGTTGGTGACGATATAGCCGTCGGCCGAGATGAAGAAGCCCGAACCGGCGCCCAGGGCGGTCGCGCCCTCGTCCTGCTCCTCCTCGCCGCCCTGGCCTTCAGGAACGGGCACCTCGAACGGCGTGCCGGGGATGCGGAAGGTCTGGGTTTCACGACGGGGGATGCGGGTCTTGACGTCGATCTGCACGACCGCCGGGGCGACCTGCTGGAAGATGTCGGCGAAGCTGAGCGGCGCACCTTGCGGCGGAGCGAAGGCCAGGCCCGGACGGCCGGCGTTCGGCTGGATCCGTCCCACCGGCTCCGCATGGGCGCCGGGCCACTGGATCACGCCGCCGGCCGTGGCTCCGGCCGCGAGGGCCAGGCCGAAGGCGGCCCCCATCAGGAATTCCTTGCGCTTCATCGCCATTCTCGAAAACCCGTCCTTCAGTCCCGCGGGACCGTTTCAGCCTGAATATAGAGCGAAAAGGCGCGTCGCCTAATCGCCGGGCGTCAATGGTGGACAAGCTTGCGGCGGGATCAGGGCGAAGCGCGCCGGTTCGACGGAATTTCGCGGACCTTATTCAGGCCGCCACTCGCCCTTGGCCTTCAGCCGCTCGGCCACTTCCTTGGGCATGTAAGTCTCGTCGTGCTTGGCCAGCACCTCTGTGGCGCGGAAGGTGCGGTCGGGCAGGAAGGCGCCCTGCGCCACGATCCCCTGCCCCTCGCGGAACAGGTCGGGCAGGTCGCCCTGATAGACGACCCGCGTCGAGGCGGCGTTGTCGGTGACCGAGAAGGACACCTCGCCGTTCGCGGCCTTTGTCACGCTGCCGACCTCGACCAGCCCGCCCAGGCGGATGGCCCGACCGGTCGGGGCGGAGGCCGCCGAGGCCTCAGAGGGCGAGAAGAAGAAGGTCACACTGTCGTTCATGGCCCACAGCGACAGGCCGGCGGCCACGGCCAGCACCGGCGCCACGGCGGCGACGATCCACAGACGGCGGCGGGCCTTGGGCGATTTGGGCAGCCAGTTCATGAAGGGTCTATAACGCCGCGTCGCACCGTCCGCCACAGGCAGGACGCCGCAGTCAGGCGGCGGTTTCGCCCACGGTCGGAGGCGCGCCCGCCACGGCCGCGCGCCGACGAACGGTGCGGGCGGCGTCCACGGCGTCCAGATGCACCAGGAACTCGGCCGAATGCTCGATCAGCTTCAGGGCGTGGTTCTCGTCCGGGGCCTCGCCGCCGTTGACCATCTCCAGGGCCTCGTCGGCATAGGTGGTCAGACGGTCGATCAGCCGTTCGACAAGCTTCTTGCGGTCGGATTCGCAGCCGAACACCGAGGCCGCGCCGCGCAGGGCGCCGACCAGCCGCATCAGCACATCGGCCGAGGTCATGGCGTCGCCCTCGGCCGGAGCGTCCAGCTTGGGTGCCATGCGGGTCATGCGGCCCGCCAGCTGCACCCGCGTCATCGGCAGGGCCATCTCGACGGATTTCTCGCTGATCTTCAGCAGATTGACCAACTGGCCCGCCACACGGACGCGGGCGTCGCGGACGCTGCGGCCCCACGGGCTGTCCGGCTGGAGCGACAGGGTGACGTCCAGTTCAGTGACGACGCCCGAGCACCACATGACGTCGGTGGTCAGGGCCTCAACTCCACCCAGGCCGGCGGCCGGGCGGAAGGCGGCGATGCGCTCGACCCGGGCGTTCACCCCGGCTATCAGGCGATCGACGAAGCCGGCCATCTCGGAACTGGAGAGGAAACTCTCGCGTCCCGCCGCGCCCGAGGTCTGGGTGACGATGCGCAGGACCAGAGAGGCGTCCGCGAGATGCGCCAGAAGGATCTCCACGATCCGCGCGGCGCCGTCGGGCTGAAGCGCGGCGGCGTCGCGGACCAGAAGCCGCAGCTCCGCCTGCTGGTCGCCGTCGGGGCGGCCGATCCAGTGGACAAGCGACGGCAACCCGCGCCGCGCCAGATGCAGCAGGTCAAGACAGACGGCCAGCTCCTCCAGCCCGCGCCCGCGGTCGGCGGGCGCCAGGGCGGCGGGCCAAACCACCTCGGGCTGGTCGCGCACGGCGGCGGCGGCGGCCAGGCCGATGCGGTCGGCGACCACGGCGGCGCGGTCTTCATCGTCCAGAACCGGCAGAAGTTCAGGCTCCTTGCCGGCGGCCAGGGTCCACAGCCGCGCCAGCACCTGGGGCGGGAAATGCAGTGCCTCGACCCCGTCGGGGCGCGTCGAAAACAGAGGCAGGAGGGGGCCCAGCGCCACCGCGCGGCGCAGGCGGTCGGTCTGGGCGGCGCGCATCATGGCGGCGATGGCCTGCGCCCGGTCTCCCGGCACGCTCGCGGTCATGTCGGCCAGCTGCGCCAGCAGGCTGTCGGGACAGTGCTCGATCAGCTGCGCGACGATGGCGCGATGGGCGACCGACAGTTCGGCCATGAGGTCACACTCTCCGGGGCCGATGAACGCCCGCTCATGGAACACGGTGACCAGAAAGGGTTAATATCCGCTTCCTGTCAGATTTCGGCGGAGGGCAGCTCCAGCACCGCCTTCAGGCCGCCCATCTCGCTGGCGGCGAGGGTGAAGCGGCCGCCGTATGCCTTGGTCAGGTCGTCGACGATGGCCAGACCCAGCCCCGAGCCCGGCGCGTTTTCATCCAGTCGCGCACCGCGCTGAAGCATGGTTTCACGCTGGTCTTCCGGCACGCCGGGGCCGTCGTCCTCGACCACGACCACCATCTGGCCCAGATGCGTCGGCCCGGCCGAGATGCGGACACGGCGCACACACCATTTGCAGGCGTTCTCCATCAGGTTGCCGAGGATTTCCTGCAGATCCTGACGCTCACCGCGGAAGGCCAGCTCGTCGGGGGCGCGCCAGTCGATCTCGACGCCCTTCTCCTCGAACACCCGCTCCAGCATCACCGCCATCTCGTCCAGCACCTCGCCGATGGGCGTACGTTCGCCCAGCATCTGGGCCCGAGCGGCGGCGCGGGCGCGGCGCAGGTGGTGGTCGACCTGACCCTTCATGATCTCGGTCTGGCGGCGGACCACGTCTGGCAGCATCCCCTTGGCCGAGCCCGCTTCGGCCAGCATGACCGACAGCGGCGTCTTCAGGGCGTGGGCCAGGTTGCCGACGTGGGTGCGCTGGCGCTCGACCGTCTCCTGGTTCTGATCCAGCAGGCGGTTGACCTGTTCGGCCAGGGGCTGGATTTCGACGGGATAGGTCCGGGCGATGCGGGCCGCCTTGCCCTTGCGGACATCGACCAGCTCGTTCCTGAGCGCGAACAGGGGGCGCAGGCCGATCTGCACCTGCAGGAAGACCGCCGTGACCAGGCCGAGACCCAGCATCAGCAGCGCGATCCAGGTGTAGGTGGCGAACTGGCGCGCGTCGGCCTCGATCATCGAGCGGTCGATGCCGGCGACGAAGATCAGCGGCGTGTCCCGGCCCGGCATGGACTTCAGGCTGGCCCCGATCCTGAGCGGCTGGCGCAGCGGCCCCTTCAGGATGCCCGGGTCGTTGTAGGTTATCATCCCGCCCGGATCGGCTTCCAGCCGGGGCGGAAGGCCGGCCGGGATGCTCAGGGTCTCGCCCGACAGGGACGGCGACCGGGCGAGGACGTTTATCGCGCCGCCCGGCAGGGGTTCGGCCACCATCCAGTATTTGCCCGACAGGCCGCGCAGGGTGCGGGCGTCCTTGATCTCCTCGACCTCAAGCCCGGCGGGGGTGGCGGTCGAAGCCAGCACGACCTCGTCGATGGCGCCGCTCAGTTCGTCACCCAGACGGCGAAGCGCGCTTTCCTGATACTGGCTGGTCAGCACCCAGCCGGTCAGCATGAGGGCCAGAACGATCCAAGCGGAGGCCAGCCAGATCAGGCGACGGGTCAGGCTGCGGCCCGGCCGCCCGAACCAGCGGCCCCAGGATTTCGGCTCTGCCCCCGGCGTGTCGGTCACGCCGCCTCTGTTTCCCCGGCCAGGGGCGTCAGGCGGTAGCCGAGGCCGCGCACGGTCTCGATCCGGTCGGCGCCGATCTTCTTGCGCAGCCGGCCGACGAACACCTCGATGGTGTTGGAATCACGGTCGAAGTCCTGATCGTACAGGTGTTCGACCAGCTCGGTGCGGCTGATGACCCGGCCCTGGTGCATCATGATGTAGTGCAGCAGCCGGTATTCCAGCGACGTCAGGCGCAGGGGCTCGCCGTCCACGCTGGCCCGGGCGGCGCGCGGATCGAGGCGCAGGGCGCCGCAGCTGAGGGTGGCCGAGGCGATGCCGGCCGAGCGGCGCAGCAGGGCCCGCAGGCGGGCCAGCAGCTCTTCCGTATGGAACGGCTTGGTCAGATAGTCGTCGGCCCCGGCGTCGAAGCCAGAGACCTTGTCCGACCAGGCGCCGCGCGCGGTCAGGATCAGAACCGGCGTGGTCTTGCCTTCGCGGCGCCAGCGCTCCAGCACCGAGACGCCGTCAATCTTGGGCAGGCCCAGATCCAGCACCACCACATCATAGGGTTCGTTGCCGCCCAGATAGTGGGCTTCCTCGCCGTCGGCGGCGTGATCCACCGCATAGCCGGCGTCGCCCAGCGCCGCCTTCAGCTGGCGCGACAGATCGACGTCGTCCTCGACAAGCAGAACACGCATTCAGGCCTCAATCAGTCATAGGCGGAGACGGAGACCTCGATGACCCGGCCGTCCCGCTCGAAGAGAAACACATAGCTTGAGCCGCGCAGCCCGCGCGACCCCACATAACGGGCGCCGCCCGCGCGGCCATGGGCGCGCGACAGGGCCTCGGCCTCGCTGATCTGGCGGCGCTGCTGCGACTGCTCGCGGTCTCCACGCCCCCCACGGCCGCCGTTGTCCTGGGCCATGGCCTGGCTCAGCGGCGTCGCGGCCATCAGGGCGGCCAGAAGAATGATGCGGGTGCGGTTCATGGAACGCTGTCTAGGCCCCGGCCTCTGAACGGCGCCTGAACGCCGCCTTGATCCTTATTTCAGCAAATGTCGGTCGCCGGGTCCAGAAACGCCGGAAGGGCGAGCTTTCGACGAATTCATGCACATGAACCATACCTGACCAGGGCTGTTCAGGTCGGGCTCAGGCCGGGGGTGGTTAATGGGCATCAACGCCGCCCATCCCGGGCCGCGCCGATGACTTCAAGGAGCCCATGATGTTCAAGAAAGCCCTCATCCCCGCTCTGGCCCTGGTCGCGGCTTCGGTCGCGGTGCCTGCCGCAGCGCAATCCTATGGCCACGGCCGCGACTATCGCGACAACGACCGCTACGAGCAACGCGGCGACTATGGCTGGCAGTCGATCAATCAACGCCAGTATCAACTGGACCGCCGCATCGACCAGGGCGTGCGCAACGGGTCGCTGACCCGCCGCGAGGCCGGCCGCCTGCGCGCAGAGTTCGGCCAGCTGGTCCGGCTCGAGGCCCAGTACCGTCGCGGCGGCCTGAACCGCTGGGAGCGCAACGATCTCGACCAGCGCTTCGACCGCCTGTCGGCCCGCATCCGTTACGAGCGTCACGACCGTGACGACCGCCGGGGCCGCGGCTGGTAAGCCCGCAGCCGGGCTGACCTGATACGCTGTCCTATCCTCCCCCCGGGGACGGCGTTCGAGGGGCGCGATCCGAAAGGGTCGCGCCCCTTTCTCATGCCCCGGGCTCGACCACCGTCAGTTCGGGCCAGCGGCCGCGCGCATTGTCGATGGTCCTTTGCCAGCCCTTCGCCAGCGGGCGGTTCGGGTTGGGCCTCAGGGTCATGGAGAAGACGTCCTCAAGCCCGAACGGCGCCGCGACGGTGATGCGATCGTCGTCCTCCAGCCGGATGCCCACGGCGAAGGCCGGCGCCACGAACCGGCCCAGCGCCTCGTCCGTGCCGGTCAGGGGGCTGTAAGGCTCGCCGAACCGGTCTTCGAACCACAGGTGCACCCGGGCCTGATTCCGCACCTCGACCTGGCTGCGGAACGGCTCGTCGAAGGCGGCGGCGGCGCGCCTGATGAAGACATCCTCGGCGTCCCAGCTGGTGTCCGGATCGAAATAGCCGATGTCATAGTCCTTGATGCCGTAGCCGGCGGGACGGCCGGTCACCGCGTTCCACACCGACTGATAGACCGCGCCGGAAAAAATCCGCCAGTCGGGCAGGCCCAGCCCCCGCACCGTCGTCAGCACATGCATCAGGCCAGGGTCGGCGCGGACGATCTCGACGAGCCGGGCTTCCAGATCTTCGCTCATTCGTGTCCCCGCATCGGCCAGCCGTGATCCAGCGGCCCGTGGCCGCCGCCCAGACCGGGCGCGCGGCGGATGGCCTCGGCGACATAGGCCCAGGCCTCGGCCACCGCGATCTCCAGCGGCTGACCGAGCGCGATCCCCGCCGCGCAGGCGCTGGCCAGGGTGCAGCCAGTGCCGTGGGTGTGGCGCGTCTCAATCCGTTCGGCCTCCAGCACCGTCTCGCCGTCGGGCGTCAGCAGCAGATCGACCACCGTCGGTCCGGGGATGTGCCCGCCCTTCATCAACACCGCCTTCGCCCCCATGCCAAGCAGCGCCTGACCTGCCCGGCGCTGGTCGTCCAGATCAACAACCGCGACGCCGGTCAGGGCCTCGGCCTCCGGCGCATTGGGCGTCAGAAGTGTGGC
The DNA here is from genome assembly GCA_036405055.1 of Brevundimonas sp. GTDB lineage: Bacteria > Pseudomonadota > Alphaproteobacteria > Caulobacterales > Caulobacteraceae > Brevundimonas. Next base: position 20,738 of record DASWYI010000032.1, read on the forward strand.
GCGCGGAACCATCAGCGCCCGCACCGCCGCGACCGCCCGGTCCTCCAGCAGCGAAGCCCCGCCCTTGGCCACCATCACCGGATCGACCACTGCCGGCGCCGATGTGGTGTCGAGGATCGCCGCCACACGCTCGACCACCTCGACCGAGCCCAGCATCCCGGTCTTGACCGCGTCGGTGCCGATGTCGTCCAGCACAGCCCGGGCCTGAGCCTCGATCACGTCAAGCGGCAGGGGATGCACGCCGTGGACCCCGAGTGTGTTCTGGACCGTGATCGCGGTGATCGCCGTGGCGGCGTATCCGCCCAGCATGGTCACAGCCTTGATGTCGGCCTGAATGCCTGCGCCGCCGCCCGAATCCGAGCCGGCGATGATCAGAACGCGTCCTCTCTGGGTCATGCCCCGCAGATGGCTCACCCGCCCGCGGCAAGCAAGGCCGACTGTACTTTCAGCGCCTGAACCGTCTCGCGCACGTCGTGGACGCGGATGATGGCGGCGCCGTTCCGCGCCGCCGCCAGCGCCAGCGCCAGCGAGCCGCCGAGCCGGTCGGACGGGTCGGTCGCCGACGGATCGATGGCCTTGATCGTCCGCTTGCGGCTCGCGCCATAGAGGACCGGAAAGCCGGTCGCGGCCAGCCGGTCCAGATGCGCCGTCAGAGCCAGATTGTGCGCGGCCGTCTTGCCGAAGCCGATGCCGGGGTCGAGCCATATCCGCTCGCGCGCCACCCCCGCCGCCATGGCAGCCTTCGCTCGCGTCGCCAGCCAGTCGGCGACCTCGGCCGCCACGTCATCATAGCGCGGATCGGCCTGCATGGTGCGCGGCTCGCCCTGCATGTGCATCAGCACCACATCGCAGCCCAGCTCAGCCGCCATCGACAGGCTGTCCGGCGCATGGGTCAGGGCGGTGACGTCGTTCCAGATCGTCGCCCCGGCGGCGACGGCGGCGCGTGCGGCGTCGGGCTTCATGGTGTCGATGCTGATCGGCCCGGGCCATGCCGCACGCAGTCCTTCGGCCACCGGAACGACGCGGGCGATCTCGTCCTCGACAGAGACCGGCTCCGCTCCCGGCCGGGTGCTCTCGCCGCCGATGTCGAGGATGTCGGCGCCGTCGGCGACCAGCCGCAGGCCGTGCGCCACCGCCGCCTCGACTGAAGCCAGCCGCCCGCCGTCGGAAAAGCTGTCCGGCGTGACGTTGACGATGCCCATGACGCGCACGGTCATTTCGTCTTGCCCTGCGGATGCGGCGTCTCCCCCCGCGCCAGCATGGCGACGAGGTCGGCGATCTTCTTCCTCCGCCCCGCTTCCGTCTTCATCTGCCCGGGGCGGAAGATCAGGGCGAAGCGGTTCTGCGCGCTCAGCGTGGCGAAGGCCGCCTTCGCCTTCGGATTGGCGTCGATGGCGGCCTGCAAATCCGCTGGCATCTCGGCCCCGCTGACGCGATAGGCGGCATTCCAGCGGCCGTCCGCCCTGGCCGCCTCGACATGCTTCAGGCCGTGCTCGGTCATCAGACCCGCCGCCGTCAACCGCGCGACATTGGCGACGTTGATCTGGCTCCAGACGCTCTTCCGGCCGCGCGGGCAGTAGCGTTGCAGGAAGCTCTTCTCGTCGAAGCTTTTCTTGATGGCGTCGATCCAGCCCCAACACAGGCAGGCATCGATGGCCTGGACCGGCGTGATCGACGGCAGGCCCGACTTCACCTTGTGGATCTTGATCCAGACCTCCGGCTCACGGGCGTGGTTCTCGGCCAGCCAGCGGTAGAAGGCGTCGAAGTCGACGAACTCGCGCACCCGCGTCGGGTCGACGATGACCGGCGCCATCAGCGCTTGCCTCCGATCAGTCCGCCCAGCGCCTCCAGATAGGCGCCGAAAGCCTGACGGCCCGTGGGCGTGATCGACACGCGGGTCAGGGGCTTGTTGTCCTTGAAGCTCTTGGCGATGGTAACGTAACCCGCCTCCTCCAGCTTCTTCAGGTGGACGGACAGATTGCCCTGGGTCGCTTCAAGCACGGTCTTCAGCTCGGTGAAGTCGGCGCTGTCGGCATCGGCCAGATAGACCATGATCCCCAGCCGCAGGCGGCCATGGATGACCTCGTCGATCCGTCCGAGGTCGGCCAGCCCCATGGTTCAGGCCATCGCCGTCGTCGTGCCGCGGGCGGCGCGGAAGATGATCCAGCCCGGCAGGGCGAACAGCAGAAACAGGGCCGCGGTGCAGACGTAGAGGTAGATGACCGGCTGGCGCACCAGCACGCCCAGGGCCACGGCGGCGGCCCACCCGCCCAGCGCCACGGCCAGCATCCAGCCCTTGCGCTTCAGCATCCACGCGCCGTACCAGGCGGCGGCCTGAAGGGCGAAGACGATGGCGGCGTAATAGAGCCAGATGGCGAAGTCCTGGTCGCGATACGCGCCAACGCCGAAGACGATGAGGACCGCCGTATTGGCCATGCCCGCGGCCGAGAAGGCGGCGTTGAGGGCGCGGGAGGCGACCGGCCCGCGCCGCGTGACGTCGTCCTTGCGGTCCCTGAGGATGGCCCAGGTCAGAATGACCAGAAAGGCTCCCGTGATCCCGATCACGAAAGCCAGATTGGCCAGGTCGGGCCAGCGGATCACGCCCGCGATCTGGCCGATGTGCCAGAGGCACTGCAGGCCGTAGAGCAGCCCGCCCGCCAGATAACAGACCGCCAGCGTCATCGGCGGGCGTCCGCCGCCGTCGACGATGGACCTCAGGAAGGCGAGGTCGTCCTCGGGCGAGTTGGGACTGGGCTTGGCGGGCATGGGGAATCTCCGATCCGGCTCGTCCATGGCGTGGACGAGCCGGGAAGGGTTGGCAAGCTATTCGACAGACTTGTTTGTCTTGCGCCACGGGATGCGGCGGCCGTTCAGCCAGCGGCCCAGGAAGCCGTGGCGAACCAGCAGCTCATAGGACATCAGACAGACCGCGAGCACGCCCAGCGACACGCCGCCCAGCTTCAGCCACCAGGGACCGGCCCAGTCCTGCACCCAGACCTGGGCCAGCATCACCAGCGGCAGATGCAGGATGTAGACCCAGTAGGAGGCGTCGGCGAGGTAGCGGCGGACCGGGCTGTGGCCGGACAGGAAACGCAGGCACAGGCCCATCGCCGCCAGGGCCGAACTGTAAACCGCCAGCGCCGTCACCGCCGCCGCGATCGCCTTCTGGTCGGTCGGCTCGGCCATCGGCTCGAGACTCGGACCGCCGGCCAGGCCATAGGCGGCGACGCCCGCCGCCACGGCCACGATCAGGAACAGCGGCGACCAGGCGGCGATGCGGTCCAGCAGGTCGCGGCGTCGATCGATCAGGAAGCCCAGGCCGAACGCCAGACCGAAACCGACCAGGGCGGCGGTGTCCGGGACCAGCCCCTCGTCCGGCGTCGGCACGGCGAAGAAGGCGATCCACTTCGGGTCGAGATAGAGCGCGACGGCGAGCGGCGCCGCCAGGATCGCCGGAGTCCAAGGCCCGATCAGGGCGCCGGTGAACCTGTCTACGAACCGGCCCCAGCCGCCGTCCCGGTCCAGCAGGGCGAAGGGCGCCCGCAGCAGCAGGACCGCCGCATAGAACAGGGTCAGCACATACAGGAACCACAGGTGGGTCAGCGGGAAGTTGGTCCAGTCATAGGTCGGCGGCGGCGGCGGCGGCGCGGACGGATCGACCCAGCCCTGCACATTGGCGTTCCACACCAGGGCGGTGATGATCCCCGCCATGACCGGCAGCCAGAAGGCGGCCAGAGGCCCGGTGATGCGGATGAAACGGTCGCGGGCGAAGCGGAACCAGCCCTTCCGCGCCAGCATCATGTGGGCAAACAGCCCGGCGATCAGGAAGAAGGCCGTCATCCGGAACAGATGGATGGCGAAGAACAGCCAGGCCGCGCCGATGGACGTGCTGTTGTCGGCGACGATCCAGGTCTGCTGCGGGAAAAAGGCCAGGCTGGCGTGCAGGACGACGCCCAGCAGCAGGGCCCCGCCTCTCAGGGCGTCCAGGCCGTGCAGCCGCTCGGGCCGGTCGATGTCGGTGGTCATGTCACGTCTCTCCCCTCGGGTTCGGGAAAGCGTGTCGCATAGACTTGTTTAAAATGCAAACATGTTTTTCAAAAGAGAAGCCGGCAAGGCGAACCCGGCCGGCTTCTTCCGCCTTTAATGGACCGTGGGCGCTTCCACCGTCGTGCCGTCCGACACCGGCGTCACCGGTACGGAGACCGAAGGGCCGGCGTTGGGGAAGTTGCTCTCGTCGCGGTTCGGCGCGATGCCCTTCTCCAGCAGGTCCTTGATCTCCTCGCCCGACAGGGTCTCGTATTCCAGCAGGGCCTGCGCCAGCTTCTCGTGGTCGGCCTTCTTGCGTTTCAGGATCTTGCGCGCCTCGTCCCAGCCTTCGGTGACCAGGCGTTTGACCTCGGCGTCGATGATCCGCGCGGTTTCCTCGGAGACGTTCTGGCTGCGCGACACCGAGTGGCCCAGGAAGACCTCCTCCTGGTTCTCGCCATAGGCCACGGTGCCGAGCACGTCGGAGTAGCCCCAGCGGGTCACCATGGCGCGGGCCAGCTTGGTCGCCTGTTCGATATCCGACGAGGCGCCGGAGGTGATGTTCTGCTTGCCGAAGATCAGCTCCTCGGCCACGCGGCCGCCGGCCATGATGGCGATGCGGTCGACCATCTGCTGGAACTTCCACGAATAGCGGTCGCCTTCCGGCAGCTGCATCACCATGCCCAGCGCGCGGCCGCGCGGGACGATGGTCGCCTTGTGGACGGGATCGGCCATCTTGACGTTCATGGCGACGATGGCGTGGCCGGCCTCGTGATAGGCGGTCAGGCGCTTTTCTTCCTCGTTCATGGCCATGGACTTGCGCTCGGCGCCCATCATGACCTTGTCCTTGGCGTCCTCGAAGTCGCGGTGCGTGACCATGCGACGATCCTTGCGCGCCGCCATCAGGGCCGCCTCATTGACCAGATTGGCCAGGTCGGCGCCGGAGAACCCGGGGGTGCCGCGGGCGATGGTCTTGACGTTGACGTCGGGGCCCAGCGGCACGTCCTTCATGTGCACGCGCAGGATCTTTTCACGGCCGCCCACGTCGGGGTTCGGCACCACCACCTGACGGTCGAAGCGGCCGGGACGCAGCAGCGCCGGGTCCAGCACGTCCGGACGGTTGGTGGCGGCGATCAGGATGATGCCCTCGTTGGATTCGAAGCCGTCCATCTCGACCAGCAGCTGGTTCAGGGTCTGCTCGCGCTCGTCATTGCCGCCGCCCAGACCGGCGCCGCGATGACGGCCGACCGCGTCGATCTCGTCGATGAAGATGATGCAGGGGGCGTTCTTCTTGGCCTGTTCGAACATGTCGCGCACGCGGCTGGCGCCGACGCCGACGAACATTTCGACAAAGTCCGAGCCGGAAATGGAGAAGAAGGGCACGCCCGCCTCCCCCGCGACGGCGCGGGCCAGCAGCGTCTTGCCGGTGCCGGGAGGGCCGACCAGCAGGGCGCCCTTGGGAATCTTGCCGCCCAGACGCTGGAACTTGCCCGGGTCCTTCAGGAAGTCGACGACCTCCTGAAGTTCGTCCTTGGCCTCATCCACGCCGGCGACGTCCTCGAAGGTCTTGCGGCCCTTGTGCTCGGTCAGCAGCTTGGCCTTGGACTTGCCGAAGCCCATGGCCCCGCGCGCGCCGCCCTGCATCTGGCGCATGAAGAAGATCCACACGGCGACCAGCAGCAGCACCGGCAGCATCAGTTGCAGCAGCCCGACCCACAAAGACTGGCTGGTGCTCTCGGCCTTCACCGCCACGCCCGCCGTCATCAGGGCGTTCACCAGCTGCTCGTTGGGATAGAAGGTGGTGGCCTTGAAGGCCTTGCCGTCCTTCAGCTTGCCGGTCACCTGCTGCCCGCGAATCGTGGCCTCCGCCACATGGCCCTTCTGGGTCTGGTCGACCAGCTGGGAATAGGTCATCACCACCGGCGCCTTTTCGGCGGCCTTGGCCCCGGGCAGGGCCCCGCCCTGACCCGTCATGACGGCCCAGGAGGCCAGCAGGGCCAGAAGAAGTACGCCGATGATGGCGATGTTGCGCAGGTTCATGCGGTCCTCGGTTTCGCGGCAGGGTCCGTGCCCGCGCCGGTCTTGGAATGTCTCGTTACGAAAATAGGGGGTCCGGACGCGTTGCGCCATGCATGGCCGCGACCAGATCCCTTTCATGCGTCGTTTGGTCCAGCGCCAGCGCCAGCCGTTCTCCGACCAGCACCCGCACTCTTGCCGCTTGCCCTGCAAGAACCGGGGCAGCCGATCCATCCCGGATCAGGACAGGCAGGGCGCCGCGCGCCGCGGGCGGCAGGGCGTTCACGGCGGCCCGGTCCGGGGGCGACAGGGCCGCCAGCCGGCCCGACGCGGAGACGACGAACCAGCCGGGTTCGTCCGTCCTGATCTCGAACCGCCCGTCCCAGACGGCGACGGCGCCGGGCGTCAGCGGAAGGGGCGGCACGGGTCGGCGCGCGAACTCCCCCGCCTCGCGCATCACGGCCACCCCGGCGTCGGCGGCCTCGATCCGCGCGCCGCACAGGACGGCGGCGAAATCCTCGCGGGCCCGCAGCCGACCGATCAGGCGGTCGATCCTGTCGCCGCGCGGCGGGGCGTCCTCGCCCCCGGCGCAGACAAGCGCCATGGCCAGGGTGCGGCGATCGACGGTCCGCGTGAGCGCGACGCGCCCTGACCCGCAAACGGTAGGCGCCGCTGCCGGGGCGGGCCGCAACGGCTCCATGCGGGGCAAGGGCACGGCATGGGCCAGGGCCGCTCGCGCCCGGCTGCGGCTGAATCTCGGGTCCTCGTTGCCCGGATCCTCGATCCAGTCGAGGCGGCGCGCCGTCAGATAGTCCCGCAGCATCCCCCGCTGTTCATCCAGCAACGGACGGCACAGCATCAGACCACGCCCCTCGGGCCAGGCCGGGGACGGGCTCCATGGGCGCAGTGTCCCCAGCGTCGACCCTTCGGCCTGCATCAGGGCGCTCTCGGCCCTGTCGTCGGCGGTGTGGGCGAACAACACGACCTTCGCCCCCGAAGCGCGCGCCGCTTCCGCGATCAGGGCGTGGCGAGCGCGGCGGGCGGCGGCGGGCAGGCCCGTGGCCGGTTTCGCCCCTGTCCAGTTCAGGCCGCGCCATTCGGCGCCGAGGCTTTCGGCCGTTCGGCGCGCCACGTCGGACCAGCCCGCGCTGTCGGGGTTCAGTCCATGATCCACGGTCAGGGCCAGCAGGCGGCGCCCCCGCAGCGAGGACCAGTCGGCGGCCAGGGCCAGAAGCGCCACGGAGTCGCCGCCGCCGGACAGGGCGACCGCCACCGGATGCGCGGCGTCGCGCTCCAGCCGGTCGTCGAGGATGGCGTGGACGCGGGCCGTCAGGTCGGCGTCGGCGGCGGCCCTGACCGGCCTCAGCGGCACCCGGCCTGGGTCTTCAGCTCGTTGGCGCGGGTGCGCTGCGCCGCCGTGGCGCCCGGCGCATAGCGGCGGGTGAACTCGCCCAGCGCCCCGCAGGCGCGGGTCTTTTCGTCGGAGTCGATCAGCAGGCTGGTCAGCTTCAGGGTCGCATCGGCGGCCCAGGGCGCGGTCGGCCACCCGCGCAGGGCGAGGGCGTAGTCGTCCAGCGCCCGCTCTTCATCATTGGCGGCAACGCTCATGTCGCCGAGGCGATAGCTGGCCTCCCGCGCCTCGGGCGCGTCGGGCCAGGTCACCAGCAGCACCTCCAGCGCGCGGGCGCCCCGGGCCGGGTTCGATCCGACCAGCCGCACGGCGGCGGCCAGGTCCCCTGCGGCGGTTCCGCTCGGCGAGTTGGCGGTGATCGGGGCGTTCAGCTCGGCGGCCTCGCGCGCGGCGCGCTCGACCGTGTCGATGCGGGTGTTGGCGTCGTTCAGGCGGGTGCGCAGGGTTCCGTTCTCGCGCTTGGCTTCATCGAGCTCGAAGCCCATCCGCTCCAGCTCGCCGTTCACCTGACGCAGGCTCTGCTCCAGGTCCTGCTGGCGGCGCTCCATGGCCGCGAACTGGCCCTGCAGCACGACGACCTCGGGGTCCGTCTCCATGATGACCGGCTGGCCGGCGGCGTTCCTCTGGGTCAGGGCGCGCTCGAGACGGCGGACGTTGCGGTCCAGCTGATCCAGACGGCGCTTGTCCCAGATGATCGGCTCCATCGTCTGGGTCTGGGCCACGACGGTTCCGCCGATCAGGGCGACGCCGAGCGCGGTGGCGAGGACGGTTTTGGTGCGGGCGGAGGAGAGCTTCAGCATGGATCGAACGGTCCCATCGATTTGCGGCGTCGGCAAGGCGTTACACCGGGCGCGTGACTAACCCGTCAGGCCCAGCATGACGATGGCTACAGCGAACAGGGCCAGGGTGAAGTTGCAGAAGACCATCAGGGCGATGGTCCGCCAGGTCGCCGAGAAGATCGACAGACCGTAGGCCCCCTTCAGTTGCGCGAACATGTGCACCGGAATGGCCAGCATTCCCGCAAGCACCAGCCACCCCCCGATCCACGGGATCTTGCCCAGCCAATTCATGGCGGCGAACAGGATCGTCATCGCGGTCAGGGAGTACAGCACGAAAACCCCGTGGTCGTACCAGGTGGGGCCGCGCTTCCACAGGAACAGCAGGGCCACGAACGGGATCGAGATCGGCACCAGCAGGAAGGCGAATTTGTAGAGCGTCTGCTTGATCTTGTAGAGCGCCAGGTCGGGGTTCTCGAGTTTGTGGAAGATCTTCCCCTTCAGCCCCTTGTAGGTCCCGTCCGGCGCACGGGCCGCCTCGGCGTCGTCATGGGCCATGTCCTTCAGATTGGCCTGCCAGCTGCCGGGTTTCAGACCGTCGGCGCGGGGCGCCTGACCTGTTCCTTCCAGTTGGGCGATGCGCGTCTCCAGCGCCCGGATCGAGACATCCATGCCTGCGGCGGCGGCGCGCCCCGCCTCGGGCGGCAGCTCGGCCTTGGTCTTCTTCAGGTTCGCCAGCTCGGCTTGCAGCTCCGCGACCGTCTGGCCATCCGACTTCATCACCGGCTCGATGCCGCCGCCGCCGAAGCTGAACAGGAAGAAGATCAGGAAGACGGTGAACAGGAACAATGCCAGCGGCGAGACATAGCGCGTCCGCCGCCCCTGCACCCACTCGCGCGTCAGCTTGCCGGGGTTCAGGCCCAGCAGCGGCAGGGTGCGCCAGATGCGGGCGTCGAAATGCAGCACCCCATGCAGCACCTCCTCGACCAGATGCAGCAGACTGCGGTGGACATGGGTGGGCTGGCCGCATTCAGGACAGAACCGGCTTTCGACCGCCGCGCCGCAGTCGGTGCAGACACCCGAATGGGCCTCGCCGGCCTTGCCGGTCGGCTTCTCGATCGCGCCCGCGACCAGTCCCGCCGTCGCCGCGCCGCCCGCCGCATCGATGTCCATCGAAAGCCCCCTGCAAACCCGGTGCGATCTAGCCGCGAGCCGCCCCAAAAGGAAAGGGCGGCCGCATCGCGACCGCCCCTGCCGTTACTCAAGTTGTCGTCAGGCTTAGCGCACGGCGCCCGAAACGATGGCGGTGTGGCCATTGCGGTTGCGGGCCCAGGCCTGCTCATTGGAGCCCTCGGCGATCGGGCGCTCCTTGCCGAAGCTGATGGTGTCGATGCGGGCCGGCGCCACGCCGCGCTGGATCAGATAGGCGCGAACCGACTCGGCGCGGCGGGCGCCCAGCGAGATGTTGTATTCCGCCGTGCCGCGCTCGTCGGCGTTGCCTTCGATGCGGACCATCACGTTGGGATAGCGGGCCAGCCAGGCGGCCTGGGCGTCCAGACGGGCATAGGCGTCCTGACGGATGGTGTAGCTGTCCAGGTCGAAATAGACGCGGTCGCCGACGTTGACGCTGAAGTCCTGCTCCGAGCCGGGCAGGGCGGCGCCGGTCACCGGGCCGGTGGGGCTGGTCGGATTGGTCGGATACTGCGGGCCGGTCGGGGTGGTCGGGCCGCCCGGGGTGGCGGTTTCCGGGGCCGGACGCGGCGAACAGGCGGCCATGGCGGCCACGACGGCGCTCACGGCGACGAGGCGGATGAGGGTCGAAGAGGTCATCAGGTGGTCTCCCTAAGGTCTTTCCGGGCCGCGGGCCCAAGCTTGGCTATTCAAAGATTTGCTAACGGCCCGGGTTCCCGAACGCCAGCGCAGGTAACGCACAGTTGAGCCTGTCGGCTCCGCACACTCGTCAGCTGGCGCAGGAGTCCGCGCCGCCGCTGAGGCCCAGATTCCCCGGCGGTTGGTCCAGCAGCGGCGACCAAGCCGGATCGGACCCGCGTCCGCTGTATCCGGCTTGCGCCACCACACGGCCCGAAAGGTCCACCGTCCACAGCCGCGTGTCACCCCCGCGCGCCTGACGCGCGAACATCACGTAACGGCCGTTGGGGGCCCAGGACGGGCTGTCCTCGAAATAGCTGGACGACAGGATGCGCTCGCCCGAGCCGTCAACGTTCATGACGCCGGTCGAGAAACGCCCGCCGCCCTGTTTGGTGAAGGCGATCAGGTCGCCGCGCGGGCTCCAGGCCGGCGAGGTGTAGAGGCCGCCGCCCCGCGAGATGGCGCGCTGGCCCGAGCCGTCGAGGTTCATCACATACAGGCGCGGCGTGCCCGAGCGGTCCGAGTTGAACACCAGCCGGCTGCCGTCGGGGCTGAACGACGGCGACACGTCGATGCCCGGATCCGAGGTCAGGCGCGACAGCTGCCGCGTCTGCAGGTTCATCACATAGATGTCGGTGTTGCCGCCCCGGATGATCGAGAAGGCGACCTTCGACCCGTCGTTGGAGAAGCGCGGCGACAGCACCTGGCCGTCGAACTCGCCCAGGCTTTCGCGCCGGCCGGTGGTCAGGTTGTAGAGGTAGATGCGGCTGTAATCCTTGCCGAGCGCGACATAGGTCACCTCGTCGGGCGACGACAGCGAGAAGCGGGGCGACATGATGACCTCGTCGCCCTGGGTCAGGAAGACGGGATTGTAGCCGTCCTGATCGACGATGGTCAGGCGCGACAGGCGGTTCAGCTGGGTGCCGCTTTCCGATACGAACAGAACGCGGCTGTCGAAGAAGCCGCTCTCGCCCGTCATGCGCTGATAGACGACGTCCGAAATCTTGTGCGCGATCCGCCGCCACTGCTCGGGCGTGGCGGTGAACTGGTAGCTGACCAGCTGGCACTGGCGGTAGGGGTCGTAGAGGCGGAAGCCCACGTCGTTGCGGCCGTCCGGGCGCGGGGTGACGCTGCCGTAAAGCACGGCCTGGGCGCCCACGGCGGTCCACTGCGGGAAGTTGGGCTGGTTGGCCAGCGACAGGCCGGTCTCGATGAAGCTGGCGGGATCGATCGGGTCGAAATAGCCCGAGCGGCGCAGGTTGCCGCTGACCACGCTGGCGATCTGGTCGCCGTTCTGGCCGGTGAAGCTGACCACGGCGATGGGGAAGGGCCGCAGCTCGGCCTGGTCAATGACGACGTCCTGGCCCTGGCCATTGGTCGGGTCCTGCGCCAGTGCGGCGACAGGCGACAGAATGCTCGCAGCGGCGGCGATGGTCAGAAGGGCCTTCAGGCGCACGGCATATCTCCAGTCTCAGGCGACGTAACGCTCATCTTCGCCAAGCGTCGCATATGCCAGCTTCAGCGTGAATGAGGCGACTTTCGGGTCGGCAAATCCAGCCGGGCGGGCACTGCGGCCTCAACACCACGTCGAAGTGTTGAAGACGAAGTTGATGTCCTGCTCTTCATAGCCCGCCGGCATGTCAAACGGCGCCGCGGCGCGTACGCCGCGCAGAACGCTGTCCGACACCGCGCGATAGGCGGCGTCGCTGCGGGGCCGCAGCAGCTGCGGCGAGCCGATGATGCGCCCGTCATCGCCCAGCCGGACGCGCACCCGCACCTCCAGCCCGTCGGCGCCGGGCAGGTTGCAGTTCAGTGTCGGCCGCACCTGACGGCCCAGAGTCTGGAGATCGCCCCGGCCGATGGCGCGCGGCGCGTCGGCCTGGCCCCGGTCGCCCGAGGGCGGCAGGTTGCGGCGGTTGTTGCGGTCGGCCCGGCGGCGGCTGCCGCTCAGCAGATCCTCGGTGTTCAGGCTGGGCTCTTCGCGCGGCTGCGTCACCGGAGGACGCGGCGGACGCGTGGGAGTCGTCGTCTTGTTCGGAATGGGCGTCGGCCGCGGCGTCGGCGGCGGCGGCGTGGGCTCCGGCGGCGGCGCGGTCTCCGTCTCGGGCACGACCTCGTCGGTGGGATTTTCGCCCGGCGCGGCCTCGACCGTGATCGTATCCGAGATGATCGAGACCGGGATCGAGGTCACCAGAGGCGTCGGCTCCGGCGGCCGCTGCGTTAGGACGAAGAACAGCAGGGCGCCGACGCCGGCGTGCAGCGCGATGGAGCCGATGATCGCCGGACTGGGTCGCGCCACCGGGTGCTACTCCTCGGCCGCTTCCGCCGCGGGGGCCAAGGCCGTTCCAGGTGCGCCTTGCGTCGCCGTATCGGTGATGAGGTTCAGCTTGACGAAACCGCTATCGGCCAGCCGCGCCATGACCCGCGCAACGGCCTGATACGGCGCCCGGCCGTCGCCGCGCACGGAGATCGGCTTGTCGCGGGCGTCCGGGCCGCCGGCCTGGGCCACGCCCTCGGCCAGGTTCTCCCACTCGACCTCGTCCTGGGCGATGAAGATGCGGCCGTCCTTGTCGATCGACACCACGACAGGCTCATCGCTGGATTCAACCGCGCCGGCCTCGGTCTTGGGCAGTTCGACCGGCACGGCCACCTGCATCAGCGGCGCCGCGACGATGAAGATGATGAGGAGCACCAGCATCACATCGACCAGCGGCGTGACGTTGATCTCGCTCAGGGGGCGTTTGCGCGCCCGCCTGCGGCCACGCACATGGCCGCCCCCTCCTCCGCCGCCTCCGAGCGCCATCTCAGACCTCCCGGCGGGTGTCGGCGGAGCCCAGACGGCGCGCCACGGCGGCCTGCAGATCGTCGGCGAAGCTCTCCAGCCGACCCGTGAACTTGCCCGCGTCGATGGAGAATTTGTTGTAGGCCATATAGGCCGGGATGGCCGCCGCGAGGCCCAGGGCGGTCGCCAGCAGGGCCTCCGAGATCGGCCCGGCCACGGTGCCGAGGCTGGTGTTGTTGGCGCTCTCGATGGCGGCGAAGGCGTTCATAATGCCCCAGACCGTGCCGAACAGGCCGATGAAGGGCGAGGCGGTGGCGACCACCGACAGCACGCCCAGGCCGTTCTCGATCCGCTGGCCCTCGCGCGCGATCAGGCTGTCCAGCGCCCGGTCGATGCGCGCCATCAGCAGGTTCGCCTGGTTCTCGCTCAACGACCCGCCCTTGCGGGCCTCGCGCCAGTCGGTGACGGCCAGAACCAGCATGCGCGGCAGGGCGTGGCTGGGGTTCGGCCCGGCCTGAGCCGCGATGTCCTCCAGCGAGCGGCCCGAGTTGACCGCGCCCTCGAAGCTGTCGGCCTGACGGTTCAGGGCGGCGAAGCGGAAGGCCTTGTCGATGATGACGGTCCACGACCAGACCGAGGCCACGGCCAGCCCGATCATGACGGCCTTCACCACCCAGTCGGCGGCCATGAACAGCGCGACGGGGTTCAGCGCGGCGGCTTCAGCGGGGGTGGTCATGCGGTCGTCTCTCGCAAAGGCTGTGCAAACCCAGCCGACCCGGCGGGCGTGACTATTTCAAGGCGCTCTAGCCGCCTGTGGCGGCTCCGTCACGCCTATACCCCTGACAGGTTCGTGAATGGCTAAGCCGGATCCCCCAACAAGGGTTTGAGGCGCTCGACCATCACCCGACCCGGGCGTCTCGGGCGGCCGTCCAGATGGATGCAAACCGCCACCACATCGGCCTCGCACAGCAGTTCGTCGCCGCGCCAGATCGACTGACCGATGACCAGACGCGGCCCCTTCACCGCCTCGAACCGCGTCTCGACCGTCAGGGCGTCGTCGATCCGCGCGGGCTTCAGGAACCGCAGGGCCATGGTCGAAACCACGAAGGCCGACGGCTGGTCGTCCTCCAGCAGCTCCGCATGGCCGATGCCCAGCGTCCGCAGCGCATCGGTGCGCCCGCGCTCGAAGAACCGTACATAGCTGCCGTGATAGACCAGCCCGGTGAAGTCGGTGTCCTCGTAATAGACGCGCACCGGCAGCCGGTGCCCGCGCCCCTCGAACCGGCCGTGGGTCGGAGCGTCGGTCACGGTACGGCCTGTATGGCGGGCGGATGCGGCAGATCGGGACACTCGCGCTCCATGACCTCGCGGAACTCGGTCGACAGGGGGTCGCTCATCAGCATCATCCGGTTGGGGCGCGACACGAACGGCTGTCCCGCCCCGCGTCGCGACGGCGCCACATAGCCGCACATGACCCGGCCCCGCCCCGCCTGGATCAGTTGCACCTCGGCGCGACGGCCCAGCAGTTCCTTCGCCTGTCGAGACACTCGCGCCGCCGGCGCCTCTTCCACGAAGCCGCCGCCCTCATGGGCCAGTCGCCAGACCAGCAGCACACCCAGCGTCAGAACGACGCCGCCCAGCACCGCGATCAGCCGATCCGTATTGAGGCTCCGTTTCGCCATCCCCGCACCATGCCGGGCTTCGCAGCGGAGGTGAAGGGCGTCTAGGCCTTGGCCGGCGCAGGCTGGACGTCGAGCAGCCCCGGAACATGGCTCATCAGCCAATCCTGATCGGGACGCCCCACTATGCGGCCGATGGCGATGACCAGAATGAAGAAGGCGATCATCCCCGCCGGAACAAGGAGCAACGGTTCGGGCGGCCAACGCCAGGGCACGGACCGAACCACCAGGAAGACCCATACGAGCGCGAAAATGCGGGAATAGAGACTGGGCCCGACGGCGTATTCGATGCGTGTGCCCCGCTCCAGCGGGCGGAACGTCAGGACCAGGACAGGCGCGAAACTGTTCTGCATGAACCGGCGACGTTTCACCCGCGCCCAGTCATCGCCGACCATCCCCGCCAGTCCGCCGTCGACCGGCAGGATGTCGAATGTCGACTCGATCACCCCGCCCAAGCGGCCGCTGCAATCATCGACCGAGAGCGCTGTCATCCAGACGCCCTGTTCCAGCAGGAAGAACTTCAGCATCCGCTATTCGAACAGTCCGCCCGTCGCCGCCGGCTTCGGCGGTTCGGCCAGCCCCAGATGGGCATAGGCGCGGGCGCAGGCCATGCGGCCCCGCGGCGTGCGCTGGATGAAGCCCTGTTGCAGCAGATAGGGCTCGATCACATCCTCGACGGCGTCACGCGCCTCGGCGATGGCGGCGGCCAGGGTGTCCATGCCGACCGGCCCGCCGCCGTAGTTCTCGATCAGGGCCTTGAGGAAGCGGCGGTCGTTGGCGTCCAGCCCCGCCTCGTCGATCTCCAGCCGCGACAGCGCGCGGGCCGCGGCCATGCGGTCGATGGTGGCCGCGCCGTCCGCGCTGGCGAAGTCGCGGACCCGGCGCAGCAGCCGCCCGGCCACGCGCGGCGTGCCGCGAGAGCGTGACGCGATCTCGCGTGCGCCGTCCTCGCTGATCGGCGCACCCATCTTGCGCGCCGCGCCGGTGATGACGCGGACCAGCTCGTCGGGGGTGTAGAACTCCAGCCGGAGCGGAATGCCGAACCGGTCCCTCAGCGGCGTGGCCAGCAGCCCCGCCCGGGTCGTGGCGCCGACCAGGGTGAAGGGCGCCAGATCAATGCGCACCGACCGCGCCGACGGCCCCTCGCCGATGATCAGGTCCAGCACATGGTCCTCCATGGCCGGATAGAGGATCTCCTCCACCGCCGGGTTCAGACGGTGGATCTCGTCGATGAACAGGACGTCGCGCGGCTCAAGGTTCGTCAGGATCGCCGCCAGATCGCCCGCCTTGGCGAGGATCGGCCCGGAAGTGGCGCGGAAACCGACCCCCAGCTCCTTCGACACGATCTGCGCGAGCGTCGTCTTGCCCAGCCCGGGCGGACCGAACAGCAGCACGTGGTCGAGGGATTCTCCGCGCGCCCGCGCCGCCTCGATGAAGACCTTCAGATTGCCCTTGGCCTGCTCCTGCCCGACGAACTCGCCGAGCGTCTGGGGGCGCAGGGCGCGGTCGTAGGTTTCGCCGGGGGCGGCGTCGGGCGAGACGATGCGCTGGTCGGTCACCGCCCCAGCTCCTGCAAGGCGGCGCGGATCACGGCGGACAGGTCGGCGTCGTCGCCGAGGCGGATCAGGGCCTGATCCACGGCGCGGCGGGCGTTTATCTCGGCCATGCCGAGACCCAGCAGGGCCGAGACGGCCTCTCCGGTGACGCTGGGCGCGGGCGGCGCGGCATCGGAATGCATCCCGGGGGCGCTGGGCGTGAAGCTGACATCCCCCAGCGGCTTGCCCTTCAACTCGGTGACGATGCGCAGGGCCAGCTTCGGTCCCACGCCGTTGGCTCGCGCCACCGCCGCCTTGTCGTCGCGCGCCACGGCCGAGGCCAGTTCACCGGGCGGCAGGACGTCGAGCACGCTCAGCGCCGCCTTCGGCCCCACGCCCTGGATGCCGGTCAGGGTCGTGAAGGCGCGGCGGTCGTCGCGAGTCAGGAAGCCGTACAGCCGCGGCCCGTTCTCGGCGGACCAGCTGGATTCGATATGCAGGGTCGCCTCGTCGCCCGGCGCCGGCAGCCGCTGCAGCGTCCGCGCGCCACAGGCCACGACGTATCCCACCCCGGCGCAGTCGATCAGGCAGTGATCCTGCTCGACCTCGGCCAGAACCCCGCGCAGTCGCCCGATCATGCGGCACCCGCGAGGAGGGCGCGCTTCCTCAGCTGCGCATGGGTGATGGCGACGGCTAGGGCGTCGGCGGCGTCGGCGGTCACGTCGCCTGCGGCCGGCAGCAGCCGCTTGACCATGAAGGCCACCTGGCTCTTGTCCGCATGGCCGGCGCCCACCACGGCCTTCTTGATGAGATTCGCGGCGTATTCGGCGACGCTGAGACCCTGTTTCGCCGGGGCCAGCATCACCGCCGCCCGGGCGTGGCCGAGCTTGAGCGTCGAGGACGGGTTCATATTGACGAACACTTCCTCGATCGCCGCCTCGTCACAGGCGTGGTCGGTGCAGACCCGGCCCACGGCGTCGAGCAGAAACAGCAGCCGCTCGCTGAACGGCGCGGCCTCGGGCGGGCTGACCACCCCGTGCGCCACCCAGCGCAGGCGCGACCCCTCGGCCACGATCACGCCCCACCCGGTGCGGCGCAGGCCGGGGTCCAATCCCAGAATTCGAGTCCCAGTCTGAATCGGTGTGTTCGCCATCCGTTCCAGTCATGCCTCAAACGGGGTTTAGGAACAATGACCAGCTTTCGGCTCAGTCGTCCCGGGGAAGCACGGAGAAGCCGGACAGGCCTTCCTGCTCCGCCAGTCGCCGCACCAGGGCGTCGATGTCGATGGGCATGGCGCCCTTGACCTTCATCATATGCTCGTGGATCGCCCCGTCCGGGCTGAGCACGTGACCGATGCGCACCGCCTTCAGGCCGCTGTCGGACAGCAGGGTGCGAAGCGCGCCCTCCGAAGGCGCCATGCCCCGGGCCCAGCGCAGGCTGACGTCAATCACCCCCACGTGCGGCAGCTTGGCGTCGAGCACCCGCAGGATGGCGAGCACGGTGAGGGTCGCGCCCGCGCCGATCAGCGCGAGATTCAGCATCCCCACCCCGAACAGCACCCCGATCGCCGAGGTGACCCAGAGCGACGCCGCCGTGGTCAGACCATGCACCGAGAACCCCTCGCGGAAGATCACCCCGGCGCAGAGGAAGCCGATGCCGGTCAGCAGACCGTGCGACATCCGCGTCGGGTCGATCACCACCGTCTGGCCGGGCAGGGCCGTGAACGCCCAGGTCGACTGGTGCATGGCCGCCAGCATCAGCAGGCAGCTGGTCAGGCAGACCAGGATGTGGGTGCGGAAACCGGCCGGATGCCCGTGATAGGTCCGCTCCACCCCGATCAGGCCGCCGGCCGTCATGGCGGCCAGCACCGGCCAGATCATGGCCCACTCCAGATTCATGAAACTCGCTCCGTTGACTGACGAATCTTCAACCTAGAACCGCAACGGTTCCGCGATCAAGTGCGGACTGTCGCCGCCCGCCGTCGCGCGCTAGCTTCGGTCGTCATCGGGGAGCGAGACATGACCTATTCAGGGGGCGCAACCGCGGCCGCCATCGCCGCGTCGAAGCGGGCCGAGCGCAAGATCGTCGAGGCCTTGCGGTCGCAGGGCGCGACCACTCCGGGCAACGCCGCGCCGCTGGCGGTCAATGGCCTGTCGGCCCGCGCCCTGCGTCGGCTGGCGCGCAGCCGGGTCATCCACGCGATCACGAGCGGCGGCGCCGAGACCTGGTGGCTCGACGAGGCCGCCTATGAGCAATACCGCAGCGACCGCCGCTCACGGGCCCTGCTGATGGTGCTGGCCGTACTGGTGGTCATTGCCCTGATCGCGGCCCTCAGACTGGGCCAGATCTGGGCCTAGCGCAGGCTTTCCGACAAGTTCCAGGCCAGGTCGACCTGGGTGCGGAACACGGTGTCGTGCCGCCTCAGCACGCGGCGGCCGCCGGCGGCCCGACCGGGCGCGAGCGCATAGTCGGTCAGGCCCTCCGCCGCCGAGGCCGTCAGCTGATACCCCATGGCCGGGTCCGCTTCGCCCAGGATGGTCCCCAGCAGCGCCGCGGCGGCCGCCCATTCGTCCGGCGGCACCAGCCCGTTCATCGCCGCCTCGTAATAGGCCACGATCACCGGCGCGGCGGCGGGCGGATCGGATTGCAGCAGCAACACGCCATAGGTCAGCCGCTGCGACAGGGCCTGCGGATGATCGGGACCCACATCGGCCTCCAGCGCCGTCAGGGCCTCGCCCTTCAGCCGGGTCGCGCGGTCGTGGTTCTCACGCCCCGGCCAGAACAGATACAGGTCCGCCTCTGCGTTCAGCCCCCGCGACCGCGACCAGCCGGAGACGCCGTCAACGGCATGCTCGGCATTGACCCGGCCGATGGCCGCTGACGCCTCCTCGAACGACACGGCCTCGCCCGCTCGCGCCGCGTCCAGCAAGGCGCCGGTCAGGTCGATCTCGGCCTCCTGCGCCAGTTGCAGGGCCAGAACGTCCCCCGTCATCGCCCGCCATTCGGCCGCATAGCGCCGCGCGGCGGGGGCCAGCCGCCGCCAGTCGCCGGACTCGCGATAGACGGTCAGTTCATGCTGGCGCGCGGAATAGTCGACATTCTCCGGGTTGGTCAGGGCCATGACCGCCCGCGCCTCCTCATCCCGGCCGAGCTCGGAATAGATCTGCTGCAACAGCATGGCGTAGGGACCGGCGCGGGCCCCGCCGTCGCGGCTCATGGCGGACTCATAGGCCGCCCGCCCCGGCGCCTCGGCCCGGGCGAAGTCGCCCATCATCATATAGGCCGTGGCCAGGGCCGCCTGGCCCAGCCCCACGATTTCGCTGTCCGCGCCCAGGGCGGCGGTCGCCCCCGGCAGGATCTGTTCGGCCAGGGCCGCGCCCTCGGCGTAACGCCCCTGCTGCACGACATTCATCGCCAGCCGCACCTGCAACTGGCCTCGCAGTTCGGCGTCCTCGGGAAACAGTCGCTCGGCCGCCGCGGCCATGGCGCGCCAGTGCGTCTCCGCCTCCGCCAGATCGCCGGCGCCGGTCAGGGCCAGGGTCAGGTCCCATTCGGCGCCCAGCGCCTCGGCCGACTCCGCGCCGCTTGCGGCGACCTCCGCCCGCCAGGCCGCCCGCGCGTCTGTGACCGGATCGGCGGCCGCGGGTCCGGCCGCGAGCACCGACAGCCCCAGGGCCGCCACGCACATCAGGGATCGAAAGAACCGCGTCATGCCGCCACCCTGCCCCGATCCGGACAGATTGGCGACCTTTCACATCTGACGACGGGTCAGCCCGCGTATTTCGCCAGATCCTCGTCCGAGACGTCCTCGTTCGAATAGACCGCCGAAACGTCGTCCTCGGCGTCCAGCGCGTCCAGCAGCTTCATCAGGGTGCCGACCGCTTCGCCGGTCACGGCCACCTCGGTCTGGGGCCTCCAGACGATGGCGGTGGATTTGGGGTCGCCCAGCACCTTCGACATGGCCTCGGCCACGTCGTTCAGGTCCTCGAACCTGGTCCAGATCGTGTGGCCCGGCGCGTCCTCGTAGATGTCGGGCTTGACCAGATCGCTCTCGACGTCGTCGGCGCCGGCCTCGATGGCGGCCTCCATGACGGCGTCCTCGCTGCCGGCCTCGGCGGCGTAGACGATCTTGCCCACCTTGTCCCACATGAAGGCGACCGAGTTCATCTCGCTCAACTGGCCGCCGTTCTTCTTGAACGCGGCGCCGATGTTCGAGGCGGCTCGGTTGCGGTTGTCGGTCAGGGCCTCGACGATGATGCCGACGCCTCCGGGGCCGCGGCCTTCGTAGCGGATTTCCTCCATCGTATCGGCGTCGCCGGACGAGGCCTTGTTGATGGCGCGCTGGATCACGTCCTTGGGCAGGCTCTCGGCCTTGGCGTTGTTCACGGCCAGGCGCAGACGCGGGTTCATGGCCGGATCGGGCATGCCCGACTTGGCGGCCACGGTGATGTCGCGCGACAGCTTGGAGAACAGCTTGGACCGGGCCGCATCGGCGCGCCCCTTGCGGTGCATGATGTTCTTGAACTTGGAATGGCCGGCCATTTTAGTCTCTTGAAGGGCGCTAACGCTCGCGACGCGGTCGCTCGCTGCTTGAGCGCGGTCGCTGTTTGATCTGACCGGCGCATCTAGCCCGCCGGAGACGCCTTGTCACGACACAGGGAACCGTGGCCTTTACGCAGGCATTCTCACCAGACCGAACGGGAGCGCCGCCATGACCGCCGATGACCACGTCTATTCCGCCGAAGGCAGCATCGACGACGACCTGCACGAGGCCGACATCGTCGAATGGTACGAGGCCCGCCCCGTGACCGTCTCGACCGCCGTGGCGACCGGTTCGATCCTGGCCGCCTTCACCCTCGGCGTCCTGACCGCCGTCGGCGCCCTGGCCCTGATGGGCCGGCTGGACGACTAGTCCGCCTTCAGGTTCTCGACCACGCCGCGCAGCAGCGGCGGCAGGGGCTGGGGCCGCCGCGTCTGCGGATCGACATAGACGTGGACGAAATGGCCGATGGCCGCCGGTTCGCTCGCGCCGCGCTTGAACACCGCGAAGCCGTAACGGACACTCGAGTTGCCGACGTGGTCGACCTTGATCCCCACCTCGATCACGTCCGGGAATTCCAGCGATGACGTGTAGCGGCAGCCGCTGTCGACCACGAGGCCGATCGAATCTTTCAGGGCGCCCGCGATGATCAGGTGCGCGTTCACCGCCGAATCCACGAACTCGTAGAATTTGGCGTTGTTGATGTGGCCGTACTGATCGTTGTCTGCCCAGCGGGTCGAGACCATGTGGTAGGCCTTGTAGGTCTCGCGCTTGGCCAGCACCCCCTCGTCGCGTTTCGGCATGTATTCTCCCTTTGGGAGGGCGCTAACGCTCGCGACGCGGTCGCTCGCTGCTTGAGCGCGTTCATCGCGCTTTCGTCACCCTCCGACTTGATCGGAGGGTCGGGCTTGGCGGACGCGGCGTCAAGCGCCTAGCCTCACGGAATGATCCAGACCCGAGCCGCTGTTCTCCGATCCATGGGCGCGAGCCGCCCCTATGCCGACAGCCGGCCGCTGTCGGTCGAGACCGTGACGCTGGACCCGCCCCGGCGCGGCGAGGTGCTGGTGGCGATCAAGGCGGCGGGCCTGTGCCACTCGGACCTGTCCGTCATCAACGGCGACCGGCCCCGACCCCTGCCGATGGCGCTGGGCCACGAGGCGGCCGGCGTGGTCGAGGCGCTGGGCGAGGGCGTCACCGACCTGAACATCGGCGACCATGTGGTCATGGTCTTCATGCCGTCCTGCGGCCACTGCAATCCGTGCGCGGAGGGGCGTCCGGCCCTGTGCGAGCCTGGGGCCGCCGCCAACGGCAAGGGCGAACTGCTGGAGGGCGGCCGCCGCATCCACGATGCCCAAGGCGACCTGAACCACCACCTCGGCTGCTCCGCCTTCGCCGGGCGGGCCGTGGTCTCGCGCCGCTCGCTGGTGAAGATCGACCCGGCCCTGTCGTTTGAAGAGGCCGCCCTGTTCGGCTGCGCCGTCCTGACCGGTGTCGGGGCGGTGGTGAACACCGCCGGCGTCAAGGCGGGCCAGAGCGTGGCGGTCGTGGGTCTGGGCGGCGTCGGTCTGGCCAGCGTGCTGGGCGCCCTCGCCTCCGGCGCCGGGCCAGTGATCGCCGTCGACATCTCCGAGGACAAGCTGGCCCTCGCCCGCTCGCTCGGCGCGGTCCAGACGGTCAACGCCGCCGATCCCGACGCGGTCGAGCAGGTGCGCAAATTGACGAACGGCGGCGCGGACTTCGTGTTCGAGATGGCGGGGTCGGTCGCGGCGTTGGACGCCGCCTGGCGGATGACCCGCCGGGGCGGGACCACCGTCACCGCCGGCCTGCCGCCGCCCGACGCGGCCCTGCCGGTCAATGTGGTGTCGCTGGTGGGCGAGGAGCGGACGCTGAAGGGTAGCTATATCGGGACCTGCGTCCCCGGCCGCGACCTGCCCCGCTATGTCGCCCTCTACCGTCAGGGCCGCCTGCCGGTGGACCGGCTGATGAGCGGGACGGTCGCACTGGACGACATCAACGCCGCCTTCGACCGGCTGGCGGACGGCGCCGTGGTGCGGACGGTGGTGACCTTCTAGGCCAGCATCGCGTCCACCTCGTCCCGCATCGGCAGGGAGGGCTGGGCGCCCGCGCGGGTGGCGGCGAGAGCCCCGGCGGCGCAGGCGAACCGCAGCGCCGCCTCCGGCTCCATGCCTTCCAGCAGGGCGACGGTGATGGCGCCGACGAAGCTGTCGCCGGCCCCGGTGGCGTCCACGGCCGTGACCTTCGGCGGCTCGGCCCGGGCGATCTCGGCGCCGCGCTGGTACATGACCGCCCCCCTGCCCCCCAGCGTGACCACCACCCGCCCGCCGCCGTGATGCAGCAGGTCGCCGTAGAAGGCGGCCTCCACCTCATTGACCACGATCAGGTCGGCGCGGCGCAGCATCTGGTCCGACACCGGTGCGGCGGGGGCCAGGTTGACGCAGACGAACTCGGTCGCCCGACCGACCGCCGCCTCGACCGTCTCGACCGGCAGCTCCAGCTGCACGATCAGCGGCGTCTCGATGCGTTGCGGCAGCTGCTCGGGCGTCACCGCATGATTGGCTCCGGCGGCGACCACGATCTGGTTTTCGCCCGAGGGATCGACGGCGATCAGGGCCACACCGGTCGGCTCCGCCGCATCCGACAACACCCCGGTCAGATCCACGTCCTCGGCGATCAGCAGGGCCATCGCCTCCTCGGCCATCGCGTCGGAGCCGACCCGGCCGATCATGCAGACCTCGGCCCCCAGCCGCGCGGCGGCCAGAGCCTGATTGGCGCCCTTGCCGCCCGGGTGCCGGGCCAGGGTCGCGCCGGTCACCGTCTCCCCCGCCTCGGGCAGGCTGGGCGCGCTGGCGACGAAATCGAGGTTGATGGAGCCGACGACGGTGATCCTCACGACAGCCGCTCCCGGATGAGGTCGAAGACCCCCTGCCCGTCGGCGCTGACAGCCCAGCGATGGGTCGTCGTCGCCGGGTCGATGCGGAACTCCACCGCCGTATGGCCGCGCGTCAGGTTGGACGCCGTCTCGACCTGGATGTGGCACGGCTTCAGCTCGAACAGCTCCGGCTTCAGCAGCCAGGCGACGGTGCAGGGATCATGTAGCGGCGGGGCGTCCCAGCCGACGATCTTGCGCTCGGTTCGCTGCGAGAACCGCAGGGTCGAGGCCGCCGTGTCGGCCATGGCCGTGCCCGCCGCCTCGATGGCCGCGATCCGGGTCTCGGTCGAGCGCACCTGATGAGTGGCGTCGAGGCCGAACATGACCACCTCGCAGCCGGTCGCCAGCACCTCGGCCGCCGCGTCCGGGTCGGCCCAGATGTTGAACTCGGCCGAGGCGGTGATGTTGCCGCCCTCGCTGCGGGCGCCGCCCATGACCACGACCGGCCCCAGATGCGCCGCCAGCCGGGGCTCCTTCCTCAGCGCCAGCGCCAGGTTGGTCATCGGCCCCATGACGCACAGCGCCACCGATCGCACGGGCCGCGCCATGACCAGATCGATGATGGCGTCGGCGGAATGACCGTCCGCACACGGCTGATCCGGCTCGAACGGCACGATGTCGCCCAGCCCCTCTGCGCCGTGGAACTCGCCCGCCCCCGCCGGTTCGCGCACCAGCGGCCGGTCCGCGCCCATGAACACCGGCACGTCCGCGCGGCCCGCGATCTGGCGCAGGATGCGGGCGTTCCGCGCGGTCTTCATGACGGGCACATTGCCGCCCACGGCGGTGACGGCCAGAAGCTCGAACTCCGGCGAGGCGAAGGCCAGCAGCAGGCCCACGGCGTCATCCACGCCGGGGTCGCAGTCGATGATGAGGGATTGTCTGTTCACGGCGCGACCTTGGCCGCGCAGGGGCCGGGAGGCAAGCTTACGCCGCCCGGCGATGCCCGCCCCGCTCGACCCGTTTCGGCGCCGCCTCGAACAGTTCGGCCAGCTTCTCGATCATAGCCCCGGCCAGCTGCTCGACATCGACCAGGGTCACCGCGCGGCGATACCAGCGGGTCACGTCATGGCCGATGCCGATGGCCAGAAGCTCGACCGACGACCGCCCCTCGATCTCGGCGATCACCTGACGCAGGTGCTTGTCCAGATAGAGCGCCGCATTGGCCGACTGGGTCGAATCGTCCACCGGCGAGCCGTCGGAAATGACCATCAGGATGCGCCGCGCCTCGGGCCGGGCCAGCAGCCGGTCGTGCGCCCAGGTCAGGGCCTCGCCGTCGATGTTTTCCTTCAGCAGCCCCTCGCGCATCATCAGGCCGAGGTTCTTCTTGGCCCGCCGCCAGGGCGCATCCGCCGCCTTGTAGATGATGTGGCGCAGGTCGTTCAGGCGGCCCGGATTGGCCGGCTTGCCCGCGTTGATCCAGGCCTCGCGCGACTGGCCGCCCTTCCACGCCCGGGTGGTGAAGCCGAGGATCTCGACCTTGACCCCGCACCGCTCCAGCGTCCGCGCCAGGATGTCGGCACAGACCGCCGCCACCATGATCGGCCGCCCGCGCATGGAGCCGGAGTTGTCGAGCAGCAGGGTCACCACCGTATCGCGGAACGGGCTCTCGCTCTCGGCCTTGAACGACAGGGGCGACGTCGGATCGGTGACGATCCGGGTCAGGCGGGCAGTGTCCAGCACCCCCTCCTCCAGATCGAAATGCCAGCTGCGGTTCTGCTGCGCCATCAGGCGGCGCTGCAGCTTGTTGGCCAGCCGCGCGACCACGCTCGACAGCACCGTCAGCTGCTGGTCCAGCAGCGCCCGCAGCCGGTCCAGCTCCGTCGGGTCGCACAGGTCGGCGGCGTCGATCACCTCGTCATAGGCCGTGGTGAAGACGCGATAGGCGTGGATGTCGCGGCCGTCGTCCTGGGTCTGCTGCCGATTGGGCATGGCGCCCTCGTTCAGCTCCGGCCCGTCGTCCATGGCGTCGCCGTCGGGATCGGCCGGCGCGCCGTCGGGTTTGGCGTCCCGCTCATCGCCCGCGGTCTGGTCGTCGGTGGAGCCGTCCATCGACTGGCCCTCGCCGCCCCCGGCGTCATCCTCGTCGTCTTCGCTGTCGGCCTCGTCCTTGTCAGCCTGCGGATCGGGCTCGTCCTCGCCCTGATCGTCGGAGGCGTCGTCGCCGCGCCCGTCGCCGGGATCGAGGTCCAGCGCCCGCAGCACGTCCTTCAGTTTGCGGGCGAAGGCGGTCTGGTCATCGGCGATCTCGACCAGGGCGTCGATCTGAGCCCCCGCTTTCGATTCCAGCTCGCCGCGCACCATGTCCAGCAGGGCGCCCGCCCCGTCCGGCGCGCGCTGGCCCGTCAGCCGTTCGCGCACCAGCAGAGCCACGGCCTCATGCAAGGGAACGCGGTCGGCGGCGGCGGCGCGCAGGGCGCCCGACTTCTCCAGCCGGGTCAGGAGCGCGGCGGTCATGTTGGAGCGGACCCCGGCCAGCGAGCGGGAGCCCACGGCCTCGACCCGCGCCTGCTCCACGGCCTCGAACACCTCGGCGGCGCGGGTGTCGGTGGGGCGCAGGCGGGCGTGCAGCCCCTCGTCGTGATTGGCCAGACGCAGAGCCAGCCGGTCAGCCTGGCCGCGCAGGGTTGCGCTCTCGGCCCCGCCCGGATCACGCGGCGGATGCGGCAGGGTCAGGACGCCGTTGACCAGCTTGGGTCCGTCCGAGCCGAACGCGACCTCCAGCTCCGACTGTTCCGCCAGCGCCCGCGCCGCATGGGCGAGGGCGCGCTTGAAGGTTTCAGCAGGGGTCTCGGCGGCGGCCATGGGTGTCAGATAGACGAGCCGGCCGTCAGAGCAAACCTCAAGCCGCGTTGGCGGCCTTTTGCTTGTCGTTGTGGGCCTTCATGCCGATGGCGATCAGCTCGGCGGCCTCGCCAGCGTCGCCCCAACCCTTGACCGTGACCGACTTGCCCTTCTCCAGATCCTTGTAGCGGGTGAAGAAGTGCTCGATCTGCTCGACCAGAATGGCCGGCAGCTGCCGATAGCTGGCGATGTCGGTGTAGTAGGGATTCAGCTTGTCGACCGGCACGGCCAGGATCTTTTCGTCGCCGCCGGCCTCGTCCTGCATCTTCAGCACCCCGATCGGGCGCGAGCGGATGACGCAGCCCGGCACCACCGGCGTCGGGTTCAGCACGATCACATCGCAGGGATCGCCGTCATCCGACAGGGTGTGCGGAATGAAGCCGTAGTTCCCCGGATAATACATCGAGGTGTGCAGGAAGCGGTCGACGAACAGGGCGCCGGACGCCTTCTCCATCTCGTACTTCACCGGCAGCCCGCCCTGCGGGATCTCGATGATGACGTTGACGTCCC
The DNA here is from genome assembly GCA_036405055.1 of Brevundimonas sp. GTDB lineage: Bacteria > Pseudomonadota > Alphaproteobacteria > Caulobacterales > Caulobacteraceae > Brevundimonas. The sequence continues at coordinate 47,673 of DASWYI010000032.1, forward strand.
AGGGCGGGTTGGGGCCGACGGGGATGGCGTCGATGTTCATGACGGCTCTATTGTGCGGTGCGATATGATTGGTCGGGCGTGATAGGCGCGCACGGCGCCCGAAGCAAGGCAGGGCATGTATTGCGCGCTGCCGCTTGTGACGCGGTCACTCGCTGCCTGAGCGCGCGTTTGGCCTTATGGTCGCCACAAGGAGCATCCGATGACCCCCTTCGACTATGCCGCTCTGGCGCTCTTCTTTCTGTGCTGGCTCGGATACGATCCCCTGCTGGCCCTACTGGCGCGGCGCAGCGGCACGCTGAACGACGACATGACGATCGTGCGCCGGGTGTGGATGAACGCCATGGCCCACCGCGAGATCCGGCTGGTCGACAGCCAGTTGATGGGTCATTCGATCAACTCGGCCTCCTTCTTCGCCTCCACCAACCTGCTGCTGATCGCGGCGGTGGGCGGCATCCTCTTCGGCGGCCCGGGGGCGCTGGAGGGCTTCGCCTCGGTCGGAGCGGTGGACACGCCGATCAAGCTGCTGGAGGGCAAGCTGGCCCTGGTGCTGCTGTGTCTGGTGCGCGGTCTGCTCGATTTCATCTGGGCCCTGCGCCAGATGAACTACACTCTCGCCCTGATCGGCTCGGCGCCCGAGGTGCATATCGAGGCCGACCGCGTGGCCCTGGGTCAGGCGGCGGCGGCCCTGCTGAACCCGGCCTTGAGTTCATTCAGCCAGGGTGTGCGGGCCTATTATTTCGCTCTCGCCGCCGCGGCTTGGCTGTTCGGACCGCCCTGGCTGGCGCTGGGCGTGGCCTCGGCCTTCGCGCTGCTGGTCTATCGCCAGGCGGCGTCCCCGGCGGCGCGGGCCATTCGTCAGGCGCGGCGAATCCTTGATAAGTGACGTCACAGCCAAGCTATTTCGCAACTGCGTCATGGCGTGGACAGTTTCATGCAATGAAGCCGGTTACATTCCGTGACCACGGGCCGATTTATGCCCCTTGACGGATTGTGCACTGCAACCTAGCTTCGTTTTCGACGCCGCGAGGCGTCATGCCCTTCCTGGGGCGTTTCCTCCCTATAGACTTCAAGCCGCGCCCCCCGGGCGCGGCTTTTTTTCTATCTCAGAAGGCCGTTTCGGCCAGCCCGGCGATCACCCGCGCCACCCCCTTCTCGCAACGGCTCCAGCCCGGGCCGGGCGCCATGGCGGCCTCGTCGAAATACAGCGCCCGGCTCAGCTCGATCTGTACGGCATGGAACCCCTCGTCGGGCCGCGCCCACAGCCGGGTCGAGTATCCGCCCGCATAGGGATGGTTCAGCGCCACACGCCATCCCAGACTCTCGAACAGCGCCCGCAGCCGCCGCGTGATCGCCGGATCGCAGGACGACCCATGCCGGTCGCCCAGCACCACATCCACGCCCCGTCCGGGGCCGCCCGCCCGCGCCGGCATGGAATGCCAGTCCACCAGCACCGCCCGCCCGTTCCGCTCGCGCGCCGCCTGCATCAGTGCGTCCAGCGCCGCGTGATAGGGCGCATGCACCCGGGCGATGCGCGTCTGCACCTCCGCCAGCGGCAGACGTCGGTCATAGAGGGGCCGACCGTCACCGCTCAGGCGCGGGACCACGCCATATCCGGCCGCGGCGCGGGGCGAGGCCTCGAGTGACCCCCCATCGGCGATCAGCAGGGGATCCAGCTCGTCCGGCTCGCGGTTCAGATCGACATAAGCCCGCCCCGCCTGCCCGGCGATCAGGGCCGCGCCATGGGCCGGCCCGCAGGCGATGAGCCGGTCCACCAGCGCGTCCTCGGCGCTGCGCAGGCTTCGCTCAGGCAAGGCCGCCCCGCCCATGTCGCCGGGATAGCGCGAACCCGAGTGCGGCGAGGCGAAGACGAACGGCCCCGCCGTCCCCTCGGGCAAGGTCACCCGAAAGGCGGCGTCATCCGATGTGTCGGCGCTCCCCATGGCCGCAGCCATAGCCTGTTTCGGGGGTGCTGCGAGCCTCAGATCAGGCGGATTTCCTTCAGGCGCTCGGTCAGGAAATCCTCGGCCATGATCGACTTGCCGACATAACGGTCCGGATTGTCCGGCGTGACCATGCTGGGCAGGGTCTCGATGACGAAGTCCGGGTTGAAATGCAGGAAGAAGGGCGTCGAATAGCGGGCGAAGCTGGCCCGGTCCGGCGCCGGATTGATGACCCGGTGGCTGGTCGACGGCAGGACGTGGTTGGTCAGCCGCTGCAGCATGTCGCCGATGTTGACCACCAGGGCCCCCGGCGGCGGCGCGACCTCCAGCCACTCGCCGTCGGCGTCCTTCAATTGCAGCCCCCGCTCCTCGGCGCCGAGCAGCAGGGTGATGACGTTGATGTCCTCGTGCGCGCCGGCCCGCACGCCCGACGCTCCGGCCGGAACCGGCGGATAGTGCAGCATGCGCAGGATGGAGTTGCCCATCTCGACCTTGTCGTCGAAGTAGTCGTCGCCGAGCTTGAGGTAGCGGGCGATGGCGCGCAGGATTTTCGCGCCCAGGGCGTCCATGGCGGTGAACATGCCGTAGACATGCTCCCGGAATCCCGGGATCTCGGCAGGCCAGACGTTGTCGCGCATGTATTTGCGATAGGGGTGGCCGGCGGGCAGCTCTCGGCCCACATGCCAGAACTCCTTCAGGTCCACGGTCGCCGCGCCCTTGGCCGCCTCGACGCCGAACGGGGTCAGGCCGCGCGCCCCGCCGGTGCCCGGCTGGTGATACTGACGCTTGGTCTCCTCGGGCAGGGCGAAGAATTCCTTCGTGTCGGCGATGGCCGCGTCGATCACATCCTGATCGAGTCCATGGTCGGCGATCACCGCGAAGCCGTAGCGTTTGAACGACCCGCCCAGCGCATCGGCGAAGGCCTGGAAGTCGGTGTCGTAGAGTTTCATCGACACGGGTTCGATGGAGCGCTTGGTCTGGGTCTCGGTCACGAGCGGAGCCTCTTCGGTCGTATGCGCGGTTCTCTTACGCCTTCGGGCGCGATCCCGAAAAGTGGAATCCGGTTTTCGGATGAGATCGCGCCCCGCCTTTATGCCCTCAGCTTGGCAAAACTCCGGCGCGGACGGGATGAATTGGCCGCATCGGACCGTTCATTGACCATACAGGCTGGAACCTTGACCATAAGGCCGCGTTTCCAGCGCACACGATCAGCAAAGGACTTCTCCATGCGCGCCAAGCTCATTCTCGTCAGCGCCTCGATCGCCGCCCTTCTGGGCGCCACGGCCTGCACCACCACCGACCCCTACAGTTCGACCCCGCGCCGCAACAACACCGGCACCGGCATCATCGCCGGCGCCGTCGGCGGCGCCCTGCTGGGTTATCTGACCAACACCTCCAACAGCGAGGAGGGCCGCGAGAACGCCCTGCTCGGCGCCGGCATCGGCGCCCTGGCCGGCGGCGCGGTCGGCGTCTACATGGACCGCCAGCAGGCCGCGCTGGAGCGTGAGCTGTCCGGCACCGGCGTCGGCGTGGCCCGCGAGGGCGACGTCCTGATCCTGCGCATGCCGTCGGACGTCACCTTCCCCACCAACCAGTCGGGCATCTCGCCCGCCTTCTATCCGGTGCTGGATGACGTGGTCGCGGTGCTGCAACGCTACGACCAGTCGACCATCGACATCATCGGCCACGCCGACTCGCGCGGCACCGACGAATATAATCTGGGCCTGTCGCGGGACCGGGCGTCCAACGTCGCCCGCTACCTGGTCGACAAGGGCGTGCTGCCGGCCCGTCTGTATGTCGAGGGCCGGGGCGAGGCCCAGCCGATCGCCTCGAATGACACCGCGGCCGGTCAGGCCCAGAACCGCCGGGTGGAGATCACCATCCGTCCGTTCCGCGGCTGATTACAGCCTGTCGAAGACGGCAGAACGGGCGGCGCACGTGCGCCGCCCGTTTTTTCTTGCCCAACGCCGGTCGGTGACTTGCGGACTCACGCGCGGCGTGGTCTTCCCTGCGCACGGGAATAATTCGGGGCGCAGGCGTGGGGCCGGACCATCACGACATCAGGCAGGGTGTAAAGATGGCGCTGGTCGCCTTCGTTTCGGCTGTCGTCACCGCCACGCTCGTGATCGGGGCCGGCCATGCCCTGATGGGCGAGGATCGCGCCGCCGTCGCCGCGCCCGCCGATGGCCGGGTCATCCAGGCCAGCGTCGCGCGCTAGATCTCAGGGTCGGCCGATCGAGCTGTAGCGGAAGCCGCGCTTCAACATTTCGTCCGGCCGATAGACGTTGCGCAGGTCCACCATCACGGGCTGACGCAGCAGCAGCTTGATGCGATCGAGGTCAAGCGCGCGGAACTGGTCCCACTCGGTGACGATGACCACGGCGTCGGCCCCGGCGATCGCGTCATAGGGACCGTCCTTGAAGGCCACGCCGTCCAGCATCTTCGCCGCCTCATGCATGCCCTCGGGATCGAAGGCCTGAACCTGCGCGCCCGCGGCCATCAGGGCCGGGGCCAGATCCAGCGCCGGGCTGTCGCGCATGTCGTCGGTGTTCGGCTTGAACGTCAGGCCCAGCAGGGCGACCGTCTTGCCCTTCAGCTCGCCGCCCAGCGCCGCCGAGACGCGGGCCGCCAGCGCCTTCTTGCGCGCGTCATTGACGGCGACGGTGGTCTCGACCAGCCGCACCGGGCTGCCGGCGTCCGTCGCGGTGCGAACCAGCGCCAATGTGTCCTTGGGGAAGCACGAGCCGCCGTAGCCGGGCCCGGCGTGCAGGAATTTGGAGCCGATGCGGTTGTCCAGCCCGATGCCCTTGGCGACCTGCTGCACGTCGGCGCCGACGGCCTCGCACAGGTCGGCCATCTCGTTGATGAAGGTGATCTTCATCGCCAGGAAGGCGTTGGCCGCATATTTGATCAGCTCTGACGTCCGGCGCGCGGTGAACAGGATCGGCGTCTCGTTCAGGTTCAGCGGGCGGTAGATCTCCGTCATCACCTGGCGGGCGCGGTCGTCCTCGACCCCCACCACTACGCGGTCCGGGCGCTTGAAGTCGCCGATGGCGGCGCCTTCGCGCAGGAACTCGGGGTTGGAGACCACGGCGAACTCGGCGTCGGGGCGGCGCTCGCGCACGATGCGCTCGATCTCGTCGCCGGTGCCCACCGGCACGGTCGACTTGGTGACGATGACGGTGAAGCCCTGGATCAGGTCCGCGATCTCCGCCGCGGCGGCATAGACGTACGACAGGTCGGCATGGCCGTCGCCGCGCCGCGACGGAGTGCCCACGGCGATGAAGACCGCGTCCGCTTCACGGATGGCCTCGGCGCCGTCGATGGCGAAGCTCAGGCGGCCGTCCGTGACGTTGTCCTTGACCAGCTCCTCCAGCCCCGGCTCATAGATCGGCATGACGCCGTCCAGCAGGCGCTCGATCTTGGCGGCGTCCTTGTCGATGCAGGTCACCCGGTGGCCGAAGTCCGCGAAACAGGCCCCGGACACCAGGCCCACATAGCCGGTTCCGATCATGGCGATACGCATGGGGCCTCCCCTTATTGACGCCGCGGGAGATAGCCTCCGGCCGCGGCTTTGACCATAGGCGCCGCCCTTTGGCGCCGGTCGGAAACGACAAGACCGCCGACCCTTTCGGATCGGCGGCCTCATGGTTTGGTTCAACAGACTTCGTTGTCCCGGCTTTGGGTCCGGCGGTGAGGCTGGACCCTGGGCGCAGGTCTTAGAAGTTCATGTTGATCGTCGCGCGGCGGTTCAGCGGCTCACGCACGCCGTCAGCCGTCGGACGGGCCAGGGCGGTTTCACCCAGGCCGTCGACCGAGATCACGCCGCCGTTGACGCCTTGGGCGACCAGGGCGTCAGCCACGGTGCGCGCACGACGGTCCGACAGGCGCTCGTTGTAGGCGGCCGAACCCGAGGTGTCGGCGTGGCCCACGATCACGATGCGCGTGGCGCGGCCGTTCTTCGCCGCCGTGGCGGCGCGCGTCACGATCGCCTGGGCGTCGGCGGTCAGGTCCGAACGATCCCAGTCGAAGTACACGATGAACTCCTGCGCCTGCGGACGCACCACCGGTGGCGGCGGCGGCGGCGGGGGCGGGGGAGGCGGCGGGGGAGGCGGCGGG
>DASWYI010000033.1:0-53455 GCA_036405055.1 Brevundimonas sp.
ATGCGACGGAACAGGGCAAAGCATAGGGCTGAACCGGACCAGGGCGCGTTCGTCGCTGCCTCAAAAATTAAAGGCGCGTCGGATCAGCGGGTTGGGAGGCTGACCGCGCATGGTTGAGCGGCTGGATGCCGCATTCACCTCCCCGTCGGCGGAGGCCGATGGAGAGGACAGACCGGCGCGACAACGACGGTCAGGCGGGGGATGCTCCGTCAGAGGGGATTGGAGATCCAAAAGGCAGATACCTGCGCCGCCCCCGCCTGGTCGTCGCGCTGCGCCGACCTGTCCTCCCCTCGCGCCTACGCGCGTGGGGAGGTGAAAAGGCGTCTGTCCTCCCCATTGGCTGCGCCAACGGGGTGGTGAAAGGCGCTACCGGAACTTCCTCATCCCGCGCGGGCCCTGGCGGCCAGCGGCGGCGCGTTTGCCGAGCCAGTCCTTCCAGTCGGGCCAGTTGCGGCGGCGGCCGCCGCCGTCGGCCCATTCGGGTCCGGCCTCGGCGGTGAAGACCGCGACATCGGCGAGGTTAGTGCCCGCCTTGTAGTTCTGCAGCTTCACGCCCTTGCCGCGGCCCATCTCAGGCAGTTCGGCCAGCGGGAAGATCAGGGCCTTGATGTTGTCGCCGATGACCGCGACGTGGTCGCCGGTGGCGCGCAGCATCGCGACCATCTCGCCGTTCAGCACCTGCTTGCCGCCGCGCTTCTGGGCCAGGGTCTCGTCCTCGGGGGCGATGAAGCCGTAGCCGGCCTTTGACGCCACCAGCAGCTTGCCGCCCGGCTGATGCGCCAGGACGCCGACGATATCCGCCTTCTCGTCCAGATCGATCATCAGGCGCAGCGGCTCGCCATGTCCCCTGCCCGACGCCAATTTGTCGGCGCCGACGGTGAAGATACGGCCGTCCGAGGCGCCGATCAGGATCTTGTCCGTCGTATAGCCGGGGACCAGCCAGGCGAGGCTGTCGCCCTCCTTGAATTTCAGCTCGGACGGATCATCGACCTTGCCCCTGGCGGCGCGGATCCAGCCGCGTTCCGACAGGATGACCGTGATGGCCTCGCGCGGGATGAAGGCCTCGGGCGCGACGAAGGCCGACGCATCGACGGCTTCGGCGATGGTGGTGCGGCGGGGCGAGATCAGGGCCTTGCGCACGTCGTCGAGACCGATGGCGATCAGCTTCGCCTGTTTGGCCGGAGAGGCGATCATGGCCTTCAGGCCCGCCAGTTCGTCGGAGAGCGCCTTGAACTCGTTCTCGATGGCCATTTCCTCGATCCGCGCCAGCTGACGCAGCCGGGTGTCGAGGATGTAGTCGGCCTGCATCTCGGTGAGGCCGAAGCGGGCGATCAGGACGGCCTTGGGCTGTTCCTCCTCGCGGACGATGCGGATGACCTCGTCGAGGTTCAGGAAGACGATCCGCAGGCCTTCCAGCAGGTGCAGCCGCTTCTCGACCCGTTCGATGCGCCAGTTTCCGCGCCGGATCAGCACCTCGCGGCGGTGATCGAGGAAGGCCTGCAGGCACGCCTTCAGTCCCATGACGCGCGGGGTGCCCGTAGCGTCCAGCACGTTCATGTTGATCGGGAAACGGATCTCGAGATCGGAGAGCTTGAACAGGCTCTCCATCAGGACCTCGGGCTCGACCGTGCGCGACTTCGGTTCGAGCACCAGACGGATGTCCTCGGCTGACTCGTCGCGGACGTCGGCCAGCAGCGGGGCCTTCTTGTTCTCGATCAGGTCGGCCAGCGCCTCGATCAGACGCGACTTCTGCACCTGATACGGCATCTCGGTGATGACGATGCGCCAGACGCCGCGGCCGAGGTCCTCGGTCTCCCAGCGGGCGCGCAGGCGGACGCCGCCCCGGCCGGTCTCATAGGCGTCGAGAATGGAGGCGTGGCCCTCCACGGCGACGCCGCCGGTGGGGAAGTCGGGACCGGGGACGATGGCGACCAGGTCCTCGGTCGTCGCTTCGGGGCGTTCCAGCAGCAGCTTGCAGGCGTCGATCAGCTCGCCCGCGTTGTGCGGCGGGATCGAGGTCGCCATGCCCACCGCGATGCCGGACGAGCCGTTGGCCAGCAGATTGGGGAAGCCGGCGGGCAGGACGACCGGTTCCTCGTCCTGATCGTCATAGGTGGCGCGGAAGTCGACGGCGTCCTGATCGATGCCGTCCAGCAGAAGGACGGCGGCGGGCGTCAGCTTGCACTCGGTGTAGCGCATGGCCGCGGCGTTATCGCCGTCGATGTTGCCAAAGTTCCCCTGCCCGTCGACCAGCGGATAGCGCTGCGAGAAGTCCTGGGCCAAGCGGACCAGTGCGTCATAGATCGAGGCGTCGCCGTGCGGGTGGTATCCACCCATGACCTCGCCCACGACCTTGGCGCATTTGCGGGCCGCTGCCTGGGGGTTCAGGCGCATCTGGTGCATCGCGTACATGATGCGGCGGTGCACCGGCTTGAAGCCGTCGCGCACGTCCGGCAGCGCCCGGTTGGTGATGGTCGAGAGCGCATAGGCGAGATAGCGGCGCGACAGCGCCTCGCCCATCGGCTCATCGACAATGCGGCCGCCCTCAGGCGGCGGGGTGTGAACGGTCATGCGGCTTCGAATCGCGGAACTGGAGCGCGAAGTCTAGCGCGCTCCAGCAGGATTCCTGTGGCCTTACTCCGCCGGCTTCGGCGCCTTTTCCGCTTCCGCCGCGAAGCGGTCACCGAACTCGTCGCCGGCGTACCAGAGCGGGCGCTGGTCATCGTCAGCCACGGCGCGGACCACGCCGGCCGAGACCTGAGCGAAGCGGGCGGCGGCGTTCCAGTCGATGGGCTGGTTCAGGTCGTCGTTGGGCTTGTGATAGGTGTCCTTGAGGAACGCCTCCCAGATGGCCGCGCCGCCGTTGGCGTGGCCGGTCGAGATGTCGATGGCCGGCACGCCGGTCTGGACGAAGGAATAGTGGTCCGAGCGCATGAAGAACCCCTCCTCCGGCAGCGGATCAGGGCTGTTCACGAGGTTCAGGGAGGCGGCGACGCGGTCCACGGTCTGGCCAAGCGTCGAGTGGTCCGAGCCCAGCACCACGATGTCGGTGAAGGCATAGGTCAGGACCGGCATGTCCATGTTCACGACCCCGACGATGCCGTCCTTGGGCACGGTGGGGTTGTTGGCGAAGAACTCGGAGCCGAGCAGGCCCTTCTCCTCGCCCGTGACGGCCAGGAAAATGATCGAGCGGCGCGGGCGGTTCGGGCCGGTGGCCATGGCGCGGGCGACCTCGAGCATCGCGGATGTGCCGGCCGAGTTGTCCATGGCGCCGTTGTAGATGCGGTCGGGCTTCGACTCGTCCGGCGAGATGCCCTCGTGGTCGAGGTGGGACATGACCACCACATACTGGTCACGCAGGGCCGGGTCGGAGCCGGGCAGGATGCCGACGACGTTGGTGCTGTCGACCTGGCTGACCTGATTGTCGATGCTGAGGGTGATCTGGCCCGGCAGGTCGAAGCCGCGCGGCTTGCCGCCCTCGGTGTCCGCTTCGGTCAGGATGTCGGCGGCTGACCGGGGAGCGCCGGCGAACATGATCTCGGCGGCGGGGATGTCGAGGGCCGCGAACAGGGGCGCGGGCCCGGTCATGGGCGGTTCCGGACGGCGCAGACCGAACTGGGGCTGGGTCAGGTATTCCGCGACCATGGTCCACGGCGTTTCCTTGTCGCTGGCCCGGGTGTTGAGCATCACGATGCCGACGGCGCCGCGCATGAAGGCCGCGCCCTGCTTGCCCTCGGACAGGGACTCCTCGGCGCCGGGAGGGCCGCCGACGAACATAACGGCGATCTTGCCGGTCAGGTCGAGACCCGCGTAGTCGTCATAGCCCGCGTCAGGCTTGTCGATGCCGTAGCCGACGAAGACGGCCGGCGCGGTCACGGTGTTCCGCCCCGGGCCGACGGGGATCATCAGCGAGGCGCCGCCGTGGGGCCAGTTGACGGTCTGGCCGCCGTTGGGGGTCCAGGCGACGCCGCCCGACATGACCTGGGTCGAGGTGAAGCCGACGGGCTGACGCCAGCTGCTGCGCTCGGTGTTGCCGCCGGGGGTCAGGCCGAGGCCCTGGAACTGGGTCTGGACATAGAGGGCGGCGACGTCGAAGCCGCGCGTCCCGGTGCCCCGCCCCTCAAGCAGGTCGTCGGCGAGGAAGCTCATGTGCGCCTGCATCCGCTCCGGCGCGAAGACGCCGAGGTCCGTGGACTGGGCCATGGCCGGCGCGGCCACGAGCAGCAGCGCGGTCGCCGAAACGGCGGACAGGATACGCGTGAACATGATGGATTTCCCCTTGATGCCTGACGCTAACACCCTGAGGCGGCGCGGCAAATGAATGATCCGTAACGGCGGCGAGGACTACTGCGGCGCGGGCGCCTTTTCAGCGTTCGGGGCGTAGCGGTCGCCGTAGGGGTTGCCGGCGTACCAGAGCGGGCGCTGGTCGGCGTCGGCGACGGCCCGGGCGATGGCGGCGTTGACGCGCGAGAAGCGGGCGGCCGCGGTCCAGTTCATCGGACCGGACAGGTCGTCGTTCGGCTTGTGATAGCCGTGCTCGAAGAAGGCGCCCCAGGCCGCCTCGCCGCCGTTGGCGTAGCCGGTGGCCAGCATGACCGACGGCACGCCCGCCTGGACGAAGGAATAGTGGTCCGAGCGGGTGAAGACGTTCTGTTCCGGCATCGGGTCGGGCGACAGGCTGACGCCCTCGGTCCGCGCGGCGGCGGCGACCAGCGGTCCCAGGGTCGAATGCTCGGCCCCGAAGGCGACCACGTCGGTGAACTCATAGGTCAGGATCGGCATGTCCAGATTGACGTCGGCGACGACGTTCTGAACCACGGGATAGCGGGCCAGATAGTCCGAGCCGATCAGGCCGAACTCTTCAGCCGTCAGGGCCACGACGAGCACCGAGCGGCGCGGGGGGGCGGCAGCCAGTGAGCGGGCGGCCTCCAGCATCGAGGCGACGCCACCGGCGTTGTCGAGGGCGCCGTTGTTGATGCGGTCGTCGCCTGATGCACTGACGCCCAGATGGTCGAGGTGGGCGGTCAGGATGACGTATTCGTCCTTCAGCGCCGGATCGGTCCCCTCGATCAGGCCGATCACGTTGGAGGTGTGCAGGTCCTCGCGGCGGGTGTGGACGTCGAAGGACGCGGCGCCGTCGAGGGCGAAACCGGCCGGGCGGCCGGCGGCGGCCTCGGCGCGGATGTCGGCGTAGGATTTGGGAGCCCCGGCGAACAGCGAGGCCGCGGCGGCGTCATTGAGGAAGGCTGTGACGCGGATGCCGGGGGCGGAACGCTTCGGACCGTCGGGACCGACCCAGACCGTCTCGGTGCGGTTGGCGAAGCGGCGCATCATGGCATCGGTGTAGCGGGCCGCGCTGGCGGTCGTGTTGACCGTGATCGCACCGACGGCGCCGTGGCTTTCGGCGATCTTCGCCTTCGAGGCCTCGAATACGCGAGCCGCATCTTCGGACAGGCCGGCGGGCGCGCCGGACAGGAGGACGACGATCTTTCCGGTTGCGTCGAGGCCGGCGTAATCCTCCTCGCCCCCGAAGCCGACGAAGACCAGCTGACCGGAAGTGACGGCGTGGCCCGCCTCGCGGCCCGAGCCGAACAGGCCGTCGAGGCCGTTGGTCCAGACGACGGGCGCGCCGCCGGCCGGGGTCCAGGTCAGGGTCGCGCCCTCGGCGGCGATGCCCATGCGGGCGACGGTGACCGGCTGGCGCCAGGAGCCGTTGGCCCCGGGCTGGAGACCCATGCCCTGCATCCGGGTCTGCACATACTGGGCGGCGAGGTCATAGCCGCGCAGGCCCGTGCCGCGCCCTTCGAGCGCATCGTCGGCGAGGAAGGCGACGTCGGCGTGGATGCGCGCCTCGGCGGCGGGATCGCGGGCGGCCTGCGCACTGGCCGAACCGGCGACGAGGGCGAGGCCGAGGGCCAGGGCCGAAACGAGCGTCTTCATAAGCGTAATCTCCGACTTTCAGACGATGGCTACCACGCCCCGGCGGTCAAAGGCGACCCGCTTCGCCCAGCTTGTCCATCATCCAGACGCGGGCCGGCGGAATGGGCCGGTTCTGGGGGTGGAAGACGAATTGTTCGAGGAAGTGGCCGGTCAGATCGAGCCCGGCGCGCACGTCGCCCTCGATCAGACCCGCCTGGGCGCCGAGCATGAAGGGCGGCAGCTTCAGCAGCTTGTCGGCATAGGGGGCGCCGGCCTCGCGGCTGACGGCGCGGCCGGTGCGCGGGCTGACCCAGATCAGGTCGTCGGTCGTGCCGGTCGCGCCGCATTTCGACAGGTCGAGGCCGAAACCGAGGTCATCCAGCAGCCCCGCCTCGAACCGGGCAAAGACGGCCGGCCAGATTTCCGGCCAGGCGAACGCGCCCATCAAGGCCTCGAAGGCATGAAAGGCGCCCGGATGGGCCTCGCGCTCCGGCAACGCGCCTTGCGCCACCGCGGCGGCGGCGTTCAGGCCGATCAGGGCCAGAGGGTCGTCGAACAGGGCGGCCGGCCCCTGCCCCACCGGCTCCAGCCGTGCGGAGCCGAGCTGGTCCGAGGTGCGGGAGCGGAAGTCGGCCTCGACCCGGGCGCCAGCCTGTAGGAAGGGCTTCATCCGGCGCGAGGCCCCGCCCGCGACATAGGCCGCGCGGCGGCCGTGCGCGGCGGTCAGCAGCTCGACCACCACGCCCGTGTCGCCATAGGCGCGGGCGGACAGCACATAGGCGTCGTCGGAAAACTCCACGCCTACTCCGGCGCCTGGATCAGGGCGACCACGGCGCGGGCCTTGTCGTTCGGCACCGGGATGCTGAGAACATATTGTTCGATCTTCCAGCCGTCCTCGGTCAGGCGAAGGACGCCGGACCCGCGGGTTTCGCCGTAGCTGGCGTTGTCCAGCAGCTCGTCGAACCAGACGACGCAGCGGCAGTCGAGCGGCGCCAGCGTCATGACACGGTCACGCGGGGCGTAGGTCCAGCCCCGTCCTTGCGCGAAATAGGGCTCTGCATAGGCGCGAAACTCGGCCAGCGACCAGCGCTCCCCTGCATCGGTGCCGATGAAGCGGGCGTCGGGTGTGAACTGGGCGAAATAGACAGCGCCGTCAGCCGTCGAGGCGGCGGCGTGCATCCGGTCCAGAACGGCGGCGGCCTCGGCCGTCTCGACCGACGGCGCCGTCTGACCCAGGCCCAGCATCAAGGCCATGACGATGGCAATCATTTCACTCTCCCGCGCCGCACCGAGGCGTCAGTCCGCATCGTCCGCCACTTCGCGCTCGAAGTCGCCCTCGATCTGATCGATCTCCCAGTTCAGCTCGTGCAGCCGCTCCGCGTGACGGTTCATCTCCGCAAGATCGGCGTCGTTCTGAAAGGCGATCTTGTCGGCCTCGACCCGCCAGGCCCCGCGCGTGCGGATCAAAAGATCGATCATGGCATCCGTCTCATCGAACGACTCGTACAGGCGCATGCTGAGGGCCTGAAGGCGCTCGCGCCGGAAATTCTGTTCGTTTGTCACCCATTTCAGCGCCGCGCGACGCTGGCCGGGATCCCGGACCTCGCGAGCGACCCGTGTCTCCAGTTCGCCGAGCAAAAGCTCCTGGCGCGCGAAGGCCTGATCGGTCGCGGTCCGCACCGCCGAGAGCCGGGTCCGCATGTCCTCGGGGCTCATGCCGCTGCTGAGATTGTAGCCCTGCGCCAGCCCCGCGCCCAGGACGTCGCGCCGCGCCGATTCCGCCGCGGCCCGTTCGCGTTCGGCCTGCGCGCGCCAGTCGGCCGCGACCTTGGTGATGGATGCGGGGGGACGACCGGACAGGCGGGCCACGGTCGTTCCCTGCGGGCCCTGGGTCATCCGGACGCTCGGCGCACGTTCGGCCATTGTCGTCAGACCCATGCCCAGAACCCAGGGCGAGAGACCGGCGAGCACGGACGCAGCCATCAGGATCAGCAGATGCGGAACGCCACGGTCCGGCGCCTTTCGCCGCACATGCAAGAAATAAAGGATCACCCAGACGAACAGGGCGGCGGCGGCGCCCGACCCAAGTGCCTGACCGAAGTCGTAGGCCATCTCAGGCCCCACGCCCTTGTGAGTGTCATTGCGGATGATGCCCGTCATCGCCCCGACGATGGCCAGCACCATGGCGAACAGCATCGCCACGGCCAGCGCCGCGATGGTCGAGGGGGTCTCGCCCCGCACCTTTTGCGATGTGAAATCCAAACCACCCCTCCCCCGGCATCGAGGGCGCAGGCTAGCGCGGCGCGGGGCCCGTGGGGAAGTCGTGGCCGAGCGCCTCGGCCATGGCCTGTTGCGAGATCAGGAAGACCTCGGCGGTCTGGTGGAAGTTGTTGGACAGGACGATCACCGTCACGTCCTCATCGGGTTGATAAGTGATGAGGTTGCGGAAGCCCGACCAGCTGCCGGTGTGATAGATCTGGCGGTCGTCGAAGCCGGGGCTCACACGCGTGCCCAGGCGGTTGGCGAACAGGCCGTAGCCCCAATCGCGGCGCGGACGGCCTCGCTCGGGCGGGGTGTCGGCGGGGGCGTGATCACGGATCATGTCGGCGTAGCTTTCGGCTGACAGCAGCCGGCCGCGATGCAGGGCGCGCTCCCACACCAGCAGGTCGTCGAGGGTCGAGTACAGGCCGCCAGCAGCGAAGACGACGCTGGGGTTGGCGTCCGGTTGCGGCGTGGGCGCCCCGGCTGTCAGATTGGCGTAGCCCATGATGATGTCGTGATCGGCGCCGTCATCATAACCGGTGCTGTCCATGCCCAGCGGCTCGAACAGGGCGGTGCGCAGATAGTCGGCGAAGGTCATCCCGCTGGCGCGCTCGATCACCACGCCCAGCAGGTTGAAGGCGGCGTTGTCGTATCCGACCTTCGTCCCGGGCGCGAACTGCAGCCGGTACATGGCTGATGCGGCGGTCAATTCCTCCGGCGTGGTCGGTCGGATGCGGCGGATGCCCCAGTTGGCCTGGCTCATCAGATCGGGCACGCCGGAGGTGTGGGACATCAGGTGATGCAGCCGGATCGGCACCCAGGCGTCCGGGCACGGGTCGATCCATTTGCACAGGGGATCGTCGACGCTGAGCAGGCCTTCATCCTGAAGCTTCAGGATGGCGGCGGCGGTGAACTGCTTGCTGACCGAGGCGAGGCGGAAGCGGTCGTCCAGCGCGATGGGGCGGCCCTCGGTCTGGCCGTAGGTCTGGCGGAAGATCACCTTGTCGCCCCGGGCGACCAGAACGGCGCCGGTGAAGCGCGACCGGTTCAGGCGTTCGCTCAGGCGCGGCAGATCCTCGACCACGACCAGCGGCGGACGCGGCGGGATCGGCTGACCCGCGGCGGAGGCCGGAGCCGGGGAAAAATATCGCACAGCGGCCACGGCCCCGACAGCGAGCAGCAGGGCCGCCAGAAGGGCCAGCAGCAGCCGGGGCGGACCGGCGGGTTTCCGGGGATCAAACGCCAAGGTCAGACGTCGTAGTCGAGGCCGAACTGGGCGTAGAGCGCTCTGGAATCCTGCCACTTCGGGTCGACCTTGACGGTCAGGAACAGGTGCACCGGGCGGTCGAGCAGCAGGGTCAGCTCTTCCCGCGCCTTCTGGCCGATCCATTTCAGGGTCTGGCCGCCCTTGCCCAGCACGATGGGGCGCTGGCTGTCGCGCTCGACATAGATGGTCTGTTCAATGCGGGCCGAGCCGTCGGGCTTTTCGTCGAAGGCCGTGGTCTCGACCGCAGCGGAATAGGGCAGCTCTTCATGGACCCGCAGATAGACTTTCTCGCGGGTGATCTCGGCGGCGAGGACGCGGACGGGGACGTCGGCGGACTGGTCTTCGGGATAGAGCCAAGGCCCGGGGGGCATGGCGCGGGCCAGCCGCTGTTTCAGGTCGTCGACGCCGTCGCCGCTGAGCGCCGAGATCATATAAACCTCGGAATAGACGCCGGTTTCGAACAGGGCGTGCGAGAGGGCCAGCAGGGTGTCGCGGCGCATGCCGTCGATCTTGTTCAGGGCCAGGATGACCTGTTTCCCCGAGGCCTTCAGATTGGCGATGATGGTCTCGGTGTCCTCGGCCGAGCGGCGGTCGGCGGCCTGGCCGTCCTTGCCCTCGGCGGCGATGTGCGAGGCGGCGTCGATCAGGTGGACCACCACATCGGCGTCTTCGGCCCCGCCCCAGGCGGAGGCGACCATGGCCCGGTCGAGGCGGCGGCGCGGGGTGAAGATGCCGGGGGTGTCGACCAGCACGATCTGGGCGTCGCCTTCCATGGCGATGCCGCGCACGGGGAAGCGGGTGGTCTGGACCTTTTGCGTGACGATGGAGACCTTGGACCCCGTCAGCCGGTTCACCAGCGTGGATTTCCCGGCGTTGGGAGCGCCGATGATGGCGGCGAAGCCGGCGCGCTGGTTCGGGTTGTGGGTCTCGGTCAAATCACGCCTTCACGTTTCAGCATCGCGGCGGCCGCGGCTTTCTCCGCCTCCTGACGTGAACGCCCCTGTGCGGTCAAGGGTTCGGCGTCCTGAACCGCGACTTCGACGGTGAAGGTGGGGGCGTGATCCGAGCCCGTTCGCTGGACAATGCGATAGGTGGGCAGCGCCCTGCCCTGCCCCAGCGCCCACTCCTGCAGCGCCGACTTAGGGTTGGCGACGGACTTCTGCGGCGGCGCGGCCAGTTCGGTCGCCCAGGCGGTTTCAAAGACGGTGCGGGCGGCGTCGATGCCGCCGTCCAGCCAGGCGGCGGCCAGGATGGCCTCCATGGCGTCGCCGAGAACGCCCTCGCGCCGACGGCCGCCCTGTTTGGCTTCGCCGGGCGACAGGCGCATGGCGTCGCCGACCCCCAGAGCTTCGGCGGCGCGGGCGCAGGCGGCCTTGTCGACGAGACTGTGCAGCATCGAGGACATCTCGCCCTCGTTCGCCTTGGGGAAAGCGCGCATCAGCCGGTCGGCGACCAGCAGGCCCAGCACGCGGTCGCCCAGGAACTCCATGCGCTGGTTGTCGAGGAACGGCCGCCCCCTGGCGTCACGCTCCGCCCCCTCGCCCACGCTGGCGTGGGTCAGGGCCTGCTCCAGCAGCGACGGGTCGCGGAAGTCGTGGCCCAGCTTGCGCGCCAGCGCCGCGACCGCCTCGGCCCGCCTGTCCGCCATCAGTTCAGGACGGTGAAGAACCGGCTCGGACGAACCTTCGAGAACCAGCTGACCGGGTTGAACAGCGAGGCGCCAGGGTGCCAAGAGAACAGGATGATCTCGGCCTTGCCGACCAGGTTCTCGGCCGGGACCAGGCCCACGCCGCCGTTTTCCGGATACTCGCGGCTGTCCAGCGAGTTGTCGCGATTGTCGCCGATCATGAGGTAGTAGCCGGCGGGCACGGTGAACTCGGCGGTGTTGTCCAGCGGATTGCCGGGACCCCACTCCTGGGCCTTGAAGGTCTTGCCGCCCGGAAGGGTCTCGTTGAACTTGATGACCGTGTGGCCGACCTCGTCGACCTCGTTACGGCTGGTCACGACGTCCGGCACGATCGTTCCGTTCAGGTACAGGACGTTGTTGATCATCTGGACCCGGTCGCCCGGCAGGCCGATCAGGCGCTTGATGTAGTCGGTCTGGTTCGGGCCCTGGCCGGCGTCGCGCGGCAGCTTGAACACCACGATGTCGCCGCGCTCGGGCTGGTTGGCGAGGATGCGGCCCTTGAACAGCGGCGGGCTCCACGGGATCGAGTGCCGGGAGTAGCCGTAGCTCCACTTGGACACGACGATGTAGTCGCCCTCATACAGGTTCGGCTCCATCGAGGCCGAAGGGATGGTGAAGGGCTGGAACAGCACGATCCGCAGCACCAGAGCGATCAGCAGGGCGAAGGCGACGGTCTTCAGGATCTCGAAGAACTCGTTGCCGGAGCCGCCGGACGACGAACCCTTGCCCTTGCGGGCATAGACGGGAGTGGATTCCGTGTCCTCGAACGGGGCGTCGCCGTGGTCGCTCCAGACCGGGCGCTTTTCAGGCTCGGGCGGAGGGGCGGCCGCCACCACGACGGGTTCCGGCGCGGCCTCGACGTGCACGGGCTCAGGCTCCGGAGCCGCCTCGGCATGGGAGGGCTCTTCGTGGTGTTCGGGTTCGGCGTGGACGGCCTCAGGCTCTGCGTGAGGCGGCTCATCGTGGTGCGCCTCGGCGGCCGGGGCGTCATGCGACTCTGCATGGGCTTCGGCGGCAGCGGCATGATCGTCATGCGCCTCGTGGGCCGCCTCGACCGGCTCAGGCGCCGGATCGTGGCTGGCGGTCGGTTCGACCGGGGGATGGGCGGCGTCGTCGTGCTTGTGTTCTTCGCTCATGTCTCAATCCCCCTGCCGCTGTGCGCGGTCTTCGGCGCGAAATCGGTATAGGCTCATCAGGCGGCGGGCAAGACTTCGATCACCACGAAGGCGAGCGCATAGGGATGCTCGTCGCTGAGCGTCAGATGTATCACCGGTTTGTGGCCGTCCGGCGTCAGCCTGGCCAGGTGTTCGGCGGCGTGGCCGGTCAGGGCCAGGGTCGGCTTTCCGCTGGGCAGGTTCACCACCCCCATATCGCGCCAGTAGACGTCGCGCCGCATGCCGGTGCCCAGCGCCTTGGCGCAGGCCTCCTTGGCCGCGAACCGCTTGGCGTAACTCCAGGCGGCGTCGGGCTTGCGATCCGATCGCGTGCGCTCCAGCTCGGTGAAGCAGCGGTTCTTGAAGCGATCGCCGAAGCGGTCGAGCGAGGTCTGGATGCGACGGATGTCGCACAGGTCCGCGCCGACGCCGACGATCATGCCGCAACCCCGGGGCGGGCGGCGTCCATCAAGGCCCGCATCCGGGCGATGGCGGGACCTAGGCCGACAAAGATGGCCTCACCGATCAGGAAGTGGCCGATGTTCAGCTCCATGACCTGCGGAATGGCGGCGATGGCGGCGACGGTGTCGTAGTCGATGCCGTGGCCGGCGTGGACCTCCAGTCCCAGGGCGGCGGCGCGGGCGGCTCCGGCGGTCAGGGCGGCCAGTTCAGCCTCGGCTTCATCCGTGCGGCCCTCGCGGACGGCGTCGCAATAGGCGCCGGTGTGCAGTTCGACCACGGCCGCGCCGGTACTGTGGGCGGCGTCGATCTGAGCCGGGTCGGCGCCGATGAACAGGGACACGCGCGACCCCGCCTCATTGAGCTTGCCGACGAAGGGGGTGATCCAGTTGTGGCCGCCGACGACGTCGAGCCCACCCTCGGTCGTCCGTTCCTCGCGCTTTTCCGGCACCAGACAGACGGCGTGGGGCCGGTGATGCAGGGCGATGGCCAGCATTTCCTGCGTCACGGCCATTTCGAGGTTCAGCGGGCGGGCTTCGGCGTTCAGCAGGGTCGACAGGCCGTCGATGTCGGCGTCGGAGATATGGCGGCGGTCTTCACGCAGATGGGCGGTGATGCCGTCGGCGCCGGCGGCCAAGGCTTCTTCCGCCGCGCGGACCGGGTCGGGATACTGGCCGCCGCGCGCATTCCGCACGGTCGCCACGTGGTCGATGTTGACGCCGAGACGGAGGCGCTCTGCCATCGGTCAGGCCTTGGCCAGCCGCCGGCTGCCCGGATCCTCGACCGGCAGGGCGGCCAGTTCGGACGGCAGGGCGTCGGCGGGGTAGGCAGGCACGTCCAGCGTCGCCAAGGCCACCAGAGGCACGCCGACGTCAGCGCGGCCGCCGGAACGGTCGACGATACAGGCGGCGGCGACCACATCGCCCCCTGCCTCACGGATGGCGGCGATGCATTCGCGCGACGACAGGCCGGTGGTGACGATGTCCTCGACCATCACGACCTTCTGGCCCGGCTCGACATGGAAGCCCCGGCGCAGCTTGAACGCGCCCCCTTCCCGCTCGACATAAAGCGAGGGCACGCCGAGATGGCGCGCGGTCTCATAACCGGGGATGATGCCGCCCACGGCGGGCGAGATGGCGACATCGACCGGGCCGACGGCGGCGACGATCTTGTCCGCCAGCGCCTTGCACAGCCGTTCGCACCGGCGGGCGTCCATGAACACCAGGTTCTTTTGCAGGAAGACCGGGCTGTGCAGCCCCGACGACAGGACGAAATGTCCCTCGCGCAGGGCGCCGGCGGCGCGGAACTCGTTCAGGACGTCATCGGAGGTCATGAGCGGGTCATAGCGCCAAGCTGGGGGTCGCTCTACCCCTTGAACCGCTCGACCGTGTCGACGGACGGATTGGCGCGGAGGGCGGCCATTATGGAGGTGGCGTGTTTGGCGTCCTTCACCTCGACATCAATGTCGACGTCGAAGAAGTCCTGCTGCCGGTGGCTCATGACCAGGTTCAGGATGTTGCCGCCCGCTTCGCCGATGACGGTGGCGACCTGGCCCAGGACGCCGGGCGCGTTCTTGATGGTGGCGCGGATGCGGGCCGAACCGACAGCGCTGCGCTCGGCCTGGGGCGTCCATTGCAGGTCCTGCCAGACCGAATCGTCGTCGGCGAACTGGGCCAGACGCTGACAGTCGATCGTGTGGACGGTCAGGCCGGATTCCGGCTCCATGATGCCGACGATGCGGTCACCGGGCAGCGGGGTGCAGCAGGCGCCGAAATGGATGCTGACGCCCGGGGTCAGGCCGCCGCCGCGCACGAACAGCCGGGCGCGGTCGTCGCGAATGCGCTTGCGGTCGGACGCCGCCGTCACCTTGCCCTTCAACGCCGGGAACAGGGTCTCGACCACCTTGACCGGCGAGACGCGGCCCCGGCCGATGGTTTCGAACAGATCGCCCTCGCTGGCGATGGCCAGGGTCTCCAGCGCCGGTTTCAGCGCAATGGCGTCCAGCGACTTGCCGGCCTTGGTCAGGGTCTGGTCCAGGGTCGCCTTGCCCAGACGCACGAACTCCTCGCGCTCCGCGCCCCGGATATGGCGGCGGATGGCCGAGCGGGCGCGGCCGGTGACGGTCAGGCTGCGCCAGTCGGCGGGGATGTCCCGCTTGGTCCCGCGGATGATCTCGACCACGTCGCCGTTCTGGAGCGGCGTGCGCATGGGCTTCAGTTCGCCGTTGACCTTGATGCCCATGGCCGTGTCGCCGACCTCGGTGTGAACGGCGTAGGCGAAGTCCAGCCCCATGGCCCCGCGCGGCAGGCTGATGAGCATGCCCTTGGGCGTGAAGACGAAGACCTGTTCGAGGAACATCTCCAGCTTGGCGTGTTCGACCCAGTCGTCGCCGCCGTCGCCATGTTCGATCACCTGAACCAGATGGCGCAGGTTCTGCAGCGGGTCGCGGCCGCCGTCCTTCTCCATCGCCTCCTGATCGAAGCCATAGGACTTGTTCTTGTAGCGCCAGTGGGCCGCCACGCCGTCCTCGGCCACGCGATCCATGGCCTCAGTGCGGATCTGCATCTCGATGCGCAGGCCGGACGGACCGACGATGGTCGTGTGCAGCGAGCGGTAGTTGTTCGACTTCGGCGTCGAGATGAAGTCCTTGAACCGATCCGGCACCATCGGCCAGGCGCGGTGCAGGACCCCGAGCGCGCGGTAGCAGTCGTCCTCGGCCTCGACGATAACGCGGAAGCCGTAGATGTCGGACAGGGACGAGAAGCCCACCGACTTGCGCTGCAGCTTGCGCCAGATGGAATAGGGCGTCTTCTGACGGCCGATGACGCGGGCCTTCAACCCGGCCTCCAGCAGAACCCGCTCGATCTCGACCGACACCGTCTCCATGGCGCGGCCGTGTTCCAGCTTCAGCGCCTCCAGCCGCCGCTCGATGGCGGTGCGGGCCGTGGGATTCAGATGCTCGAACGCCAGCTCTTCCAGCTCTGACGCGATGGAGTGGATGCCGATGGAGCGGCCCAGCGGGGCGTAGACGTCCAGGGTCTCGCGGCTGATGCGCTCGCGCTTCTCCTGCTTCACGAAGCTGAGCGTGCGCATGTTGTGCAGGCGGTCGGCCAGCTTCACCAGCAGGACCCGCACATCCTTGGAGATGGCCAGGATGAATTTGCGCAGGTTCTCGGCCTGGCGCGTGTGCTCGGCCTGAAGCTCGAGGCGGCTGAGCTTGGTGACGCCCTCGACCAGATCGGCGATCTCCTCGCCGAAGCGGGAGGCGATGTCGTCGCGGGTGGCGGAGGTGTCCTCGACCACATCGTGCAGCAGGGCCGTGACGATGGTGGCGGTGTCGAGCTTGTAGTCCGTCAGGATGCCCGCGACCTGGATCGGATGGGCGAAATACGGGTCGCCTGAGGCTCGCTGCTGCGAGCCGTGCATCTTGACCGCATAGACATAGGCGCGGTTCAGCAGCGCCTCGTCGGCCGAGGGGTCATAGGCCTTGACCGCCTCGATCAGCTCGAACTGACGCAAAACGGCCGACGCCCTGGGGGGCGTCGGCGCGTTGGAATTCGCAGGAGTGTGGGTCGGCGCGGACGTCTGCGCCGGAAGAACGGTTACGCCGGTGGAGCTGTCCGCCGTCAGTAGCGCTCCTCCTGGCCGCCGTCCCGGTCGCTTTGCAGCGCGCGGATCAGCTCGGCCTCGGCCATGTTCATGTGCTGGGGTTCGGCCAGCAGGGCGACGACTTCGGCCTCATCCTCGGCCTCGGTGCGCTCGTCAACGCGTTGCAGCGCCACGATGACGGTCTCGCGCAGCTCGTCCGGGATGACGGTCTCGTCAGCCAGTTCGCGCAGGGCCACGACCGGGTTCTTGTCGTTGTCGCGGTCGAGCGTCAGGGCGGCGCCGTTGGCGATGGCGCGGGCGCGGTTGCCGGCCAGCAGGACCAGACCGAAACGGTTCGGCACCTTCTCGATGCAGTCTTCGACAGTGACGCGGGCCATGAATTTCCTCGGACGCGGGGGGGAGAACCGCACAAAATATAGGGTTGGGACGAATTGTGCAACGCCGCATGGACGGGAATGAGGCGATCAGGCGATCGGAGAGGCGTCCCTGCCCACCTGAGCGGTTCTCGCCAGCCCGGAAGCCGTCCCCTGCCCCGCCGGATGCGCCCAGTCCGGCGCGATCTCGGCCAGCGGGCCCATGACGAACAGGCGTTCGCCGGCGCGGGGATGCGGCAGGATCAGGCCGTCGAGGTCGCCGGTCAGGCGTCCATAGGCGATCAGGTCGAGATCCAGGGTGCGCGGGGCGTTGCGGACGCTGCGCTGGCGGCCGAAGGCGTCCTCGATCCGGCCCAGGGCGGCCATCAGGGCGTGGGGGTCGTGGTCGGTGCGGACGATGACGACGCCGTTCAGGAAGGGCGGATCGGTCGGGTCGGGCCAGGCCTGGGACGCCCACCAGGACGAGCGGGCGACCACATCGATCCCCTCGGCGCGGAAGCGGGCAAGCGCCGCCTCCAGCGCCTCACGGCAGCTGCTCCAGACCCCCTTGTCATTGCAGCCGAGGGCGACGATGACGGCGGCGTCCAGATCGAGGTCCCCGTCCATACCGGCGGGAACCGGACCCTGCATATTCACGGATATATCGCCCATGAACCTTCATCCAACAGACCGCACCGCCCTGTTCATCGACGGGGCCAATCTCTATTCCGCCGCCCGCGCCCTGAACATCGAGATGGACTTCAGGAAGACGCTCGAATGGTTCCGGGAACGCACAAAGCTGACCCGCGCCTATTACTACACGGCGGTGACCGAGGGCGAGGAGTTCTCGCCGATCAAGCCGCTGGTCGACTGGCTGGGCTACAACGGTTTTTCGGTCGTGACCAAGCCGGTGAAGCGATTCACCGACGCCGACGGACACCGCCGGATCAAGGGCAATATGGACATCGAGATCACGGTGGACATGCTGGAACTGGCTCCGCATCTCAACCACGCGGTGCTGTTCTCCGGCGACGGCGACTTCCGCCGGCTGGTCCAGGCGGTGCAGGGCCGGGGCGTGCGCGTCTCGGTGGTCTCGACCCTGAAGAGCCAGCCGCCGATGGCGTCCGACGACCTGCGGCGTCAGGCGGACGAATTCATCGATCTGGCCGATGTGGTGGCCGAGTTCGGGCGGCCGAAGCCCGCCCGTGACGACGGCTGAATCAGCTCCACTGTTGCTCGCCCGCCACGCGAATCGGCGCTCAATGAATTGAGGCTGAAACCGGGCGGAACACCCCGGCGCAGCTTGCGTTGAGTGGCCAGGAGGAGGCTGTGATGCGTAACACCAACGGCGTGTTTTCCCCGGGCGAGCGCAAGGCGTTCCTGTGGGTCCTGATCGTGATCGCGGTTCTGGCGGGGGCGATGTCGGCATACGACTGGATCGCGGGACCATCGCTGGGAATCTATGGGCAGGACATCCAGGCTTCGATGCCCGGCGTGCTGGACGCCCAGCCGCTGAGCTGAGCCCTGCGGCTCAGCCCTTGTCGCGGAGGAGCCGGGCCTTGTCCCGGGCCCAGTCGCGTTCGGCCGAGGCCTCGCGCTTGTCGTGCAGCTTCTTGCCCTTGGCGAGCGCGATCTCGAGCTTCGCCATCCCGGATTCGTTCAGATAGAGCCGCAGCGGGATGATGGTCTGCCCGTCGCGCTGGACCGCCCCGATCAGCTTGTCGATCTGCTTGCGGTGCAGCAGCAGCTTCCGCGGGCGGCGCGGTTCGTGGTTGAAGCGGTTGGCCTGTTTGTAGGGCGGGATGTCGGCGTTGATGAGCACGATCTCGCGCCCCTCCACCGCCGCATAGCTCTCGGCGATATTGGCCCGGCCGTCGCGCAGGGCCTTGATCTCGGTGCCCAGCAGCATGATGCCGGCCTCGATGTTGTCTTCCAGAAAGTAGTCGAAGCGCGCGCGCCGGTTCTCGGCGATGGTTTTCGACTTGGGCTGCGCCGACGCCATCAGCCCACGCCCGCCTCGGCCATGGCACGATCGATGGCGGGCTTCACCGCGTCGGCGGTCGGCGACAGCGGCAGGCGCACCTCGTCCGAGCACAGGCCCAGCCGCGACAGGGCGTATTTCGCCGGCGACGGCGAGTTGTCGAGGAACAGGGCCTTGTGCAGGCCGATCAGCCGGTCCTGCCACAGGCGCGCGCTTTCCAGATCGCCGGCCTGGATGGCGTCGTGCAGGGCCACCATGCCTTCCGGCGCGACGTTGGAGGTGACCGAGATCACGCCGACGCCGCCCGAGGCCGCGTAGCCGAGATAGCTGGGATCATCGCCCGAGATCAGGTCGAACTGGCCGCCGATGTTGGCGCGCATCCAGCTGACGCGGCCGATGTCGCCGGTGGCGTCCTTGATGCCGACGATGTTCGGATGGGCCGCCAGTTTGGCGACCGTCTCGTTGGACATGTCCACGCCGGTGCGGCCGGGGACGTTGTAGAGCACCATCGGGATCTGCACCGCGTCTGCGATGGCCTCGAAATGCAGCGCCAGCCCGGCCTGCGACGGGCGATTGTAATAGGGGGTGACGATCAGGACGCCGTCGGCGCCGACCGTCTTGGCGTGACGGGCGAAGTCGATGGCCTTGTCGGTGGCCGAGGCGCCGGCGCCGGCGATGACGCGGATTCTGCCCGCCGCCGTTGCAACGCAAAGCTCGACCACGCGCTTGTGTTCTTCCGGGTGCAGGGTCGCGCTCTCGCCCGTGGTGCCCATGGGGACGACCCCGTGGATTCCGGCGGCGATCTGACGCTCAAGCAGTTGAACGAAGGCGGCTTCGTCCACCTTTCCGTCACGAAGTGGTGTGATCAGGGCGGTGATCACACCCTTGAAGAGCGGGGCGGTCATGGGAAGATGGTCCTGAAAGCGGGGTCGGGCGACGGGCGCCGGATGTTAAGCGCCAAAGGGTAGGTTGCCGGCTGTATCGCCGCAACCGTCACGGATGGGAATGGGACACACGATGATAGCAGCACCGGCTCTGGCGGCGATTCTCGCGGTTCTGGCGCCCGCGCCGGAAACGGTGCTGACGCTTCAGGCCCAGGCCTATCAGTCCGCCGGCGACGGATCGCTGAGCGAGCAGGACCGCGTGCTGTTCGCGCAAGGCCTGGCCGCCGCCCGCGCCAAGGACGTGAACCGGACCCGCGACATCGAGGCCCAGATCAGCGACGCCACGGCGCGCAAGATCATCGAATGGGCCCTGATCGACACATCCGCCGACCGTCTGGCCTATTCCGACCTGGCCGCCGCCGACACGAGCTTCGCCGGCTGGCCGCGCGGTGAGAGCCGCCGCACCGCCACCGAGATCGCGCTGGACCGTTCGGGCGCAGGCCCGGACGCGGCCCTGGCCCTGTTCGCCACGCGGGCGCCCACGACGGTGCAGGGCGCCATCGCCCTGACCGATGCGCTGGAGCAGCGCGGGCGGGCGGATGAGGCCCGCAGCCTGATCCGCAGCTGGTGGCGCGACAAATCCTTCGACGTCGCCAACCAGAGCCGCATCCTGAACCGCTGGAGCGGCTGGTTCACCCAGGACGACCACGACGCCCGCGCCGCCATGCTGCTGCTGGGCACGCACGGCCCGGCGACCCGGGCGATGGTGCAGATGGCGTCCCCGGACATGCGGGCCATCGGCAATGCCGTGCTGGCGCTGCGCACCGCCTACAGCGCCGAGACCATCGTTTCAGCCTTGACGCCGTCGCAGGCCATGCATCCGGCCGTGGTGCTGGAGCGGGTGAGGATCGCCCGGGCGCGGGGGCAGACCAGCGTCGGCTATCCGCTGCTGGCCGCTCTGCCCTCCGCGCCGTCGCATGCCGACGGTCAGAAGACCCTGTGGGACGAGCGGCGCAACTATTTCCTCGACGCCTTGCAGAACCGGAACTGGCAGGCGGCCTATGATTCCATGGCGGGGCACGGTTTCCCGTCGGGCGACCGCAAGGTGGATGCAGAGTTCTTCGCCGGCTGGGTGGCCCTGACCAAGCTGAACGATCCGGAGCGGGCGGCGCGGCATTTCGAAACCCTGCGCCAGTCCTCATCGACGCCGATCACGCAAGGACGGGCTTACTACTGGCTGGGCCGGGCCGCAGAAGCGCGCGGCGATCAGGCGGCGGCGCAGTCGTTCTATGCGGGCGGTGCGCGGCACATCCAGACCTTCTATGGTCAGCTGGCGGCCGAAAAGACCGGTCAGGGGACCTTCACCCTGCCTGCCGATCCCGAGATCACGGCGGCGGACCGGGCCCGGTTCGAAGGCAATGAGGTGGTGCGGGCCGCGCGCATCCTGGGGGCCGCCAATGAGATGACGCTGCTGCGCGTCTTCGCCTACCAACTGGACGACGACCTGCCGCAGGCCGTCGATCTGGCCCAGTTGATGGATCTGTCGCGGGAATACGGCGAGGGCTTCACGGCCATGATGGTGGGCCGCGCAGCCAGCCAGCGCGGGTTCCTGATCCCCGAGCGCCAGTATCCGATCCGCATCCCGCCGACCGTGCCGGGCGCCGCGCCGCTGGAGTTCACCCTGGCCATCACGCGTCAGGAATCGAGCTTCGATCCGCGCGCCCGCTCGCACGCCAATGCGCGCGGCATGATGCAGTTCATCCCGGCCACCGGCCGCGCCGTGGCCCGCCAGCTGGGCATGTCCTATTCGGACGAGCGGCTGTGGGATCCAGACTTCAACATGAGCCTGGGCAGCTACCACCTTCAGGACCTGACCAACCGGTTCGGCGGGTCGATGCTGCTGACCACCGTGGGCTACAACGCCGGGCCCGGGCGGCCGCCGCAATGGATCGCCCGCTGCGGTGATCCGCGCGCGGGATCGGCCTCGAACGTCGTCGACGCGGTCGATTTCATCGAGTGCGCTCCCTTCACCGAAACTCGCAACTACATGATGCGAGTCATGGAAAACATGCAGATTTACCGTGCACGCCTGAACGGCGGCACGGCGCCGTTGCAGATGTCGTCGGACATTTCGCGCGGGGCCATGACCTCCTCCGGGCCGCAGCCCTATCTGTCAGTGGCCGACGAGGATGTGGCCCCGACTCCGGAGCCTTCGGAGGAATAGGCGTCAGGCGCGGCGGGCGGACAGCAGCGGCCCGTCCGGCCCCTCGACCCACGCGCCCGTCAGGCCGAAGACGCGCTGGAGCACCGGAGGATTGAGCGCCTCCAGCGGCGCGGCGTCGGCGATGACCTTGCCCTGATCCAGCACCACGACGCGGTCGGCGTAGCGGGCGGCCAGCGTCAGGTCGTGCAGGCTGACCAGCACACCCTGGCCCTCCCGGGCGCGGTCGAGCAGCCGCTCCATGACCATCAGCTGGGCGTCGGGATCGAGGCCGGCGGCCGGTTCGTCGGCCAGCAAGGCCGGGGCCTGTGACACCAGGGCCCGGGCCAGCAGGACGCGGGCGCGTTCGCCCCCCGACATCTCAGCTACGCCGCGTTCGGCGAGGTGGGCGGCGTCGACCTCGTCCAGGGCGGCGCGGGCACGGTCCAGAGCGTCCGGCCCGGACAGGAAGGGCGCGCCGAGGGCGGCGACCTCGACGGCGGGCAGGTTCCAAGCGACCCGGCGATCCTGGGGCAGATAGGCGGCGGCCTCGGCGCGGGCGCGGGGCGTCAGGGATTTCACATCGACGCCGGCCAGCGCGGCCTGCCCGGCGCTGAGCGGCAGCAGGCCGAGCGCGGCACGGATGACGCTGGACTTGCCGGCGCCGTTGGGGCCGCAAAGGGCGACCAGCTCGCCCGCCTTCAGGCTCAGCGACACGCCCCACAGCACGACCCGGCCACCGATGCGCGCGCTCGCCTTGTCCAGCGCCAGCAGGGTCACAGCCGCCACTCCCGCGCCGCGCGCCAGGCGATCAGGGCGAAAAGGGGTGCGCCGACGAGGGCGGTGAAGACGCCGAGCTTCAGCTCCTGATCCGTGGGCGTAATGCGCGCCAGCAAGTCGGCGAGGATCAGGATCAGCCCGCCCGCGAGCGCCGAGGGCCACAACAGACGGCCGGGATCGCCCCGCACCGCCGCCCGCACCAGATGCGGCGCGGCCAGGCCGACGAAGCCGATCACGCCCGCGACGGCCACGGCGGCGCCCGCGGCCAAGGCGGCGGCGATCAGGGCGAAGATGCGCAGGCGCACCATGTCTAGCCCCGACGTGGCGGCGGTCTCATCCCCCAGCGACAGCATGCGCAGGCCGGGGGCGGACTGGCGGGCGAACAGGGCGGCGACGGCGACGGCGGGGACGACCCAGGCCACGTCGATCCAGCTGCGGTTCTGCACCGAGCCCAGCAGCCAGCTCATCACCTCGGCGGTGGCGATGGGCGACGGCGACAGGTTGAAGATCAGGGCCGTGGCCGCACCCGCGAAGCTGGACAGGGCGACACCGAACAGGATCAGGGCTTCCGGCGACCGAACCCTGAGCGCGAAGGCCGTCAGCAGGATCGCCGCGCCCGCCGCGCCGGCCAGCGCCGCACCCTCGACCGCACCCGGGATGGCCGCGAGGCCCAGAACAATGGCAAGGGCCGCCGTCAGAGCCGCCCCTGCCGAGACACCCAGCACACCCGGCTCGGCCAGCGGATTGCGCAGCAGCCCCTGCATCACCGCCCCGGCCAGACCGAGCGCCGCGCCGACCATCAGGGCGCAGACGGCGCGGGGCGCGCGCACCTGCCACAACACCTCACCGGGGCCGGAGGCGGGATCGAGGATCGCCTGCTGGAACTGCGCGCCGGTCAGGGCCGTCTCGCCGATCAGGACGGCGGCGATCAGGGCGACGCCAATGGCGATCAGCAACAGGGTGTTGAGGCCGAGGCGCGTCATTCGCCCTCCGCCAGCATCGCAGCGGCGTCGGCGGCGAACCAGCCGGGACAGGTCAGGGCCGCGCCCGGCAGGCTGGCGGCCGTATGGCCTCTTGCGGCGCGGCGCACCACCGGATGGCGGCCGGGCCCGCGCCAGTCGGCCCGGAGCTGTTCGAAGAAGCCCAGCACGAAGCGCAAAGGCGGCTCCAGCGCGATGCGCTCGACGCTGACCGGGGCGAAGCCGGGGCCGGCCAGATTGGCGTATCCCGCCGCCTTCAGGATGGCATCCACCAGCGTCCCCTCGCCCGCCGTGAAGCCGCCGGCGGTCAGATAGAGCGCCGAACGGCCGGGCGCGGCGGGGCGATGCGCCGCCGCCAGCCTGCCGTCCATGCGGGCGATCAGAGCCAGCGCGCGCGTTGGTTCGGCCACAGTGTCGCCGACACGCAGGATGTTGGCGCGGACTCCGGCGAAGTCGGTGGCGTCGTCGATATTGGCGACCTTGACCCCGCGCCGCTCCAGCGCCGTCAGCAGGCGCGGCTCGCCGCCCCAGTAGCGGACCACGATGTCAGGCTGAAAGGCCACGGCGGCCTCCAGCGTCGGGCGCAGGCGGCGATGTCCGGCGGCCTCGGCGCGCAGCCAGGCGTCGGGATCGTCGGCGCGGGGCGACAGGGCCAGATCTGCGTCGGGCGCGAGCGCCAGAACATACTGGTCAGCGCACTGGTCCAGCGACAGGATGCGCAGGGGCCGGGCCTGCGCCGCCCCGGCGGCCAGCATCGAGACCAGCGCCAGGGCCGCCCCCATGGCCTTCACGGCTTGAGCAGGCCCGTGAACAGGGCGTCGAGCATGGTGCGGCTGAGCGCCTCACGCGAGGGCCAGTCGAAATAGGGCTTGGTTATCATCAGCGAGACCACGCCATGGACGCCGGCCCAGAGGGTGCGGGCCGTGACATGGGCGTCAGCGCGCAGACGGCCCTCGGCTTCCGCCTCCTCGACCACGACCTCGAAGGCCCGGAACAGCTCGATGCCGACCTCCTGCGCCGCGGCTTGCGCCTGCTGCGCCTCATCGGGCCGGGTCAGGTAGATCAGGCGGTAGGCGTTCGGATTGGCGAAGCCGAAATCGACATAGGCTTCCAGCAGCCGACGCAGCCGCGTCTCGGGCGGCATGGCGGCGGCGATGATCTGGTCCTGCCCCTCCCGCAGCCGCTCGAAGGCGTTGCGGCAGATCTCGTGCAGGATCGCGCCCTTGTCGGGGAAATGCATGTAGAGGGCAGTCGAGGACAGGCCCACGGCATCAGCGATCTTGCGGATCGTGGCGCCCTCATAGCCATGCGCGACGAAGATCTGTTCCGCCGCCGTCAGGATTTCAGCGCGGCGCGCGTGGCCTTCGCCCTTGGGCTTTCGCGTCGAGCGGACGGGATGGGTCAGGGCGGCCGACAAGGGAGACTCCGGATGGTGTGCGTTGAATAGCGGCAATCCTCGCGGCGCGCCAACCGCTTGCGGGGGGCGCCCCTCACCGCTAGCCCTAGGGTGATGGGGGACGGCGGCATCAGCAGAGGCGTCACCGGCGCGCGGGCGGCTGACGGCGTACGCCTGTCGCGCGGCGACAGCGCGGCGCGGCTGGGTCCGACCCCGGGTCAGGCGGCGCTGACCCTGACGGCCTTCGTGGCGCTCATCTGGTGCGTCGTGATCTGGCCGGCGGCTACGGCGACGGCCGTCGTGTCGGCCTTGCAACTGGCCTTCGTGGCCTGCGCCGCCTGGCGGGTGCTGCTGGTGATGATGAGCCGTGGGCCGCCGCCGACGGCGCCCGAGCCCGCCCAATGGCCGCGCTACACCATTCTGGCCGCGCTGCATGACGAGGCCGGGGTGACGCCGCAGCTGATCCGGCGGCTGGCGGCGATCGACTATCCAGCGGACCGGCTGGAGGGCTTTCTGGTGCTGGAGGCGCACGACCGGGCCACCATCGAGGCGGCGCTGGCGACGCCGAGGCCGGACTGGCTGAAGGTGCTGATCGCGCCGCCGGGCGAGCCTCGCACCAAGCCGCGAGCGCTGAACATCGCGCTGGCCCGCTGCACCGGCGATCTGCTGACCGTCTATGACGCCGAGGATGATCCCGATCCATTGCAGTTGCGCGAGGCCGCTGCGCGCTTCGCCGCCGATCCCGACGGACGGCTGGCCTGCCTGCAGGCGCCCCTGCGCATCCGCAGGCGGGGCAAGGAGGGCGCGGCGCCGTTTCTGGCTCGCCAGTTCGCGGTGGAATATGCGGCCCTGTTCGAGGTGACCCTGCCGGCCATGGCGCGGATGGGTCTGCCCTTCCCGCTCGGCGGCACCAGCAACCACTTCCGCGTCGAGGCTCTGAAGGCCGTCGGCGGCTGGGACGCCTTCAACGTCACCGAGGACGCCGATCTGGGCTTCCGCCTGTGGCGGCACGGCCTGAGGCTCGGCGTCATCACCCGGCCCACGCATGAGCCGCCGCCGGGCGAGATGGTCCACTGGCTGCCGCAGAGAACGCGCTGGCTCAAGGGCTTCATGCAGACCTGGGGCGTGAACACCCGAAAGCCGTGGCGGCTGGGCCTGCGGGGCGCGATCGCCCTGACCATGACCATCGGCGTGGCCCTGGCCTCGGCGGCCGCGCATGGGCCGTCGATCGCCTGGGTGGCGACGGCCCTGATCACGGCGATCGACGCACGGATCGCGCCGGCGACCCCGATGCTGTCGATGAGCGTGATGGTGCTGGGGGCCGCGGCGGCCTGGCTGTCAGGCCTGATCGGGGCGCGGCGGGCGGGTGTGGGTTACGCCGTCACGGACATGCTGTCGGCCCCGGCCTACTGGTCGCTGCTGAGCCTGGCCTTCGTCCACGCGGTGTGGCGGCTGGTGACCGAGCCCTTCGCCTGGGACAAGACCGCCCATGCGCCGGAGCCGAAAGAGGTGGATTGATCTACTGGCGGCCGGCCAGCAGGACATTCTGGACCCGGCGGCCCAGCGGATCGCGCGAGTGCCAGGTATCGCCGACCTCGGCGTCGATCATGGCGGTGCAGTAGCGCGGGATCAGCATGTTGGGACGAATGTTGTTCAGGCAGATACGCTCGCCCTCGACGCGCCAGTTCGCCGTCAGCCGGCGGCCGTCCGAGAACTGGGCCGCATAGGTGCCGTCAGGGCTGAACCAGTGCTTGACCCATCCGCCGTCGGGATAACGGGACAGGACGGTATTGCCGAAAGCGCTGTTGATGCCCGCCACCCCGGGGGTCGCCGCCAGACACGCGGCGGTGAAAATCGCGAGCGCGATCTTACGCATACGGAAAGCCTCCCTACCCGGGACGCACTATTAACATCCTGTTAGGTTTTGCAAGCCGCCTCGCCTGCCGGTGGAAGCCGCGACATATCACGAATACTTGACTCTGGCGTGGGGGCTTCTATATCCGGCGCAAGCTCGGGACAGGACTGCGATGCGCGCCGCCCGCACGCCCAATCGGGGCGGTTCCGGCAGCTCAAGACGTTCGACGTTTCCTCTGTCCTTCAAGGCTATATGACCGAATTCGCCAATCTGGGCCTTTCGCCCACGACCCTGAGTGCTGTCGCCGACACCGGCTACACCACCGCCACACCCATTCAGGCGCAGGCCATCCCCGTGGCCCTTGCCGGCCGTGACGTGCTGGGCATCGCCCAGACCGGCACCGGCAAGACCGCCGCCTTCACCCTGCCCCTGATCGACCGGCTGCAGTCGGGCCGCGCCCGGGCGCGGATGCCGCGGGCGCTGGTTCTGGCGCCCACCCGCGAACTGGCCGACCAGGTCGCCGAAAGCTTCGCCAAATACGCCAAGGGCACCAAGCTGAACTGGGTGCTGCTGATCGGTGGCGTATCGATGGGCGATCAGGTCGCCGCCCTGAACAAGGGCGTGGACGTGCTGATCGCCACGCCCGGGCGGCTGATCGACCTGTTCGAACGCGGCAAGATGCTGCTGACCGGCGTTGAGATCATGGTCGTCGACGAAGCCGACCGCATGCTGGACATGGGCTTCATCCCGGACATCGAGAAGATCTTCAAACTGACGCCGCCCAAGCGCCAGACCCTGTTCTTCTCGGCCACCATGCCGCCGGAGATCACCCGGCTGACGACCCAGTTCCTGAAGGATCCGAC
This sequence comes from Brevundimonas sp., assembly GCA_036405055.1. Lineage (GTDB taxonomy): Bacteria > Pseudomonadota > Alphaproteobacteria > Caulobacterales > Caulobacteraceae > Brevundimonas. The sequence continues at coordinate 27,650 of DASWYI010000033.1, forward strand.
CCGCATCGAGGCCTCGCGCCCGGCGATGACGGCGGACACCATCACCCAGTACATCGTGCGCATCCCGACCAGCGACCCCAAGGCCAAGCGCGCGGCGCTGCGGACCCTGATCGGGCGCGACGACGTGCGCAACGGCATCGTCTTCTGCAACCGCAAATCCGAAGTCGATGTCGTCGCCAAGTCGCTGAAGCAGCACGGTTTCGACGCCGCGCCGATCCATGGCGATCTGGATCAGTCCCTGCGCATGAAAACCCTGGCCGCGTTCCGGTCGGGCGAACTGAAGCTGCTGGTGGCGTCCGATGTGGCCGCGCGCGGTCTGGACATTCCGGACGTCAGCCACGTGTTCAACTATGACGTTTCGCACCACGCCGACGACTATGTGCACCGCATCGGCCGCACCGGGCGCGCGGGCAAGAAGGGTCAGGCCTTCATGATCGTGACCCCGGCCGACGACAAGTCGCTGGATAAGGTCCTGAAGCTCATCAAGATGGACCCGGTCGAGCTGACGCTGGAAGGCGTCGACTTCAGTGGCGGCCGTTCTTCGCGCCCCGCCGCTGACAAGCCCGCCGGTCGTGGCCGGAGCCAGAGCCGGTCCACGCCGCGTGAAACCGCGCCGGCCGAGGCGGTTGCCGCCGAGGTTGAAGCCCCCGCCCTGACGACTGAGACAACCGAGGATGCGCCTCGCCGCACACGCAGCCGCGGCGGACGCGGGCGTGGCCGGACCGAAGACGAAGCCGCCCAGGTTTCGGAAGCCACGACTGAAGCTGTGACGGAAGCGGTCGAGACCCCCGCCGTCAACGCCGAAACGGGCGAGGACACGCCGCGCCGGACGCGCAGCCGGGGTGGTCGCGGCCGTAACCGGTCGAACCGTGACACCGCCGACGCTCCGGTCGAGGCCGCTGCTGAAGCGTCAGATGCCCCCGCCCGCCGCGAACGCGAGCCGCAACAGGCCCAACTGCGCCAGTCGGAACGGCGCGGCGAACGCCCGGCCGACGACGACCGCAAGCCGGCCCGTTCGGGTCCTGCGTTCGGCGACACCGGCATTCCGGCCTTCCTGCGCCGCGCGCCGCGCTGAGAGCGAAATATCGGCGGTCAGGCATTCACGCTTAACCCGCCGTTCGGAACTACGGTCTAGGTTTCCCCGAACGCCGCCGAACGCGGCAAGGGGGAACCAGAATGGCTGAACAGGTCGAAACCACGCTTCGCGGACCCGAAGCCTATGACCTGGCCCGTCGCGTCATCGACGAGATGGCCGGTCACGGCGTGTGGCCGACCCCGGTGAATTTCGAACTGTGGCTGCACTATATGGGCGATCCCGAGGGCCCGCTGGGCCGCGAGATCAAGCGCATTCTGGCGGCTCAGGAGCCTTTCACCGACGCCACGTCAGAGATGCTGGCCGCTGAATACCTGCCGCGCGGACGGCTAAGCGAGGAGATCCGCGATGCCGGCCGGGTTCTGGACCGCGAACTGAACAGCGTCGCCGACGCCATTTCCCGGGCCCACAAATCGCAGACTGCCTATGGTGAAACCCTGGCCGAAGCCGGGGCGACGATCGAAACCACCGACGGCGCCGGGCTGAAAACCCTGGTCACAACCCTGACCGACGCCACGCGCAAGGTTCAGGCCGAGAACTCGGAGCTCGAGAAGAAGCTGGAGACCTCGACCCGCGAGGTGGCCAAGCTGCGCGAGCATCTGGAGCAGGTGCGCCGCGACGCCATGACGGACGCCCTGACCAATCTGGCCAACCGCAAGGCCTTCGACGAGCATCTGGAGGCCGCCTGTGCGTCCGCGGAGGCTGAAGGCAAGGCCCTGACGCTGGCGGTCGTCGACATCGACCACTTCAAGCGCTTCAACGACACCTGGGGCCACCAGACCGGCGATCAGGTGATCCGCTATGTCGCCAGCGTGCTGGGCCGCGTCGCGCGCCAGCCGCGCATGGCTGCCCGTTACGGCGGCGAAGAGTTCGCCCTGATCTTCCCCGGCGAGAGCGCCGGCACGGTCGAGGCCGCGCTGAACAGCATCCGTCAGGAAATCGGCTCCCGCGCCCTGCGCCGCCGCTCGACCAACGACGAACTGGGCGCCGTGACCATCTCGGCCGGGTTCGCCATCCGCGAGCCGGGCGAAAGCGCCACCGCCCTGCTGGAGCGGGCCGACAGCGCGCTTTACGCCTCCAAGCGCAGCGGGCGCGACAAGGTCACCCTGGCCCGGGCGATGGACAAGGCCGCTTGACGAAGAGGGCGCAATCGCGGTCCTGATCGGGGATGCGCAGTTTCGCCTTCGCCGTCGCCTACTGGTTTCTTTCCATCGCCTACACGCTGGCCGCCTGTATCGCGGCCCTGGCGCCGGGGCGTGGCGCGACCGGCTGGATCATCCGCCGCTATGTGCGCCGCATGGTGCAGGCGATGCGGATATTGGCCGGCATCCGCATTCAGTATCGCGGCGAGAATCGGCTGCCCTCCGGCGCCTTCATCATTGCGTCGAAGCACCAGAGCTGGGGCGACGGCTTCGCGACCTATGACCGGTTCGCCGATCTGGCCTTCGTCACCGGCGACCATCTGGAGAAGTTTCCGCTGCTGGGGACCGTGCTGAGGAAGCTCGGCGCCATCGTGGTCAACAACTGCGGCGGGCGCAAAGCGCGCGAGGCTCTGAAAGACCGGGCCGCGGACGCCCACGCGGAGGGCCGCAGGATCCTGATCTATCCTGAGGGCAATCTGGCGAAAGTCGGCGAGAAGTTCCGCTATCGATCCGGCGTCTGGCACATGTACCGCGACTTCGACATGCCGGTGGTGCCGCTGGCGACGAACCTCGGCCTGTTCTGGCCGCAGGAGGAATTCAGGAAGAACCCGGGGACCGCGACGCTGGAGTTCCTCGATCCGATCCCCACCGGCCTGCTGAAGGAAGAGTTCCTCGCGCGGCTGGAGGCGGCGGTGGAGAGCAAGACCGCAGAGCTGATCGCGGAAGCGACCGGCAATCCGGTGACGCCGGCGGTGCAGGTGCCGACGCCGGACGAGGTGGCGAAGGCGGAAAAGGCGGCGAAGGCCTCCGCCTAGCCCTTCTTCGACTTTTTCTTCAACACGGCCTTTCTCAGCGCCACGTCTATCGCGCCCCTCGCCCACTGGACGGCTTCATCCGGGTCATCGACAGCCGATGTCGGCAGGCTCCAGTAGCCGAGGTTCATCAGCTCGCCGGCCTTGCCCGGATAGGTGAACTGGCGCGAACCCGCCGCCTCCAGCGCCGGAATGTTCGTCTCGTCGCCCTTCAGCCAGACCTCGCCGTCATCCAGCAGGGCGAAGATCGGGCCGCCGGCATAGACCCCGGCCCCGCCGAACATGCGCTTGATCTCCAGTGGACCCAAGGCGGCGAAATGCTCGCGCACCCATTCGCCGAAGTCGGCGTCATAGGCCACGTCAGCCCGCCGCCGGGACGATGGTGACGCTCTCGCCGCAGCCGCAGGCATCGGTCTGGTTCGGATTGCGGAACACGAATTTCGACGACAGCTTGGACACTTCGAAGTCGATCTCGGCGCCGATCAGATAGAGCACGGACTTGGCTTCGATCACGACCGTCGCCCCCTTGTCGGTCACGACCTCGTCCAGCGGGCCGATCTCGTCGGCCAGGGCGAAGGTGTATTCCTGACCCGCGCAGCCGGCGTTCTTGAGCCCCACACGCAGCGCCTTGTGGCCGCCGGCCTCGGTCAGGGTGCGCACGCGCTCGGCCGCCGCCTCGGTCAGGGTGACGACGGCGGGGCGCGGGCGGCGCGGGCGGGGGGCGGCGGTGAGATCGGTCATCAGAACATGTTCAGGGCCAGCTTGGCCTCGTCGCTCATTTTCGATGCGTCCCACGGCGGATCGAACACCAGATTGGCGCGGGCGGAGCGGACGCCGTCCACCTTGGCCACCGCGTCCTCGACCCAGCCGGGCATCTCGCCGGCGACAGGGCAGCCGGGGGCGGTAAGGGTCATCTCGACCAAAACGTCGCCTTCGTCGTTGATGTCGACCTTGTAGATCAGGCCCAGCTCATAGATGTCGACCGGGATTTCCGGGTCGAACACGGTCTTCAGCGCCGTGATGATGTCGTCCGTCAGCCGGTCGAGTTCGGCCTGTGAACGCGCAGCGGCCTGAGGCGCTGCCCAGGCTTCGGCGAAGGCGTCGCTTTGACTGATGGTCGGTTCGGTCGTCATGCAAAGAACTCACGGGCCTTCAGAAGGGCGTCGGCGAAGGCGTCGGCGTCTTCCACGGTGTTATATAGGGCGAAGCTGGCGCGCGCGCTCGATGTGATCCCGAAACGTTTGGCCAGAGGCTCGGCGCAGTGGAGGCCGGCGCGGACGGCGACGCCGTAGCGATCCATGACCTGGGCGATGTCGTGGGCATGGGCGCCGTCGACGGTGAAGGTGAAGATGGCCCCCTTCCCCTCAGCAGTCCCGATCTCACGCAGCCAGTTCAGGCCCGACAGGCGGTTGCGGACATGGGCTAGCAGGGTCTGCTCATGGCGCTGGATGGCGTCCGCGTCGAACTGTTCCAGCCAGTCGATGGCGGCGCCGAGTCCGATGGCCTCAAGGATCGGCGGCGTGCCGGCCTCGAAGCGATGCGGGGGCTTCGCATAGGTGATCCGGTCCATCTCGACCGTTTCGATCATCTCCCCGCCGCCCTGATACGGCGGCAGGGCGTCGAGCGCCTCCGCTGTCCCGTAAAGCGCGCCGATGCCGGTGGGGCCGAACAGCTTGTGACCGGTGAAGGCGTAGTAGTCGCAGCCGATGGCCTGAACGTCGGGACTGCAATGCACCGCCCCCTGACAGCCGTCGATCAGGACGCGGGCGCCGACAGCGTGAGCCATGCGGGTGATCTCGGCGACCGGGTTCACCGTGCCCAGCACATTGGACATGTGGGTGACGGCGACGATCCTGGTCTTCGCCCCCAGCAGCTCGGCATAGGCCGCCATGTCGAGCGCGCCGTCGTCCAGCACCGGGATCCATTTCAGCACCGCCCCGCGCCGCTCGCGCAGCAGATGCCAAGGCACGATGTTGGAGTGGTGCTCCATCTGGCTGACGATGATCTCGTCGCCGGGCTGGATGGCGTGGCCGAGACCGGCGGCCACCAGATTGATCGCCTCGGTGCCGCCCTTGGTCCAGACGATGTTCGAGGCGGCGGGGGCATTCAGGAAGCGGGCGACGCCTTCGCGCGCGGCCTCGAAGGCCTCGGTGGTTTCGTTGGCGAGGGTGTGCAGGCCGCGGTGGACATTGGCGTAGCTGCCCTCCATCGCCCGGGTCATGGCGTCGATCACCGCGCGCGGCTTCTGGGCCGAGGCCGCGCTGTCGAGATAGACCAGCGGCTTGCCGTTCACCGTCCGCGACAGGATCGGGAACTGGGCGCGGACGGCGTTGGGGTCAAATCCTCCCCCATCGGGGGAGGGGGACCGCGAAGCGGTGGAGGGGGCCGGACCCACGCTCGATGTCTGGGGCATGCCCCCTCCACCATGCTGCGCATGGTCCCCCTCCCCCTTCGCTACGCTCTGGGGAGGATTTTTCACAGGCGCGCCGTCAGCCATTCCCGCACCACCTCCCGCGCGCCCTCGTGTTCGATGCGGTCGATGACTTCGATCAGGAAAGCCTGGGTCAGCAGCCCCCGCGCCTCGTCGGCCGGGATGCCGCGTTGCTGCATGTAGAACAGGGCGTTGTCGTCCAGATTGCCGACCGTATTGCCGTGGGCGCACTGAACGTCATCGGCATAGATGACCAGTTCCGGCTTGGCGTCGATCTCGGCGCGCTCACCCAGGATCAGGGCGTGGTGGCCCATGCGGGCGTCCGTGCCGTCGGCGCCGCGTTCGACAATGATCTTGCCCTGGAATACGCCGCGCGCGGTGTCGCGGACGACGCCCTTGGTCAGCTGGCTGGTCTGGCCGTCGCGGCCGGTGTGGTCGACCACACTGGTCAGGTCGGCGTGGCGGGCATCGGACAGCAGGTACAGGCCGTCGAGGCGGACGGTGGCGCCCTCGCCCGGGTGGGTCACGCGGGTTTCGAGGCGTTGGAGCTGCGCGCCCCGCGCAACCGTTGTCTGGCGGTAGTGGGCGCCGGTTTTCAGATGGACCTCGGCCGAGTTCACCGAGATCGCGTCGTGCGGTTCCTCGATCAGGACAATGCGCTCCAGCGAGCCGCCCTCCTCGACGAATACCTCCAGCAGGGTGTTCGACAGATAGGCCTCGCCCCACCCCTCATGGCTTTCCAGCAGGGTGACATCCGCGCCTGCCTCGACGACCACGCCGATGCGAGCGTGATGGCCGGTCTTAACGGCGTCGCTGAGCAGACGCAGGGCCAGCGTGCGGGGCGCGCCGGCGCTGAAGGTGATGATGTGCGCGCCTTCCAGAGCCTTGGCGGCGGCGAGCGCCCCCATCGGCAGGGCGTCGGCCATCCTGGGCGCTCCCGGATGGGCCGCCTCGGCGACAGCGATGCCCGGCTCCATGTCGTTTTCCGACCACCAGTTCAGCCGGCCGTTCGCGATCAGCACCTCGTTCGAGGTCAGCGCCTTGAACGGGCCGTCATTGGGCTCGCCGTAGGGCAATTTCGGCGACAGCGGCGGCTCGTCGCGGAGCCAGCGGCGCAGGTCCGAATATTTCCACGCCTCGGTGCGGCGGGAAGGAATGGTCGCAACATCCTTGAGGTCGATGACGCTCACGCCGCCGCCGGGAGGTATTTGTCGTACCCTTCCGCCTCGAGCTGGAGCGCCAGTTCCGGGCCGCCCGAGGCGACGATGCGACCGGCGGCCAGGACGTGGACGCGGTCGGGTTTGATGTAGTCGAGCAGGCGCTGATAGTGGGTGATGACCAGCATGGCGCGGTCAGGGCTGCGGAGCGCATTCACCCCCTCGGACACGATGCGCAGGGCGTCGATGTCGAGGCCGGAATCGGTCTCGTCGAGGATCAGCAGGGACGGCTCCAGCAGCGCCATCTGCAGGATCTCCATCCGCTTCTTCTCGCCGCCGGAGAAGCCGACGTTGAGCGGCCGCTTCAGCATGTCGAAGTCCATCTTCAGGGCGGCGGCGGCCGCCTTGACCAGCTTCAGGAAGGCGGGCGCCGAGACCTCGTCCTCGCCCCGTGCGCGCTTCTGGGCGTTCAGGGCCGTGCGCACGAAGGTCAGGGCCGGGACGCCGGGGATTTCGAGCGGATACTGGAACGACAGGAACACGCCCTTGGCCGCGCGTTCAGCCGGGTCGAGGGCCAGCAGGTCCTCACCGCGCCAGGACGCCGCGCCGTCGGTCGCCTCATAGCCCGGACGGCCCGACAGGGCGTAGCCCAGCGTCGACTTGCCCGCCCCGTTCGGCCCCATGACGGCATGCACCTCGCCCGCCGGAACGGTGAGGCTGAGGCCCTTGAGGATCGGCTTGTCGCCGACGGAGACGTGGAGGTTGGAGATGGAGAGCATCAGATAGCAGTCTCAGAAAATGATCAGGCGACCGTCGGGAAACGCGCCCCGCCAACCACAAGGAAAATGACCGGCGGCATACCAGTAAGCCTGCGAGGCGTAGAAGCCGGGCTGCTGGACGTCGGAAAACTCGGCTTCCATGCAAAGATGCAGAATGTCCCAGTTCACGGCGTCGAGGACGACCTTCGGCAACACTTCGCGCGCAACAAGCTCGGCGGTCCTGTCGCGAACAAGAGCCTCACTTGCTGGTTTCACGAGAGCGACGATGTCATTCCAGCGAGCAAACCGGGCCGGCGAGGCTGCGGCTAGGCGTTCACGATACTGGTTGGCGGCCTCGAGGCAGAGGTTTTCCCACTCAAGCGACCCACAACTCTCAATCGCCTGATCCCATGTCGTCAGAACATCCGCGCTGTCGGTGTCCTGACACCCGACGTTCGAGAACCACTCCGCACCGCGAAGGCTCTCAAGAGTCGCCAGCGTAGCCGACGAAAGGCCAGCTTGAAGGTCGCTCACCCCACACTCCCCTCAAGACTGATGGCCACCAGCTTCTGCGCTTCCACCGCGAACTCCATCGGCAGTTCCTGCAGCACATCACGGACGAAGCCGTTGACGAGCAGGGCCACGGCCTCTTCCTGCGACAGGCCGCGCTGCTGGGCGTAGAAGAGCTGGTCTTCCGACAGGCGGGTGGTGGTGGCCTCGTGCTCCAACTGGGCCGAGCCGTTGCGGGCCTCGATATAGGGCACGGTGTGGGAGCCGCAGTCCGACCCGATCAGCAGGCTGTCGCACTGGGTGAAGTTGCGCACGCCCGTCGCCTTCGGATGCACCGAGACCAGGCCGCGATAGGTCGAGTCCGATTTCCCGGCCGAGACGGCCTTGGCGATGATGCGGCTGCGGCTGTTCTTGCCCAGATGGATCATCTTGGTGCCGGTGTCGGCCTGTTGGTGACCGTTGGTGATGGCGATGGAATAGAACTCGCCCGAGCTTTCCTCGCCCTTGAGGATGCAGGACGGGTATTTCCAGGTGACGGCGCTGCCCGTCTCCACCTGGGTCCACGACACCTTCGACCGGTCGCCGCGGCAGTCGGCGCGCTTGGTGACGAAGTTGTAGATGCCGCCCCGCCCTTCCGCATCGCCGGGGTACCAGTTCTGGACCGTCGAATATTTGATCTCGGCGTCGTCCAGCGCCACCAGCTCGACCACGGCGGCGTGCAGCTGGTTCTCGTCGCGCATGGGGGCGGTGCAGCCCTCCAGATAGGAGACGTAGCTGCCCTTGTCGGCGATGATCAGGGTGCGTTCGAACTGGCCGGTCTGGCTGGCGTTGATGCGGAAATAGGTCGACAGCTCCATCGGGCAGCGGACGCCCGGCGGGATATAGACGAACGACCCGTCGCTGAAGACCGCGCTGTTCAGGGCAGCGAAATAGTTGTCCGACACCGGCACCACCGATCCCAGATACTGACGCACCAGATCAGGATATTCTCGCAAGGCCTCGGAAATGGGCATGAAGATCACGCCCGCCTTGGCCAGCTCGGCCTTGAAGGTGGTGACCACGCTGACGCTGTCGAACACGGCGTCCACGGCGTATTTCGGCGCGCCCTCGACCCCCGCCAGCACCGCCTGCTCGCCCAGCGGGATGCCGAGTTTGGCATAGACGGCCAGCAGTTCGGGATCGACCTCGTCCAGCGACTTCGGCCCGTCCTTCTTCTTCGGCGCGGCGTAGTAGAACAGAGATTGATAATCGACCGGCTCGTACTTCACCGAGGCCCAGGTCGGCTCCTCCATCGCCAGCCAGCGCTCATAGGCGGCGAGACGCCATTCCAGCATCCATTCCGGCTCGCCCTTCTTGTCCGAGATGAAGCGGATGATGTCGGCGTTCAGGCCGCGCGGGGCGTATTCGGTGTCGATGTCGCTGGTGAAGCCGTGCTCGTACTTCTCCAGCGCGGCGACGGCGTCGATGGTTTCCTTGACGGCGGCCATTACGCGGCCTTCTCCGCCGCGCGGGCCTGATGCTTGGCGTAAGCCCCGACCCAGGCGTCGGCGAAGCGGGTCCAGTCGGCCTCGGTCGTGCCCCAGCCGCCGGAGACGCGAACCCCGCCGGTGGCGAGATGGTGGTGGCCCATGGCGCTGATGGCCTTGCTAGGCTTGGTCTTGCCCGAGGAACAGGCGCTGCCGGCCGAGACCATGACCCCGACGAGGTCCAGCGTAATCAGTTGCTGCGGGCTGTCCCAACCCTCGACGGCCATGAACAGGGTGTTGGGCAGGCGCGGCACGTCACCGCCGATGATGGTCGCGCCCGCCGCTGCGACCTTGGCCTCGGCCGCGTCGCGCCAAGCGACATGGGCCATGGCGGCGTCGAGGTCACGGGCGGCGCAGTCGGCGCTGACGCCGAAGCCGGCGATGCCGGGCACGTTTTCGGTGCCGGCGCGCAGGCCCCGCTCCTGCCCCGCGCCGTGCAGGGTGCGGACGACGGGCGTGCCTTCCTTCGAAACCAGCGCGCCCACGCCCTGCGGCCCGCCCAGCTTGTGCGCCGAGAGGGTCAGGGTGTCGGCGCCGAGGCTGCGCATGTCGACCGGGATCTTGCCCGCCGACTGGATGGCGTCGACGTGCAGCCAGCCGCCGGCGGCGCGGACCAGAGCCGCGGCCTCGGCGATCGGCTGGATGACTCCGCTCTCGTTGTTGGCGTGATGGATGGCGACCATGGCGCGCCCGGGGCGGCCCAGGGCTTCGGCCAGCCAGACCAGATCGACGACGCCGTCGGCATCGACCGGCAGGGTTTCGACGGCCGCGCCGGAAGCGAGCGCCGTCTCGGCCACACAGGGATGCTCGGTCGCCGAAACGATCAGCCGCACACAGCCGGCGGCCACGGCGCTGGCCACCGCCTGAGCGTTGGCTTCCGTGCCGCCCGAGGAAAACACCACCGCGGTCGGATCGGCGCCGACCAGATCGGCGACCTGGGCGCGCGCCGTTTCGACATAGGCCCGGGCGCGGCGGCCGAAGGCGTGGACAGCGTTGGGGTTGCCCCCCTCAGCCAGCGCCTTGGCCATGATCGCCTGCACTTCCGGCCGCACGAGGCCGGAGGCGTTGTAGTCGAGATAGACGCTCACGCCGCCACCCCCACATCGGTCTGGGCCGCGCGGCGGCGCGCGCCGGTGCGGTTCAGGACCACATCCTCCAGCGAGACGGCCGCGAGGTAGCGATGGATCTCGTCGCCCAGATCCTCCCACAGATTGTGGGTGATGCAGCGCTCGCCGGCCATCATGCAGCCCTTGGGCGACGAATGACCGATGCAGCGGGTGGCGCGGATGGGCTCGTCCACGGCCAGGACGATCTCGGCCACCACGGTTTCATGCGCGCCCTTGGCCAGGCGATAACCGCCGCCGGGGCCGCGCACGCTCTGCACCAGGCCGCTCTTGCGCAGGCGGGCGAACAGCTGTTCGAGGTAGCTCAAGGATATCTCCTGCCGGGTGGCGATTTCGGCCAGCGACACGGCGCGCGCCACGCCGTCGGCGCCCCCGTTCTTGGCCAGATCAGCCATCGCCATCACAGCGTATCGCCCCTTGGTCGACAGACGCATTGCGCAACCTCAAAAATCTCGCGCTTTTCGGGGGCCCTGTGCTAAGACCCGCGCCTTCTTGAACGGCGGCGCAGCGCCAGCGGGACTTAGAAAGTCCTACTGTCGTGGTCAAGTATTGCGACGCCGGGAAACGACAGTTGAACACGGGAATTTCGCCACCCCATGCCTGAAGTCATCCTGCCCGGCGCCTCCGGCCGCATCGAAGGCCGCTATTCGCCCGGCAAGCGCCCAAACGCGCCCATCGCCCTGATCCTGCATCCGCACCCCAAGGCGGGCGGGCACATGAACAACCCGGTGGCGGTGACGCTGTACCAGCTGTTCCAGAAGCGCGGTTTCGCGACCCTGCGCTACAACAGCCGCGGCGTGGGCAAGTCGCAGGGCGAATTCGACAGCGGCATCGGCGAGCTGGCCGACGCGGCAACCGCGCTGGACTGGCTGCAGGCCAACAACCCCGCCGCGACCCAGACCTGGGTCGCCGGGTATCAGTTCGGCGCCTATATCGGCATGCAACTGCTGATGCGCCGGCCCGAGACGGACGGCTTCATCTCGGTGTCGCCACCCTCGAACATGTACGATTTCAGCTTCCTGGCCCCCTGCCCGGCCTCGGGCCTGTTCCTGCACGGGACCAACGACACCGTGGTGCCGCCTGTCGAAGTCGAGCGCGTGGTCAACAAGCTGCGCACCCAGAAGGGCATCGTCATCGACTATGAGCTGGAAGAAGGCGCAAGCCACTTCTGGCAGGACCACATCGACGCCGTGGACCGCCGCGTCGGCGCCTATCTGGACAAGCGCCTGGAAGAGAAGCCGGCCTAAACCGGCATATCCGGCGGCATGACGTCGAACCGGGGCAGGCCGTCGTCGGCGCGGTCCCATGCCGGGGCGCGGCTGGCGTAGACCGTCATGCCGGGCGTCACCGCGTCGGGATTGTCCAGTGCGCCCGCCCGCAGGAACACCATCCCCGGCATCCGGTCGTTGGTCGAATAGAGCGGCGAGCCGCAGGTCTCGCAGAAGAAGCGCGACACCATCGACCCGCTGTCCGCCGGCTTGTCGAAGCGCCGCACCGGCCCTTGCGCCTGGAATCTCGCCTCCGACACCACGACATGGGTGCAACGGCCTGCGCCGCTGGCCTTGCGGCAGTCGACGCAGTGGCAGTGTCCGGCGAATTGGGCGCCGCCCCCGGCGCTGAAGCTGGATTGGCCGCACAGGCACCGGCCCGTCAGAGATTCGGTCATGGCTGTCCCCTCGACTAGAGGTCCAGAGTAACTTGCATTTTACAAGTTACAAGCCAAATGGTCGGCATGAGCTCAAAGCCGCCGCGATCAGGATGCCCCATCGCCTCCAGCCTCGATCTGATCGGGGATCGCTGGACGATGGTGGTTCTGCGTGACCTGTTTACGGGCAAGAGCCGCTATGCCGACTTCCTGACCTCGCCCGAGGGGATTTCGACCAACATTCTCGCTGACCGGCTGGCGGCCATGGAGGCGGCGGGCCTGGTGTCCCGGCATGCCTATCAGGACAGACCGCGACGCTTCGCCTATGCCCTTACGCCGAAAGGCGACGCGCTTTTGCCCGTCTTGCAGGCCCTGTGCGTATGGGGCAACGCCCACATTCCCGGCACATGGACACCGCCTGCCTCCTTCATGGAGCGCATGCCCGGCGCGCTTATTCCCAGCCAGGAACGGCGCCGGCCTTAACGGCCTCGTCGACGCAGCCTTGCCCTTCCTCGTCGGCGGCGGCCGGATCCTCGGCCATGCGCGCCCGCACATGAGCCTGAACGGCGGCCAGACGCGCGTCGTCCCGCTGCGCGTCGGTGAGCTGCTCGTCCCACCAGTCGCGGATGAACCAGGAGGGGCCCGCGACGCGGCCGGTTTCGGCCATCGCATCCTCGATCAGGATCATTGACCGGGCGTAGCAGACCTCGGCATGGGTCGGCGGCGGGGTCACTTCAGCGGCGAGAAGCGCGATCAGCAGCAGGGACATGGCGGCCTCCGGTTCAATCAGTACAGCAGGAACGGCTTGCGGGCCTCGACCCAGGCCTGCTCGTCCGGCGTGGTGAGGGCGTCGAGGTCGTCGGCGGTCGAGGCCGGATCATCGACCCATTCGCGCAGGCCTGGCCCGCCGTTGATGACGTCGATGGCCAGGCGGTCGAAGACATATTCGTACGGGAAGTCGCGCCACAGGGCGTAGTCGGGATACAGCCGCCGGATCGCCTTGAAGCCGAGGGCCTGGACCCGCCAGGGCTGGAAGGCGGCGTGGTCATAGGCCGGGTCGTCGACGTGGATCTGGACGCCGTTGCAGAGCTGGCCCGCGTGCTTGTGGAAGGTCGGCTGGAACCAGATGTCGCGCAGGCGGCAGCCGTTCAGCCACTGCGGGGCCAAGGCCTGCATTTCGGCGATCACGGCGCGGGCGTCGATGTCGGGGGCGCCGAACAGCTCCAGCGGGCGGGTGGTGCCGCGCCCTTCGGACAGGGTCGCCCCCTCCAGCATCACCGTGCCGGCGTAGGCGCGGGCCATGGAGACGTTGGGGGCGTTGGGGCTGGGGTTGATCCAGCTGCGCTCGTTCAACGGCCAGCCGTAGCCGGGCGCCGCTTCAGGCGCCCAGCCCTGCATCTCGATGACGCGATAGGCGACGTCGATCTTGAAGTGAGAAATGAACCAGTGACCCATCTCACCCAGGGTCATGCCGTGGCGCATCGGCATGGGGCCGGCGCCGACGAAGCTTTCATGGCCGGGCAGCAGGGTCAGCCCCTCGACCGGCCGGCCGGCGGGGTTGGGCCGGTCCAGCACCCAGACCTCCTTGCCGTGCTCGGCGGCGGCCTCGAGCACATAGAGCAGCGTCGTGACGAAGGTGTAGATGCGGCAGCCCAGGTCCTGCATGTCCACCAGCAGGACGTCGAACGTGCCCATCCACTGCCCGCGCGGGCGGCGGACCTCGCCATAGAGGCTGAAGACAGGGATGCCGTGGACCGGATCGGTCTCGTCCGGGCTCTCCATCATATTGTCCTGAAGGTCGCCCTTCATCCCATGCTGCGGCCCGAAGGCGGCGCTCAGGGTGATGTCGGGGCAGGCCGCCAGCGCATCCATCGAATGGGTCAGATCCGCCGTGACCGAGGCAGGATGCCCCAGCAAGGCCAAGCGCCGCCCCTTCAGCGCCGCACGCAGCTCGGGTTCGGACAACAGGCGGTCGATGCCGAATTTCATGGAAGGTCCAGAACGAACGAGTCGGGGTGATGGAAGTCAGGCTTACCCGGCGGATGGTTGAGAGCCCAATAAGAGATGCGGCCGTTGAGGTCCTCGATGACCGTCGAGAGGCCGAGACGCCAGGGCCCGTCGCCGAGGTTCATGCGGTCCACATCAAGTTGGGCCGACACGAAGAGCCGGTCGTCGTCCTGTTCGCGGAGCCTGTTGGTTATCTCGACGCCGGGCTGATGCGCCATTCCGGCCCGGTAGCCGTCGAAGGCATAGACGGCCCACTGACCTGAAGGTGACTGATTGAACTCGAGATAGCCGCCCTCCGGTCGGGCGATGAAGGCCTCGAAACAGGTCGTGCGCCAGAGCTCGTCGGCGCGCGACCAGCGGACCCAGCCGGGGATCCGCAGGCCGGCGACGTCACCGGTGATCTCGTATTCCAGCAACAGGCTTTGTCGGCGAGGCCGGTCCACTGACACGGCGACCCGAATATCGGGCCCCGGCGTTTCCGGATGGGGCGTCAGGAAGACCTTTTCCACGTTATGCCCCGAGGTCATCAGCGATCCGCTCCAGCATCTCAGCCCCGCGCTCAGAGCGTGAGATCAGGCACGGATCATTCCACTGGTTCTGAAAGGCGAAACGCTCACCACCGAAAGCGACTTCCGACGCCAACACGAACCAGCGGCGGCGCATCCTGCCGTAGCGGGCGGTGATGGCAGCCCGTACCGCAGCCGCGTCGGCGGGCGAGAACTCCAGGGAAGCTACACCGCCGGACAACTGCTGGATCGAGATGCTCACGATGCGACGGTTCCTTGGGCGGTGCGCGATGCCTGTGCTACACGCCCCTTCCCTCCCAAGCCAAGCCTGATCCGATGACCGAGCCCGCCTTCAAGTCCGACTTCCTGCGCACGCTTCTGGCGCGCGGGTATATCCATCAGATCACCCACCCCGCCGAGCTGGACGACGCGGCGGCGGGCGGTGTGGTAACGGGCTACATCGGCTTTGACGCCACGGCGCCGAGCCTGCACGTCGGCAGCCTGATCCAGATCATGATGCTGCGCCGGCTGCAGCAGGCGGGTGGCAAGCCCGTGGTCATCATGGGCGGCGGCACGACCAAGGTCGGCGACCCGACCGGCAAGGATGCGTCGCGCCCGCACCTGTCCGACGAAACGATCAAGGCCAACATCGCCTCGATCCGCACGGTGTTTGAAAAGTTCCTGACCTTCGGTGACGGCCCGACGGACGCCATTCTGATCGACAACGACGAATGGCTGTCGAAATACGGCTACATCGAGTTCCTGCGCGACTACGGCACGCATTTCACGGTCAACCGGATGCTGGCGTTCGACAGCGTCAAGCTGCGGCTTGAGCGCGAGCAGCCGATGACCTTCCTCGAGTTCAACTACATGCTGATGCAGTCGGTGGACTTCCTGGAGCTGAACCGCCGCCACGGGGTGACGCTGCAGATGGGCGGGTCGGATCAGTGGGGCAACATCGTCTCGGGCGTCGATCTGGTGCGGCGCGTGGATCACAAGGCCGCCTTCGGCCTGACCACGCCGCTCTTGGCCACGGCGTCGGGCGCCAAGATGGGCAAGACGGCGCAGGGCGCGGTGTGGCTGAACGCCGAGCAGTTGAGCCCCTACGACTACTGGCAATTCTGGAGGAACGCCGAGGACGGCGACGTGGGCCGGTTCATGCGCCTGTTCACCGACCTGCCGCTGGACGAGATCGCGCGGCTGGAGGCGCTGGAGGGCGCGGCGATCAACGACGCCAAGAAGGCCCTGGCTGATGCGGCGACGACCATGCTGCACGGCGCCGAGGCGGCGGCCCACGCGCGCGGCGCGGCCGAGGCGGCGTTCGAGCAGGGCGTGGTGTCTGCCGACCTGCCGACGGTCGAGCTGCCTTCGGACGAGGTGATCGGCGCCATGATCGCGGCTCTGGCGACCAAGGCGGGCCTGACGGCGTCGAACGGCGAGGCGCGGCGTCTGGCCCAGGGCGGCGGCCTGCGTCTGAACGACGAGGCCATCACCGACGGCGCGCGCCTGATCGAGGCAGGCGACGTGAAGGACGGGGCCATCAAACTGGCCGCCGGGAAGAAGAAGATCGTTCTGGTGAGGCCCGCATGAGCATTGAACCCGGCATGAGGCCCCCCGCCTTCGACCTCGCCACGGACGGCGGCGGGCGCGTGACTTTGGCCGAACTGACGGGGCCGTTGGTGCTGTATTTCTATCCCAAGGCGGACACGCCGGGCTGCACCGCGGAGGGGCAGGATTTCAGCGCCCTGATCGGCGACTTCGCCAAGGCCGGGGCCACCGTCATCGGCGTGTCGAAGGACACGGTGAAGAAGCTCGACAAGTTCAAGGCCAAGTATGACCTGAAGGTCGTGCTGGGCTCCGACGAGGACGGCGCAGTGTGCGAGGCCTACGGCGTCTGGGGCGAGAAGGTCCTGTACGGTCGCACCTATATGGGCATCGAGCGGGCGACCTTCCTGATCGGCGCGGACCGCGTGGTGAAGCGGACCTGGCGCAAGGTGAAGGTCAAGGATCATGCGGCCGAGGTGCTGGAAGCCGTCAAGGCCCTCTGATCTGTCTGTCCGGGTGCGGACACTGATCTGGAGCGGTTGAAACCAGATTCGCGAATACGCCTAAGAGGCGAGAATCTCGTCAACAGACCGGCGTTATTCGCGTGCCGACCAGTAAAGATGGTTAAGAATGCGTGAACAGTATTGCTGTCATGCCACGCCGCCCGCATAACGTCGTCCCAACGTTGGGGCGTTGCGTATGGACGATCAGCAGAGTTCCGGGAAGCGGTCGCTTTTGGACCGGTTTTTCCCTGTCCGGTACCTCTATCTTCGCAGTGGCGAGGATGTGAAGGCGGTCGCCCTGACCCCCGGTCGGCAAATGATGATCGCGCTGGGCGCCTTCGCCTTCGCCGGATGGACCGTGGTGTCGTCAGGCGGCTTCGTCATCGACATGATCAACCGGGCCCAGGCCGGCAGCGCCCTGTCGCAGGCGCGGGCCGCGTCGGAACGGCTGAACGCCGACCTGCAGGCCCGGCTGGACACCGCCATCGTGCGCATGAGCGCCACCACCGGCTCGCTGGACGAGATGGCCCAAATGGTCGAGCGCCGCCACGCGGCCCTGACCACGGTCATGACCATGTTCCACGGGGTCGAGGGCGCCGAGCGCGAGCTGCGCCCCGCCACGCCCAGCGCCGACGGCACGCCGATCCAGCGCATCGTCGCCGTGCGCATGGATCAGGAGCGCCTGATCGATCGCGCCGAAAGCGTGGCCCAGACCCGGGCCGAGCGGCTGCGCCTCGCCTTCCGCCTCGCGGGGTTGAACCCGTCCGCCTATTCGCCGCAGGGGCAGGCGCTGGGCGGGCCTCTGGTCGACGCGGGCGATCCCCGCGCGCTGGCCGCCATTTTGGACGTGGACGAGCCGTTCGCCATCCGCATCCGCCACGCGGCGGACAATCTGTCGGACATGCGCTATCTGGCCGACGCGGCCGAGAGCCTGCCCTTCCACCGCCCGACCCAGGCGCGCACGACCTCGGGCTTCGGTGTGCGGTTCGACCCCTTCAACGGTCGCCCGGCCCTGCATCAGGGTCAGGACTTCGCCGCGCCACTGGGCTCGCCCATCTATGTGACGGCTCCCGGAGTTGTGAGTTTTGTCGGCGTGCGTTCAGG
This sequence comes from Brevundimonas sp., assembly GCA_036405055.1. Taxonomy (GTDB): domain Bacteria; phylum Pseudomonadota; class Alphaproteobacteria; order Caulobacterales; family Caulobacteraceae; genus Brevundimonas. Next base: position 45,513 of record DASWYI010000033.1, read on the forward strand.
GTATGGCAACACCGTTGAGGTAGACCATGGCCGCGGTTTCAAGACGCGCTACGCCCATCTGAACTCCATGGCGGTTCGAGCCGGCCAGACGGTCACGCTTGGCCAGCGCATCGGCGCCATGGGAACCACCGGACGTTCGACCGGCGTTCACCTTCATTACGAAGTGTGGATGAACGGCCGCCCCCAAAACCCCGCCCGCTTCATGAGAGCCGGAGACCAACTTGTTCAATAAGTCCAAATCCCCCGCCCCGGCCGCCCCCAGCCGTTCCAGCGGTCCTGAAATCCCGCCGCTGCCGGATCTGCCCAGCCCCGGCGCCGCGCCCATGCGCTCGGCCGCCCCATCGCCTTCGCCCGCCCCGTCGCGCGGCCTGTCGACCCTGTCGGGCGACCTGCAGTTCGAAGGCAATGTCTCGGGCGGCGGCGATCTGCAGATTGACGGCCAGATCAAGGGCGAGGTCCGTGTGGGCCGCCTGATCGTCGGCGAGACCGGCGCCATCGAGGGCGGCGTGTCGGCCGACTATATCGAGGTCCGCGGCCGCATCGTCGGCGCCGTCAACGGCAAGCAGGTGAAGCTGGTGTCGACGGCCTACGTCGACGGCGACATCACCGCCGAACAGCTGTCGATCGATGTCGGCGCCTATTTCCAGGGCCGCTGCATCCAAGGCCGCCGCGACACCCCGCGTCCCTCGGCTCCGGCCCCTGCCGCCGCCCCCGAGGCCGCGCCCCAGGTCATCAGCATGGGCCCGGCGGCGTAAGCCTCCGAAGCCTGAAAAGACAAAGGCCCCGGAGCGATCCGGGGCCTTTTTCGTCGGCCGACCAGCGCCCTTCTCCTAGTCCAAGGCAAGAGTGCCGGTTGGCGCCGTGAACACGGCGGAAAATCCGTGGGCTTCGTAGGAGAGGTCCACCCCGCCTGCTCCCGTAAGTCCACGCTTCACAAGCTTGGAGCCAAACCCGGACGAGATTGGCGGCGTAACGGAGGGGCCGTCTCGCTCCATCCAAACCAACGCCAGCTCTCCATCGGACACGGTCCAGTGAACATCCACACGGCCGTCGGGAACTGACAAAGCCCCATATTTGAAGGCGTTTGTCGTAAGCTCGTGGATGATAAGCGCTACGTTCTGAGCCACGCGCGAAGACAGGGCGACGGAAGGTCCGCTTACGTCGAAAGGTCGGCGAGACAGGTGGTTCAGAGCCAGCGAAATTACATCGCGCAAGTCCCCGCCCGACCAGGCGGCTTCATCAAGCGCCTCGTGGGATCGTGCCAGCGCCATGAGGCGGCCTTCAAAATCAGCCAGACCTTGCGGATCCACGTTCCGCAGGCTGCTTCGGGCGACGGCCTGCACCAGGGAGAGCGTGTTCTTCACCCTGTGGCCGGCCTCCCTCACGAGCAACTGGCGATGCTGCTCCGCACGAACGCGGTCCGTCGTCTCAATGGCGATGTCGAGCATTCCCTTGACGTCAGGCCCCTCGAACAGCGGGCTGTAAGAGAAGGTCCAGTATGTTTCCTCCATCACCCCATTGCGTAGGATCGTGAGAGGGAGGTTTTCGAGATAGATTTTCTCGCCTCCGAGCGCCGTCTCGATCAGGGGACGGATATCGTCCCAGACCTCGGCCCATACCTTCTCTATGGGTTGCCCCAAGGCCCCCGGATGCTTGTCGCCCAGGAAGGGGATATAGGCCGCGTTATAGAGAAACGTACGCTCCGCGCCCCAGACTGCGCAGGCCGCGAACCCCGTACCCGACATGATCTGTGACGATGTCTGAAGGGCGGGCGACCAACCGTCTCTGGGCCCGAGGGGAGTCGTGCCCCAATCAAATTCGTCGATATGGGCGGGCATCGGGATGCGCTTTGGCGGTTGGTGAATTGAGAAAACGCAACGCTCAGGCTTTTTGTCACCCGGCGTCCAGTATGGTCAAGTTTGAACAGGGCTCCGAAGCTAGCTTGAGGCCGCAAGGCATTTGCAGCCCGTGGGGCTAGCGCCGCTGAACGTCCAGGGAAGGGCGTGTGCCAGTCCCCACTACTCCACCGTGCTCCCGCGCGTCTCCCCCACCCGAGCCGCCAAGGCCGCGCCCATGAAGGCGTCGAGGTCGCCGTCGAGGACGCCTTGCGTGTCCGAGGTTTCGACGTTGGTGCGCAGGTCCTTGACCATCTGGTACGGCTGCAGGACGTAGGACCGGATCTGGTGGCCCCAGCCGATGTCGGTCTTGGCGTCGGCCAGGGCCTGGGCCGCAGCCTCGCGCTTCTGCAGCTCCAGCTCGTACAGACGGGCGCGCAGCATCTTCCACGCCTGTTCGCGGTTCTGGTGCTGGGAACGGCCGGCCTGACAGGCGACGACGGTGTTGGTGGGAACGTGCGTCAGGCGCACGGCCGAGTCCGTCTTGTTGATGTGCTGACCGCCGGCGCCGGACGCGCGATAGGTGTCGGTGCGCACGTCGGACGGGTTGATGTCGATCTCGATGGCGTCGTCCACGACCGGCGAGACGCCGATGGAGGCGAACGACGTATGGCGCTTGGCGGCGGCGTCATAGGGGCTGATGCGGACCAGGCGGTGCACGCCCGATTCCGACTTCAGCCAGCCATAGGCGTTCGGCCCCTCGATCAGGATGGTGGCGGATTTGATGCCCGCCTGATCGCCGCCCTCCTCGGCCTCGATCGTGACCTCATAGCCGTGGGCGCGGGCCCAGCGGGAATACATGCGCAGCAGCATCCCGGCCCAGTCGCAGCTTTCGGTCCCGCCGGCGCCGGAGTTGACCTCAAGGTATGCGTCGTTGCCGTCGGCCTCGCCGGACAGCAGGGCCTCCAGCTCGGCGCGGCCGGCGCGCTCCTTGATGGCCTTCAGCTGGGCGCGCGCCTCCTCAAGCGTCGCCTCGTCGCCTTCCTCATCGGCCATTTCGGAGAGCATGACGCCCTCCTCCAGCCCGGTCTCCATCTCGCGGACGGTGGTGACCGAGGCTTCGAGCTTGGAGCGTTCGCGCGACACGGCCTGGGCGGCCTCGGGGTTGTCCCACAGGGTCGGGTCCTCGACCCGGGCGTTCAGCTCATCGAGCTTTCTAAGGGCGACATCCCAGTCAAAGACGCCTCCTGAGCAGAGCAATGCTCTGCTCGATGTCGGCCTTCATGGCCTCGACATCCGGTCTCATCGCGGACTCCGTGCGATTTCAAAAGTGAGGCGCGGACATAGAGCGCCGGTGCGGTGAAGGGAATAGGGCTTAGGGAGTAGGGCTTAGGGAAGAAGGCTCGAATGGAGCGGCAGCGCCCCTAATTCCTATTCCCTACTCCCTAAGCCCTCATCAGTAGAGGCCGCTCAGGTCCTCCGCCGGCTCCTTGCGGGGCGGCGGGGCCGTGGTCGGGGGCGGACCGGCTTCCTGACGGGCCTTTTCCTCCTGCTCGCGGCGGACGATGTCCTCATAGTTCTGAGGGCCGGGCGGCAGCGGATTTTCAACCGGAACCTCGCGGTGGCGGTTCTCGGTGCCCTTGCGGAAGGCCTCCTCGATGCCGTTGACGGTACGGAAGACCGCATCGCGCGGGCGCACGAACGGCCGGGCCGGGCGGCGTTTCAGCGCCACCTGCATGAAGTCGGTGAAGATCGGCACGGGGGTCGCCGCGCCGGTTTCGCCGGAGCCCAGCGGGCGGTTGTCGTCGAAGCCGATGAAGACCCCGACCACGATGTCGGTGGTGAAGCCCACGAACCAGGCCGAGCGGTATTCGTTGGTGGTGCCGGTCTTGCCCCCGACCCAGCGGCCCAGGCCCCGGGCGCTGGCGGCGGTGCCGCGCTGGACCACGCCTTCGAGCATGGAGCTCATCTGATAGGCGGTGATCGGGTTGATGACCTGCTGGCCACGCGGGGCCAGACGGGGCGACTCCTGACCGTCGAAGGGCCGGCCGCACTCGCGGCACTGACGCTGGTCGGCGCGATAGATGGTTTCGCCGTTCCGGTCCTGGATCATCTCGATCAGATAGGGCTCGATGCGGCGCCCCCCGTTGACGAAGGCGGCATAGGCGGCGGTCAGCTTGTAGGGCGTGGTCTCCCCTGCCCCCAGCGACACCGACAGATTCGGCGGCAGGTTGTCAGCCACACCCATGCGGGAGGCCAGGCCGACCACATTCTTCATGCCGATGTCGTCAGCCAGACGCACGGTCATGACGTTGCGCGACAGCTCCAGCCCGCGACGCAGGGTCTGGGGGCCGTAGTATTCCTTGCTGTAGTTCTCCGGCGACCAGCGCGTGCCGTTGGGGCCGCCGGCGAAGCTGATCGGGGCGTCCAGAACGATCGAGGCCGGGGTGTAGTCCCCCTCCAGCGCCGTGGCGTAGACGAAGGGCTTGAAGGCCGAGCCCGGCTGGCGGTTCGCCTGGGTGGCGCGGTTGAAGCTCGAGAGCGCGTGGGAATAGCCGCCGACCATGGCCAGCACCCGCCCGGTCTGCGGATCGATGGCCACCAGGGCGCCGTTGACGGCGGGCACCTGTTTCAGGGCGAACTGGCCGCCCTGGCGCTCCACGAAGATCAGGTCGCCGCGCTTCAGCGGGCGGTTGGCGTTGGCCCAGGCGGCGTCGGACGCGATCAGGGAACCGGTCTCATTGTCCTTGGCCGTGCGGACCCGGACGCTGTTGCCCGAGACGCTTTCCACCGCGGCGGCGCGCCAGGCGCGGCGTTCGGCGGGGACGGTGCGTTTCAGGGCGGCTTCCTGCCAGCCCTCGGCGAAATCGGTCGTGCCCCAGGCCCCGCGCCAGCCGTGGCGGCGGTCGTAGTTCTCAAGACCCTTCATCAGGGCGTTGCGCGCCGCCGACTGAAGCTCGGGATCCAGGGTGGTGCGCAGATAGTAGCCGCCGCCGTTGACCTTTTCCCGGCCGAAGCGGGCCGTGGCCTGACGCCGGGCCTCCTCGACGAAATAGTCGGCGTCGCGGTAGGCGGCGCGCTGGGGCGCGGCATTGGCCTTCAGCGGCGTGGCGAGCGCCTCGACCAGCTGGGCGTCGCTGATGAAGTTGTTCTGGTTCATCTCGCGCAGCACCCAGTCGCGGCGGCCCTTTGCGGCCTCCGGATGCTTGCGCGGATCATAGTTGTTCGGCCCCTTGGGCAGGGCGGCGAGGAAGGCGGCCTCGGCCGGGGTCAGCTGCTGCAGCGACTTGCCGAAGTAGTTGTAGGCCGCCGAGGCCACGCCATAGGAGCGGTAGCCGAGGAAGATCTCGTTCAGATAGAGCTCGAGGATCTGTTCCTTTGACAGGGTCGCCTCGAGCCGGCTGGAGAGGATCGCCTCCTTCAGCTTGCGGTTCAGGCTGGCCTCGCTCGACAGGACGACGTTCTTGGCGACCTGCTGGGTGATGGTCGAGCCGCCTTCCAGCCGCCGACCGGTCAGGACGTTGAAGACGTTCTTGAACATGGCCCGGCCGATGCCGGACACGTCGATGCCGCCGTGGGTGAAGAAGTTGCGGTCCTCTGCGGCCAGGAAGGCCTGGACCACGGTCGTCGGAATCTGGTCGTAGGAGACATAGATGCGGCGCTCGTCCGAGAACTCACCGATCAGGGTGCCGTCGCCGGCATAGACGCGCGTGGCGGTCGCCGGGCGATAGTCCGCCAGCTCGCCCGCATCCGGCAGGTCATGGAACAGCCAGGCGGCGTAGATCGCCAGCACCAGCCCGGCCACGGCGATGGCGCCCAGCAGGCCGATCCCGGCCATGACGAGCCACCGCTCGGCGATCTTCACCTTGAAATCCGACAGACGCATCTGTCCGGTTTAGCCCGCGTCGGGGCTGGCGAAAAGGGCTAGCGCGCGCCGCCCGTTTCCGGGGTTCCGGCGTACATCACCGGGGCCGACAATTCGGCGAAATAGGCGTCAATCCCCTGCGCCACGGCGCGCATCAACTGACGGCGGTGACCGCTGTCGTTCAGGAAACGCTCGTCCTCGGGATTGGTGATGAAGCCCATCTCCAGCAGCACGGCGGGCACGTCGGGGGCCAGCAGCACGGCCAGGCCCGCGTCACGGTGGCTGCGGCGCAGCAGGGGATGGTCCGCGTCCTCGATCTCGGTCAGCAGGGTGCGGGCGAACTGGGCCGAGCGGTTCTGGGTCGCCCGCTGGGTCATGTCCAGCAGGATGCGGTCCACGGACGGGTCGCGGCCCGGCAGGTTGAGGCTGCGGTGCCAGTCGTCGCCGCGGGTGAACTCGCGCACCGCCCGGCCCGCGCCCTGTTCGGACAGGGTGTAGACCGATGCTCCGCGCGTGGCCGGATCGGCCCCGGCGTCGGCGTGCAGCGAGATGAACAGGTCGGCCCCGGCGTTCCGGGCGATGCGGACCCGCTGATACAGATCGACATAGACGTCGGTCTCGCGGGTCAGGCGGACACGGTAACGGCCCGTGCGCTCCAGCTCGGTCTTCAGGGCCAGGGCGGCAGCCAGGGTCACGGCGCTTTCACGCGAGTGGGTGCCCGAGGCCCCCGGGTCGTGACCGCCATGACCGGCGTCAATGATGATGAGCGGCCGTTCGGCCCGCGCGGCCGGGCGCTGGGGGGCGCCAGGACGGGGCGCCTGGGGCTGACGCGGCGTGGCGCGACCCGTGGATTTCAGGTCGATGACGTAGCGATAGTGGTTCACCCCGTCGCCGGGCGGCAGCAGGAAGCGGCGCTCGATCTCGGCGGCGGAGGCCAGGTCCAGCTCGACACGGGCGTTTCCGGCGGCGCCGGCGACGCGCCAGCCACGCACCAGGCCGGAGCCCTGCCCGCCCCGGCTGCGTCCCGGCTGAACGCCGCGCAGACCCACGACGACGCGGGCGGCGGCGCCGGTCTCGACGACCTCGCCTCGCGCGGAGGTTTCCAGATCGACCACGACACGGGTGCGCTCGGCGTCGCCGCCGAACCGGATCTGCAGCACGTCGCCCGCCGCGCCGGACGCCAGACCCCGGCCCGCGATCAGCACGGCGAGCAGCATGACGATCATGGCGAGCGCGGTCATCGACCACTCGCGGACGCCCCACTGCGACAGGTTCAGACGCGTTTGTCCGTTCATTCTGACGGAGACCCACCTTATTCGTTGGGGCCAATCTGGCAGAAGAGCCTGTCCATTCGGTTAAGGCCCATTCGGTTGCGCGCGCGCCTTTCAATTCGCGTGTCGCGTCACTATGCTTTGTTTCGTCAGCGATTGATCGCGTCCGCCACACGGCAAGGATGCGCCCTCATCGCCGACGGACTTTCACCGATCCGAGAAACGTCAGGCCCAGGCCCGACGCTTCGACGACCGGGATCGTGACGCCATCCGCGCGTCCGGTCCCAGGACGCTGCATAACCATGGGCCTGACCGCCTGCGCTCCCACCCGGTCTGACACGACCATCTTCGCCCAAGGCATCGCGCCGGGCGGCGGGATTGCGCGCGCATACGCCCTTACCCCCCTACCCATTCGGCGAGCCGCCGCTGCCTTCACAGGCCCGGCCCGAGCGCGCCAGAGAGAGACTTTCCATGTCAAAGACCATGTTGATCGACGCCGCCCACGCGGAGGAAACCCGCGTCGCGATCGTCGAGGGCCGTCAGATCGAGGAATTCGACTTTGAATCCCGCGCGAAGCGCCAGCTTCGCGGCAACATCTATCTCGCCAAGGTCACCCGCGTAGAGCCCAGCCTGCAGGCGGCGTTCGTCGAGTACGGCGGCAACCGCCACGGCTTCCTGGCCTTCAACGAGATCCACCCCGACTACTACCAGATCCCGGTCGCCGACCGCGAAGCCATCATGGCCGAGGCGCATTCGGACGACGATCACGACGACGATCTGGGCCGCGAATCCGACGACGGCGAGTCCGAAGGCGGCATGGCCGAGGAAGAGCGCCTGAAGCGCCGCCTGATGCGCCGCTACAAGATCCAGGACGTCATCAAGCGCCGTCAGGTCATGCTGGTGCAGGTCGTCAAGGACGAGCGCGGCGGCAAGGGCGCGGCCCTGACCACCTGGCTGTCGCTGGCCGGCCGC
>DASWYI010000034.1:0-31686 GCA_036405055.1 Brevundimonas sp.
GGCGCGGTTGCGGCCGCGGCGTCCGTAGCGGCGGCGGCGACCGAGGCGGCAGGCTCGGGCCGGGTGATCTCCAGCGCGGCCAAGGGCGTGGCGACGGCGGCGAGGGCGGCCACGGCGACGGCGACCGTCAGGGGGCGGCGGCGGGGGGCTTGGTCAGTCATGATGCAGGCGATCCTCTTTTTCAGGGTTTTTGCGTTGGCCGCCATGGCTGTGGCGGCGTGCGGGGCGGGATGGGCGGCCAGGCGGACCAGCGCCCGGGCGTAGAGATGACGGTCGACGTGGCCTACGGCGTCGGCGTCGGCGGCTTCCTCGGACCGGGCGGTCAGTTCGTCGTGCAGGCGCCAGACCAGCGGGTTGAACCAGAACAGGGCCAGGGCCAGCCGCGACAGGACCAGGAACAGCCAGTCCCGGCGGCGGATGTGCGCCAGCTCGTGGGCGAGGATGGCGGGGGCGGCCTCACGCTCGGCCAGACTGGCGTCGTCGATCAGGATGACGCCCGGGTCGGCGCCCCAGCTGAGCGGACCGGAGACGCGGGCGCTGGCGATCAGCTGCGGCCGGGCGCGGGGTTTCAGATGGGCCAGAGGCGCGCGCCAGGCGGCGTCGCGGACGGCGTCGCCCTGTCGGGTCCAGCGGTCGAGGGTGAAGAGACCCAGGGCCAGACGGCCCGCGACCACGGCGACCCCCGCCAGCCACAGGGCGGCGAAGGCCAGGGGCCAGGAGAACTCCGGCACGGGGGCCGTCACGGCCACCCCGGCGATGGGCCCGACCTCGGCCTGCCAGACCGGAAGCGGCCGGGCGTCGGGTTCCGGCAGCGGCGGCAGCAGGGCGAGGTCGAGCGTCGGCAGAAGCGCCGATATCAGCGGCAGAGCCAGCAACAGGCAGACGGCGCCGCGCAGGACGTCGACGCGGTCGGCCGGACGCCGCGAAAGCGTCGGGGCCAGAAGCAGGCCGGCGCCGGCGATCAGGCTGGACTTGACCAGCAGGGCGAGGATCAGGGTCCAGGTCACGACTTGCGCTCCACGGCCTGATCGATGGCGCGCTCCAGCGCCTCGGCCTCTTCCGGCGTCAGGCGTTGGCCGAGGCCGAGCAGGGCGGTGGCGGCGCTGGCGGCGGAGCCGGCGAAGAAGGTGTCGATCATCCGCTTCAGCGCGCCCTCAGCCACGGCTTCGGTGCGGGGGGCGGGGCGGTAGAGGAAGCCCTCGTCGCCCCGGGCGCGCACGACCAGCTGCTTGGCTTCCAGCCGCGCCAGCAGTGTGCGGACGGCGGAATCGCTGAGACCGTCGCTGAGGGCGTGGCGCACGTTGGCGGCGGTGCCGGATTCGAGGCGGCAGAGGGTTTCGAACACCTCCCGCTCGCGCCGGGGCAGGGATTCGATCATGACGTCGCTCCAAGATCCGCTACATTTGTAACGCTACATTTGTAGCGGATTGCGGCGCGAATGGGGCGGGCGGATGAACTCGCGGACAGGTGGACCGGGTCTCCGCCTAACGCCTGTTCAGCCTTGTCATCCCGGAAATCGCGTCAGCGATTTCCGGGAGGCCCTTTCTCTGCGTCAGCGTCCCGGCTCTCCACTTCGCTCCGGCCGGGATGACAAGGATCAGAGCCGAGTTTTAGCGGCTGCGGTTGCGGACGCGGTTCTCAAGCTCGCCGAAGCGGCGGGTCAGATAGCTGCTTTCGTCGGCGTTGTAGCCGCCGGGCGAATAGGCCGCCTCCAGCCGTGTCAGATCCTCCAGCTCGGTGCGCAGGCGTTCGCCTTCGTTGCGGTTGATCTGGCCCGAGCGTTCGCCCTGGGCGATCGAGGCGCCGATGCGAGCGATGGCGCTGCGGTAGTCGCCGTAGTTTGAACCGCCGCCGTTGTAGTCGTCGCCGACGCGCTCGTTGAGGGCGCGAAGCTGGGTCTGGAGGTCGGCGCGCTCGCGGCTGTCGAGACCGTTGCGGCTGTAGCTCGTCTCCAGCTGGACCAGGGCGTAGTAGTCCGACTTCAGCCGGGTGGCCTCGGTGCGCGAGATGTCGCGGTTGCGCAGCGCCGCGTCGACGCGGGCGTCGAAGGCCGTGCGGCCCTCGGCAATTGTCCTGTAGCCGTTGTAGTCGTCATAGCCGCCGTATCCGTCGTCGTAACCGCCGTCCAGCCGCTGCGAGAGCTGGCGGTAGCGGTCCGACAGATCGGCGCGCTCGGACGTCGAAAACTGGCGGTCGGAATAGTAGCGGGTCTCCAGCGCCACCAGATCGGCGTAGTCGGCGCGCAGGCGCGTGGCCTGGTCGTAGCTGAGGGTGCGGTCGCGGACCCCGGCGTCGAGGCGGGTCTGGAACTGGGTCTGGCCGTTGTAGAGGGGACGGCTTCCGCGTCGCCACTGGTCGTCGAGCGACTGCTGGCCGTTGCCGAACAGGGCGCCGAGAATGGCGCCGAGCACCTGATCGCCGGTGCTGGGCTGGGTCTGGTAGGGCTGGGTCTGGGCCGCCGCGGGCGCCGCCGCCGCCAGCGCCAGAGCCCCAGCCGCCACGGCCGTCAAGGTCTTGATCGAAGTCATGGTTTTGTCCTTCCGGCTGTTTGCCGCCTGTGCCGGAAGAACGGGCGCGGGCGGTGAAGGTTGCCGTTCGTCGACCAAGGCGCTTTCGCCCGGGGCCATCTGTGCCTAGCTTGGCCTCATGACCTCCCCCGCCTCGCCGTCCGGCCCCGATGTTTCGAAGAACAAATTCCTGTCGTCGCTGAGCGTGCAGGTGATGCTGGCCCTGGTGCTGGGGCTCGGGGCGGGCGCGGCGGCGCAGGCCTATGGATTGCCGGGGGGCGAGGGGACGGCCGGGTTCATCGCCGCCATCGGGTCGCTGTGGCTCAATGCCCTGAAGATGACGATCGTGCCGCTGGTGTTCTCGCTGCTGGTCACGGGCATCGCCTCGATCGCGGACGCGGCCTCGACCGGCAAGCTGGCCGGGCGGGCGATGCTGATCTTCGGCCTGATGATCGTGGCCTCGACGATTTACGCCGTGCTGGCGGCCTATGGACTGCTGGCGGTCTGGCCGATCGATCCGGAGGGCGGGGCGCGGCTGCTGGCGGGGGCGCCGCCGATGCCGCCGGAAGTGGCCGAGGCGGGCAAGGCGGGCTTCGCCAGCTTCCTCGCCACCATCGCGCCGTCCAACCCCCTGCGGGCGGCGGCGGACGACGCCATCCTGGGGATCGTGGTGTTCGCGGTCTTCTTCGGCTTCGCGGCCACGCGCCTGCCCGACCGGCTGCGCCTGCCGCTGGTCAATGTGTTCGAGGCGGTCGGCGAGACCATGATCGTGATCGTGCGCTGGGTGCTGATGGCCGCGCCGATCGGGGTGTTCGCCATGGCGCTGGGTGTCGGGCTGACGGCCGGGATCGGGGCGGCGGGGACGCTGCTGCACTATGTCAGCGTGCTTTCGCTGGCGACGTTCGGGGTGGCGCTGTTGTGCTATCCGCTGGCCATCCTGTTCGGGAAGATCGGCCTGCTGCGCTTCGCCCGGGCGGCGGCGCCGGCGCAGGTGGTGGCGTTCTCCACCCAGTCGTCCCTGGCCAGCCTGCCGGTCATGGTCGAGCGGGCGGTGGATGCGCTGGGCGTCGCGCGGCCGACGGCGGGGCTGGTGCTGCCGCTGGCGGTGGCGGTGTTCCGCATGACCAGCCCGGTGGCGAACCTGGGGGTCGTGATCTACTGCGCCCATCTGTTCGGGATGGAGCCGTCGATGGGGCACATTCTGGCGGGCATGGTCACGGCGGTGCTGGTCAGCGTCGCCTCGGTGGGGCTGCCGGGACAGGTCAGCTTCTTCGTCTCCATCGCGCCGATCTGCATCGCCATGGGGGTGCCGGTGACGCTGCTGCCCATCCTGCTGGCGGTCGAGGTGATCCCCGACATCTTCCGCACCGTCGGCAATGTGACGGCCGACCTGACCGTCGCGCGGATCGTGCAGGGCGAGGACGCGCCCGAAGAATAAGACCCTTCTCCCCTTGAGGGAGAAGGTGGCCCGTGAGGGCCGGATGAGGGGCTCTGTAAACTCGCTCATCGTCTGACGGTCTGCCCCTGGTCTGGCAGCCCCCTCATCCGTCTCGCTCCGCGAGCCACCTTCTCCCTCGAGGGGAGAAGGAACGGCATGCATTGACTCCCTCACACAGTATGCGGCATACACTGTGCGTCACACACTATGTGGCGGACAGGGGAGCGGCATGGCCGTCGATCCGGAGCTTTTCGAATCCATGCGGCTGGAGCTGCGGCGCGGCTCGCTGGTGCTGGCCGTGCTCGCGCGGCTGAGGGAGGAGCGTTACGGCTACACCCTGCGTCAGGCCCTGGCCGCTGACGGGCTGGAGATGGAGGAATCGACCCTCTATCCGCTGCTGCGCCGGCTGGAGAGCCAGGGGCTGCTGGAAAGCGAATGGCGCGAGGAAGAGAAGCGGAAGAAGCGCTTCTACCGCCTGTCTGCCGGGGGCGCGGCGATGCTGGCCGCCCTGGGCGCTGAATGGCGGGGCATCAACGCCTCGCTCGACCGAATTCTGTGAAGAGGGGGACGATCATGGACCTGCTGGACCGCTATCTGAACGCCGTCGCGGCGCAACTGCCGACCGATGAACGCGCCGACATCATCGCCGAGCTGCGCGACCTGATCCTGAGCCGGTTCGAGGGCAAGGAGGAGGCGCTGGGGCGTCCCCTGACCGACGGCGAGCGCGAGGAGATCCTGCGCGAGATCGGCCATCCGCTGGCTGTCGCCGGGCGTTACCGCAAGGGGCCGCAGTCCCTGATCGGACCCGAGCTGTTCCCCTACTGGATGTTCGGGGTGAAGGCCGGGCTGATGGTGCTGGGCGCCGTCTTCGCCCTGACGCTGGTCATCAGTGTCGTGACCGGGGCGCCGGATGCGGGACAAGCCATCGCCCGGGCCTTCCACGGCTTCTTCGGCGCGGGCCTGACCCTGATCGGGGCGCTGACACTGGCGGGGGCGATCTTCGAGCATCAGGGCATACGGCCGGCGTTCCTGACGAAATGGCGGGTGCGGGATCTGGACGCCTTCCAGCTGGCCGATCCGGCGCGCTGGGGCATCGACGTGAAGGCGGGCGATGTCGGCAAGCCGGCGTCGGTCTGGACCGGGCGCAAGTCGCGGAGCGGCTACCGTTGGCCGGGAGCCGAGTATCTGACCTCCTTCATCGCCACGGGGGTGTTCGTCCTGTGGTGGATCGGGGTGCTGCACTTCCCCGGCCTGATGCAGGTCGGTCTGCGCGGCGAGGACGCGACGGTGACGGCCGCGCCGATCTGGGGCCAGCTGCACGGGGCGATCCTGCTGTATGCGCTCGGTCAGATGGCCATCGATCTGGCCAGTCTCATCAGCCCCTATGCGGTGCGGATGCGGGCCGCGGCCCAGGTGGCGATCGCCGGGGCCGGCCTGTGGCTGACCTGGATGATCTTCGAGGCCGGGCACTGGTTCACCCTGGGCGTGGGCGACGAGACGGCGCGGGTCGGCGGCGACTGGTCGATGCTGAACCTCGACACCCTCGGAAGGCTGGGCGACGGCGGGCGGGATCTGTCGGGCGTGGCCTCGACCCTGTCGGTGGTGGTGGTCTGGGTGGTGGCCTTCTCGGCGATCAGCCTGGTGTTCAAGATCGGCCGCAACCTGTGGCGGATGCTGGACGGGCGGGCGTGATCCTCCCCCATCGGGGGAGGGGGACCACGAAGTGGTGGAGGGGGCTGACCCCACACGCTGGCGCTTGCCGCAGGCCCCCTCCGTCACGGCGCGAAGGCGCGCCGCGCCACCTCCCCCAACGGGGGAGGATTGATGTCCGAAAACCGCGAGACTTGAGGTGAGGGGCGGCGTATTTCCGGGGTCATGGAAAACGCCGCCGATCTTGATCAGGACGCCTGCTACCGCGCGGTGCTGACGCGGGACGCGCGGTTCGACGGCCGGTTCTTCGGCTGTGTGAAGACGACGGGCATCTACTGCCGGCCCGTGTGTCCGGCGCGGACGCCGAAGCGCGAGAACATGGTCTTCGTGGCCACAGCGGCGGCGGCGGAGGAGGCGGGCTTCCGCGCCTGTCTGCGCTGCCGGCCCGAGACGGCGCCCGACATGGGGGCGTGGCGCGGCACGTCGAATACGGTGAGCCGGGCCCTGACTCTGATCGAGGCGGGCGCGCTGGATGAGGGCGACGTCGACGGCCTGGCCGGGCGGCTGGGGGTCGGCGAGCGGCATCTGCGCCGCCTGTTCCGCCAGCATCTGGGCGCCGCCCCGGTCAGCGTGGCCCAGACCCGGCGCGTGCTGCTGGCCAAGGCCCTGATCCACCAGACGGACCTTTCGATGGCGGAGGTGGCGCTGGGCTCCGGGTTCGGCAGCGTGCGGCGCTTCAACGAGACCTTTCAGGCCCTTTACGGACGGCCGCCGAGCGCGCTGCGCAGACGGGGCGAGCGGGCCGGGGACGGCGGGGTGCGGCTGAGCCTGCCCTATCGCCCGCCCTATGATCGCGAGGCGATGCTGGCGGTGCTGGCTGCAAGGGGCGATGCGGTCGAGGACGGGCGCTGGTCGCGGGTGCTGATGGCGGCGGTCGACGGGGCGGACGGGCTGGTGACGGTCGAGCCGGGCGATGACGGCCGCGTGGCGGTGACGGTGGCGGCGAGCGACCTGCGCGCCCTGCCGGGCGTGCTGGCCCGGGTGCGGCGGGTGTTCGACCTGTCGGCGGACCCCGAGGCCATTGCGCGGGACCTGTCGGCCGATCCGCTGTTGCGGCCGCTGGTCGCGGCGCGGCCGGGGCTGCGGCTGACCGGCGACTGGATCGACGACGATGACACGCCGCCCAGTGATCGCTGGACCGGCAGCCGGTCCGCGGCGCGGGCGGAGCCATGGCGGCCCTGGCGGGCCTATGCGGCGGCGCATCTGGCGGCCGCCGGGATTGAACTGGAGACGGATCGTGAAGCCGCTTGAACTGACAATTGACCGCATCGCCACGCCGGTGGGCGAGGTATTGCTGGTGACCGACGCCGAGGGCGCCGTGCGGGCGCTGGATTTCGCCGACTATGAAGACCGGATGATGCGGCTGCTGGCCCGCCATTCGCCGGGCGCCGTGCTGAAGCCGGGTCGGGCGCCGCAGGGCGTGCGGTCAGCGGTCGAGGCCTATTTCGGCGGCGACGTGCGGGCGCTGGACGGGGTGAGGACCACGACCAGCGGCACGGATTTCCAGCGCACGGTCTGGGCCGCGCTGCGCGCCATTCCGGCGGGCGAGACGCGCAGCTACGGCCAGCTGGCGGCGGCGATCGGCAAGCCGAAGGCGGTGCGCGCGGCGGGGCTGGCGAACGGCCAGAACCCTATCGCCGTGATCGTCCCCTGCCACCGGGTGATCGGCGCGAACGGAACTCTGACCGGTTATGCGGGCGGACTGGAGCGCAAGCGCTGGCTGCTGGCGCATGAGGGGGCGGCGGTCGCCTAGGCCGCCTCGGCCGCAGCGACCTCTTCCTCATCCGCCAGCACGGCGCCGATGGCGTCGAAGAGGGTGGCGGTGGTGATGGGCTTGGCCAGGTGGCCGTCGGCGCCGGCCTCGCGGCCCTGGGCGACGTGCTCGGCCATGGCGTTGGCGGTCAGCATGATGACGGGGGTTCGGGCGCGGCCGGTCTCGGTTTCGAACGCGCGGATGGCGGCGGTGGCGGCGAGGCCGTCCATGACCGGCATCTGCATGTCCATCAGCACCAGATCGAAGGGATCAGCGGCATAGGCGTCGACCGCCTGCTGTCCGTTCTCCACCATGACCAGCTCGGCGCCGGTGGGGGCCAGCAGCACCTCGACCACCTTGCGGTTGGCGGGGTGGTCGTCGGCCAGAAGGATGCGCAGGGCGCGGGGTTCGAGTTCGACCGCATGGGCCGCCTCGACCATGTCGGCGGCGTCGGCGGGGGGCAGGGGCAGTTCGAACCAGAAGGTGGCGCCCTCGCCGGGCACGCCGTGGCAGTCGAGCGTGCCGTTCATCATCTCGGCCAGATCGCGCGAGATGGCGAGGCCCAGCCCGGTGCCGCCGTAGCGGCGGGTGATGGAGCCGTCGGCCTGATGGAAGCGGCCGAAGATGCGGTCCTTCTGGTCGTCGTCGAAGCCGACGCCGGTGTCGGTGACGGTGAAGCGGATCAGGCCGTCGTCGGTCGGCGCGACGGTCAGGCGCACGCCGCCCTCGGCCGTGAACTTGATGGCGTTGGAGACCAGGTTGGCCAGGATCTGGCGCACCCGCACCACGTCGCCGCTGACGGTGGCGATGACGGTCGGGTCGATCTCGGTGACCAGGGTGATGCCCGCATCCTCGGCCTTGGGACCCCACAGGGCGGCGATGTCGCGCACGGCGTCGCGGACGTTGAAGACCACGGTTTCGAGCGTCACCTGACCGGCCTCGATCTTGGCGCTGTCGAGGATGTCGGACAGCAGGCGCTCCAGCGTCACGCCGGACGAGCGGATGATCTCGACCATCTCGCGGTCCTGACCGTCCAGGGCGCGGCGCGACAGGGCGTCGGCCATGGCCACCACGCCGTTCAGGGGCGTGCGGATCTCGTGGCTCATGTTGGCGAGGAATTCGGACTTGGAGCGGCTGGCCTCCTCGGCGCGGGTCTGGGCCACGCGCAGGCGGGCGGTCAGGCGGCGCTGCCAGAAGACCATGGCCACGGCGGACAGGAAGAAGACCACGGCGATGCCGACGATCCAGTTCTGCGAGCGGATGACGTCGGCCTGAAGGGTGGTGTTGGCGCGGGCGGTCTCCAGCTGCTGGCGGCGCTCGGCCAGCTGGGCCTGCATGTCGCCGGTGACCTGACGGATGCCGGCGCTGAAGCGCTGGGCCGACAGGACGCGCTCGCTCTGGTGATAGTCGCGCAGCAGGGCGAAGGCTTCGCGGGTGCGGCCCTCGGCGAAAAGGATCTCGGCCTCGACGTGCGGGATTTCCGAAGCGCCCTCGCGGAAGGCGCCGGAGCGGATCTGGCGCCGGATTTCGGCCAGGTCAGCGCGGGCGGCGGCGACCTGGCCGGTCTGGGCGTAGGCGAGCGCGCGCGCCGGCAGCAGGCGCGGCGCCAGGAAGGCGGCGGCGCCGAGGTCGCGGCCGTAGGGCGCCAGACAGTTCAGCACCCCGCGCGGGTCGCGCCGTCCCTGGGCCACGGCGGCGCACAGGCTGGCGTCGTAGACCAGCAGGCTTTCGAGGTTGGAGCGGGCCGCCAGGCGATGGTGGACCTGATACAGCTGTTCAGCCAGGGCCTGGTCGCCCAGCTGCACCGACAGGCGGGCCAGGTTGTAGACGGCGTCGAAGTCGGGGCGCGGATAGGCGGGGTTGGAGAAGTCGATCTCGAACCGGCCGAAGGCGGCGGTGGCGCCCTCGATGTCGTTCAGCTTCATCAGGCCGATGCCGGTCACCTCCCACAGGCCCGCACGGGCGGTGGCGGCGTAGGGGTCGGCGTCGGGAATGAAGGCGTCGACGTCGGCCAGCAGCTTCAGCCCCTCGCCGATGCGGTCGTCGTCCATCAGGCTGAGCGCGGTCAGGCGCGTGGCGTGGGCTTTCACGAACCAGTCGGTCGCGGTGCGGGCCATGCGGGCCATCTCGGCGGCGGCGCTGGTGTCGCCGTCATCGTAGCGGATGGCCAGGCCGTTCAGACGGGCGATATCGACGTAGCGGGCGTCCTTCTGATCCGCGGCGGCCGAGGCGAGGCGGTTGTTCCACAGGGTCGCCTTCTCGAACTCGCCCTGGTTCAGGAAAATCCACGTGACGTGATAGAGCCGGTTCAGGCTTTCGCGGCTCTTCACCTCCATGGCGCGGCGGCCGAAAGCCTCCAGCTCGGCGAAGTCCGTTTCCGCCGAGCGGCGCTCGACGGCCTGGGCCAGCTCGACGGGATTGCGCCGCACCACCGTCTGCGCATGCGCGACGGAGACGCCGCACAGCATCAGAACAAGGGCGGCGGAAAGCGCTTTTGCGGTTTTGAACATACAGATCCCGGTACCTGGTTCATCACACTGCCACACAAGGGTTTCCCAAGGTTTAGCGCCGCCGCTTGACGGGGCAGGCCCACAGGGTCTGTCATGGCGGCGGGGAATGAGGGGTATGACCGATGAAAGCCTGGGTCTTTGCCGGCTGCGCCATGGCGCTGGCCGTTTCACCGATGGCCGCCGCGGCCCAGGAGGCCGAGGACGACTGGGAGTTCGCCGAGGACGCGGCGCGGGGCCTGACGGTCGCCATGGTGCGCTACGAGGGCGGGCAGGCCGTCGTGGCGCAATGCCTCAGGGGTGAGTTGAAGGCGGTCATCGTCGGCCTTCCCGCCGCCGCGGGGACAGGTCGGACTCTTCTGGCGACACGGTGGGATGATCGCGCCGACCGGCAAGTCTGGACGATGGAGGCCGCGCAGCCAGGCCGACCGGCGACCTTCACAAGCTCCACCCCGGCGCGTGACCTCCGCTTCATGCGGGGCGGCGGGGCGTTCAATCTGCGTTCCGAGGAGGGGCAAGCGGCGCCCGTGCGCGCGACCTTCGACCTTCCGACCCAGTCCACAAGTCTCGACCGGGTGCTGACGGCGTGTGGACATTCGGTGGCGGATGACCGGGACCGGCTGCCGCGCGCGCCCGAAGATCTCCGGTACGGGCAGGAACAGTCGAGTGCATCGCCGCAGACCCCCGGGGGCTCGCCGCCCGCGCCGACCGGCCGACTGGTCAGCGTGGTGAACATCAGCTGCATAGTGCGTGCGATGCAGCTGACGGAATGCCGTGTCGATCATGCGATTCCCGCGGGAAGCGGCGACAGAACCGCCCGCCAGATGAACGGTATGGCGGTGCGCACGGCGAATGAGGCGGCGGCTGAGGGCACGGTGCTCTACAGCCAGCTCTCCACCTATGTGGACATGGTCGGTACGGAGCGACGGTAGCCGGTGAACTAGCAGACCCCTTGCATTCGGTGTGCGGGGGTCTACATTGTCCCTGCTTATGCTAAATTTGAGCATAAGTCAGGAGAGCGACAGATGGCGGACGGGACTTTCGGCCTTTCGAAGGAACTGGCGGCGGAAACGGCGGGTGTCTGGGCCAAGGTGCGCGACCACGTCACGCCGATGGAGTGGCCGGCGCAGGCGCAGCTCATCAGCGAGATTAACGCCCTGAAGCGCGAGCGCGACGCGGTCATCCTGGCCCACAACTACATGACGCCGGAAATCTTCCACGGGGTCGGCGACTATGTCGGCGACAGCCTGGGGCTGGCCAAGGAAGCGGCGAAGTCGAAGGCGAAGGTCATCGTCCAGGCGGGCGTGCACTTCATGGCCGAGACATCGAAGATCCTTTCGCCCGACAAGACGGTGCTGATCCCCGACCTGAAGGCCGGCTGCTCTCTGGCCGAGGCCATCACGGGGGCGGACGTGCGGCTTATCAAGCAACGCTACCCCGGCCTGCCGGTCGTCACCTATGTAAACACCACCGCCGACGTGAAGGCCGAGACCGACATCTGCTGCACCAGCGCCAACGCCGTTCAGGTGGTGGAGTGGGCGGCGAAGGAATGGGGCGTCGACCGCGTCATCCTGATCCCCGACGAGTTCCTGGCGCGCAATGTGGCGGCCCAGACGAATGTCGGCATCATCGCCTGGAAGGGCCGCTGCATCGTGCATGAGCGCTTCACCGGCGCGGACATCGCCGAGATGCGCGAGGCCTATCCCGGCGCGGAAATCCTGGCCCATCCGGAGTGCCCGGAGGATGTCCTGGCGGCCGCCGATTTCGCCGGTTCGACGGCGGCGATGACCGACTATGTGACGGCGCGCAAGCCGAAGCAGGTGGTGCTCATCACCGAATGCTCGATGGCGTCGAACATCAAGGGCGACGTGCCGGAAGTGGACTTCATCGGCCCGTGCAACATGTGCCCCTACATGAAGCGCATCACCCTGGAGAACATCCGCGACTGCCTGCGCGACATGAGGTTCGAGGTGACGGTGCCGGACGAGATGATCGCGAAGGCGGCGCTGGCGGTGCAGCGGATGATCGACCTGCCGCCGCCCGCGGTCCCCGCGCGCTACGACATGGTCAAGGCGCGCCATCATGTGGCGGTGGAGCTGATCTGATGCACTATGTCGCGCCGGTCCGGGTGGTGGCCCGGGTGGACAAGACGTCGCTGCGGCTTCTGGCCCTGATCGCCTTGTGGCTGGGGGCCGGAAAGGCCACCTCAGCGACATGACCGATGAAACACCCCGCCGCCCCGGCCCCTGGGATCTGCCCTCCGCGGCCTCGCAGCCGGTTCGGCCTGACGCAACCGTCCGGCGGGCCGAGCCGCCCCTGATAAAAGGTCAGCATCCGGTGGTCGCCATCGGCGGCACGGCGCTGTTCCTCGGCTTCATCTGGTGGGTGACCGGCAGCTGGATCATGGCGGTCGCCGTGATCTTCGGCCTGTTCGTGCATGAATACGGGCATGTGTTGGCCATGAACCGCTTGGGTATGGGACCGGCGCGCATCTTCATCATCCCGTTCCTGGGCGGTCTGGCCCAAGGGCAGCGGGAACCGAAAAGCGAATGGCACGGGGTGCTGGTGTCGCTGGCGGGGCCGGCGTTCGGCCTGCTGGCGGCCATTCCCTTCTTCGCCCTGTGGCTGGTGCTGGGCGGGCCGGCGTGGCTGCTGGGGGCGGCGGTGATCGCGGCGATCAATCTGGTCAATCTGGCCCCCGCGCCGCCGCTGGACGGATCCAAGGCCATCGGGCCGGTGCTGGCGAAAATCCACCCATGGGTCGAGCGCGCGGCGATGCTGATGATGGGCGTGATCGTCGTCTACTGGGGCGTCATGACGGGGCGCTGGATCCTGGCGGCGTTTCTCGCCATCGCCCTGCTGGGTCATCTGCGGCGCGGCGGCTGGCGGCCCGAGGGGCAGCCGCTGAGCGGCGGTCAGGCAGCGGCCAGCGTGGGGCTGTATCTGGTCATGGCGGCGGCCTGTGTCGGCGTAGGTCTGGCGGCTCTGGTTCCGCTGGCGGAAGGGTCGTTGGAGGGCGCGTTGCGGATCGCCGGGGCCTATCTGGGTTTCAGCACATGACGCGCATCCGGCACGATGGGCCGCTGATCGTCGGCGGCGGACTGGCGGGGCTGTCGGCCGCCCTGGGCGCCGCGCCGTGCAAGGTGCTGGTGGCGACGCCGGCGCCGTTGCTGGAGGCCTGCGCCTCGGCCTGGGCGCAGGGCGGGGTGGCGGCGGCGCTCGCGCAGGGCGACACCCCGGCCCTGCATGCGGCGGATACGAAGGCGGCGGGGGCGGGTCTGGTCGAGGCGGCATCCGTCGCGGCGTTGACGCAGGACGGGCGGTCCACGGTGGAGTGGCTGGCGTCGCTGGGCGCGCCCTTCGACCGCACCGCCGACGGCGGCTTCGCCGTCAGTCTGGAGGCGGCGCACAGCCGGGCGCGGGTGGCGCGGGTCGGGGGCGACGGCGCGGGCCGGGCGATCCTGTCGGCTCTGGTGGCCGCCGTGCGCGCGGCGGACCACGTCGAGGTCTGGGAGGACGCGCGGCTGAAGGCCCTGTTGCAGGACGCCTCCGGCCGGGTTGTCGGTGCGGTGCTGGAACGCGACGGGAAACGGGTCGAGGTGCTGGCGAGCGCGGTGGTTCTGGCCACCGGCGGCGTCGGCGGTCTCTATGCCGTGACCACCAATCCCTCGGCCCTGAAGGGCGAGGGCATGGCGCTGGCGGCGCGGGCCGGGGCGGAGATTCTCGATCCGGAGTTCGTGCAGTTCCACCCCACGGCCATCGATGTCGGGCTGGACCCCGCGCCTCTGGCGACCGAGGCGTTGCGGGGCGAGGGGGCGCGGCTGATCGACCGCGAAGGGCGGTATCTGCTGGGGCCGGAGCGGGACGCGGACCTGAAGTCGCGGGACGTGGTGGCGCGGGCGGTGCATGCGGCGCGCCAGAGCGGGCGCGGCGCCTTCCTCGACGGGCGCACGGCCATCGGCGGGGCCTTCCCCGAAGAGTTTCCGGCGGTGTTCGCCGCCTGCATGCGGGCCGGGATCGACCCGCGCGTGACGCCGATGCCGGTGGCGGCGGCGGCGCACTATCACATGGGCGGGATCGCCGCCGACGCCGACGGCCGCACCAGCGTGCCGGGCCTGTTCGCCGTGGGGGAATGCGCGGCGACGGGGGTGCACGGCGCGAACCGTCTGGCGTCCAACTCGCTGCTGGAGGCCGCGGCTTTCGGGCGGCGGGCCGGACGGGCGGCGGGCGCGGCGGCGGCCTTGGGCGGGGAGCCGTTGGCGGCCGTGATTCCGGCGGAGCTGCCGGTCGAGGCGATGGCAGAACTGCGGGCGGCGATGACGGCGCATGCGGGTGTGGTGCGGGATGAGGCTGGGCTGACGGCCCTGATCGCCCTGCTGGACCGGCTGGAGCGGGCGCATCCCGGGACGCTGGCGGTGCAGGCGGCGCGGCTGATCGCCGAGGCGGCGCTGGCGCGGTGCGAGAGCCGGGGCGGGCACTGGCGTTCTGATTATCCCGAAACGGCGAAGACGGCGCGGCACACGCGCGTCAATCCCCGCCACAGCCTGATGGCCGCCGAATGATCCGCCAGCTTCCCGATATCCTGATCGAGCCGATCGTGCGCGCGGCGTTGGCCGAAGACCTCGGCCGCGCCGGCGATGTGACGGCCCAGGCCTGCATCCCCGAGGGCGCGCGCATGAAGGCTGTGTTCGCGGCGAGGAAGCCCGGCATGCTGGCCGGTGTCGACTGTGTGCGGCTGGCGGTTCTGGCCATGGATCCGCACGCAACGGTCGAGACGAAGCTGAAGGACGGTGACGTCTTCGAGGCCGGTGCGGTGCTGGTCGCGGTCGAGGGCGATGCGCGGGCGATGCTGGCGGCCGAGCGGACGGCGCTGAACCTGCTGGGGCGGCTGTGCGGCGTCGCCACCCTGACCCGGGCCTATGTGCAGGCGGTGGCGGGCACGAGCGCCCGGATCGCCGACACGCGCAAGACCACGCCGGGGCTGCGGGCGCTGGAGAAACACGCGGTCCAGTGCGGCGGCGGCATGAACCACCGCTTCGGGCTGGATGACGCCATCCTCATCAAGGACAACCATGTGGCTGTCTGCGGCGGCGTGGGCGAGGCGGTGCGGCGCGCGCGGGCGGCGGTCGGCCACCTGATGAAGGTCGAGGTCGAGGTCGATGGGCTGGATCAGCTGGACGAGGCGCTGGAGGCCGGGCCGGACGTGGTGATGCTGGACAACTTCTCCCTGCCGATGCTGCGCGAGGCGGTGGCCCGCGCCAAGGCCAGTCCGTTCGGGCGGCCGGTGCTGGAGGCGTCAGGCGGGGTGAACCTCGACACCGTCGCCGGGATCGCCGCGGCGGGCGTGGACGTGATCTCGGTCGGGGCGCTTACGCACTCGGCGCCGGCGCTGGATGTGGGGCTGGACGCGGCGTAGCGCGGCGTTCGAACAGCCGGGCGTTCAGCGCCTTCTGGATGGGCGCGTCGATCCAGCGGTCATAGACGGCGGCGGCGGCAAGGGTCGCGGCCAGGGATCCGACCCACATCAGCCAGGCCTCCCAGCCCACGGTCTCGACCGCCGGATGGATGCGGGCGGCCAGCGGCTCGACGACGTCGAACCAGACCGCGCCGGTGAGGGTGTGGACCATGAACAGGCAGAAACTGACCCGCGCGCCCCAAGCGGCGAAGGGGAGGGGGCGGGTGGCCGGAGAGGCACCACAGCCCATGATGACGGCGCAGATGGCCAGGATGCTTATCATGTCCGGGCCGACGACGACGGCGTTGGCCAGCAGCACGGCGCCGCCGCCGAAGCCCATGAGCCGCGCATCCATAGGCGACAGGCGCAGGGTCTGCACCGCCCGCGCCAGGGTCAGGCCGACAAGGAACAGGGGGGCGGCGCGCAGCAGGCACCACTGGAACGGCAGGCTGAACTGTTCGGACCCCAGGACCGTGCGGGCGAACAGGTCGGACCCGACGAGGATGGCGAGGCCGAGGGCCAGAGCCGCCGCGGGCCGCTCGATCCGCAGCATGAAGCGCCACAGCATGGGGAAGAAGGCGTAGCAGATCAGCAGGGTCGAGATGGTCCAGCTGGGGATGTTCCAGTGACCGCCGCCGAGGCCGAAGGCATGCAGCAGGAAGATCTGCGCCGGCAGGCCCGACCAGTCGAAACGCCCGTCATGCTCGGCGCTGAAGCCCATCAGGGCACCGAGGCCCACCATGGCGGCGAGCGCCGCGAGGGTGATGATGTGGGTCGGATAGCAGCGCACGAAGCGCCTGGACCAGAACCGGCCCAGCGACACTCGCCGCTCGGCCACGGCGGCGCCGTAGGCCTTGGCCAGGACGAAGCCCGACAGCATCAGGAAGAAGTCGGTGGCGAGGTATCCCCGCCCGAGGAAGCCGTGCATCGATTGCAGCGCCACCGGCGCCTCGTCCCCGAAATGGAACACCACCACGAACAGGGCGGCGATGAAGCGCAGGGCGTCGAGGGCGCCCCCGCGAACGGCCTTGGAGACGGGGGTTTGCAGCGTGGCGTCAGTCATAACATTCACAGGGCGTCCCACGGCGGGACGGATCGCCGCGCGCGCTGCAAGGCCGGGACCGCCAAGGGGACCGAGCGGCGTTATGGAACAGGCGGCCGCCGCGAGGGGTTTCTTACAGTGAACCCCAAGGAGATTCCGTCATGACCCACGCGCCGAAAATCCCCAAGGAACAGCGCAGCTTCGCCGACAAGGGCGCCAGGTCCGCCGCCGAAGCGATGAGCGACGACCGCCGCGATCTGGAGACCGAAATCAAGACGGGCCAGCCGGGTGACGCGGACGTGAATCTGGACGAGCAGGGCCGGTTCGGGAACCTGCGCCAGAACCTGACCACCCACTGGAAGGTGCAGGACCGCTGACATGGCCAACAACCAGCACACTCCGGAACCAGTCGATGAAAAGCGCTGGGGCGGTCCCGGCTCAAGCCATCAGAATGCGGATCGCGAGCCGCCGGCGTTCGAGGATCCGCGTGAGGGCGGACCGACCAATCCCCGCAACAGCAAGGTTTCCGGCGGCGGCGGCGAGCGTGATCTGAAACACAGCCACGACGATGCGCATCGTTCGTCGAAGGGCGACCGGGACGCCTGAGGCTCAGGCCTCGGGAGAGGTGACCGCGGCTTCAGGCTGAGCGGGCGCGGGCTGGGCGGGGGCGGGGGCCTGGGCCGGCGGCGTCGCGGGCCCCGCGGCGGCGTCCTGGGCCGTCAGCATCGTATAGGCCACGGCTCCGGCCTCGAGCACCGGTCCGGTCGGGTCCATGCTGGCCTGGATCAGGCGCGGCGCATCGGCGTCCACCGACGGACGCGCGGCGTAGGAGAAGGCGCCGGTCGAGCCCGAACGGCCGCCGAAGCGGTAGAACAGGTGCTGGCCCACCTGGGTCACGCGGATCATGGAACCGCGCCACACCGGCGAAACCGCCGTGGTGTGGAAGTGGGTGGCGTTGCCGACAGGGGCGTAAACAGCGCCCGACAGGGCCTTGCCGGCGACGTCGCGGGCCCGGTTCCAGGCGGCGCGGTTGACGTTCCCGCGCATCGAGCCGTCGCAAGTGAAGCTGAACTGGCAGCCGGTGCGACGGTTGGCGCCCTGGAAGACGACGCCGCAGATGGTCTTGGGGAAGGCGGCGTGTCGGACGCGGTTCAGAACCACCTGGGCCACGGCGCGCTGGCCGTCACGGCCCTCGCCGCGGGCCTCGTAATAGACGGCCTGGGTCAGGCACTCGAGATCGCGCGAGGCGTCCAAGGCGTTGTCGAGGCGGAAGGGACGGGCGGCGGGGCCGCCGGCGCCGGTCAGGCTGGCGCGGCGCAGGCCGCCGTCGGTCGGGCGCAGGCGCTCCAGACGGGCGGTCAGCAGTTCGGCCTGGCGGTCGCGCTGGGCGCCGCCGGCGACGGTGTAGGGATCATGGCGGCGGGCGATGGCCAGGGCGCTGGCGTCCAGGCCTCCGGCGGCGGCGGACAGGGCTTCCTCGGTGAAACCGGCGGCCGCCGCGCCGTCAATCCGTTCCGCATGGGCGCGCACCGTCGTCGCCCGGGCCACCGTGCCGCCCAGATAGGCGCAGCCGATGGCCAGGCCGACCAGCCCGCCGAACATCGCCGCCGCCGCCGCAGGGCGGATTCGGGCGAGGCTTTCGGCGCGCGGGGCACGCGTCTGGGAGGGGATCGACAAAACTCTAGTCCAAGGCCGCAGGGCGCAATGCCGCCCTCTGGTAGTCCCGAAACCCGGCGGCGTTCAGCGTCGCGGCGAGTTTCGCAGAACCGTTGAGCGGTGTTCGCCGATCAACGGGGAGGCGCTTAAGCCAGCCATATATGGCGACAATGTGTTTGATTCGCAAGATTCGAGTGCAGCGCAGCATTTTTGATCTGTGGATGACATTCCAGCTGTTAACGCGCCATCGAAATGAGATCAGCGCGCCAGTCGTGGGCGCGATTTCTGTATTGCAAATAGTCTTTTCCACACACCGCTGATGACGGGCCTTCTCTAAGCAGTGCTGCGAGGGTTGCATGTTGTTTTCGCCGGCTTCGTGGCGAGGCTTGCGTGTTCTCATTGCAGGAAGGCGGAACGGACGGACGCCGTCCACGTTTGAACCTTCGCCATTCACCGCCTTGAGGAAGACCGCCATGACCCGGACCATTCTGACCGCCTCGATGATCGCCGCCGCCCTGACCCTGTGCGCCTGCGGCACGACCCGCGAACAGCGCGCCGCCACCGGCGCCGTCGCCGGCGCCGTGGTCGCCGGACCGGTGGGCGCCGCCGTCGGCGGGGCCGCCGGCGCGGCTCGTCCCCAATAAGATCCGGGGCAGTAAGGCCGATCGGACACAGGGAGCCGTCAACCGGCGGCTCCCAAAGGGCTGAACCTTGATTTTCGGGCCGAGAGCCCGTAGCCAGCCGCGCGGGCCGAAAACCCGCGCGGCGCCCGTGCGCCCCATCCCCGCTTTCCAAGGAAAACCGACCTCCGCATGCGAGATCTGAAGCAGACCGCCTTCACCGACCGACTGTCCGCCCAGGCCGAGGCCAAGAAGGCCCTGCTGGCGAAATTCAAGCCCAAGGCCGCCGCGCCCGACCCCGAGTTCGACAAGTTGGCCGCCAAGCGCGCGGCCGAGAAGGAAGCCATTCGCCTGAAGCACGAGGCCGCCAAGGCCGAGGCGCGCAAGGCCAAGGAGGTCGTCGTCGCCCAGGTCATCGAGGCCAAGCGCCTGACCGAGGAAGAGCAGGAAGAGGCCCGCCGCAACGAGCGCCGCGAGCGCAAGGCCGCGGTCAAGGCCGAGCAGCGCGCCCGCCGCGAAGCCAAGAAGGCCCAGCGCCGGTAAAGCACAGCCCTTCTCCCCTCGGGGGAGAAGGTGGCAGGCGTCAGCCTGACGGATGAGGGGGGTGGTTCAGCCCGCTCACCGTCTGAAAGTCAGCCTGTGATCAGGCATCCCCCTCATCCGGTCGCTCGCGCGACCACCTTCTCCCCCGGAGGGGAGAAGGAAGGCTTTAGGCCGGTTCGCCCAGGATCGCTCGCAGATCGTCGGCGGAATAGGGCTTCTTCAGGAACGGCCAGGGCGCGTCCTTGAGCGTCTCATCCATGTCGTCGCCGGCGTAGCCCGAGGCGAGGACGATACGCATGCCCGGCCATTCGGCGGCCGCCTTCTTGGCCAGATCCACGCCGCTCATGCCGCCCGGCATGATGATGTCGCTGAGCATGATGTCGAAGCGGGCTTTCGCCAGCGCCTCCAGCGCCCTGGCGCCGCTGTCCACGGCGGTCACGGCCAGCCCCATCTCGGACAGCAGGTCGACCGCGATGGCGGCGACCCCGGCGTCGTCCTCGACCAGCAGGATGCGGCCGCCCATGGAGGGCTTGGCGCCGCCCGTCTCGACGTCGGCTGAGGGCAGGGCGTCCCCCGCGCCCAGCGGCGGCAGATAGAGGCGGATCTCGGCGCCCTTGCCGGGGGTGGAGCGAATACGGGCCCCGCCGCCGCTCTGGCGGGTGAAGCCATAGACCTGGCTGAGACCCAGCCCCGTGCCCTTGCCGATGGGCTTGGTGGTGAAGAAGGGCTCGAACACGCGGTTCAGCACCTCGGGCGGAATGCCCTCGCCGTTGTCGGCAACGGTGACGCAGACATAGTCGCCGGCGGGCAGGTCGTGCACCTCGCCCGCCCTGACCTTGCACAGGGCGGTTTGGACCGAGACGCGGCCCCGGTCGCCCACGGCGTCGCGGGCATTGACCACCAGGTTCAGCAGGGCGGCCTCGAACTGGGCCGGGTCGACGTTCACCCGGGCCCCGCCCCGGCGCAGGGTCAGCTTGAACTCCACCGCGTCGCCGACGGCGCGGCGCAGCAGGGGCTCGCTCTCGCGGATCAGGGCGTTCAGATCGACCGGCTCGGGGCGCAGGGTCTGGCGGCGCGAGAAGGCCAGCAGCTGGTGCGTCAGGCGCTCGCCGCGCCGGGCGGCGGACAGGGCGGCCTCGGCCAGCCGCTGGCGCTTGGCCTCGTCCTTCGGCGACCGCTGGATGATGTCCAGCGCGCCGATGACCACGGTCAGCAGGTTGTTGAAGTCGTGGGCCACGCCGCCGGTCAGGCGGCCGACCGCCTCCATCCGCTGAGCGTGCATCAGGTCCGCCTCGGCCTTGGCCTTCTCGGCCAGGGCTTCGCCGACGCGTTCTTCCAGCAGTTCGTTGATGCGCTTCAGGTCGTCCTCGGCCTTCTTGGCCTCGGTGACGTCGATGTTGGCCCCGACATAGCCCTGGAAGGCGCCGGCGGCGTCGAAGCGAGGCAGGGCTTCGCAGCGGAGCCAGCGCAGCCCCAGGGTCGGGTGATTGACCCGCACGACGCCTTCGTAGCGGTCGCGGCGCCCCATGGCCGCCCGGATGGACTCCAGGAAGGGCTGGGCGTCGTCGGGGTGCACCAGCCGGTCCCAGCCGGCCGTGACTTCGCTCTCACGACGGACGCTGAAGAAGGTCTTGTAGCGGCGGTTGGTGAAAATCACCGCCCCATCGCTCTCCGTCATCCAGATCAGGGCCGGGGCGCTGTCGGCCACGGTGCGGAAGCGGGCCTCGGACTCGGTCAGACGATGCTCGGCCTGGATGCGGGCGGTCTCGTCGCGCAGGGTCAGGACCGCGCCGATGCGCTGGCCGTCGGGGCCGTCCACGGGCCGGGCGTTGCCGACCGCCAGGACATTGACGCCGTCGGCGCGGTGGATGCGCCAGCGGGCCTCGGTCACGGTTTCCCCGTTCAGCACCGCGCGGGCCAACGGAAGCTCTCCGGGCGGATAGGGGCGGCCGTCCTCGGTGAAGAGCCGGAAGGTCCTGCTGTAGTCGTCGGGCTCGACGTCGAGCTGATCGACGCCATGCAGGCGCTTGGCCGCCTCGTTGATGAAGACGACCTTTCCGGCCGGATCGGTGACGATCACGCCCTCGCCCAGCTGGCCGAGGATGGCGTCGCGCTCGGCGGCCGAGGCGGCGAGGCGGGCGTTGGTCTCGCGGATGTCGGTGACGTCGAAGGCCACGCCGACGAAGCCGATCACGTGATCGCCCGACAGACGGGGGCGAGAGAAGGACTTCAGCCAGCGGTATTCGCCGTCGTGGCGCAGATAGCGGGCCTCCATCGAGAAGGGCTGGCGAGTAGCCTCGCCGGCGAGGGATTCCCGGATGATCCGCTCATGATCGTCGGGGTGCAGGACCGCGCGCCAGTCGGCGTCGCGGGCGTCCTCGTAGGATCCGCCGTTGAAGGCGACATAGGCCTGGTTGACGAAGGCGCGGGTGCGGTCCTCGTTGGTCACCCAGATCAGCACCGGGGCGGTGTCGGCGATGGCGCGGAAGCGCTGCTCGCTCTCGCGCACGACGGCCTCGGCGCGGGTGCGCTCGATCTCGGTCCAGGTGCGGGCCGCGACCTCCTCGACCAGGGCGACCTCGTCGTCGGTCCAGTCGCGCGGCTCGGCGTTGTGGACATAGAGGAAGGCCCGCAGCTGGCCGCCCCGGATCAGGGGCGCCCGAACCAGGGCCCGTGTGCCCAGCCGTGAGAAGATGGTCGGCGCGCCGGCGGTGCGGGGGTCCTCAAGAACATCAGGAATGCGGATGAACCGTCCGTCGGCCAGATCGGCGATCAGGTCGGCGCCGAGATCGGACAGGGCGAACTGGCCCTCGGCGCTGACCACCCCGGCGGTCCAGTCGCGGCTCATGGAGACCAGCCCGGCGGCCAGATCGACCTCGCCGTAGCCGACGCGATCGGCGTCCAGTTCGGCGCCCAGCGAGCGTTCGACCTCGATCATGATGTCGCCGGCGTCGGTCAGATCGCGCAGTCGGTCGGTCAGGGCCAGCAGGAAGCTCTGGCGGCGCTGCTGCCGTTCCAGGGCGTCGATGGCCTGGCGGCTTTCGGTGACGTCAAAGGACAGGCCGACATATCCCCGGAACAGTCCGGCCGAGTCGAAACGCGGATTGACCGTGATCCGCATCCAGCGCCACTCGCCGTCGATGCGCCGGAAGCGCGCCTCGAAGCCGTAGGGCTCCTTCTGCTCGCGATGCCGGGACTGAACAACCAGGATTTCCGGCCTGTCGTCGGGGTGGACGGCTTCCAGCCAGGCGTGACCCATGATTTCGGCTTCAGGCCGGCCGTAGAATGCCGCCAGAGCCTGATTGACGAACTCGACCTCGCCGTCCGCATTGGTCAGCCAGACGGCGGAGGGGGCCGTATCGGCCATCAGGCGGAAACGCGTTTCGCTTTCGCGCAGCGCCGCCTCGGCCTCACGCTGTTCCGTTATGTCCGTGTTGGTTCCGAACCATCGGATGATGGCGCCGTCGGCGTCCCTGACAGGCTGGGCGCGGGACAGGAACCAGCGCCAGTCGCCCGACGCGCTTCGTAGCGGGAACACGTCCTCCCATGGGCGGCCGCTGTCGATGGCCTGTTTGAACCGTGTGGTCACGCCGTCGACGAAGGCCGGGTCGTGAACCGCCTGCCAGCCCCAGCCGGCCATCTGTTCCGGCGTCGTGCCAGTGTAGTCATGCCAGCGCTGGTTGTACCAGTAGATGGCGCCGTCGGCCTCTGCCATCCAGGCCAGATTGGGAATGTTGTCGGCCACCAGACGGAAGCGGGCCTCGCTTTCGCGCAAGGCCTCTTCTGCAGCCCGGGCCTCGGTCACATCGACATTGACCCCGATCATGCCGAGGTATTCGCCGTCGCGGCCGAGGCGCGGGCGGGTCTGGGTCCGCAGGATGCGCCATTCCCCGTCATGGCGCAGCGAGCGGGATTCGATGTCCAGGGGCGCACGGTCCTCCGCAGCGGCCATGGTGGCGGCGACCAGCCGTTCACGGTCGTCGGGATGCACGGTGCCGAGAAAGTCGAATTGCGCCAGATCGTCCGGCGCTTTCCAGAAGGCGCGCTGTTCGGCGTTCAGGTGGACGCATTTGCCGGTCCCGTCGCTCATCCACAGCATGACGGGGGCATGCTCGCTGACGAGCCGCAGGCGGTGTTCGGCTTCGTCGATGCGGGCGTCGGAGGCGTTCAGCGCCGCCACCGTGGCGTCGAGACGGCCCAAGGTTTTGCGCAACGACGCCGCGACCAGGGTCACGAAGCCGCTGACCAGAATGAAGTTGAAGGTGGCGACCTGGCCCAGATGATCCCGCAGACCGACCCCGGACACATCGGGACCCACAACCGCCCATCCGCCGAGCAGACACGCGACCGCCGCAACCGCCCCCGCCAGCCGTCCGGCCGCGAGCGCCGCCAGAACCACGGCGGGCAGCAGGATCATGAAGCCTGTCACGCTGCCGTACAACGGTGCGAGCGCCCAGCGAACGGCGAGGGCGGCGCAGGCCGCGCCGACGCCGACGAGGATATTGACCCAGGCCGGACGGCGTTCGATGCGCGCCAGCCAGACGAGGCCTGCGTCGATGTCCACCAGCCGTGAAAGCAACCCCCGAACGCCCATCACTCCCCGCGACGCCCTTTGCGCGAACTTTCTGCAACGCTTCTAACGCATTCGCGTTCCATGACATCCCGGATGTCGCACCGCTTGGCGCGACAGCTCCGGAACCCTATCTGCGAAGCTTCTCCCCAGGCTCAAGGAACCCTCATGACCGCCACCATCGACACCGGGATCAAGAAGTCCGACCGCGGCGCCGTTGCGCGGGAGCTGACCAAGGTGCTGGCCGACAGCTACGCCGTCTATCTGAAGACGCACGGCTATCACTGGAACGTGCGCGGGCCGGAGTTCTTCAGCTATCACAACCTGCTGGAGCTGCAGTACCGCGAGCTGTGGGCGGCGCTGGACCTGATCGCCGAACGCATCCGTCAGCTGGGCGAGTTCGCGCCCCAGGGCTACGCCACCTTCGCCAACCTGACCTCGATCAAGGACGGTGACCCCGAGACGGAGGCGCAGGGGATGATCGCCGAGCTGATGCGGGACCATGAAACGGTCATCGCCACCCTGCGCGCCGCCATGACGGTGGCTCAGGACGGCGGCGACGACACCACGGTTGACCTGCTGACCCAGAGGCTGGCGGCGCATGAAAAGGCCGCCTGGATGCTGCGGGCCAGCGTCGGCTCGCGCTGAGATGTTGACAGGCCTGTCATCCATGGCCTGAAAAGCGCCCCCAATGGGGGATAGAGGATCCTGATGGCGATCGACTGGTACGAGGCAGGACGCAGGGCGGGACGGTTCGCCGTCGCGCTTCCGGCCGCGCTGGCGGCCCTGGGCGTCGCCATGGCCGCCAGTTCGATGACCCGGCCGGAGATCGACCTGCGCATCGAGGAGGTGGCCCGCATCACCCGGGGCGACCTGACGCCCAAGGGCTTGGCGGCGCTGGCGATGCGCATGGACGCGAGCCAGCTCGCGCTCGCCCGGCGGCACGATCCGTCGAACCGGGAGCCGCTGAAGCTGGGGCTGACGCCGGGCTGGGAGAGCCTGAGCCTGGCCGGGCGGCCGTCGCTGGAGGCCGTGGTGTCCGGGCTGGATGCCCAGCGGATGAACGCCGCCACGCCGGCGGTGCTCGGCGCCCTGCGCCCGGCCAAGCCCTTCATCTTCCGCGCCGCCACGGCCGAGGACCGCCGCCGGGCCGTCCGCTGCCTGACCCAGGCGATCTATTACGAGGCCGGGCTGGAGCCGACGGCGGGGCAGGAGGCGGTGGCGCAGGTGGTGCTGAACCGCGTACGCGATCCCAATTATCCGAACACGGTCTGCGGCGTGGTCTTCCAGGGGGCCGAGCGGGTCACCGGCTGCCAGTTCAGCTTCACCTGCGACGGGGCCCTGGCCATGGGGCCGGTCAAGTGGGCGTGGGACCGGGCGCGGGCGGTGGCCGAGCGGGCCCTGTCCGGCCATGTGGCCGAGCGCGTGGGCACCGCGACCCATTATCACGCCGACTATGTGCATCCCTGGTGGGCGCCGACGGTGGCAAAGATCGACCAGATCGGCGCGCACATCTTCTATCGCTGGAAGGGAATCAGCGGCGAAACCGCCGCCTTCAGCCAGGCCTATTCGGGCCATGAGCCGGTGATCGACGAGGCCCGCTTCGCCCGCCCGCGCGTGGTGATCGAAGCAGCCATGACGCCCGAGGCTGCCGACGCAGACCTGGCCGCCGCGGCCGCCGCCGGTCTGTCGGCCACGCGCACGGTCGAGATCAACGGCCAGACCCGGGTGGTCGGCGTGGCCAGCCTGGGTGGGCGGCGCCAGCCGTCGCGCGAGGACGTGGCCGCGATCAACGCGCGTCTGGCCGACTTTGAGCGTCCGGCAGCCGCCCCGACGCCCGCGCCGCCGCCGCCCGGCGTGACGGTGATGGAGGTCGAGGAAGTGGGCCGTCCTCAAACGAAGTAATCCGCGTTTTCATTGCAACGCTTGGCGAGGCTCTGCGCTTAGTAAGTCTTCCGGCGCATGTCGCCTTTTCTGAGGCTTGCGTGCCAGCCCCTTCCGCCACCCCCCCGCGTTCCTGGGATGAGGCCCAAAGGTTGGCCGCCCTGCGCGCCTACGAGATTCTGGACACCGAGCCGGAGGACGCGTTCGACGACATTGTCGGACTGGTCGCGCGCATCTTCGACGCGCCCATCGCGGTGGTGAACCTGATTGATGAGGGCCGGCAGTGGTTCAAGGCTGAAGTCGGACTGGGCGTGCGCGAGACGCCGCTGGACACCTCGTTCTGCGCCCACGCCCTGTTGCAGGACGAGGGAATGGTGATCGCTGATGCGACTCAGGACAGCCGCTTCGACTGCAACCCTCTGGTGACCCAGGAGCCGCACCTGCGGTTCTACGCGGGGCGTTTGCTGAAGACCGCAGAGGGCCTGCCACTGGGCACCCTTTGCGTGCTGGACACCAAGGCGCGGCCGGAGGGCATCACCGACCTGCAGAAGCAGGCTCTGGAGGTGCTGGCGCGACAAGTGATGGACCTGCTGAACCTGCGCGGTGCCATCAACGCCCGACGCGATGCGGACGCACGGGTGGTGGCCAGCGAGGCGGCGCTCAGCATGAGCGAGGCCCGTTTCGCCGCTGTTGCCGACGCCATGCCCCAGATGGTCTGGTCGACCCTGCCCGACGGATTCCACGATTACTACAATGCCCGCTGGTACGAGTTTACCGGCGTGCCGCCCGGGTCGACCGACGGCGAGGCCTGGAACGGCATGTTCCACGCCGAGGATCAGGACCGGGCCTGGGCGCGCTGGCGGCATTCGCTGGAAACCGGCGAACCCTACGAGATCGAATACCGGCTGCGGCACCACAGCGGCGAGTACCGCTGGACCCTTGGCCGGGCCATGCCGATCCGGGATGCGGCCGGCACCATCGTCCGCTGGATGGGCACCTGCACCGACATCAACGACCTCAAGCGGATGGAGCAGGCCAAGGAGCTGGTCAGCCAGGAGCTGAGCCACCGGATCAAGAACATCTTCGCTGTCATATCGGCTCTCGTCGCCCTGTCGGCGCGGCAGTTCCCGGAGGCGAAGGGGTTCGCCCAGGCCTTGCGCACCCGCATCAATGCCCTGGCTCGCGCGCATGAATTCGTGCGGCCGCACACGGAATCGTCACGGCCCAGCGTCGGCAGCATGACGCTGCACGCCTTCTTCGACGCCCTGTTCCGGCCCTATGTGGGCGCCGATGGACACAGCCGGGTAATCGTCAGCGGCGACGACGCCGTGTTCGACGACCAATCCGCCACCTCGGTCGCCCTGATGTTCCACGAGCTGGCCACCAATGCTGCGAAATACGGCGCCCTGTCGGTCGAGGACGGTCAGGTGACGCTGGACACCCGGCTGGAGGGCGACCGGTTCCTGCTGATCTGGCAGGAGCGGGGCGGTCCCCGGTTGACCGGTGCGCCATCTCGCCAGGGTTTCGGGTCCTCGCTGGTGACCCTGTCCGTCGAGAGCCAACTGGATGGAAAGCTGGAACGAATCTGGGCCCCGGACGGTTTGACTGTCGTGGCGGATCTGCCCGCCACCGCGCTGTCCCGGCGCAGGGCCGCGGAAAAATCCCTGTGACTGTCTCTGGCGTGAAACCTGCAAGGCCGTTCCGCGTTCACACGCCGGGCGGCGATCAAGTAAAACACTGAAATATGGCTGCGCGTATTCTGATCATCGAGGACGAGGCCCTGGTGGCCATGGAGCTCCGCTTCGTGCTGGAGGACCTGGGCTACGAGGTTGTCGGCACCGCCGCGGACGCCAAGACCGCCCGCAACATCGCGCGTGAGACCGAGGTCGATCTGGCGCTGGTGGACATCCACCTGTCCGACGGCCCGACCGGCATCGAGCTGGGCCGCGAGCTGGGTCAGGACATCGGCGTCACCGTCCTGTTCATGACCGCTAACCCGGGCATGGTCGCCAAGGGCGTCGCCGGAACCATCGGCGTCCTGTCCAAGCCGACGGACGAACGCGCCGTGCAGACGGCGGTCGACTACGCCCTGCGCCGCCGTCAGGGTCAGCCGATCGAATACGCCCCGCCCGAGCTGCAGCTGTTCGGGTGAACGCTTCCTCCCTCGCCGCATCGCAAGGCAAGACCGGTCCGCTGGAGCAGCTGGTCTATGTCAGCATCGGCGTCATCCGGGTGAGCAGCGCCCTGCAGATGGCCGATATCCTGAGCACCGCCCGGCCCAACAACGCCCGCGACGGCATCACCGGCGCCCTGACCGCCGTGGACGGCAGCTTCATCCAGATCATCGAGGGCGAGAGCGCCGCGCTGGATCATCTGCTAGGCCGCCTTCTGGCCGACGACCGGCACCGGGACCTGACAGTGCTGGAGCGGCGCGTGATCCGTCACCGGGCCTTCCCGGGATGGGACATGTTGAGCCCGCGTCTGGCGGTCGAGGAAACCCGGGCTCTGTCGGCCTTGCTGGACGACGATCAGGCGGGGCTGAACGACTACATCCCGGTGATGAGCCGCGCGCTGGGCCGTCAGGCGGCCCTTATTGAAAGCGCGGGACTGGAAAGCCCGTCGCGCGCGCCGGCCGGCGTGATGACGAACGGCGGCCTGTCGGGCGACCGGCCCGGGGACTGAGACCTACCAGGTCCCGATCTTTTCCGCCTCGTGGTGGCTGATGGGGTGACCCTCGGCCTTGTGGTCCTGTTCGGCCAGGAAGCGGACGGCCTCGAGCGCGGCCATGCAGCCCATGCCGGCGGCGGTGACGGCCTGGCGGTAGATGTCGTCGGTCACGTCGCCGGCGGCCCAGACGCCCTCGATGGCGGTGGCGGCCGTGCCAGGCTTCACCACCAGATAGCCGCCCTGCTTGGTCTCCAGCTGGCCGGCGAACAGTTCCGACGACGGCGCGTGGCCGATGGCGATGAAGACGCCGTCAGCGGAGACCTCGCGCAGGACGCCGGTCTTCACGTTCTTCAGCCGCACGCCGGTGACGTTCGACCCGCCCGCCTCGGTGACGCCCAGCACCTCGTCCACCGCATGGTCCCAGATCACCTCGACCTTGGGATTGGCGAACAGCCGGTCCTGCAGGATGCGCTCGGCGCGAAACTCGTCCTTGCGGTGGACCACCGTGACCTTCGACGCGAAGTTCGTCAGGAACAGAGCCTCCTCGACGGCGGTGTTGCCGCCGCCGACGACGATGACGTCCTTGCCGCGATAGAAGAAGCCGTCGCAGGTGGCGCAGGCCGAAACGCCGAAGCCGCGATAGGCCTGCTCCGATTCCAGCCCCAGCCACTTGGCCTGGGCGCCGGTGGAGATGATGACCGTCTCGGCCAGCAACTCCTCGCCGCCGTCCAGCTTCAGCCGGAACGGGCGTTGCGACAGATCGGCGGACACCACGATGTCGTGGATGACCTCGGTCCCCACATGCTCGGCCTGGGCCTGCATCTGCTCCATCAGCCAGGGGCCCTGGATGACGTCGGCGAAGCCGGGATAGTTCTCGACGTCGGTGGTGATGGTCAGCTGGCCGCCCGGCTGGATGCCGGCGATGACCACGGGCTTCAGCAGGGCGCGCGCCGCATAGATGGCGGCGGTCCAGCCGGCGGGGCCGGAACCGATGATGGCGACGCGGACAGTACGGGGCGTGTTCATGGCCTCTATTTAGGCGGTGATTCCCCTGCGCGCGATGTTAGGCTGAGGGGAAATCTGGGGAGGATCGCATGGCGTCGCAGACGAGTTACATGGGCGTGGGCGTCGGATTGGGCATGGCGATCGGCGCCGGCCTGGGCGTCGCCATGGGCAATCTGGCCATGGGGATCGGCGTCGGCGTCGCCGTCGGCGTGGCCCTGGGCGCGGGTCTGGATGCGTCGAAGCGCAAGAAGAACGGTGACGGCTCGGATGGAAGCGTGCCCTACGTCGGCGATGGCGGCTCCAGCAGCAAACAGCACAGCGATTCCGACAGCGGACCAGGCTCGGACGGCGGCGGTGGCGACGGCGGCGGCGGCGGGGGCGGCGACTAGGCCGCCCGGGTCTTCAGCAGATCCAGCACGGCCCGCGCCGCGCGCTCGGTCTCATTGAGCGGCGGATAGGTCCAGGTCTCCAGCGAGCCGTCGAAGGGCCGCGCCGCACAGCGTTCGTGCAGGTCGGCGTGCAGGCGGGCGAACTTGCCGCCTGACTTCAATGCGATCATCGGCAGGATGTGCACCGGCTTGCCGGTCGAGGCGGCCTCGGCGGCCATGTTGGCGCTGTCCTCCGTAACCAGCACATGATCGGCGGCCTGCAGGAAGGCGAAATAGGGGTTGGGGCCGTCGCCGTCCCAGATCATGCCGGGCAGGGCCGAAAGCCGCGCCGTCATGGCCGCCTTCGCCGCCGCGGGCGTCCGCCGCGAGAAGGTCAGCATCAGCGAGCCGCCGGCAGACTTGATCGCCGCCGCGATGCGGTCGGCCAGATCGGCGGCGTGGGTCTCCGTCAGGTCGAAGGCGGCGGACTTGCCGCCGATCAGCACCGCCACGCGCGGCCGGGGCAGGGGGGCGATGCGGTCGGCGAAGGCGGGCGTGGCCTCGGCCAGCCGGTCGGCCGAGACCCGGTGCGGTGAGCCGGTGATGCTGAGCACATTGGGGCCGCTGACCCCATCATGGGCGGGGGCGACGACCAGATCATAATCGGAGGTGCGCCAGCGCGGATCCTGGGTCTGGACGACGAGAGTCTTGCCCCGGGCCATCACCGACAGGGGCAGGGTGGCGCGGCCGGTGGCGATCCAGATGTCGGGCCAGGCCTCGCCGTCGGCCGGGAAGGGCGCGTCGGATGACGGGTCCAGCATCCACGGCGCCTTCAGCGCGGAGGGCAGTTTGTCGAACAGCGCCCGCCAGCGGACGCGCTTCACGGTGATGTCGGCGGGCGTCAGGCGCGCCACGGCCTCGGCGAGGCCCAGCGCCTGGTTCTCCATGCCGATCCGGCCGTCAGAGACGACCTGGATTTGGAGCGGTGAAGTCATCCCTTCCCCCCTTGCGGGGGAAGGTGGCAGGCGGAGCCTGACGGATGGGGGGTGAAACACCGGCCTGTCCGATTGGCTAAAATGTCTTCAATGCCGTGAGAGGCTGACAGCCCCCCCATCCGAGCCGCTGCGCGGCCCACCTTCCCCCGCGAGGGGGGAAGGATGTGGGTGGTTACTTCCACTCGACCTTGAGGATCTCATAGGCCTTCACCCCGCCGGGGGTGTTGACCTCGACCACGTCGCCGACCTCTTTCGAGATCATGGCGCGGGCGATGGGCGAGGCGACCGAGATCTTGCCCGCCTTCACGTCCGCCTCGTGCTCGCCGACGATCTGGTAGCGGCCCTCTTCCTCGGTGTCCTCGTCGACCACGGTGACCGTGGCGCCGAACTTGACCTGGTCGCCGGACAGTTTGGACACGTCGATGACCTGGGCGCGGCTCAGCTTGTCCTCGATCTCGGCGATCTGGCCTTCGATCCAGCCCTGGCGCTCCTTGGCCGCGTGATACTCGGCGTTTTCGGACAGGTCGCCGTGCTCGCGCGCCTCGGAGATGGCCGAGATCACGCTCGGCCGCTCGACCGACTTCAGTTGCTTCAGTTGATCGTCGAGGACACGGTAGCCCTCGGCCGTCATCGGCACTTTTTCCATTTGTCGTGAATTTCTTGTCTTCGCCCGACTGGAGACTACTCGGCACAAGGATCGCTGGGCGCGCGCGACCGGCCCAAGAGGGTAGGGCGCCCGGACGAAAGGTTCAAGGGCGGCCTGGAACGGGTCAGGGGCGGCTGACCGACGCAGGCTTGCGGCCCCGCGCGCCGACCTGCCGGATCAGGCTCCAGGCCAGCCAGGCCAGGGCGGCCAGACCCGCGAACATGAAGACGGCCGACAGCAAAGCCGCCCCCGCCGCCATGAAGGCGAGGCAGAAGGCGACGGCCGCCGCCAAGGCGGCCACGATCTGGATGGTTCTCAGG
>DASWYI010000035.1:0-65434 GCA_036405055.1 Brevundimonas sp.
TCGTCACCGCCAACGGCGCCAAGATCCTGGGTCACGCCAACCTGCCGGGACGCATCGCCGCCGACGCCAGCGCCCTCTACGCCCGCAATCTGCTGGCCCTCTCCTCGCTGTTCACGACCAAGGAGGGCGCCTTCGCGCCCAACTTCGAGGACGAGATCCTGCAGGCCGCCGTCGTCACCCGTGACGGGGCGATCGTCCACCCGAACCTGAAGACCGCCTAACTCCAGAATCGAAAGGGAGGCTCCCATGGAAGCCGTCGACCCCACCGTGTTCCGTCTGGCGATCTTCGTGCTCGCCATCTTTGTCGGCTACTACGTCGTCTGGAGCGTGACGCCCGCGCTGCACACGCCGCTGATGGCCGTCACCAACGCCATTTCCAGCGTCATCATCGTCGGCGGACTGCTGGCGGCGGCGGCCCTGTCGGGGGACAGCGGCTGGATCGCCAAGGGGGCCGGCGTGGCCGCCGTGACCCTGGCCAGCGTCAACATCTTCGGGGGCTTCATGGTCACCCGGCGGATGCTCGCCATGTACAAGAAGAAGGAAAGGCCCACGGCGGCCAAATGACCCTCGATCCCGTCCACGTCGCCATCTATGCCTCCTGGGCCGCCACCGGTCTGGGCGCGGGGCTGTGGGCGTGGAGCTGGCTGGGGGTCAGGGATCCGATCCAGAAGATCCGCTTCCTCGACTGCGGCATCGTGCTGGTCTTCGCCTCGACCCTGCTGCGCATCGTGACGCAGGAGCGGGCCATGACGGCCATCGACTGGGGCCTGATCTTCCTGTCGCCGCTGTTCATCGCCGCGGCCCTGTGGCGGCTGGCGCAGACGGGCCGGATGAGGCCGTGAGACACACAAGGGGGACGCCATGAACGCATCCATCGCGGCGCTGGCCTATCTGGCCTCGGGCGTCCTGTTCATCCTGTCGCTGCGAGGGCTGTCGAGCCCCGAGACCAGCCGTCAGGGCAACACCTTCGGCATGATCGGCATGGCGCTCGCCATCGGCGTGACCCTACTGACCCTGTGGACCTCCGGCGCGCTCGACACCCTGACGGCCGCGCTGATCCTGGGCGGCGTGGTGGTGGGCGGCGGCGGTGGCGCCCTGATCGCGGGCCGGGTGCAGATGACCCAGATGCCGCAGTTGGTCGCGGCCTTCCACAGCCTCGTCGGCATGGCGGCCTGTCTGGTCGCCGTCGGCGCCGTCTATGCGCCTGACGCCTTCGGCATCGCCGACGGGGCGGGGGGCATCAAGGTCCAGTCGATCATCGAGCTGGCGCTCGGCGTCGCCATCGGGGCCATCACCTTCACCGGCTCGGTCATCGCCTTCGCCAAGCTGAACGGCAACATGTCGGGCGCGCCGATCCTGCTGCCCGCGCGGCACCTGATAAACATCGGCCTGGCCCTGGCTCTGGTGCTGCTGATCGGGATCATGGTCGGGTCGGGCGGCACGGCGGTCTGGGCCTTCTGGGGCATTTTCGCCATCGCCCTGATCCTCGGAGCGACCCTCATCATTCCCATCGGCGGTGCGGACATGCCGGTGGTGGTGTCGATGCTCAACTCCTACTCCGGCTGGGCCGCGGCGGCGCTGGGCTTCACGCTCGAGAACATCGCACTCATCATCACCGGGGCGCTGGTGGGCTCGTCCGGCGCGATCCTCAGCTACATCATGTGCAAGGCCATGAACCGCAGCTTCATCTCGGTGATCCTGGGCGGGTTCGGCGGCGATGCGGCGGCGTCGGGCGGCGGCCATGTCGAGACGCGCCCGGTCAAGCAGGGCAGCGCCGACGACGCCGCCTTCATCATGAAGAACGCCTCCAAGGTCATCATCGTCCCCGGCTACGGCATGGCGGTGGCCCAGGCCCAGCACGCGCTGCGCGAAATGGCCGACAAGCTGAAGGAGGAGGGGGTCGAGGTGAAATACGCCATCCACCCCGTCGCCGGCCGCATGCCCGGTCACATGAACGTCCTGCTGGCCGAGGCCAACGTCCCCTATGACGAGGTGTTCGAGCTGGAGGACATCAACAGCGAGTTCGCCAGCTGCGACGTCGCCTTCGTCATCGGGGCCAACGACGTGACCAACCCGGCCGCCAAGACCGACCCGGCCAGCCCCATCTTCGGCATGCCGATCCTGGACGTCGAAAAGGCCGGCACGGTCCTCTTCATCAAGCGCGGCATGGCGGCAGGCTACGCCGGGGTCGAGAACGAGCTCTTCTTCCGCGACAACACCATGATGCTGTTCGGCGACGCCAAGAAGATGGTCGAGGGCATCGTGAAGGGGCTCTGAAGCAGCCCCTATGCCGATCCTGAGCCCGGCGGAACCCGCTTGAGCGCACGGCCGCGAGACGTCGCCGTTGTTTCGCCGGCGGACTTGTTCCCTCGCGATCAGTCAGCCTATCCTTGAACCTATGCTGGCCGCCCCCTCCACCGCCTCCGTGACCTCTGCATTCGTGGCCGGGGACTGGAAGACCGTACGGTCCATGGTCGAGGGGCTGGCGGCCGAAGGACGAGCTGAGGCTGAAGCCCTTGCCATGCTGGGCGCCGCCTGCATGCGTCTTGACGATGCGCCGGCCGCTCATGCCGCTGTCGAACGGGCGGTGAAGCTTCAGCCCCGCAACCTGCGGGCCCTGTTGGTGAAGGCCGAGCTGCTTTCCGCCGAGGGCGATCTGCGGGCCGCGAACTTCTACGACGGCCTGGCGCTCGACATCGCGACCGATCCGGCCTCGGCGCCGCCGGACCTCGTCAACAGCCTGGCGGCGGCGCGGCGGCGGCGCGCGCATGTGCATGCCAACATGCTGAGCCTGCTGGACGACGAATTGAGAACCGCAGGCTACTCGCCGAAGGGGTCGCCGCGTCGCTTCACCCTGGCGCTGGACGTGCTGACCGGTCGAAAGCAGCCGTATTTCCAGCAACCCAAGCGCCTTTTCTACCCCGAGCTGCCGAACATTCAGTTCTATCCGCGAGAGCAATTCCCTTGGCTCGATGCGATCGAGGCGTCGACCGAGGCGATGATCGGGGAGATGGAGGCCATGCTTCGGCATGAGGACTCCAATTTCGCGCCCTACCTGAAGCACCTGCCCCATATCCCCAGCGCGGATTACGCCCTGATCGGCAGCATGGACTGGAGTACGGCCTTCCTGATCCAGTCGGGCGAGGAGACCGAGCTGGCGGCGCGTTGTCCGCAGACGATGGCCGCCCTGGCCGAGGCGCCCCTGTGCAGGGTCAAGGCGCGGTCGCCCGAGGCGATGTTCTCGCAGCTGAGGGCCGGGGCGCACATCTGGCCTCATACCGGCGTCGTCAACACGCGGCTGGTCTGCCACGTGCCCCTGGTGGTGCCGCCCGACTGCCTGTTCCGCGTCGGGAACGAGGTGCGGCAGTGGGAAAAGGGCCGCGCCTGGGTGTTCGACGACACCATCGAACACGAGGCCAGGAATGGCAGCGACCGGACCCGGGTGGTCCTGATCTTCGATATCTGGCGCCCCGAGCTGGACGAGGAGGAACGCATGCTGGTCGCCGCCCTGCTGGAGGCCATGGACGCCTATTCTCCACCCCCGCCCGGCTCCGACCGCTGACGACCGCCTCCGGGCGGGGAGGGCGGCATACTTTGAGGTGACTGATGGCCGCCGAACCCAAGACCAAGCCCACCGACGTTCCCGTCGCCGACTTCATCGCCGCGGTCGAGAACCCCGTGCGCCGCGCCGACGCCGAGGTCATCCGGACGATGCTTGAGGAGGTCACCGGCGAGAAGCCCGTCATGTGGGGCCCGTCCATCGTCGGCTATGGCAGCTATCGCGGGCCGACCGGCGACTGGCCGAGGATCGGCTTCTCGCCCCGCAAGGCGCAGGTGGTGCTCTACTTCATGGGCAGCTACCCCGAGCAGGAAGCGCTCGCGGCGCGGCTGGGCAAGCACAAGGGCAGCGTGGCCTGCCTGTATGTGAACAAGCTGGCCGACATCGACATGACCGTGCTGCGCGAGATGGCCGAGCGGGCTTATGCCGAGATGGGCGAACGCTACCCCGCCTGACGCCTACTTCCGTTCGTACTCGTCGAAGAACGGCTTCAGGTGCGTCTCGTAGCGGCGCCAGGCTTCCTTGGAGCTGGAATACATCGGCTTGCGCACTTGGGCGAAGCTGGCGGTGGTGACGGCGCGGTCGGTCTTGTGGAAGTCGCGGACCCCGTCCTCCCATTTTAGCCCGGCGTGATCGATGATCTTGCGCATCCAGGTGTCCGGGTCGCTGACCAGCTCTTCGTAGGGCACGGTCAGCAGACGGTCGCCCAGCACGGCGGACCAGTGAGCGTGCAGCCGGTCCTCGCCCTTGAAGTGCCGCGCGATGTCGGTCAGCGAGCGGGTCCAGTCTACGCCCTTCGCAAAGCGGGTGCGGAAGCAGGACCAGGCGATCCCCGCCGGATGGCGCCGCAGCCAGATGAACCGCGCGTTGGGCAGCACCTGCGCGATCAGGCCGAGGAACCGGCTGTGGTTCAGGGTCTTGTCGACGACGCGGCCCTCCTTGCCGAACCGCTCGTCCAGCAGATGCAGATAGGACCGCCCGATGCGCCCCGCCGTGCCCAGCTCGGCCTTGTCGAACGACGCCTTCACCTCGGCCGGCGTATAGCCCTCGATGGCCATGGAGGCGGGGCGGAACAGATTGGCCTCGGCGCCGTCGGTCACCTGCGAATGGCTGACCAGGATCTGCTCCACCAATGTCGTGCCCGAGCGCGGCAGGCCCAGCACGAAGATCGGCCGGTCGCTCTCAGTCGAGCCGCGCGGCAGTTTGTCCATGAAGGCGCGGTCGTAACCCTCGACGATGGCGTCCACGAAACGGTCGGC
Organism: Brevundimonas sp.; assembly: GCA_036405055.1. Taxonomy (GTDB): domain Bacteria; phylum Pseudomonadota; class Alphaproteobacteria; order Caulobacterales; family Caulobacteraceae; genus Brevundimonas. Next base: position 4,819 of record DASWYI010000035.1, read on the forward strand.
CAGATCGGGGTTGAAGGTGCTGTCGGCCTTCTGCAGCCGCGCCGCCTCGTCGAAACAGGCGAAGGCGCGGTCGACTTCACCCTGATCGTCATAGGCCTTGCCGAGGGCATACAGCATCACGATGCGGCTCTGGCGGGTCGCGGCGCTGTCGCCGATGCGGGCCAGCAGGGCTTCCATGGCGGCCACATCGGGATCATCGGCCGTGAACTTCTTCATGTCCGCCAGCACGTGCCAGGCGTTCTCGGCCCCCAGCGCCACAGTCGGCAGGGCGATGATCCGGCGCAGGATCTCCTCGGCCCCCGCCTCGTCGCCGAGCTGGACCAGGCTGGTGGCGTAGAGGTGAAGCGCGGCAGGGTCATTGGGCCGTTCGCGAGCCAGGGCGCCGGCCTCGTCACGAGCGGATTCCGACCGGCCCGACTGGGACAGCAACTGGGCATAGGCCAGGCGCGACTCCGGTGTGGGGTTCGCGGCGATCTGGCGGCGCGCGGCGGTCAGGGCCAGGGTGACTTCGCCGATGGTCGCGGCCAACCGCGAGACCGAGCCCCAGCTGTTCCCCAGCGGCGGGTTCTGCTGAATCGCCTTGGCCAGCAGCAGCGCCGTCCGGTCGCGGTCCCGCGCCTTGAACGCCGCCACCGCCTCGTTCACCAGCTTTGCGCCGTCTGCCGTCTGGGTCGCCGCCGTCATGTAGTCCTCCGCAAGAGCGAGAGGGCTACCGGTCCGGGCGGGACGCTGCAAGGCCCTGCAAGCGTCAGGCGGCCATGCGGAAGTCGTCGGCGCCGGCGTCATACGCCCGGCCCTCGTCCCACAGGGCGTCCTCGTCGGAGTAGCGGGCGCTGGCGGCGGCGCTGATGACGTCCACCACCTGTTCCTCCAGCCGGTCCCAGATCACGGCCAGATCGCCACAGCCCTCGGCCTCGCACGGCACGATCAGGTAGCGGCTGGCGGAAACAGCGGCGGCGGGAGTGAAGCGAGCCATGAGAGGTCTCCAGAACCTTTGTCCTTGTCGATGATTGGACTTTGCGACGGAGATGCGCCAGAAACGGTCGCATCAAAACGGGGCGAGCAATGCGGCACGACAAGGCGGCCATGGTGATCGAGCTGGCGCGGCGCATGGCGGCCAGCGCCGAGGGCCTGACGCTCGACGAAATGGCGCAGGAGATGGGCGTCGGCCGCCGCACCGCCGAGCGCATGCGCGACGCCGTCGGAAGCCTGTTCCCCGCGATGGACGAGATCAGCGATCCGCCCACCAAGCGCTGGCGCATACGCGGCGGCCTGTCGGCCTTTGAACAGGCGCCGACCGCCACCGAACTGGTCGAACTGTCGAAGGCCGCTCAGGGGCTGCGCTCCACCGGCGAACCGGCACGGGCGGCGGCGCTGGAGGGTCTGGAGCGCAAGATCAAGGCGGCGGTCCGCTCCACCACCCTGAACCGGCTGGCCCCGGATCTGGAAGCCCTGGTCCGGGCCGAGACCATCGCGGTCATGGCCGGGCCGCGCCCCTCGGCGGACGAGGCGGTGCTGACCGAGATCCGCGGCGCCATTCTGGCCGGCCAACCGCTGGGGTTCATCTATTCGCGCCCCGGCGCCGAACCGCGTCGACGCACCGTCGACCCCTGCGGTCTGATGTTCGGCCGCGCCAACTACCTCGTCGCCCTGGACCGCAAGTCGGGTGAAATCCGCACCTTCCGCCTTGATCGCATGACCGACGTCATGGCCGAGGACGGCGTGTCCACGCCGCCCGCCGACTTCGACCTGGCCGCCTTCGCCAACCGTTCGTTCGGCATCTATCAGGATCAGGTCGAGGATGTGGCCCTGCGCATCTCGCCCGAAGGCGCCGCCGAGGCGCGCGGCTGGCGCTGGCATCCTACCCAGACGCTGGAGGGCCAGCCCGACGGCGGGGTGATCGTGCGCTTCTCGGCCAGCGGCATGCGCGAACTGGCCTGGCACCTGTTCACCTGGGGCGATCAGGTGACGATCCTTCAGCCCGCCCGCCTGAAGACGGTCATGGCCGAGGCGCTGGCCGCCGCGCAAAAGGCGCTGACATGAGCGAAGGTTAAGCTGACGGCGGCGGGGCGCGCCGATAGCCTTGCGTCCTCAAGAGGAGACTGCATGCCTGTCCGCCCGTTCCCGATGCTCGCCGTCGCCATGGCCCTCGTCCTCGCCGCACCGGCCATGGCCCAGACCGTGATCCACACGCCCGGCGACAACGCGGCCCTGGTGGAGCGGCATGACGGCGCCTTTTCCGTCACCTGGTGGCTGGATCGAGACGCGCCCGTCTGGGTGCTGAGAGAATCGGCACTGCTGCGCGAGACCCGCCGGCCGTGGCGCGAGGGCCGCTGGACGGTGCGGACCCCCGGCGTGGTGCTGGAGCGGGTGGGCGGCTACGACGTGCTGCGCAGCGCCGAAGGCGGGCCGATCCCGCGCGAGGTCGAGGTCGCCATCCGGCCCGCCACAGGCGATCTGGAGGCGGCCTATGACCCGACGCTGCTGTTCACCGACGGCTCTATCGCCCTCTATTCCGAACAGTTCGACCTGATCCCGATGCCGGACATTCAGGCCGCGCGCGACCTGCCCGCCGACCTGAATGGGGTCGAGACGCCGGTCGGACCCATCCAGGTGACATGGCGCGACGATCAGGGACCGGTGCTGCTGAACGGGCGGCGCGAGGCCCTGCCCACCACCCGCAACCCGAACACCTATGTCCTGTTCGGCGATCCGGGCCTGAACGAGACCCCGCGCGTCGTCACCGTCACCGACCCGGCTCTGCCCGCCTGGATCAGCGGTGAGATCGAGCGGTTCGCCCCGCATGTCATCGACTGGTTCGCCGCCCGTCTCGGTCCGGCGCTGGAGGATCGGCCCATGGTCATGGTCAGCTGGACCGGGCCGACCTCGGGCATGACGTCCATGGGCGGATCGGTCCTGCCGGGGCTGATCGTCATGACCTTCGAAGGGGAGGGCGTGCTGACCGCCACCGATCAGGTGACGACCGCCAGCCACTGGTTCATCGGCCACGAAAGCGCTCATTTCTGGCTGGGCCAGCGGGTGCGCTACGCCCGGTCACGCGACGCCTGGATCACCGAGGGCGGCGCCGACCTGATGGCGATCCGGGCGCTGAAGGCGCTGGATCCGGCCTATGACGACCGCGCGGAGTTGCAGAAGTCGGTCGATGACTGCGTCGCGCTGACCACCGGCCGCTCGGTCGAGACGGCGGAGACGCGCGGCGAGCACCGGGCCTACTACGCCTGCGGCGCCGTGTTCGCCCTGGCGGCCGAGGGCGTGACGGACGGCGACTGGTTCGACTTCCTGAAGCCCCTGCTGGACGCCAATGCCGGGGACAAGATTCTGACCCGTGATGAGTGGCTGGGCGCGCTGGCCGCCCGCCCCGGCGGCCCGGCGCTGGCCGCCGACATAGAGACCCTGCTGGACACGGGCGCCCCCGACCCCCGCATCATCGTCGAGCGTCTGTTGCGCCAGTCGGGCGTCAGCGTACGCCGCGAGGGCGGGCGTGTGCTGCTGCTGTAGGGCTGATCCATCCTTCCTTCTCCCCTCCGGGGGAGAAGGTGGTCGCGTGAGCGACCGGATGAGGGGGATGCCGGATTACAGGCTGACCTTCAGGCGATGAGCACGCTTCAACAGCCCCCTCATCCGTCAGGCTTCGCCTGCCACCTTCTCCCCCGAGGGGAGAAGGGTAGCGGAAAACCTACCCCGCGAACGGATAGGGGCTGACCGACTTGGCCCAGTCGTCGACCGTCAGCGCCCGCCCGATCGGCGGCGCGGCGCGCTCGGCACAGGGGTGGCGCGGGCACAGGCGGCAGGCTGGGCCGATGGGCGTCACCTCCGGCGCGGTCAGGTCGAGGCCGCGCGCATAAACCAGCCGGTGCGCATGCTTCAGTTCGCAGCCCAGGCCGATGGCGAGGTCGTGGCTCTCGCCAAAGCCGTCATGACCTTGCCGCTCGACCGTACGGGCCAGGGTGAACCAGCGGCCCCCATCCGGCGTCTCGACGATCTGGGTGACCACGCGCCCCGGCGTGCGGAAGGCCGAATGCAGGCGCCAGCGTGGGCAGGCCCCGCCGAAGCGCGAGAAGGGGAAGGCGCCCGACGCATACCGCTTGGAGATGTTCCCCGCCTGATCCACCCGCATCAGGAAGAAGGGCACGCCCCGCGCCGTGGGCCGCGACAGGGTCGTCAGCCGATGCGCCGCCTGTTCGAACGACACGCCGAACCGGGCCTGCAGCCGGGCCAGATCGTAGCCGGTTTCCTCCGCCGCCTGCTGGAAGGCCGCGTAGGGCATCAGCACCGCCGCCGCGAGCGTATTGGCCAGCGACACCTTCAGCAGCCGGCGCGTGGCCGCATCGGGCGGGGCGGCCGCCGCGATCATGGCCTCCAGCGCCTCGCCCTGCTCCATCAGGGCCAGCTGATAGGCGACGGCGAACAGCCGCGACGACGGACCGAGCGTCTCGGACAGCAGCAGCCGCTTGCGGTGGGGGTCATACCGCCGCGTCCACTCGACCATCACCTCGGCGGGCAGGGTGCGGACCATCAGGCCGTGGCGCGACAACAGGCGCGCGCGGGCGGCGGCCTCGAAGCCCTCGCCATCGCCTGCCAAAGCGGCGCCCAGCGCCTCGCCCATCTCATCCAGTTCGGGGAAGTGGTTGCGCCGCGCCTGCACATACTCACGCACCCAGTCGGCGGGCGTCTCGTCCCCCGGACCCATCTCGACCCCGTCCCGCGCCCGTCGGTCGGCGAAGGCGCGGTAGAGCCGCACCAGCGCATCGGCGGCGCCGGGCATGTCGTCGGCCATCTGCACGATCTCGTGCCGGGGCACGGCCAGACCCTGAAACACAGGATCGGTCAGGATTTCGCTCAGCTCGGCCTCGGTCGCGGGCCCGCCCGCCTGACCCAGCGCCCGCAGGTCGACATCATAAGTCTCGGCCAGCCGCAGCAGCAGTTGCGCCGACACCGGCCGCTGGTTGCGCTCGATATGGTTCAGATAGCTGGGCGACACCGCCAGGTCGGCCGCCATCGCCGTCTGGGTCAGCCCTAGCTCGCGCCGCAGCCGCTTCAGGCGGCCGCCGAGGAAGAGTTTGCGGTCTGCGTCCATGGCCGGATTAGTCACATCATGACTGATAATGACAAGTCATATTATGACAAAATGACCGAAAGGTTGCGGTCAAAGTCGTATCAATCATGACTTCTGCGTGTTTCCCTCTCATCGATCCGGCGCGGACCGCCGACCCAGACATGAGAGCGACCATGACGACCACCTTCGCCCACCTCGTTCCCTCGCCGGTCGGCCGCTTTGACGGCATTGAGCGTCCCTATACGCCGGAGGACATCCTTCGGCTGCGCGGTTCGATCCCGATCACCCACACCCTGGCCGAGCGCGGCGCCAACCGCCTGTGGCAACTGCTGCACGAAGAGCCGTTCGTGAACGCGCTCGGCGCCGTCACCGGCAATCAGGCCATGCAGATGGTCCGCGCGGGGCTGAAGGCCATCTACCTCTCGGGCTGGCAGGTCGCGGCTGACGCCAACACCGCCGGCGCCATGTATCCGGACCAGTCGCTGTATCCCGCCAACGCCGCGCCGGAGCTGTGCCGCCGCATCAACCGCACCCTGCAACGCGCGGACCAGATCGAGCATGCCGAGGGCGGCGCCAAGCGCGACTGGTTCGCCCCCATCGTCGCCGACGCCGAGGCCGGCTTCGGCGGGCCTCTGAACAGCTTCGAGATCATGAAGGCCTTCATCGAGGCGGGCGCCGCGGGCGTGCACTTCGAGGACCAGCTGGCCAGCGAAAAGAAGTGCGGCCACTTGGGCGGCAAGGTCCTGATCCCGACGCAGGCCCACGAGCGCAACCTGATCGCCGCGCGCCTGGCCGCGGACGTCATGGGCACCCCAACCCTGACCGTCGCCCGCACCGATGCCGAGAGCGCCCAACTCATCACCAGCGACATCGACGAGCGCGACCAGCCCTTCATCGAGCGCGACAACCGCACGCCGGAAGGCTTCTTCCGCCTGAAGCCCGGCACGGGTCTCGACCACTGCATCGCCCGTGGCCTCAGCTACGCCAGATACGCCGATATCCTGTGGTGGGAGACCTCCCACCCCGATCTGGACGACGCCCGCCGCTTCGCCGAGGCGATCCAGAAGGAGCATCCGGACAAGCTGATGGCCTACAATTGCTCGCCGTCCTTCAACTGGAAGGCCAAGCTGGACGACGCCACCATCGCGAAGTTCCAGCGCGAGCTGGGGGCCATGGGCTACAAATTCCAGTTCGTGACCCTGGCCGGCTTCCACAGCCTGAACAACAGCATGTTCGAGCTCGCCGACGGCTACCGCGACCGCGGCATGGCCGCCTATTCCGAGCTGCAACAGCGCGAGTTCGCCAACGAAGCCGCCGGCTACACCGCCACCCGCCACCAGCGCGAGGTCGGCACCGGCTACTTCGATCAGATCGCGACCGTCATCTCGAACGGCCAGTCGTCGACTACGGCGCTCAAGGACTCCACCGAAACCGCGCAGTTCGTCGCGGCCTGACCCCAAGGAGAGTGACCATGCAACCCCTGTCCCAGACCACCGCCATCATCGACTTCTGCCTCGCCCCGCTGGCGCTCGACACCGGCACGGAGGTCGAACGCGAGGTGCGCCGCCGGTTGGAGCACGTGATCCGCACCTTTCAGCGCAAGATCGCGGCGCCCGTCAGCGTGGACTTCTCATCCATGCCCAGTCAGGTCATCAACGAAGCCGCCCACGGGTATGAGTAAAGCCTGAAATCCCTTCTCCCCTTCGGGGGCGGAGGAGGGCTCGCATGCGAGCCGACGACGGGTGGCTTGCGAAGCAAGACGGATGAGGGGGCTCGTTCCGCTCGATCATCGTCTGAAGGTCTGCCTTTAGTCAGGCATCCCCCTCATCCGGGCCGCTGACGCGGCCCACCTTCTCCCCCGGCGGGGAGAAGGACGATGAATTACGCGAAGGCGAACAGTAGGCGGCCCTCGCCCATGCGCTCACGCAGGGCCGGCAGGTCGCCGTGGGCCACCGAGAAGCAGCCGTAGGACCGGCCCAGCTTGCCTTCGCGGGCCAGGAACTCGGGATCGGCATAGTCGGCGCCGTGGACGATGATAGCGCGTTCGCGGGCGCGGTCGTTGGAATACTCCAGCCCGTCCAGCAGGACGTTCGGGCCCTGCTGCGCGCCCATGCCGGCGCCGGCGGTGGCGAAGGCGCCGACCGAGGACATGTAGCTTTCCGGCGTGTTGGAGAAGCTGCGGGCATAGCCCGAATGCGCCGGGTCCGAGCCCCGGCCGTGGGCCGTGCGCATCTGCATCACACGGCCGCCCTCGAGGTCCACCTCATAGAAGCGCTCCTCGCTGGAGTGCTTGGTGAAATCGACCAGATACATGCGGTCGCGGCGGGTGATGCGCTTGTCGTGCAGATCCATCGCCGCCATCGCACGCTGCACCAGTTCGGTGCGGATCCGGGCGGGGGCGACGAGGGGGCGGGTCGAGTTCAGCTCGGCGGTGATCGACTGGGCCGAGGGCGCGGTCTGGGCCACGACGACCTGCTGTTGCGGGACCAGCGGCGCTGTCTGCGCCACACGGGCGGTCTGCGCCGCCGCCGTCGAGCAACCGGCCAGTAGGGCCGAGCCGCCGAGAATGAGACCACGCCTTGAAAGCCGCATGCGACGCCCCTCGCACGTTTACTGAAGCGGCCTATGTCACAGCCGTTACAGCTTGTTTCAACCTGAGCCATGGGGGAAAGGTTGTCGCACCCCTGTCGCAAGGGGCGTTCCAGGAGGGGTCCATGAAAGTTTTCGGTCTGGCGCTGGCGGCGCTGATGCTGTGCGCGGGCTCCGGCCACGCTCAGCAAATCCCCGCGACCACTGTGGTTTCTCCAATCGGGCGAACGACGTTTGTCCAGGTCGGCCAGCTGCTTGCGGACCCGGGGAGCGGCGTCGTCCTGCGTAATAAAACTCTCGTGATCGCCGGGAACCGGATCGTGGAAATCCGTGACGGCTTCGTCGGAGAAGGCGAAATTGTCGATCTGCGCGATGAATTCGTCCTGCCCGGACTGATCGACAGCCACGTCCACCTGACCGGCCAGCAGAACCCGAACGGTCGCCTGGAAGAGGTCACCCAGTCGAACGCCGAACAGGCCATGGTCGGCGCCCGCTACGCCCGCCGCACCCTGATGGCCGGCTTCACCACCGTGGCGGACCTGGGCGGCTCGAACGAGGCGGTGTTCGCCCTGCGCGACGCCATCGCCCGGGGCGACGTGCCCGGGCCGCGTGTGATCGCGGCGGGCTCCGCCGTGTCGGTCCACGGCGGCCACGGCGACATCAACGGCTACCGCGAGGATGTCATGCACATCCTGTCGCCCGAAAGCGTCTGTTCCGGCGCGGACGACTGCATGCGCGCGGTGCGGCTGCAGGTCCGGTCCGGGGCCGACATCATCAAGATCACGGCCACCGGCGGCGTCCTGTCCAACACGGCGGCTGGGCTTAACCAGCAGTTCTCGGACGCCGAGCTGGCCGCCATCGTCGGCGCCGCCCACCGCATGGGCCGTCAGATCACCGCCCACGCCCACGGCGTCGACGGCATCAACGCCTTCCTGCGCGCCGGCGGGGACTCGATCGAGCACGGGACCTATCTCGACGACGAGTCGATCCGGCTGTTCCGGCGAGAGGGCACGTATCTGGTGCCGACCCTGATGGCGGGGGACTTCGTGGCGCGGATCGCTTCGGGACCCGACAACTTCTTCACCCCGGCCCAGACGGCCAAGGCGCTGGAGGTCGGGCCGCTGATGATCGAGATGGCCCGACGCGCCCATGACGGTGGCGTCCGCATCGCCTTCGGCACCGACAGCGGCGTCTCGGCCCATGGCGACAACGCTCAGGAGTTCGCCCTGCTGGTCCGCGCCGGCCTGACTCCGCTGGAAGCCGTGCAGACCGCCACCGTCGGCGCCGCCGCTCACCTGCGCATCTCCGATCAGGCCGGAAGGATCGCCGTGGGCATGCCCGCCGACCTGATCGCCGTCAGCGGCGACCCCCTGAGCGACGTCACGGTGCTGGAGCACGTCCGCTTCGTGATGAAGGGCGGGGTGGTTTACCGCGCGGAGTGACAAACTCACCTCCACGCGCGCGAAGGCGCGAGGGGAGGACAGACCGCGCGCAGCGGTCAGGAGGGGGCGACTCCGTCGATAGGGATTAGCGACTCTTATGGCCGACGCCTGCGCCGCCCCCTCCTGGCGTTCGCTAGCGCGACCGCCTGTCCTCCCCATCGGCCTTCGCCGATGTGGAGGTGAGAAGGCGTGCAAACCCCGCCTCGTCGTCGAACACAGCCTTGACCGGCCATGAGACGACCCGCGCGCGCCATTCGGGCGGCAGGCGGGACCAGTCCTTCTCGGTGGTGATGAGCCGGGCGCCATAGCCTTCGGCGCGCTCCGCGAGGAAGCGCAGGTCCTCGTCGCGGAAGGCGGCGTGGTCGGGGAAGGGGGCGAAGTCGGCCAACTCGACCCCGGCGGCCTTCAGGGCGCGCTCGACCTTCCACGGCTTGGCGATGCCGGCAAAGCCGACGAGCGGGCCGGACGGGGGCGGTCCGGCCGGTTTCAAGCGGGCGATGAAGACGGGCAGGGCGCCGAAGGTCTCGACCAGTTCCGGATCGGCCTCTGGCAGGTCGGCGGGCAGCAGGATCACCACGGCGTCGGCGCGGGCCAGACCGGCCTTCAGCGGCTCGCGCATCGGGCCGGACGGGAAGACGGAGCCGTCGCCGAACGGCCATTCGTCGTCCCGCGTCTCGCCGTCCACGACGATCAGACTGAGAGTCTTCTTCAGCGCCGGGTTCTGGTGGCCGTCATCGAGCACCACGGCCTGAACGCCCGATGCGGCCGCCGCCCGCGCCCCGGCGACGCGGTTGCGGGCGATCCACGCGGGGCCGTCGATGGCCAGCATCAGGGGTTCGTCGCCGACGTCGGCGGCGGTGTGGGTGGTGATGTCGACCTGAACGGGGCCTTCGAGTTTGCCGCCATAGCCGCGCGACAGGGCGGCGGCGCGGACGCCCGACTGACGCAGCAGGCGCAGCACCTCGCGCGCCACAGGCGTCTTGCCAGAGCCGCCGACGGTCAGGTTGCCGATGGAGATGACGGCGCAGCCGGCCTCGGCCGGGACCGTGCGGGCGATGCGCCGCGCCGTGGCGGCGGCCCAGATCCACGACAGGGGTTTCAGCAGGAAGCGCAGCACCGACGCATGGCGCGGCTCGCGGGCGTACCACCAGCGGGGGGTCGAGAGTTTCATCGTCGCCCCCTTCGCACAGGGGCCGGCGGCAGCAGCGGCTGGATCTCGCGCCACAGGGTCTCCAACCCAGATCCGGCGTCGGCGGCGGCGCGCCGGGCTCGGTCGCCCATAGCCTTGGCCGCGTCAGGGTCGGCGAGCAGGGGTTCAATGACGGCGGGGAGGTCGCCGGGCGTCTGCACGACCGCCAGACCGCCAGCCTCGGCCAAGGCGGCGGTCACGGCCTGCCAGTTGGAGGCGTCGGGGCCGGTCACGGCGGGCTTGCCGAGGCGCGCGGGCTCCAGCGGGTTATGCCCTCCGACGAGCGGAAGGCCCAGCGCCGGGGCGAACGATCCGCCCATGACCACCACATCCGCCAGCCGCAGGAACACCCCCATCTCGCCCAGGGTGTCGGCGACATACAGATCGGTCTCCCGCGTCAGCGGCTGACCTGCCGAGCGCAGGGCGAAGGCGTAGCCGTCGCGCCGCAGGGTCGTGGCGATCTCGGCGGACCGGTCAGGGTGGCGCGGCACGATGATGAGGCACAGCCGTTCGGCGAGGCGGTCCAGCGCGCGGACCAGGGCGATCTCTTCGCCCTCATGGGTGCTGGCGGCGACGACCACGGGCCGGTCGCCGATGGCGGCGCTCAGCTGAGTGAAGGCCGCGGCGTCATGGGGCAGGGGACCGCCCGCCAGCTTCAGGTTCACCTGCCCGTCGATGCGCGCGCCGAGACCGCGCAAGCGATCCGCCGAAGCCTCGTCCTGCGGCAGCACCCGCACAAAGGCCGACAACAGCCGCCGCGCGGCGCCGGGGAAGCGCGCCCATCCGGTCGCGGTCTTGTCCGTGATGCGGGCGCTGGCGAGCACGAGCGGAATGCCGCGCGCCTGAGCCTCAAGGATCAGGTTGGGCCACAGCTCGCTTTCGACCAGCACGCCCAGCGAGGGCCGCCAGTGATCGAGGAAGGCGGCGACGGCGGCGGGGCCGTCAACGGGCGCATACTGATGCATCGCGCCGGGCGGCAGGCGGCGGCCCAGCAGCTGGGCCGAGGTGGTGGTGCCGGAGGTGACCAGCACGGTGACGTCGGGCCGGGCCTCGCGGAAGCGGTCGACCAGCGGCAGCAGGGACAGGGTTTCGCCGACGCTGACGCCATGCAGCCAGACGACCTCGCCCTCGGGCCGGGGGACGCCCGCCAAGCCCAGCCGCTCATCGACGCGGGCCGGATCCTCTTTACCCTTGCGGGCGCGGGCGTCGAGCAGGCGCGGCGCGAACGGCTCGATCAGCCGGGTCACGAAGCGATAGGCGTGGAGGGCGAGACTCACAGCCGCTCGGCGCCGCACAGGGCGTCGGCGCGCGCCTCGACCGCCGTCAACTTCTCCTGCCACAGGGCGGCGACGGCCTCGGGCGTCTGCCCCTCGGGATAGCGGTCGATGTCCCACACCACGGCCCCGCGCCCGAACGGCAGGGGCAGCATGTAGCGGTCCCAGGTGTTCAGCCGGATCGACGGCTCGCACGACACGCCCAGGAACAGCACCGGCTTGCCCGACAGCTTGGCCATCACCGGGGTGCCGGGGCCCATGACACGCACCGGGCCGCGCGGGCCGTCGGGCGACAGGGCAAGCCCCCCGACCTTCAACTGACGCAGGATTTCACGCAGGGCCGCCGTGCCGCCCTTGTCCTGATCCTTGCCCGGCTTGGCGGACGAGCCGCGTATGGCGGGGAAGCCGAGACGGGCGACCATCTTGACCATGAATTCGCCGTCGCGGCTCCAGGACACCAGACCCTTGGTGGCCTGCGCCCGCTCATGCGGCCAGGAGACCATGCTGACGGCGCCGCGCGAATGCCAGAAGACGATCAGGACGCCGCCGCCCTCTTTCCACACCGCCTCGGCCACGGCCTCGTTCTCACGCGTCCAGCGGATGGTGGCGAAGCACAGCTTCAGCCAGGTGGCGACCAGCCAGGCGGCGATCACCTGAACCGCCGGATTGCGCAGGGGCCTCAAGCGACCGTCTCCACCGTGACCGGATCGCCGTCCAGCGACTGCTGCCGGGCGAGGCGGGCGTAGAGGCCCTTCTTCTTCACGAGCGCGGCGTGGCTTCCGACCTCGACCACCCGCCCGGCCTCGATGACGCAGATGCGGTCGGCGTTCTTCACCGTCGACAGGCGGTGGGCGATCATCAGGGTGGCGCGCCCCTGCATCAGGCGTTCGAGCGCCGCCTGGACCAGAGCCTCGCTCTCGGTGTCCAGCGCGCTGGTGGCCTCGTCCAGCAGCAGGATCGGCGCGTCCTTCAAGAAGGACCGGGCGATGGCGATACGCTGACGCTGGCCGCCCGACAGGCGCAGGCCCGCCTCGCCGGCGCGGGTGGCGTAACCCTCGGGCAGGGCGGTGATGAAGTCGTGGGCCGCCGCCGACCGCGCGGCCGCCTCGATCTGCTCGACCGTCGCCCCGGGCCGCGCATAGGCGATGTTGTTCAGGATGGTGTCGTCGAACAGGAACGGCTCCTGCGTAACCAGGGCGATGCGGGCGCGCAGGTCGTGCAGCTGCAACTCGCGCACATCGGTCCTGTTGATGCGCACGGCGCCGCCGGTCACGTCATAGAAGCGCGGCAACAGGCTGAGGATCGTCGACTTGCCCCCGCCCGACGGGCCGACCAGCGCCACCGTCTCGCCCGGCTTCACCGTGAACGAAACATCCGACAGCGTGGGCGCCAGACCGGCGGAATAGCCGAACGAGACGTGGTCGAACACGATCTCCGTCGCCCCGGAGGGCAGCGGCCTGGCGTCCGCCGCCTCGCGGATCTCCGGCTCGATATCCAGGGCGGCGAACAGGCGGCGCGCGGCGGTCAGGCCCTCGGCCATCACGGTCTGCAGATTGGTCACCTGACGCAGCGACTGACCGGCGGACATCAAGAGGCCGATATAGGCGGCGAACGAGCCGACGCTCATCAGTCCCAGCCGCGCCTGCGACCCGGCATAGGCCATGACGGCGGCGACGATGACGAGGGCGAAGAAGTTCGAGAACGGCCCGGCGAACGCTCTGGAGTCGGCCGACTTGATGACATGGCGCTGGCGCCGGCCCACGACCTCGGCGACGCGCTCTTCCTCGGCCGCCTCGCGGTTCTCGATCTTGATGAGGCGGACCCCGTCGAGGTTCTCCATCAGGGCGGTCGACAGGTTCTCGGTCTCCAGCATCGCGCCGGTGGTGGCCTTTCGCGTCCGCTTCGAGAACCGGCGCAGCACATAGGTGATCGCCGGAATGCCCAGCAGCACGATGGCCGTCAGCTTCCAGTCGCTCCAGGCCATGAAGCCGATAACGGCGATCAGGGTCAGGCTGTGCTGGGTGTAGTTGACCACCCCGTTGGTGAAGGCCTCGCGCACCAGATTGGCGTCGAACAGCACGCTGGAGACAAAGGCCCCGGAATGCTGGCTGCGCAGCCGGGCCAGATCGGCGCGGATCATGGCCCCGAACAGCTTCACCTGAATGTCGCCGACGATGCCGTGGCCGAGCCGGTTGACCAGCGCCGCCTGCCCCAGGGCCGCCAGGGTCCAGATCACCGCCATGCCGACGATGAAGCTGGGGATGAAGACCAGCGCGTGCTCGGGCGGGATGGTGAAGACCTTCCAGATCGTCACCGGCTTGCCGAGGAACAGCCCGTCAATGGCCGGCTCAAGCAGCTGCAGCACCGTCGCCGCCACCACCCCCACCACGGCCGCGCAGCCGATGGAGGTGAACAGCGCCGCCTTGTGATGCGAGAGATAGTCACGCCAGATCCGCGCCATCAGCGGGCGCAGGGGCTCCTTCTCGTCAGCGGCGGGCGCGGGCGTCGTCATCGTCCCGAGGTCGGACGGCTGGGGGGCGAAGTCAAGCGGCGGAAGCGCCTCCAGTATTTACCCGGGTAAAATCATATGCGATATGATCCGGGTAAAAAGGAGCCGACATGACCCGACCCGACCGCAAGGCGCTGACCGCCGCCTACAAGGAACGCAAATCCGTGGCCGGCGTCTTCGCCGTCCTCTGCACCGCCACGGGTCAGGCCTGGGTGGGCCAGAGTCGTCACATCGACACCCAGCAGAACGGCCTGTGGTTCGCCCTGCGTCAGGGCGGCAGCCCCTGGCGCGACCTGCAACAGGCGTGGAACGCGCATACGGAAGCCGACTTCCGCTTCGAACAGCTGGACCGGCTGTCGCCGGACGTGACACCCCTGACGCGCGACATGGAGCTGAAGGAGCGGGCGGCGCGGTGGCGTGACCGGCTGGGTGCGGCCTCGCTTTAATTCACCGGCGGTGCGGCGGCGGGGCCCGGCTGGGCCTGTCCGCAGCCCCGGCCCATGTACAGGCCGCTGAGATAGTACCAGCGGTTCATGCGGGCGATGTCCTCGGCCAGACGGGCGTCCCGCTCGGGCTGGGTCATGGCGTCGGCCCCGGCGATGACCAGACCCGCGCCGGGAACCAGCAGCGATGCGCCGGAACGCAGGACGCCGCCAAAGCGGCCAAACATGCTGCCCTCGGCGTTGGCGCCCAGGGCGTTGCTGATCTTCAGCCCCTCGTCCACCAGCTGTTCGCAGGTGAAGGCCGCGTCGGTGGCCCGCATGACGGCTCCGGCGGAGTCTTGCGACTCCTCTTGGGCGAAAGCGGGGGCGGCCAGACCGGCGCAGGCGAGGGCGAGAACAAGGCGGTGCATGTCGATACTCCGTGAACAGGCCGATACAACGATCCTGGCCCCGCCCCGGTTGCCCGCGCCGCACGGGAGATGACGCCGCGCGTGGAAACCCCTATCTGAGCCGCCATGTCGCGCTACGACCTCTCCACCGCCTTCGGCCGCTTCCGCGCGCATTGGGACTATGTGTGGGGGGATCACGCCTTCCTGCGGCGGTGGTTCATGAACGCCCACTGGCTGGGGCCGGATCTGGTCCGGACCAACCAGCCGTCGCCGCGGCAACTGGCCTGGTGGAAGTCGCAGGGGATCAGGACCGTCATCAACCTGCGCGGCGTGCGGGACGAGGCCTACTATGCGCTGGAGAAGGACGCCTGCGCCCGGCTGGGCCTGACCCTGATCGACGCGCCGCTGGACAGCCGGGACGCACCCCAGCCGGAACGCATCCACCGGGCGCGCGAGTTGTTCCGGACCATCGAATATCCGGTGCTGATCCACTGCAAGTCGGGCGCGGACCGGGCGGGGATGATGGCGGTGCTGTACCGCCACTTCCACCTCGGCGAACCGATCTCGGTGGCGATCGAGCAGCTGTCGAAGAAATACCTGCACCACCGCGAGGGCCTGACCGGCGTGCTGGACTTCACGCTCGAGACCTACATCAACAAGGTCGAACCGACGGGCGTCAGCTTCATCGACTGGATCGACAGCCCGGCCTACGACCCCAAGGCCATCCGCGCCGCCTTCAAGGCCCAGTGGTGGGGCACGTTGCTGACGGAAAAACTGCTCCGGCGGGAGTAGGGCTCACCCCCACGGCCCCTTGGGCTCGCCCCGCGGCGGGCCGCCCTCGGCGGCGATCTCGGCTTCGCGGCGCGCCTTGCGTCCGGCTTCCCAGCTCTTGAACCAGCGCTCTGCCCGACGCTCGCGCACCAGCACCACGCACCAGAAGGCGAGTGCCGTGAGGCTGAAGGCCAAGCCGGCCATTTCCTCGGGGCCGAGGGTCTTTCCGAACAGGTTCAAGGGCGTTTCTCTCCGTCGGGCGGCGTCGTCCCGGCGGAGCTTACAGGATCATTCCACGCCGTGTCCTGATCCAACCGCTGTTCATACGGTCGGGCGGGCTTGCGGCGCACCGCCCAGACGACGACGCCCACGGCGATAAGGCCCAGGAAAAGCACGATCAGGGTCGGGGTCATGGCGCGTCTCCTTCATCAGAATGACGAGGATGAAGCGCCTGAGCAGCGTGGCCGTTCCGCCGGAAGCCTCAGTGCGCGTCGCCGCGCGGATCGATCAGCTTGTGCGCATGCAGGATGAAATAGCGCATCAGGGCGTTGTCCACCGTGGCCTGGGCCCGCGCCTTCCACGCCGCCTTGGCCTCGGCGTAGCTGCCGTAGGCGCCGACGAACTCGACCTTCGACAGATCCTTGAACACCGGGGCGTCCAGGTGGCGCAGCTCGCCGCCGATCACGAGGTGCAGCAACTGATTGGCTTCGGCGTCGGGCATGGGATTCTCGGCAGGGGGAAGGGTTAGCGCGTCAGCGGAATAGGCCCGGTGCGCCGCACGATCAACGGGTGAAGCGCGGGCGCGGCGCAGACCAGGCTGGCCTGCCGCGGATCGGGCCGGTTGAAGCGCCACGGATTGCCGTGGTGGTCGCTGACCTTGGCCCCTGCCTCGGCGGCGATCAGGGCCCCGGCGGCGATGTCCCAGTCCCACTTGGGCGTCAGGGCGATGGCGGCGTCGAACGCCCCGGCGGCGACCAGCGCCATGCGATAGGCGATGGCGTTGCGCTTTTCATAGCGCATCTCGGGCCAGGGCTCGTCCCACGGCTGGCTCTCCATCAGCCGGGCGTCGGCCAGCATGGCGGCGTCGTCCAGGGTATCGGCGTCCGACGCCGTGATCGCCTGCCCGTTCAGCCAGGCTCCGCCGCCGGCGGTGGCGACATAGGTCTCGTTCAGCATGGGGGCGTGGATGACAGCGGCGACGGTGCGGCCTTCCTCCACAACGGCGATGGGCACGCACCACCACGCCTTGTGCTTCATATAGGCGACGGTGCCGTCGATCGGGTCGATGACGAAGATGCGGCCCTTGTCGAGGCGTTCGGGCGTGTCATCGTCCTCCTCCGACAGCCAGCCATAGTCAGGCCGCGCCCCCATCAGCCGGGCGCGGACCAGCTCATTGACGGCGATATCGGCGGACGTGACCGGTGATCCGCCCGATTTCGACCAGACCTTCAGCCCCTTGTCGCGCTCGGACAGGGCCAGGGCGCCGGCGGCCAGCGCCGCCTCGCGGATCAGTTCGAGATCGTCGGCCAGATCGGTCATTTGCCCGCGATCGCCACCCCGTCGAACAGCAGGGAGGGGCTGTTGAAGCTGTTGCGGAACTCCAGATCCGAACCGGCCTGCAAGCGGGCGTAGAGATCGGTCAGCTTGCTGGCGACGGTGATCTCGCTGACCGGCCAGGCGATCTCGCCGCCCTCGAACCAGAAGCCGGACACCCCCGCCGACCAGTCGCCGGTGTTGGGGTTCAGCGACGGGCCGAACATGGAGGTGACCAGCAGGCCCTTGCCCGCATCGGCCATCAGTTGAGCCAGCGAACGCTCACCCGGTGACAGATGCACATTGTGGCCGGACACGCCGGACGGTCCCGCCAGCCCGCGCGAGGCGTGGCCGGTGGACCGCATCCCCAGCTGCGCCGCCGCCGCCGTGTTCAGCAGCCAGGTGGTCAGGACGCCGTTTTCGACCAGAGCCCGGCGGCCGACGGCCACGCCCTCGTCGTCGAAGGGGGTGGAGCCGAGGCCCCGCACCCGCGCCGGATCATCGATCAGGTCCACGCCGGTCGGCAGCACCGCCTGACCCAGCCGGTCCTTCAGGAAGGAGGTGCCGCGCGCGATCGACGGCCCCGAAATCGCCCCCAGCAGCGGCGAGATCACCTGCGTCGCCACCCGGTTCTCGAAGATCACCGGGGCCGTCATGGAGGCCAGCTTGCGCGGTCCGACGCGGGCGGCGGCGCGTTGCCCCGCGAACAGGCCGATGGCGTCGGCGCCCGGCAGGTCCGACAGATGACGCACCGTGCGGCTCTCGCCCCCGCGCTCCATCGCGCCGTCCTTCTCGGCGATGACGCCGACGCCGAGCGAGAAGGCGCTGCCCTCATGCGAGCCGTCGAAACCGTGCGAGGTCACCAGCCGCCAGCGGCCCTTGGACGTCGAGGCGTGGCCGCCCTCGGACTTGGCGACGCCGGGCACGCCCATGGCGGCGGCTTCGGCTTCAGCGGCGGCGGCCTCCAGCGCCTGGGCGCTCAGTTCCGTGGGGTCGTAGAGGTCGAGATCAGGGAAGGGCCCCTTGGCCAGCCGGTCTTCCGGGGCCAGTCCGGCGTAGGGATCTTCCGGCGCCAGCCGCGCCATCGCCACGGCCCGCTCCACCAGCCGCGCCTGCGTCGCCGGTGACAGGTCCGACGCCGACACGGTGGCCTGACGCTTGCCGATGAAAACGCGCAGGCCCAGATCGCGGCTCTCCTCGCGCTCCACATCCTCCAGCGCGCCGTTGCGGACGCCGACGGACAGGGCCGCACGTTCGGCTGTGACGGCCTCGGCCGCATCGGCCCCGGCCTTGAGCGCCGCGCCGATCAGATCGTGCAGGATGTCGGAAGAAGCAGAGGCGTCACGCGTCGGGGAGGTCATGCCCCGATATGGCCGGGGTCACCGGCCTGTGCAACCGCGTGCGCGTCAGAGATAGCCTAAGGCGCAGGCGATCAGCGCGCCGGCGCCGCCGATCAGGGCCAGCTGCGTCAGGATCATCCCCGACATGCGCCCGAACGACGGCTGTTTCGCCTGGGCCAACCCCCAGGCGTGCAACACGCGGCCCAGGAACATCGCCCCGCCTACGGCGTGGATCCACATCGGCTGGAACCCGCTGAGCGCCATCAGGATCAGGATCGCCAGGCAGGCCGGGATGTATTCCGACGCATTCCCGAACGCCCGGCTGCGAGACGTCAGGACCGCATCGCCCCCGTCGCCGAACGACACGCGCAGACTACGCCGGGCGAAGATGGTCCGGAACGACAGCACCACCATCCAGAGTATGCAGAGGCCGCTCCACAGGGCGGCGGCTTGCAGGGCCGTCATGGCGTTCAGCGCGGTCATGGATCAGTTCTCTCGCCCCACCGGATAGAGCCGGTAGCGGTCATCATAGAACGGGGTTCGCTCATAGAACCACTGCAAACGTGCGTCGCCGTCGGCGGCGAAGGCGGCGTCGGCCGCGACCTTGGCCTCGAACTCGGCCTTCAGCGCCGGATCGGCGGCCATCATGGCCTCGGCCAGCGGGGCGATGGCGTAACCCTCGATATACTCGACGCGGTTCAGCACCTCGGGCATCAGGCCCCAGGCGAAGAAGCTCTCGCTCGACTGCGGCTCCAGCAGGAGGACAACGACATCGCCCAGCGGCTGGTCCGTCGGAATGCGGACCGAGCCGACAGGGAAGGTCCACTCACGGCGCTCGGGCGTGACCTCGGTCACGGTGACCGCGACGTGGCCCTCATTTGTGCGTGACGCGACCTTGGGGTCGTTCAAACGCAGCATGTCGACCGGCACGGTGCGGGGGGCGGTCAGGGTCTCCATCTGCACGCCGTGGGTGCGCAGGCGCTGGATCAGCTCCGGATAGGTCGACGGCACCCAATAGGCCTCGGGCCGCCGAAGGGTGAGGGTCGGGCGCGATCCGAAGAAGGGCAGCTGCCACAGCTCCGGATCGGGCCGGCCCAGCCAACGGATCTCCTGCCGTCCCGACGCCGGGCTGTCGTAGGTCTCATACAGGATGCCCTTGAACGCCCGCGTCGCCACCGGCGTCGGATCAGCCTCGAAGTTCGCAGGGATTTCGGCGGGGCGCAGGGCGCTGTCGGCGGCGATGGCGGCGCGCAGATCGCGGCCGTCGGCGGCCAGCATCTTCATCGCCTGTTCCAGGAACACATAGGTGCCCAGGACGCGCTGTTCATAGGGCTTCAGGCTGTGGTTCTCGATCAGGATCGTCGGCACGTGCGCCGCCGAACCCCAGCCGTTGGAGAACCGCTCGCCCAGACCGCCGTCGGACAGGCCGGCGCGGGGGTTCTGATCGTCGATGCCGAACACCAGCTCGCCGGGGATGTGGCCCTGATCCTCCAGCGCCGCGTTCATCGCCGGCTTGAAAGCGTTCGTCAGCCATGCGGCCGTGGCCGGGCTGCGCGACCAGACGCCGTTCTCGCCGTTGAAGCCGTAGGTGACGTCGTACTGGTAATCCATGCCGTCAGTGACGTGGATGTCGACATAGAGGTCGGGCCGGTATTTGACGATCAGGCCGCGCACGGCCTGCATCTCGACCTGATCCAGCTTCATGTAGTCGCGGTTCAGGTTCTGGTTCGTCGCCGTGTTGCGCCAGCCCTGAATGCGCGGCCCGCGCTGGTTGGGGCGGGAATAGGCGGAGGCCCGCTCGTGCCCGTCCACCGACAGGATCGGGATCAGGATCAGGTTCACCCGGTCCAGCAGGTCGTCCTTGCCGTAGAAAACCATGTCGCGGAGCAGCATCATGCCCGCGTCCTTGCCGTCGATCTCGCCCGGATGGATGCCGGCCTGGGCCAGCAGCACGGGCTTGGACGGATCGAACTGCGCGCCGTCCTTCGAGGCGATCACGGCATAGATCGGCCGCCCCTCGGGCGAGACGCCGAACGGCTCGATGCGGATCAGGTCGCTGGCCGCGTCCAGCCGGTCGAACCAGGCGCGGGTGTCGGCGTAGTCGGGGCTGAAGTCATGCGCCGGATCGGTCTCGAACGCCGTGACCCACGGATCGCTCGCGTCACGCAGCAGCGCGCGGCTGGCCCCATGCCATTCCGGCGCGGGCGGCAGGAAGGCCTGATCCCAGGGCGCGGTGTTGGGGACGGACTGGCTCATGGCGGGACTCGCAAACGCTGAACAGAGTGCGGCGACCAGGACGAGGCGGCGCATTTGATCCTCCGGCTGCCGGTGAAAGGCCGCCGAACTTAGTCCGCTTCGCCGTTATTGCCAGTCCGGCGCGGTCAGTCGGCGTCGCGCTTGGCGATCAGCTCGTCGACGCGGGCCTGAAGCGCCATACGCTGCTCGAAGATGCTCTGCCATTCGGCGCGGCCTTCGGCGGTCAGGGTGCCCGCCTGGCCCTGTGCGGACAATTCGGCGATCCGGGCGTCGATCTGCTGAACCTGGGCCTGCGAGTCGGTCAGGTCATACTCTTCGTCGACGGTCAGATTGTGCTGCACTGGAGGGGTGGACGCCCGCGAGGCTCGCGGCGGCGGCGAACGGCCCACGCGCACCTGCGACAGCGCCATTGTGGGGGTCACAAAGGCGGCGAGGGTCAGGACGATGAGCAGCTTCTTCATGGCGAGCCTCCGGTGACGATCCAGTGACACTAGTGGCCACATTACCGATCCGTCATCTTCAAAACACATTTTGCCATATTTCGAGCCGCCGACGGACGATGGCCGTTACCGAAAGGCAACGCTTGGTTCGGTTGATAATCGCTCATCGAACAAACCCCGCCACCACGACGTAGAAGAGGCACAACAATGCCAGCATCACGGCGTTGGCGGTCCGGTTCCTGACCAGGCAAACCCCCAGCATCAGCGGATAGAACCACAGCAGGACGAACACGCTGCCGAACGAAATCCAGAACGTCTTGAGCGCCTCCAGCCCGCCGACCTGCACCAGCAACACTGTGTGAGACAGGGTCTTGGCCGACCAGATGCCGCCGATGACCCACCGCTTGTGACGATCATAGAACTCGTCCAGTGACGGCCAGGCGTCCAGATCGTCCGGGAACACCAGTGATGCAGCCAGATAATAGATTCCCGCGATCAACAGTCCGACCAGCAGAAGCAGGTAGGTCGGCTCGACCTGCTGCATCCGCATCCAGGACACCGACCAGAATGACGCCACGTCCAACAGGACCAGCAGCGCCAGCAGAGGGGTGACATACCCCAGCCTCAGCCGCTCTCGCCTTCGCAAGATGCGCCCCAGGCCGGTGAGAACCTCCACGACCGACAGCCCGAGGATCAGGCCGAAAAAGCCGAAGAAGAATTCGAAACCGCTCATTCGCCCCCCGGCGTCGTTGAGCGGTCAGCCTATTTCCAGATCGGCGTTCCGTCACCCGGCAATCCAAGCCGGTCCCACATGTCGCTGACCCGCTCCACGATCGCCTCGTCCATGCGGATCTCCTCGCCCCATTCGCGCTTGGTCTCGGGCTCCCACTTGTCGGTGGCGTCGAGGCCGATCTTGGAGCCCAGGCCGCTCTCTGGCGAAGCGAAGTCGAGGTAGTCGATCGGCGTGTTCTCGATCAGGGTGATGTCACGGGCCGGGTCCATCTTGGTCGAGATGGCCCACATGACCTGTTTCCAGTCGCGGGCGTCGATGTCGTCGTCCACGACGATCACCCACTTGGTGTACATGAACTGGCGCAGATAGCTCCAGACGCCCAGCATGACCCGCTTGGCGTGGCCGGGATAGGCCTTCTTCATCGACACCACGGCGATGCGATAGCTGCACCCTTCGGGCGGCAGCCAGAAGTCGGTGATCTCCGGGAACTGGGCCCGTAGCAGCGGAATGAAGACCTCGTTCAGCGCCTCGCCCAGCACGCTGGGCTCGTCCGGCGGCCGCCCGGTGAAGGTGGTCAGATAGATCGGGTCCTTGCGCATGGTGATCGCCGTCACCTGAAACACCGGGAAGGTCTCGACCGAGTTGTAGTAGCCGGTGTGATCGCCGTAGGGGCCCTCCGGCGCGTGCTCGTCCAGCAGCACATGCCCCTCCAGCACGATCTCGGCGTTGGCCGGGACCATCAGGGGCACGGTCTTGCAGGGGACCAGCTCGGCTTTCTGGCCGCGCAGCAACCCGGCGAACTGGTATTCCGACAGGGTGTCCGGCACCGGCGTCACGGCGGCCAGGATGGTGCCCGGATCGGCGCCGAGCACGACGGCGCAGGGCAGGGGCTCCTTCGGCTTCGCCTTCTTGTGCCGGGCGTAATGCTGGGCCCCGCCGCGATGGGCCAGCCAGCGCATGATGGCCTTGTTCTTGCCCAGCACCTGCATGCGGTAGATGCCGAGGTTGAAGTCATCCTCACGGTCGTCCGAGGGACCTTTCGTCACCACCAGCCCCCAGGTGATGAGGGGCGCCGGCTCGCCGGGCCAGCAGCCCTGAACCGGCAGGCTGCTCAGGTCGATCTGGTCCCCTTTCAGCACCACCTGCTGCACCGGCGCCGTCTTCACCACCCTGGGCCGCATCGACATGACCGTCTGGGCCAGCGGCAGCATCTCCATGGCGTCGCCCAGACCGCGCGGCGGGGTCGGATTGCGCAGGAAGGCCAGAAGCTCGCCGACCTCGCGTAGCTCGCCCGCCGTGGTGCGCTGCTTCTTCTCCATGGTCACGCCCATGGCCACGCGCTTCACCGTGCCGAACAGGTTGGCGAGGCAGGGGATGGGGCTGATCGAGCCGTCCGGCATGACCGGCTTTTCGAACAGCACCGCCGGGCCGCCGTTGCGCAGCAGCCGCGTCTGGATCTCGGTCATTTCGAGGTGGGTGGAGACGGGCTCTGACACCCGCACCAGCTCTCCCGCAGCCTCCAGCATGGCCATGAAGTCGCGCAGGGATTTATAGGCGGCCATCGGTCACTCCAGCAGTTCCGCTGGATTAGGCGGCGCGGGGCCGCCTGTCACCTGTGCCGGTCAGTCGCGGTCCCATTTGAACGCCGGGTCGATCCAGTCGCCGAGGCGGCCGTCCGCGCGCGCCAGTCCGTCGATGCGGGCCATCTCGTCGGCCGACAAGTCGAAGTCGAAGATGTCGAAGCTCTCCTTGGCGCGTCTTTCCTTCGAGCTGCGCGGGATGGCGATGACGCCGTTCTGGATCAGCCAGCGCAGGGTCACCTGCGCCGCTGTCTTGCCATGCGCCGCGCCGATGCCGATCAGGACCGCATCATCCGCGACCTTGCCCTGGGCCAGCGGCGACCAGGCGGTGATGGACGAGCCCAGCTCGGCCGCCGTCGCCTTCAGCGCCCGGATCGCCAGATAGGGGTGGTGCTCGACCTGGTTGGTCACCAGCCGGGCCTCCGACAGGCTCTGCGCCCGCTTCCATTCGGCCGAGGGGAAGTTCGACAGGCCGATATGGCGGGTGAAGCCGCGCGCCTTCGCCTCGTTCAGGGCCTTCAGCGTCTCCTCGAAGTCCGGCGTCGGCTTGGGCCAGTGCAGCAGCAGCAGGTCGGGGATCGTCCCCAGCCGCTTGACCGCCTCCTCCGCCGCGCGTTGCAGGTCGCCCTCGGCGAAGTCCGACACCCAGATCTTGGTGGTCAGGAAGACATCGCCGCGCGGCACGCCCGATTCGGCGATCGCCTGACCGACGGCCTCTTCATTGGAATAGATCTTCGCCGTGTCGATGTGGCGATAGCCGATGTCGAGCGCCGCCCCGACCATCCGCCGCGCGTCTTCCGGTGTCAGATTCCAGGTGCCGAACCCCAGCTGCGGGATGGAGACGCCGTCGAGGGTCAGGCGGGGCTGGTCGGTCATGGGGCGTCTCCGAGGCAGGGGAGACTGCGATATAGGCGCCTCAACCTGCGTCGCCAGCGGTCAGCCAGTCGAACATCTCGTCCCACAGGGGCTCCAGCCCCCGGCGGAACGCGCCCTCATGGCCGATGCGGGCGACGCCGTAATCGGCCGGGCTGCGCACCACGACCTCTTTCGGGGCGTTGGGATAGACCTCCAGCAGGATCGGCCCGGTCACCGGCGTGGCGATGGGGTCGTCGGTGAAGATCCAGCTGCGGATCGGCGTCGTCACGGCCTCGAAATGATGCGGCTTCAGCCGGTCTTTCAGCTCATCGGCGAAATAGGCGGGTTTCAGGCACCAGCGGCGCCAGGTCTCCCACACCCCGCGCGGCAGGTCCGTCCCCGCCCACAGGCCGCCGCCCTTGATATAGCCCCGCCGCATCAGGCTCCACGGGCCGTAGACGTGCCAGAAGAACAGCTCCAGCGGGTTGTAGCTGCGGTGGTGCCGGCCCCAGTAGCCGCTGCCGACCCCGGCAAAGGCGTGGCGCGTAATCCGCTCCTGATTGCCCATGAAGCCGAGGAAATGCCCGCCCACGCTGTGGCCCACATGGACGATCGGCAGGCCCGGCGCAGCCTCGGCTAGGGCGTCCAGCGCCGCCGGCATGTCCAGCCGGCCCCAGTCAGGATAGTCCATCCGCATCGCCGCGAGGTCTTCCGGCCGCGACCCGGCGATGCCCCGGAAGTCATAGGTCAGCACCACGGCGCCCTTGCCCGCCATATGCCGCGCGAACCGGTCATAGAAGCCCTTGGGCATGCCCGTGCCCGCCGAGACCAGAACCGCCACGGTCGGCTCCGGCCCATGGATCACCCGCATCGACAGCGGATAGCCGTCGGCGGCGGCATGGGCGAAGTCGCGGATCGTCAGGTCGCTCATGCGGCAGGTCCGTCCTTATTCCAGACGAACCTAGGCGAATGACGTTGGGTCAGGTCAAGCCCGGCCCATCAAGGTCTGCGGCGATAGGTGAAGTCGTAGCCGCCTGTGGATGACCATGTCTGGCCGCCGTCGCGCGAAACCTGGCCCCACTGGCGCACGCTGCCGTCAGCCTGGGGCTGAATTGTCATTCTCTGCTTGATGTTAGGCTGGCCGCCGGGCGCATCGAGCACCACGGCGCCGTCCACCACCTTGCCCTCGAACGCCGTCACACTGCCGCCGCTGTCGACGTAGAACTGGCGCCAGACGCCCCCGTTGGCCGAATCGAAGGTGCTGAAGCTGGCCCC
This sequence comes from Brevundimonas sp., assembly GCA_036405055.1. GTDB lineage: Bacteria > Pseudomonadota > Alphaproteobacteria > Caulobacterales > Caulobacteraceae > Brevundimonas. The sequence goes on from DASWYI010000035.1 coordinate 30,514, forward strand.
GCGATAGTCGGTGGCCGCACCGCCCGGGCCGACGGTTTGGTGATAGTTCTCCTCGATGGCGCAGCCGCCGGCCGCGGTCGAGATGGTGCTGCGGGCAACGACGGTCTCTGTCCCTGTCGGGCTGACGTCCCAGTCGCCGATCCAGAAGGCGAAGGCCTGATGGTCCGCATCGGTGCAGTCGATGGGCGCGGGCGTCGCCTGCAACAGGGCGACGGCGAACAGAGCTGTAATCATGGCGTCCTCCTGAAGGGGAGGGGACGCCCACGCTGTCCGACGGTCAAGTTACGCTTCCGACAGCAAAAAGGGCCGCCCCATGCGGAGCGGCCCCTGTTGGTCTCGCCGGGCGAATGGCCTCAGGCGATGTCTTCGTTGATCAGGCCGACCTTGTAGTAGCCGGTTTCCTGAAGCTTGTTCATGACTTCCATGAACTGGTTGTACTTCACCTCGGCGTCGGCGCGGATGAACAGACGCTCTTCCTTGCAGGCCCCGCCGCCCAGGGCGGCGCACAGGTCGCCTTCCAGCGTGGCGATCGAGGTCGGGGCGTCCGCGATGAACAGCGATCCCGATTCCTGGATGTTGACCACGACCGGCTTTTCTTCCGGCTCGTTCTCGTTCGGCACCGCCGGGGGCAGGTCCAGCTTGATCGAGACGGTGGCCATCGGCGCGGCGACCATGAAGATGATGAGCAGCACCAGCATGATGTCGACGAACGGCGTGACGTTGATGTCCGCGTTCTGCTCGATCGTGCGGCCGCCCTGACCACCGGGACCGGAAAGTTTGGCGCCCATGCGCGGGTATCTCCCTCAAGGTTCGCTTCGATGCGAACCGTTACTGGCAAGCTTCAACGTCTCTTGGCGTCACCTGCCGCGCTTGTAAAGCGGTCTCGGGCGCGAATGGGTTCCCAAGGCCGCAAATACCCGTGACAGGCGAGCCGATCAGCCCTTCGCGAGCTTCAGGAAACGCTCCATCAGCGCCGGATCGGACTTGAAGGCGCCAGTGAACCGGGTGGTGATGGTCGAAACGTGGCGGTGGTGCACCCCGCGGGTGGTCATGCACTGGTGCTCGGCGTCGATCATGATCGCCACGCCCAGCGGCGCCAGATGCGATTCGATGGCCCCGGCGATCTCCTGGGTCAGGGTCTCCTGGGTCTGCAGCCGCTTGGAATAGATCTCGACCACGCGGGCGATCTTGGAGATGCCGACGACCTTCTCGTTCGGGATGTAGGCGACGTAGGCCTTGCCCAGGAACGGGGCCATGTGGTGCTCGCAGTGGCTCTCCACCTCGATGTCGCGTAGCAGCACCATGTCGTCATAGCCCTGCACCTCCTCGAAGGTGCGGCTCAGCTCCTTGGCCGGATCGGCGTCATAGCCCTCGAACCATTCGGCGTATGCGTCCACGACCCGCTTGGGCGTGTCCTTCAGGCCTTCGCGCTCGGGATCGTCGCCGGCCCAGGCCAGCAGCGTGCGGACGGCCTGCATGGCCTCCTCGCGGCTGGGACGAACCGGTGCGTCGTTGTCGCCAACGAGGACGGGCTTGGTGCAGGTGGAGCTCATGTCAGACGTTCAACGGCGAAGTAGCGCCGGGACGATGGCCCCGGAAGGACGCGCGCCGTTCTCCCTAAAGCGGCGTCGGGGTGGTCCCGGACGGCACAGACCCGCTATATGGCGCACTTCGTCCGTCTTGCAAGAAAACTGAAAGCAACCGCAGCAATATGCCGCTGACACTCCACGACACCCTGCGCCGTGAAAAGCGCCTGTTCGAGCCGCGCGATCCGAACCGGGTGACCCTCTATGTCTGCGGCCCCACGGTCTATGGCTACGCCCATATCGGCAATGCGCGGCCGCCGGTGGTGTTCGACGTGCTGGTGCGGCTGCTGCGCCGGACCTATGGGGCGGACAAGGTGGTCTATGCCCGCAACGTCACGGACGTGGACGACAAGATCAACAGGAAGGCCGCCGACGAGGGCGTGCCGATCAGCGAGATCACGGCGCGCTACGAGGCCGCCTATCTGTCCGACATGGCGCTGCTGAACGTCACGCCGCCCGACATCGCGCCGCACGTGACCGACCACATGGACGCCATTGTCGCCCAGATCGGCGCCATCATCGACGCAGGCTCGGCCTACGCCGCCGAGGGGCATGTGCTGTTCGACGTGTCCAGCTATCCGGCCTATGGCGCGCTGTCGGGGCGGAATCTGGACGACATGATCGCCGGCGCCCGGGTCGAGGTCGCCCCCTACAAGAAGAACCCGCACGACTTCGTCCTGTGGAAGCCGTCGAAGGAAGGCGAGCCATCCTGGCCGTCGCCCTGGGGCGCGGGCCGTCCCGGCTGGCACATTGAATGCTCGGCCATGATCGAGGAGGTCCTGGGCCTGCCCATCGACATCCACGGCGGGGGCATCGACCTGGTCTTCCCCCACCATGAGAACGAGATCGCCCAGGGCGTCTGCGCCCACGGCCACGCCCATGCGGACCGGTCGCACGACGCATACAGCCGCTACTGGATGCACAACGGCTTCCTGACCATGGACGCCGAGAAGATGTCCAAGTCGCTGGGCAACGTGCTGCTGCTGCACGATCTGGTGCAGGCCGTGCCGGGAGAGGTCGTCCGCTGGGCCCTGCTCAGCGCCCACTACCGCCAGCCGCTGGACTGGACGCAGGCGCTTCTGGACCAGAGCCGGAAGAATCTGGATCGTCTCTACGGCGCCCTGCAACGGGCGGCGGACGTGGCCCCCTCGACGGATCAGCCGCCCGAGGCCTTCCTCAAGGCCATCGAGGACGACATCAACACGCCCGGCGCCATGGCGGCCCTGTTCGCCCTGTCCGGCGAGATCGAGCGCGGCATGACGGCGGGCGACACGGCGGCGGTGGCTGCAGCCAAGGGCCAGCTTCTGGCGGCGGGCGCCATCCTCGGCGTGCTTCAGGCCGAGCCCGACGCCTGGTTCGGCGGGGCAGCCGACGACGACCTCAAGGCCGAGGTCGAGGCCCTGCTGGAGCAACGCGCCACCGCGCGCGCCGAGAAGAACTGGCCCGAGGCCGACCGCATCCGCGACCGGCTCAACGCCCTGAACGTCGTCGTCATGGACGGCCCCACCGGCGCGACCTGGCGCATCAAATAATCCTTCTCCCATTGGGAGAAGGTGGCGCGTGAGCGCCGGATGAGGGTCGGCTTTAGAAGTCGGCGAATAGCCGTTGAGCAGCGGCTCACGCCGACCGGATCACTCGACCCTCACCCTTTCGGCCTGGCGCATCGCTGCGCTCTGCGGGCCTCAAGCCCTCTCCCAAAGGGAGAGGAGCGGTTCAGATGGTGGCCGCCCAGTCCGTCGCCTTGACCAGGCTGTCGATGATGCCCGGCTCGGTCGAGGCGTGGCCGGCGTCGGGGATGACGTCCAGCTTCGCCTCGGGCCATGCCTTGTGCAGGGACCAGGCGGCGTCGATCGGCGTGACCACGTCGAAGCGGCCCTGGGCGATCCAGCAGGGGATATGGCGGATGCGGTGGATGTTGTTCAGCAGCCAGCCTTCCTCGGGGAAGAAGCCGCCGTTCATGAAATACCAGCTCTCGATGCGGGCGAAGGCGATGGCGAAGTCGGGCTCGGCGAACTTTTCCGGGCGGGCGGCGGGACCCTCGACGCTGACGGTCTCGCCCTCCCAGCTGGACCAGGCGACGGCGCAGTCGCGCTGGGCCGTCTTGTCCGTGCCGGTCAGGCGCTTGAAGTAGGCGCCCATCAGGTCGTGACGTTCGTCCTCGGGGATCGGGGCGACGAAGCGCTCCCAGGCGTCGGGGAAGATCATCGAGGCGCCGTCCTGATAGAACCAGCGCAGCTCCTTTTTGGTCAGCAGGAAGATGCCGCGCAGGATCAGGCTGTGGACCCGCTCCGGATGGGTGATCGCATAGGCCATCGACAGGGTCGAACCCCACGAGCCGCCGAACACCACCCACTTGTCGACGCCGCAGCGTTCACGCAGGCGCTCGATGTCCTCGATCAGTGTCCAGGTGGTGTTGTCCTCCAGCGAGGCGTTCGGCCGTGATTTCCCGCAGCCGCGCTGGTCGAACAGGATGATGCGGTATTTCGACGGGTCGAAATAGCGGCGCATGCCCGGGTTGACCGCCCCGCCCGGGCCGCCGTGCAGCACCACGACCGGCAGGCCCTGCGGATTGCCGCACTCCTCGTAATAGATTTCGTGGGCGCTTCCGGTCGCCATCCAGCCGGAGGCGAAAGGCTCGATCTCGGGGAACAGGTCACGACGCGGAGAAGCAGGCACAGGGAACATGGGGTCTCGTGGCAGAGAGCGGCTAGCCGCGGGTGAGGTTTGACCGGAAGGCCGCAACGGCGAGCAGGAGCCAGCCGCCGATCATCAGCAATCCGCCTATCGGTGCAACTGCACCCATCGCGGGTAGGCTTAGCAGAGCAATCATTGACAAGGCGATACTGAAGACCAGCCCGCCTATGGACGCCAGCCACCCGGCCAGCGCCGCCAGCGCCGGGCGCTGGGCCCAGACGCCGATGGCGACGGCAAGCACAGCGTGGGTCAGCTGATAGCCGGCCCCCGTGGTCAGCAGGCTCTTGATCCCGGGGCTCGCGCCATGCGCCGCGAACGCCCCCAGCGCCACGGCCATGGCGCCGTTCAGGGCGGCGAAGACGATCAGCTTGCGACTCGGGTTCATGGCGAAACGCTAGCCGACGCCCGCGTCCGAGTCTGCTATCGCCACCGCATGACCGCCGCCCCGCGACTCGCCCTGCAATACGTGTTGCTCTTCGGCGCCACGGGCGTCAGCCTGCCGTTCGCCGGGCTGTGGCTGAAATCTCGGGGCTATGACGGGGCCGAGATCGGCCTGCTGCTGGCGGCCCCCATGCTGGCGCGGCTGGCGACCGGCCCGGCCATCGCCCACTTGGCCGACCGGCTCCGGCTAAGGCGAACGGCCATCGCCTTCATGGGGCTGGTCGCGGCCCTGGGTTACGGCGGCGCGGCGCTGGCGGACGACTTCTGGCTGACGGGGCTGGGCTGGTTCGTGGGCGCCACGGCGGCCTCGGCCCTGATCCCCCTGATCGACGTGCTGAACCTGCGCCTGGCCCGCCGTGGAGGGTTCAGCTTCTCCGTGCCGCGCGGATGCGGTTCGGCGGCCTTCGTCGTCGCCAATGTGGCCATGGGCGCTCTCCTGCTGCGCCTGCCGCCGGACGTCGTCGTCATCTGGACCGTGGCCGCCAGCCTGCTGACCGCCCTGTCGGCCTGGCTGGTGCTGCCGCCCGAGCCCGTGACGGACCCGGACATCGCGGCCGACGCTCCGGCCTTCGGCGGGGTGCGGGCCCTGCTGAAGGCGCCCGAGTTCCTCACCGCCATCGCCGCCTGCGGCCTGGTCCAGGCCGCCCACGCCTTCCACTACGGTTTCTCGGCCCTGATCTGGAAAGGACAGGGGATTTCGGCGGCGACGACGGGCCAGCTGTGGGCCTTCTCGGTCATTGTCGAGATCGGCTTCATGTGGTGGCTGGAGCCCTGGCGGCGGCGGATCGGGGTGGACGCCCGCACCATGCTGCTGATCGGCGCGGCGAGCGCCGTGGCGCGCTGGGCCGTCATGGCGACGGCCCCGCCGCTGTGGATGCTGTGGCCCTTGCAGGCGCTGCATACGCTCAGCTTCGCCGCCACCTATCTGGCCGGCGTGCAGCTGGTCGAGCGGCTCAGCCCGCCGGGCGGCCACACGGCGGGCCAGACCCTGAACTCGGTCCTGTCGGCGGGGGTGCTGATCGGCCTGGCGACCCTGGCGTCGGGGCCGCTCTACGACCGCTTCGGCGCGGGCGGCTACATGGCCATGGCGGCGATGGCGCTGGCGGGCGGTCTGATCGGGCTGAGGCTGAAGCGGGCCTAGATCGTCCGGCGGCGGGGCAGGGGCGACAGGTGCAGGGCGATGGCCCCGGCCGCCGCCTTGACCCCGGCCGTCACCGCCGCGTCGTCCAGTTCGGCCGGCGCGCGGATCAGACCCACGGCGGGGGCGTCCACGCCCTCCGGCAGGGCGCTCAGCACGCGGAACAGCAGATAGTCGCCCGCATCCTCCTCGGCCTCGGAGGACGCGCTGGCGGCCAGACCCGCCTCGTTCAGGGCGCGCACCATGTCGGCGGCGGGGGCGGTGGCGCGGGCCAGCCCCGGCGCGCTGTCGTCGATGCGCTTGCGGCCGCCCGGCTCGCGGTTCTCCGCCCGGGTCTGGATGCGGAAGTCCTCGCCCAGCCGGGTGCGGCCGACCAGCAGCAGGCCCCGGCAGGCGGCGTCGGTCAGATGACGGGACAGGCGCTCGGCCAGGGCTTCGCGGGCGTCGGCGGCGACCGGAATGGTGCGGGCTCCGGCGGGGTGCCACGGCTGCCCGGACAGGTCCTCGACCGGATCCCAGGCCGCCTCGTCCGCGTCATAGGCGCAGATGACGATGCCGGGCCTCAGATCGTTCGAACTCTCGGAGGGATCGAGCATGGAGCCTGCGTGACAGAACTGTGACAGTCGCCGGGGACCGTGTCGCCCCCGGCGGCCTTCGTCAAGCCACAACCTGTCCAAACAGGCTTATCGCCGATCACTTTCCCTCGTCAGGCGAGGTCGCCGACCGCTGCGTCCAGCAGCATGAAGGCGCGGCCGCCGTCTGATGCCAGACGGTTCAGCACGGCTGGACCGTCGCCGGCGCGGGCGTAGTCCGACAGGCCGCGGTTGAACTCCCGCACATACTGTTCGGCGTCCTGCTTCAGATCAGGGTCGCTGAGCACCCGACGCGAGACGCTGCGCACGGCGGCGGGGGCCACGCGGCGGACGATCTGGCGCGCCCGGTCCGGGTCGCGCGCGGTCAGGGCCTCGGCGGCCTCCTCGACGCGCGAGCGGGGCAGAAGCGCATTGGGATCGACCCCCATGCGGCGGATGGCGGCGGCGATGCGCTCGCTCAGCGCCTCGGCGTCGGCGGGGGGCATGACCGGGGTGTCGAGGTCCAGGGGCTCCTCGAGCGGGGTGTTGCGCCCCTCCAGATCGGCCCAGTCCAGGCCGGTATCGGCCGGTTTGGGCGCGTTCGTCGGCTCCAGCTTCAGCCGTCCGCGCAGGCCGAAGCCGCGGTTTTCAGGGCGGGGGGTCTCGGCCACACGGCGCTCAGGCTCGCGCGGCTCGGGGCGCTGCTCGACCCGCTGCTCCGGGCGGCGGGTGGTCGGACTGTCGCCAGAGACCACACCCATCAGACGCACGGCCTCGGTCAGCATCTCGTAGTTGCGGCGCACCCGCTCCTGGAAGCCGGCGTCCAGCGCCTCGGTGTCGGCGGCGGCCTTCTGCGAGGCGGCGCTGAGGGCGGCGAGGCCTTCCTCGACCGAGGCGCGCACGGCGTCGACGCGGGCGGCGGCCTGTTCCGGCAGGGTGGCGGCGCGCTGGTCCAGATCGATCACCGTCTCCTCGATACGGGCCAGGGCCGCATTCATGCGTTCGACCGTGGCTTCGAGGCGTTCGACCGTGCGTTCGCCCACCTCGTCGACCAGTCCGGCGCTTTCGTTGACGATGCGGCGGGCGCCCTCGATGCGGGCGTCAGCGGCCTGATCGGCCTTCTGGGCGGCGTCGAACAGGGCCTCGCCCAGCCGGTCGGCGCGGACCTGGGCCTGATCGGCGGCGCTGGAGGCGGCGGCCTCGGCCTCGGCGGCGGTGGCCTGAAGCGCGGCGAGGGCCCGGCGGGTCTCCTCGACCAGGGCGTCGCGGGCCTCGGCGGCCAGGGCTTCGAAGCGGTCCAGCGCGATCTTGGTGGCGTTGTCGAAGCCGTCGGCCTCGCGCTGCGACAGTTCGACCAGCGCGCGGAACTGATCCGTCGCGGCCTCGACCAGCTCGCGCAGGTTCTCGCTGGCGCCCACCGTGGCCTCGCCGAGATCGCCGGAGGCGGCGCGGGCGGCGGACAGCTGCTCGGTCAGCTGGGCGCGCTGGCTCTCGACCTGGGCGGAGAAATCCTCCTGATCGGTCCGCAGGGCGAAGGCTGCGGCGACCAGCGAGGCGCGCTGCTGGCCCAGGCCTTCCTCGACCGACTGGATCTGTTCGGCGACGCCCGTGCCGGCGTTCTCGAGCCGCAGGGTCTGGCGGGCCAGATCGTCTGCGGCCAGACGGGCGGCGTCCTGGGCCTCGCCGGCGGCGGCGGCCAGATCGGCGGCGCGAGCAGCCAGGGCGGCCTCAGCCTCGCGCAGCTGGGTCTGGGCCAGGTCGGAAGCGTCCACGACCATGCGCGACTGGCGCTCGACCGCGTCGGTGACCGACGCCGCCTGGGTGTCGAGCCTCGCGCCGAGGGCGGACATCTGGTCCCGCTCCTTGGACAAGGTCTCGGTCAGGCGTCGCGCGGTGCGGCCGGCGGTTTCGGCGGCCTCGTTCAGGCGGGCGGTTTCTTCCGACAGGGCTTCGCGCAGCAGGGCCATGTCGTGGCGCGCACGCTCGGCGGCCAGGGCGGCCTGATCGATGTCGCCGCGCAGGGTCTGCAGCACCTCGCCGGTGCGCTGGGCGGCAAGGGCGGTGGGAGCCAGCAGCGCCTCGGAAAGATCCCGCGCCCGCTTCGTCTCGGCGGCCAGACCCGCCCCCTGCCGGACGGCGTGGGCCAGCATGATCGCCAGACCGGCCGGCGCCAGGGCGATCAGAGAGAAGAAGGCGATCCGCAGGGGCTCCAGGTCAAAACGCCCAGCGCCGAACTCATAGGCGCCCCAGGACACGACGCCGGCGACCCACAGGGCGGCGGCCAGCCAAGCGATCAGATAGGCATGGCGCGCCGTCGGGGCGGGCGCGGCCGCAGAGGCGTGCATCGGCGCGGGCGTCGGCGGCGGAGCATAGGCGGCGGGCGGCGAGGCAGGGGTGTCGAACGGATCGACGATGTCGGCCAGCGGCGCCGCGGCCAAGGCTTCAGCCTCGGCGGCCAGACGGGCCTGCTCCTCGGCCAGCTTGCGCTTGCGGCGCTCCGACATGGGGCGCTCGGGCGGCGCTTCCGCCGCGTCCGGCGCAGCCGTCTCGGCCGCGGCCTCGAGCACCACGTCGGACAGGTTCATGGGGGGGCGGCGAGGGGACTTCATGAGGCGCGGAACCGTAGGCAGAAGCGGGCGGTCGCCCGACAGGCGAAGGTTCCTCAACCCTTAACGGCACAATCGGGAAGAGCAAAGGCGCTGGGGCCGATTCAGCCCGATCAGCAGTCCTTGCGGGCGTCGTCGGCCACGAAGGCGTTCGCCGGCGGCTGCTGGGCGCAGTCCTGAACGCGGTGGACCTCGCGGTCGTTGTGGCGGGGCATGTTCATATCGACGCCGAACTGCGACAGCACCGCAGCGGCCAGAAGGGCGATGAACCCCGCGATGAACTCTATCAGCGCTTGCATCGCCGACGCCCCTGTCTCGATTGACGTTCGGCTTATGCGCCAAAATCGGCTCGCCGACAATCCGGCGACCCCTGTTCCGGGTTGACCGTTGACCGGATACGTCGCGCATGGAACGAAACGGCCACAGGCGCGTCGTGTGAGTGAGGCGCGCATACGGCCGTCACGCGAATCGACCAGGCCCGCCGCATGGATCACGACCCTCTCACTCCGGGCGATACGCTGCTGACGGCGGCGGCTTCGTGCTGGCGCGTGGAAAAGGCGGGCCGGTTCGCCGTGCTGATGGAGAACGACGCCTATTTCCGGGCGCTGGCGTCCTCTCTGGCCAAGGCCGAGCGGTCGATCGTCGTCCTGGGCTGGCAGTTCGATCCGCGCACCCGGCTGGACCCTGACAGCCGTCCGGACGACCGCACCGCCGAGATCGGCCACCAGTTGCGGGTGCTGGTGAAGAACAAGCCCGAGCTGGACGTGCGGCTGCTGATCTGGAACTCGCCGATCCTGATCGCGGCGAGCCAGGGCTTCTTCCCGCACCGGGCCCAGAAATGGTTTCGCCGGCGGATGGTCGAGTTCCGGCTGGACCAGCCCTCGGCCCTGGGCGCCTGCCATCACCAGAAGGTGGTCATCATCGACGACGCCGTGGCCTTCTGCGGCGGCGGGGACATCTCCACCGACCGCTGGGACTCCGAGGAGCACCTGCACGGCGACCCCCGCCGGTTCCAGCCCTCGGGCAAGATGGCGCCGCCCCGGCACGAGGTGATGTGCGTGCTTGACGGCCCCGCGGCCCGGGCCCTGGGCGATCTGGCGCGCGAGCGGTGGTTCAAGGCGACGTGGGAGCGCACCCTGCCGGACGAGGCGCCGGGCGATCCCTGGCCGGACGGGGTCGAGCCCGATCTGACCGACACCCCCGTCGGCATCGCCCGCACCGAGCCCAGCCGGGCCGGCGCGCCCGCCGTGCGCGAGAACGAGGCGCTGCATCTGGCGGCCATCCGTGCGGCGAAGCGGCTGATCTATTTCGAGAACCAGTATTTCACCTCGCCGCTGATCGCCGAGGCCCTGGCGGCCCGGCTGGAGGAGGAGGACGGGCCGGAGATCGTGCTGGTCTCGACCGGCGCCAGCCCCAGCTGGTTCGACAAGATGACCATGGACACGGCGCGGTCCGAGGTGCTGTTCCGGCTGGAAAAGGCCGACCGGCACAACCGCTTCTTCGCCTTCAGCCCCAACACGACCAATGGCGAACGGATCATCGTTCACGCCAAGATGACCATCGTGGACGATGAATTGCTGCGGATCGGATCGACAAATCTGAACAATCGCTCGCTGGGCTTTGACACAGAGTGCGACGTGGCGGCGGAGCCCGGGACGGACGAAGGCCGTGAAGCGATCCGGCGACTGCGTCACCACAGCATCGGCCACTTCATCGGCGTCGACGCCGAGGGTTTCGCCCAGGCCGAGGCGGTCTACGGCTCCACGGGCCAGGCGATCCTCCAGTTCGGCGGCGGCCGGATGCAGGTGCTGGGGGCCGAGGCCCCGTCGGCGAGCGAACGCTTCGTCGCCGAATGGCAGCTGGGCGATCCCGTCGGCGCCGAGGACGCCTTCCGCCCATGGAAGCGGCCGAACCGCTCGCAGAGACCGCAGACCTAGGCCGCGAACTCGAAATCCACGATCAGGGGCAGGTGGTCGGACGCCATCCGCGCCAGGGGCGAGAACGGCGCGCTGACGCCGGTGATGCGGATGCCCGGACTGACGAAGCAGTGGTCGATGCGGATCGCCGGGAAAGCGGACGGGAAGGTCTTCACCGTGGGCTTCAGCCCCAGCCGCCGCTGGGCGTCGTCCAGCCGCCGGGCCAGGGTCTGATACGGCCGGGTGATCGAGGTGGCGTTGAAGTCGCCGGTCAGGATGGTGTGGCCGGTGCAGTCTGCGTGGCCCAGCCAGTCCCGGCCGGTCAGGGCGGCGGCCTGAAGCCTCTGCTCTCTGGGGATCAGACCCAGATGGGTGTTGATGACATTCACCGTCCCGCCCGGCAGGTCGATCGAGGACCACAGGGCCCCGCGCGGTTCATTTCCCATGGCCTCCGTCACCACCGGCAGGGCGCCGGCGCGGACCAGCCGCTCCGGGTGGGGGGTCAGGATGGCGTCGCCGTATTCCTCGGCCTCCACCTTCATGGCGGCGTGGAAATGGAAGCTCATGGCCAGACGGCGCGCGATGACCTCGGCCTGATCCACGCCGCCGGTGCGGGCCCGGCCCACGTCCAGCTCCTGCAGGCAGACGATGTCGGGCTCATGCTCGGCGATGACGTCGGCGATGCGGGCCACGTCGAGCCGCCGGTCGACGCCGACGCAACGGTGCACATTGTAGGTCAGGAGACGGGGCATGGCGCAGGCGAACCGCTATGCCATTTCGCCGGTGAATGCGACCTGAAAGGGCGCCCTCAGATCTCGACCAGCTTGTCGGCGACCTCGTTGCGGTCGTTGGGGCTGGGCGGGAAATGCTCGGCCAGAACGGCGCCGCACAGGCCGATGGCGGTCTCGAAGCCCTTCACCGGCTCACCGGACCGCATGCCCTTGGCCAGCGCCGCGGCCGCCTCGGCCCAGACCTCGTCCGACACCTTCGAGTGGATGCCCTGATCGGCGATGACCTCGACCTGATGGTCGGCGAGGGCGGCGAAGATCATCACGCCGGTGCGCGCCTCGGTGACGTGCAGACCGTGGGCGAGGAACTGCTGCAGGGCGGCCTTGCGCACCCGTTCGCGGCGAAGCGCGCGGGGCGTTATCAGACGGCGCACCGCCGGAATGGCCGTCAGCACCAGCATCAGCAGGAACACCGCCGCCTGCAGCAGGGCGTAGGCGGCCAGAGCGCTGCCGACGGCGACATTGCGTGCGGCCAGATGCGCCGTCTCCCATCCGTCGGCGAACCCCGGCAGCCAGTCGGGGTCAAACCCCAGCGGAATGACGATCAGGGGCAGCAGCAGGGCCGCGCCCGCCGACCAGCCCAGCGCCACGTCACGATAGGACGACACCTGGCGCGCGAAGACGCAGAAGATCTCACCGGAGGTGTCAGCCTCGGCCGCCGCGATGGCCTGGGCGACGCGGGCATGGTCGTCGGTGGAAAAGCGCATCACCATCCCCCCGAGGCGCCGCCGCCGCCGAAGCCGCCGCCGCCTCCGCCGAAACCACCGCCACCGCCGCCGCCCCAGCCGCCGCCGCCCCGGCCGCCGCCCTTCAGCGCCTCGGCCGCGATCCAGATCAGGATGGGCGAAATGCCGTCCCCGCCGCCACGCCGGCGGCCGCGGCTGGCGGCGCTCACCATGCTGATGAACAGGAAGAAGAAGATCACGCCGATAACCACCAGGGGGATCACGGGCTTGTCGGCTCTTGGCGCCTCGACGCTGGCCGCACGCGCCTTGGCTTCCGCGGGATCAAGCCGCAGCTGCTGGTCGATGGCGTCGACGCCCTGGGTGATGCCGCGCTCGAACCCGCCCTCGCGGAAGGCGGGCAGGATCTGGTTCTGGATGATGAGGGCCGACAGGGCGTCGGTCATGATCCCCTCGAGGCCGTAGCCGACCTCGATCCGCACCTTCTTCTCGTTCGGCGCGACAATCAGCAGGACGCCGTTGTCCGTGTCCTTCTGGCCGATCCCCCAGGCGCGGCCCAGCTGATAGCCGTAGTCCTCGATCTCGCGGTCCTGCAGGCTGTCGACCGTGACGACGACCAGCTGGTCCGAGGTGTCCCGCTCCAGCGCCGCCAGCCGTTCGGTCAGCTCGGCTTCCTTGGCCGGGCTCAGCAGCCGCGCCTGATCGACCACCCGGCCGGTCAGGGGTGGGAAATTCGGGGCTGACTGGGCGAAGGCCGAGGCGCAGACCAGCAGCCAGCCGACGGCGACGAACGCCGCCAGCGCGATCAGGCGGAAGGGCGCGTCCTTGCGGACGGCGAGGCGGTTCACCGGACCGGGATCACTTCGCGGCGGGCGGGGGCGACCCCGGCGCGGCGCCGGCGCCGGCGCCGACATCGAAGCTGACCGACGGAGCCGACTGGGCCGCCTCGGTGGCGCTGAACAGGGCCATCGGCTTGGAGCCGCCATGGATGGTCGAGGCCCAGATCACGGTCGGGAAGGTCCGCAGCGAGGTGTTGTAGTCCTGAACCGCCTGATTGTAGTCGCGGCGCGCCACGGCGATGCGGTTTTCCGTGCCTTCCAGCTGCGACTGCAGGGCCAGGAAGTTCTGGTTCGACTTGATCTCGGGATAGCGCTCGACCGTCAGCAGCAGGCGCGACAGGGCCTGGGTCAGGTCGCCCTGGGCGGCCTGATAGCGCTGGAAGGCGGCGGGATCGTTTAGCGTTTCCGGCGTCACGGTGATGCTGGTGGCCTTGGCGCGCGCCTCGATCACCTGGGTCAGGGTGGTGCGCTCCGAGATGGCGGCGGCCTGCACCGTCTGGACCAGATTGGGGATCAGGTCAGAACGGCGCTGATACTGCGACTGGACATCGGCCCAGCGCGCCTTGGCGGCTTCCTCGCGCGTCGGGATGGTGTTGATCCCGCAGGCCGAAACGGCGGGCAGAACAGCGATGGCGGCGGCCACGGCGGCGGTTCGCGAATTGATGCGGATCATCAGCCCCTCACAGAGATCACGGCGGAAACGCCGCGCTTCAAACATCAATATTGGCCGTCCGCCGCCCGCCTTCAAGCGGCAAGTGACTCCGGCGCCACCCCGGCGGCGCGGCAGGCGGCGACATAGGTGTTGGCCAGCAGGCAGGCGATGGTCATCGGGCCGACGCCCCCCGGCACCGGGGTGATGTGGCCGGCCACGGCCGCAGCCTCCTCAAAGGCCACGTCGCCGGTGACGCGCGTGCCGCCGGCGGCCGCCTTTTCCGGGTCACGGGAGGGGACGCGGTTGATGCCGACGTCGATCACTGCGGCGCCGGGCTTGATCCAGTCGCCGCGCACCATCTCTGGCCGGCCCACGGCGGCGACCAGAATATCGGCGGCGCGGCATACGGCGGGCAGGTCGCGGGTGCGGGAATGGGCGATGGTGACGGTGCAGTTCTCGGCCAGCAGCAGCTGCGCCATCGGCTTGCCGACGATGTTCGACCGGCCCAGCACCACCGCATTCAGCCCCGACAGGTCGCCCAGCCGGTCCTTCAGCAGCATGATGCAGCCCAGCGGCGTGCAGGGAACCAGCCCCGGTAGACCGACCGCCAGCCGCCCGGCGTTGACCACGTGGAAGCCGTCCACGTCCTTGTCCGGGTCGATGGCGCCCAGCACGGCCGAGGCGTCGATGTGCTCCGGCAGCGGCAATTGCACCAGTATGCCGTGGATGCCGCTATCCGCGTTCAGGGCCGCGATCATGGCCAGCAGATCTTCCTCGGTCGTCGTGTCGGGCAGGCGGTGGGTGTCGGAACGCATGCCCGCCTCCCGCGTCCGCTCGCCCTTGTTGCGGACGTAGATCTGGCTGGCGGGGTCCTCGCCGACGATGACGACGGCCAGTCCCGGCCTGACGCCGTGATCCTTTTGCAACCGTGCGGCGGCTTCGGAGACGCGCTGGACCAGGGCCGCGGCGGCGGCCTTGCCGTCAATCAGCCGGGCGTGCGCGCTTTCGGCCGCCATGGCGGTCTCCATTTCGTCAGGAATCGTCGGTGTGATGCGATTTACAGACGGCGCGGAACGGCGTCTATGATCGGGCTGAAATCGAGGGGATTCCCATGCGTCGTTCGTATCTGCTGGCCGCCGCCGGCGCCTTGGCCCTGCTGGCCGCCGCCGGTCAGGCCGGAGCCCAGACCGCCGGAAGCCTCCGCATCGGCGGGCAGGCCAATGGAACCCTGGCCTCCAGCGACGCGGTCGCGGCCGACGACGCCTATGTCTATGACGACTTCCGCTTCAACGCCCGGGCCGGACAACGGCTGGAGGCGATCATGCGGGCCGAAGCCTTCGACGCCTATCTGGAAGTCTATGAGGACGGCGCGGCGGGCGAACCCCTGGCCAGCGACGACGACGGCCTGGGCGAGGGCACCAATGCGCGCCTGCGCTGGGCCCCGGCGGCGGACGGAACCTATGTGCTGCGCGCCCGGACCCTGGGCGGGCTGGAAGGCGGATCGTACCGCCTGTCCCTGCAGGAGCGGCCCGCAGCCCGGCCCGCGCCGCGCCCCTCCGGCATCCGCATGGGCGGGACCGCCCGCGGCTCCATCGGGGCCCGCGATCCCGAGACGGAAGAGGGCGTCAACTATGACGCCTACAGCTTCCGCGGCCGCGCCGGCGAGCGCGTGGCCATCCGCCTGAACGCCGAAGCCTTCGATCCGGTTGTCCGGCTGGGCCGCATGAGCGGCGGCGAGTTCCAGGAACTGGCCTCGAACGACGACTTCGGCGGCGAGCTGAATTCCTATCTGGTCCATACGCTGGACGCCGACGGCGAATACGTCATCCGCGCCATGCCGCTGAGCCTCGGAGCCCAGGGCGCCTACACCCTCAGCCTGAACCCCGGCCCGCCGCCGCCGCCCTCGGTCATGATCAACCTGAATGACTCCGTCGCCGGCGACCTGGCGGCGGAAGACGGCCTCAACGCCGCGGGTCTGCGGTCCGACATTTACCGCATCACCGGCACAGCGGGGCAGCGCATCCGCGCCGAGATGAGCTCGGACGCCTTCGACACCTATCTGCAGCTGTCGGACGCCGAGGGGAACTCGCTGGCCGAGGACGACGACGGGGCGGGCGAAGGCACCAATTCCCGCCTGTCCTTCACCCTGCCGGCCGACGGCGACTATCTGATCGAGGCGCGCTCGTTCGGCGGGGACGGCATGGGCGCCTACACCCTGATGGTCACGGAAACGGCGCCCGAACGCGCGCCGGAAGCCCTGGCCTTCGGCGCGACGGTCCAGGGCGAGATCGCCGCGGACGACCCCAAGGATGATGATGACCGGGGCTTCGACCCCTATGTCTTCTCCGGCGTCGAGGGTCAGCGGGTCCAGGCCGTCATGCGGTCGGGCGACTTCGACACCTACCTGCGCATCAGCTCGGCGGACGGCGAGTTCGCGGAACTGGCCAGCGATGACGACGGCCTCGGCGAGGGCACGGATTCGCGGCTGAACTTCACCCTTCCGGCGACCGGGGACTATGTCCTGCGCGCCTCGCCCCTGGGCGAGGACAGCGACGGTCTGTATTCGCTGGAGCTGATCGACCGGGGCCCCGAGCCGACGCCGGGCAGCATTCTGGTCGGCGCGACCGCCCGGGGAACCCTGGCCGAGACCGACGCCAGCGCCGAGGACGGCAGCTTCTATGACGCCTACCGTTTCGAGGCCAAGAAGGGCGACACCCTGATTGTGACCATGGTGTCCAACGAGGCGGACGCCTTCGTCTCGGTGGGCCGCGACAACGACGGCGGAACGTTCGAGGCGCTCGCCAGCGACGACGACAGCCTGTCCGACACCCACGCCAGGCTGGAGTGGGAGGTTCCGGACGACGGCGCCTACATCCTGCGCGCCGGCTCGTTCGGACAGGGCGAGACGGGCGCCTATGCGGTCACCATCGCCCGCAAACCGTAAGTCAGACGCCGTCAGGCGCAATTGGCGCGGAATCTGCTAGGGTTTCCTCGGAGCTGGCGTCCCCGACCCGCCCGGCGCTTGCCGGACCGGGGGACTGGGCGGCGCCCTTGGGGACTTGAAGATGCGACGTTCGATCCTGGCGGCGGCAGCCGCGACAGCGCTGGCGACCCTGGCCGTGGCCGGCGCCGCCTCGGCCCAGACCACCATCCGGGCCGGCCAGACCATCAATGGTGAACTGACCAGCCGCGATGCCCGCTGGGACGGGGACAACACCCCGATGGACTGCTACGTGCTGCAGACCACGGCCGGTCAGAGCTATGTCGTCGACTATCGCTCCGACGCCTTCGACGCCTTCCTGGCCATCGGCCGCGGCCGGAACTGCCAGGGCGGCAATCACACGGCCTTTGACGATGACAGCGGCGGCGGCCTGCACTCGCGCCTGACCCTGCCGGGCGACGGCCAGGTCTGGTTCATCCGCGCCAACGCCATCGCCGAGGGCTCGACCGGCGCCTATTCGCTGACCGTCAGCGGGCCTGCGGGCAATACGCCCTCGCGCCCTGTCGGCAAACCGCCCGCAGGTGGCGGCTCGACGCCTCCGGCCAACAATAACAACAGCGGCGGCGCCGGCCAGTTCGCGGGCATGCAACGCCCGACCGATCCCCAGGAACGCTACACCTGGGATGTCATCTGCAGCGGCGTCGACACCGTCGCCCTCGTCATATCCTCAGAGGGCATGAGCGACGACGCCCTGATGGCCTGGGTCGAACAATCGAGCATCCTCCACAACGCGGCGGTGGCTTCGGGGCGCGCCATCGGCAAGACCGAGGAAGACGTTACCAACGACGCCGCCACCTATGGCGCGGCCTACTTCCAGGACGACAGCCTGATGACGGACGTTCCCCCGGTCGAGCTGCGCAACGCCTGCCTGGCCGTCGCGCCGCGATAGGACGACGCCGGTCGCCCGCGCATCGTTCGGTGCGCGGGCGGTTCGCATGACCTTGGGGCGTGTCAGGTTCTGGAGGGGGTCTCCAGACCGCAAGGCCGCGATAATAGGACCCCATCAAGGAGAGCCGATCATGCGTGAAGTCCTGCTCGTCACCATTCTGGCGGCGATCGCGACGCCGGCCTTTGCCCAGTCCATCCGGGTCGGCCAGAGCATCAACGGCGAACTCACCGCATCAGATATCCGGCTGGACGACGGCAGCTATGTCGATTGCTATGAGCTGCAGACCCAGTCGGGCCAGCGATTGCAGATCGACCAGACCGCCGCCTTGTTCGACAGCTATTTGTCCGTGATGCGCGGCGGATGCCAGAACCCGACCGAGATGCTGGCTCAGGACGATGACAGCGGCGGGGATCTGAATTCGCGGGTCGTGCTGGACGGCGACGGCAGTCTCTGGGGCCTTGCGGTCAACAGCATCGAGAGCGGCGTGACAGGCGGTTATCAGCTTCGCGTCACGGCTGTCGGGCGAGGGGCGACCGCCGCGCCGCCGCCGCCCTCCACCCGCTCGCTGCCGAGGGTGGAAAGCAGTTGGGCGACTGACGCCATGACCTGCCACGCCGCCTATTCCTCCATGACCAGCATGCAGGGCAAGGGCGTGGCTCCGACCGAGTACGGCAATGTGGCGCAAATCAACTATGGCGCGCGGGTGCAGCGGCTTCAGGGCCGCCTCCAGGGCGACGATGCCGCCCGATCGGAATCCTACGCCGGCAATTTCGAGATGATGGCCCTGTTCGGCATCCGGGGCATGGCTCCGAATGGTTCCTCCAACGGGCACCGCCCGCTGGCGGAATATCTGACGGTGCTGGCCAACTGCGACCGGGCCTTCAACTTCACCCCGGTCACCGCCTACTAGGCCGAGGGCAGCAGGTCTCCGGCGAAGACACGATAAGCGCCCGCGCGCACCCCGTCGGTGGCGCGGGCGATGTCGGGCGCGAAATAGTGGTCGCTGCCATAGGCGGCGGCCGCTTTCCGGACTTCCGCGAATACCTTCTCCAGATCGGGTGAGCTGGTCAGGGGGCGGTGGAACTCCATCCCCTGGGCCGCCGCCAGCAGTTCGATGCCGACCACCGTCGCGGTGTTCTCGGCCATGTCCAGCAGACGGCGCGCGCCGTGGGTGGCCATGGAGACGTGGTCTTCCTGGTTGGCGGACGTGGGAACGGTGTCGATGCTGCACGGGTGGGCCACCATCCGGTTCTCGGCCACCAGAGCCGCCGCCGTGACCTGGGCGATCATGAAGCCCGAGTTCAGGCCGCTTTCCTTCACCAGGAAGGCCGGCAGCTCGCTCATCTTCGGATCGACGAGGATCGAGGTGCGGCGCTCGGAGATATTGCCGATCTCGCACAGCGCCATCGCGATCTGGTCGGCGGCAAAGGCCACAGGCTCTGCATGGAAATTGCCGCCGGAGATGACGTCACCGTCGTCGATGAAGACCAGCGGATTGTCGGTCACGGCGTTGGCCTCGCGCGCCAGCGTGCTGGCTGCGGCGCTCAGCACGTCCAGCACCGCGCCCATGACCTGGGGCTGGCAGCGCAGGGAGTAGGGGTCCTGAACCTTGGTGCAGTCCTGACGGTGGCTTTCGCGCACGGCCGAGCCGGCCATCAGGGCGCGCAGGCGAGCGGCGACGGCGATCTGGCCGGGTTGGCCGCGCAGGGCGTGGATGCGCGCGTCGAACGGGGCGTCGGAGCCCTTCAGCGCATCGACCGACAGGGCGCCGGCGGCGATGCCGGCGGCGAAGGCGTTCTCGGCCGCGAACAGGCCGGCCAGCGCCAGCGCCGTCGAGCACTGGGTCCCGTTCAGCAGGGCGAGGCCTTCCTTCGGCCCCAGCACGATGGGCTTCAGGCCAGCGCGGGCCAGGGCCGCGACGGCGTCCAGCGTCTCGCCGCCGTGGCGGGCCTCGCCGACGCCGATGATGACCGACGACATGTGCGCCAGCGGCGCCAGATCGCCCGAGGCGCCGACCGAGCCCTTGCCCGGGATGACCGGCAGGACGTCGGCCGCCAGCATGGCGATCAGGGTGTTCAGGGTCTCGCGCCGGATGCCCGAGGCGCCGCGCGACAGGCTGGCGATCTTGAGCACCATCAGCAGGCGGGTGACGCCCTCAGACAGCGGTTCGCCGACGCCGCAGGCGTGGCTGAGCACCAGATTCTTCTGCAGCGTCTCTAGATCCCCGGTCGCGATCGAGGTGTTGGCCAGAAGACCGAAGCCGGTGTTGATGCCGTATACCGTGCGGCCCTCGGCGATGATGGCGGCGACGGTGGCCGCGCCCTTGTCGACATCCGCCCAGGCGGCGTCGGTCAGGGAGACGGTGACGGGGCCGTCCAGTACGGCGCGCAGCTGGGCGAGGGTGAGCGGGGCCTGGCCGATCAGGATATGGGTCATGGCTCAGCCCTCCATCGACGGCAGGTTCAGGCCGTTGGCCCGGGCGGCGTCTTTCGCGATGTCATAGCCGGCGTCGGCGTGGCGCATGACGCCGGTGGCCGGATCGTTCCAGAGGACGCGCTCCAGCCGCTTCGCCGCCTCCGGCGTGCCGTCAGCGACGATGACGACGCCCGAGTGCTGGGAATAGCCCATGCCGACCCCGCCGCCGTGGTGCAGAGACACCCAGCTGGCGCCGGACGCCGTGTTCAGCAGCGCATTCAGCAACGGCCAGTCGGATACGGCGTCCGAACCGTCCATCATCGACTCCGTCTCGCGGTTGGGGCTGGCCACGGAGCCGCTGTCGAGGTGGTCGCGGCCGATGACGATGGGGCCGCTGAGCTCGCCCGAGGCGACCATCTCGTTGAACATCAGCCCGGCCCGATGCCGGTCGCCGAGGCCGATCCAGCAGATGCGCGCGGGCAGGCCCTGGAAGGCGATGCGCTCGCCCGCCATGTCGAGCCAGCGGTGCAGCCCGGCGTTGTCGGGGAACAGCTTTTTCATCGCCGCGTCGGTCTTGCGGATATCCTCCGGATCACCGGTCAGGGCGGCCCAACGGAACGGTCCGACGCCGCGGCAGAACAGCGGGCGGATATAGGCGGGGACGAAGCCGGGGAAGGCGAAGGCGTCGGCCACGCCCTCGTCGAAGGCGACCTGACGGATGTTGTTGCCATAGTCCGTCGTGGGGATGCCCATGGCCTGGAACGCCAGCATCGCCTCAACGTGGTCAACGATTGATTTCCTGGCGGCGGCGGCCACGGATTGCGGATCGGACTGGCGCTTGTCCTCCCATTCCGCGACGGTCCAGCCCTTGGGCAGATAGCCGTTGACCAGGTCGTGGGCGCTGGTCTGGTCGGTGACGAAGTCGGGGCGGACGCCGCGCCGCACCAGTTCAGGCAGCACATCAGCTGCATTACCCAACAGGCCGACGGATATAGGCTTCTTGTCGATTTTCGACTTCTCGATCAGGGCCAGGGCCTCATCCAGCGTTTCGGCCATGACGTCGAGATAGCGGGTGCGCAGGCGCATCTCGATCCGGCTTCGCTGGCATTCGACGGCGAGGCAGGACGCGCCCGCCATCGTCGCCGCCAGAGTCTGGGCGCCGCCCATGCCGCCGAGGCCGGCGGTCAGGATCCACTTGCCCGACCAGTCGCCGCCATAGTGCTGGCGTCCAGCTTCCATGAAGGTCTCGTAGGTGCCCTGAACGATCCCTTGGGTGCCGATGTAGATCCACGACCCGGCCGTCATCTGGCCGTACATCATCAGGCCCTTGCGATCGAGCTCGTTGAAATGCTCCCAGGTCGCCCATTTGGGCACGAGGTTGGAGTTGGCGATCAGGACGCGGGGCGCATCGGCATGGGTGCGGAACACGCCCACCGGCTTGCCCGACTGCACCAGCAGGGTCTGGTCCGGCTCCAGCGCGCGCAGCTCGTCGACGATGCGGTCGAACGCCTGCCAGTCGCGGGCCGCCTTGCCGATGCCGCCATAGACCACGAGGTCCTCGGGGCGCTCGGCCACCTCGGGATCGAGGTTGTTCATCATCATGCGCAGGGCGGCCTCGGCGGCCCAGGTTTTCGCGGTCATCTCGGGGCCGCGCGGGCTGCGGACGATGCGGGTGTTCGGGGTCTGTTGAGTCGTCATGCGGCCTTCTAACCCCTTCTCCCCTCGGGGGAGAAGGTGGCTCGCGAAGCGAGACGGATGAGGGGGCTGTGTAAGTCCGCAAATCGTCTGAAAGCTTGCCTGCTGAACCTTACCCCTCATCCGAGCGGCTATCGCCGCCCACCTTCTCCCCCAAGGGGAGAAGGGTCTATGGAGGGATATGACCGATTCAGATGCCCTCGGCTGGAAGTCCATCGGCGACCTCGTCGGAAACCACCCCGACGCGCCCGTCGCCATCGTGGGGGCGCCGCTGAATGAGCGGTCGCTGACGCCGGGGCGGTGCGACCTTGCGCCGGCGGCGTTCCGGGCCGTGCTGCCGCGCTTTTCGGTCTATGACGTCGAGACCGGGCTGGACCTGTCGGGGCTGAAAATCCACGACGCGGGCGATGTGCCGCTGAAGGCCCTGTCGCCCGCCGCGGCCTTCGAGCCGGTGCGGGATGCAATGAAGGCGCAGGCGGGCCGCGCCCTGACGGCGCTGATCGGGGGCAACAATGCGGTGACGCGGCCGGGGGTGCACGCGTTGGGGATCGAGAGGACGGCGGTGCTGACGCTCGATGCGCATTTCGACCTGCGCGACACCGATCACGGCCTGACCAACGGCAATCCGATCCAGGCGTTGCTGGAGGACGGGCTGGGCGGGCGTCGCATCAGCCAGATCGGCCTCGCCCCCTTCGCCAACACCCGCCGCGCCCATGACAAGGCGAAGGCGGCCGGCATCAGCGTGCGCATGGCGCGCGAGTGCCACGACCGCGGGCTGGCGACCCTGGTGGCCGAGGAGCTGGAGCGGCTGGCCGGACTGGCCGAGGTCATCTTCGTGGACTTCGACATCGACGTTATCGACCGCAGCCAGTGGCCGGCGTCCCCTGGCGCGCGGCCGGGCGGGGTGTCGGTGCAGGATTTCTTCGACGCCGCCCGCGTGGTCGGGGCGCACCCGAAGGTGAAGGCCGTCGATCTGACCGAATACGATCCGTCGCTGGAGATCGGGAATCTCGGCTCCCTGACCGCCGGGCGCTGGTTCTGTGAACTGATGGCCGGGTTCGCCGCGCGTGGCTGAGCGGTTCGACAGGCTGATCACCGACTGCCGTCTGGCGACGATGGCCGAAGGCGGGACGCCGTTCGGGGCGGTCGAGGACGGGGCGATCCTGATCCGGGACGGACGCATCGTCTGGTGCGGGCCGAGGGCGGACCTGCCGGCGCATGAAGCGGCGCAGACCGACCGGCTGGACGGCCGCTGGGTCACGCCGGGGCTGATCGACTGTCACACCCATCTCGTCTTCGGCGGCGACCGCTCGGGCGAGTTCGAGCAGCGGCTGAACGGCGCGACCTATGAGGAAATCGCGCGAGCCGGGGGCGGCATCGTCTCGTCCGTGACGGCCACCCGGGCGGCGTCCGACGACGACCTCTACGCCTCGGCCCTGTCGCGGCTGGCGGGGCTGAAGGCCACGGGCGTCACGACTGTCGAGATCAAGTCGGGATACGGCCTCGACCGTGACAGCGAGCTGAAGATGCTGCGGGTCGCCCGGCGCATCGGGCGCGAGGCCGGGGTGCGGGTGCGCACCAGCTATCTGGGCCTGCACGCCGTGCCGCCGGAGCATAAGGCCGAGCGCGGCGCCTATGTCGATCTGGCGGTGGACGACATCCTGCCCGCCGCCCATGCCGAGGGGCTGGTGGACGCGGTCGACGCCTATTGCGAGCCCATCGCCTTCTCAACCGACGAGGTGGCGCGGCTGTTCGAGCGGGCCAAGGCGCTGGGCCTGCCGGTCAAGCTGCACGCCGATCAGTTGTCGGACGGCGGCGGGGCGGCTCTGGCGGCGCGATACGGCGCCCTGTCGGCGGATCATGTGGAGCACACGACCGAGCCGGGCGTGCGGGCGATGGCCGAAGCGGGGGTTGTCGCGGTGCTGCTGCCCGGGGCCTATCTGATGCTGCGCGAGACCACGCCGCCGCCGATCGCCCTGTTCCGCAGGCATGGGGTGGCTATGGCGGTGGCGACCGACTGCAACCCCGGCACCTCGCCGGTGGCGTCGATGACGGCGGCCCTGAACCTGGCCTGCGTGCAGTTCCGCCTGACGCCGGAAGAGGCGCTGGTCGGGGCGACGCGCCATGCCGCCAAGGCTCTGGGGCTGATGGGCGAGACGGGCGTCATCGCATCCGGGCTGGCCGCGGATCTGGCTGTCTGGGACATCCAGCGCCCGGCGGAGCTCTGCTACTGGCTGGGCAAGCCGCTGCTGCACCGGCGCTACGTCGCGGGAGAACCTTAAGTTAGCTGGCGAAGTAATATAACTTAAGGTAGTAGTCATCGACTCCCTGTCAGGGTTCGGGAATGCAGCCGCACAGCCATCAAGACCCCGTCGAAATCGTGCTGATCTGCCTGCTGGTCGGCGTGACGGGGCTGATGTGCGCCCTGATCCTCGGGCCTATGCTGGTCTGACGGCGGTCCAGCCCTGACGTTCGGCCCAGGCGAGGGCCAGCTGAGGCCACACGGCTGCGGGCCGGCCCTCGATCAGACGGACGCCGAAGCCGTGGCCGCCTTCCTGGAACAGATGCGCTTCGGCGGTGACGTGGGCGGCGCGCAGGGTGGACAGCAATTGCAGGCTGTTCTCGACCGGTACGGACGTGTCGTCGATGGCGTGCAGCAGGAAGGTCGGCGGGGCGCCTTTCCAGTCCATGGTCTCCAGCGACCAGGCGGCGATGACATCGCCCGGCGGATTGGCGCCGAGCAGATGCAGGCGTGATCCCGCGTGGGCGAACGGATCGGCCATGGTCGCCACCGGATACATCAGGATGGTCAGGTCCGGGCGGTGTGAGACCGCGTCGGCCTCATCGACAGCCTCATAGCCAGCGGTGGGAACCACGGTCAGCAGGCCGGCGAGATGGCCGCCGGCGGATGCGCCCAGAACCGCGATCCGCGCCGGGTCCAGCTCCTCCGCCGCCGCCCGCGACCGGATCAGACGCAGCGCCCGCTGGGCATCCTGCAACGGCGCGTCAGGCCCCGCAGCCCAGCCGTCGGCTGGCAGGCGGTAGCGCAGGACGAAACAGGTGATCCCTTGGGCCGCGAACACCCGGGCGACATCCAGACCTTCCTTGTCCACCACGGCCCAGCGATAGCCGCCGCCAGGGATGAGCAGCATGGAGCGACCGTCGGGTCTTTCGGGCCGCATCACCGTTAGGATCGGATCGGTGGTGTATTGTGCATAGCGGTCGTGGAACGCCGGATCGGTCGAGCGTTCGGGCACGACAGGGACCACCGTCACGCCCTCGCCGCCGGGCGCGCCTTGGGGCCACAGGCGGATGACCTCGGTCGGATCGGGCGGCGCAAGCTGCTGCGACACCGGTGTCATGGCGGGCGCCGGACGGGTCGTGGCGGCCAGGCCGGCGACGACGGTCGCGCCCAGCACGCCCCTGCGGTTCAGGGTCATGGAAAATCTCCGCTCCCGGCGAACCGGGCGGAGGCAGCCTAGGCCAGCTCGACCGCGACCGCCACGGCTTCGCCGCCGCCGATGCACAGGCTGGCCACGCCCTTCTTGCCGCCGCGCGCCTGAAGCGCCGCCAAGAGGGTGGTCAGAACCCGCGCGCCCGAAGCGCCGATGGGGTGGCCCAGCGCCGTGGCGCCGCCGTTGACATTCAGCTTCGCCCGGTCGATGCCCAGGTCGTGCATGGCGATCATGGCGACGACGGCGAAGGCCTCGTTGATCTCCCACAGATCCACATCATCGACCGACCAGCCCGCCTTCTTCAGCGCCTTCTGGATGGCGGGGACGGGGGCGGTGGTGAACAGGCCCGGCTCATGGGCGTGGGCGGCGTGGCTGACCACACGGGCGACGACGGGCAGGCCCAGGGCTTTCGCCACGCTCTCACGCGTCATGACCAGGGCGGCGGCGCCGTCCGAAATCGACGAGGCGTTGGCGGCGGTGATGGTGCCGTCCTTGGCGAAGGCGGGCTTCAGCGTCGGGATCTTCTCCGGCATGGCCTTGCCGGGCTGTTCGTCTTCCGTGACCGTTTCGACGCCCTTGCGGGTCGTGACCTCGACCGGGACGATCTCGGCCTTGAAGGCGCCGGACGAAATGGCCTGGCGCGCGCGGCTGAGGCTTTCGAGCGCGTATTCATCCTGCGCCTCACGGGTGAACTGGTAGTTGCGGGCCGAGTCCTCGGCGAAGGCGCCCATCAGCTTGCCGGGGGTGTAGGCGTCCTCCAGCCCGTCCATGTACATGCTGTCGACGATGACATCGTGGCCGATGCGGGCGCCGCCGCGGTGCTTGTTCATCAGATAGGGCGCGCCGGTCATGCTCTCCATGCCGCCTGCCACGATAACGTCGGCCGAACCGGCGGCGAGGGCGTCAGAGGCCATCATCACCGTCTGCAGGCCCGAACCGCACATCTTGTTCACGGTCGTGGCCTCGACATGCTGGCCGAGACCGGCGCCGATGGCGGCCTGACGCGCCGGGGCCTGACCGAGGCCGGCGGGCAGCACGCAGCCCATGTAGATCTGCTCGACCTTCTCCGGCGCGACGCCCGCGCGCTCGACCGCGGCCTTCACCGCCGTGGCGCCCAGCTCGGTGGCCTTCACGCCCGAGAGCGCGCCCTGGAAGCCGCCCATGGGCGTGCGGGCGAACGAGACGATGACGACGGGATCGGTCATGGCAGAGGTCCTTCGAATGTTGCGCCGCATTAGGGGAGGGGGCGGCCCGGTGGCAAGGGCGGAGGCCCGCCTGGCGGTCAGAACAGTTTGCGGCGCTGGCGGGCGAGGGCGATGGGCGTGCCGTCGACGCCCCACACCGTGACGTCATCGACGGTCCAGCCGTGGTTCAGATCCAGCATGCGGAACTCGAAGAAGGCCCAGCCGTCGGGCGCCAGCTCGGGCGTCGGATCGGTCAGGATGTCGTAGCGCAGATCGACGCTGGCCCCGCCCAGCGGCTGGGGCAGGACGGTGAAGGCGGGCGGATAGAGGGCGTCCAGCAGGAAGCACAGTCGCGCCTCGTCCATCGGACGCCCGTCGCGGGTGCGCATCCACAGGCGCTCGACCGCCGGCTTGCCGATGTTGCCGCCGCCGATGCTGGGGCCGGTCTCCATGCGGTATTCGACGTGCTGGGTGAAATGCGGGGCGAAGTCGCCGTGGACCCGGCGCTCCGGATCGAGGCTGTCCAGCGCCGGCGGCGAGGCGGCCAAGGGCTTCATCACTGCATAGGCGGCGTTGTCCTGACCATAGGTGGCCGTGGCGTGCAGAGTCATGCGCTTGCCGTCGCCCGCCTCGACCGAGGCGAAGGCGACGCTGCGGCCGCCGCGCAGCAGCCGGGGGCGATAGATCACCGGGGCGTCGTATCCGGCGGCGGCCAGATACTGGACGCTGAGGCTCCTCAGCGGCGGCTTGATGCCGAGGCCGTCGCGCATGGCAGTGGTGGCGTGGGCCGCCAGCAGGCCGCCGAACGGCTTGCCGTTCTCCGGCCCCATGCCCGACGGGCCGTTGGAGAAGCCGCCGGTCAGCACGGCGGAGAAGCCGCCGTCGTCGGTCGGCGTCAGCATCAGGGCGTCGGGCAGGGCCTGTTTGGTCATCGGGTCGGGTTAGCCGCTGAAAGATGCGGGCGGAAGCCGTAAAGGCCCCGCCCGCAAGTCGAGGGATGCAGGAAACGCCGGTCACGGGTCCGAGCCCGACATGTCCGTTGCCAAACGAGACTGACATGGTCTCTTCGCAAATGCAATGTCAGTTTAGATAGGAAACCCACTTGCCAAACGGCTGCCCCAACGTCACTTTCGCACCTATGGGACGCACCGCAGACTACTCACGACAGAGCTGTACGATCGCCGCGACGCTGGAGGTCATCGGCGATCCGTGGACCCTTCTGGTCATCCGCGACGCCTTCACCGGCGTCAGCCGGTTCGAGCAGTGGCAGGAACGGCTGGGCCTGGCCCGCAACGTTCTGGCCGCGCGGCTGAAGTCGCTGGTGCAGCATGGGGTGCTGGAGCCGCGCCTCTATTCCGAACGCCCGCCGCGCAAGGAGTATGTGCTGACGGCCAAGGGCAAGGACCTCTACGCCGTGCTGGTGACGCTTCACGCCTGGGGCAACAAGCACGTCTATGGCGAGAGCGTTTCGGGCGTGGACATGATCCACAAGACCTGCGGCCATTCGCTGACGCCCCGCATCGCCTGCGCCCACTGCGAGGAGATCGTGAAGCCGCGCGAGATCCAGCTGGTCCGCTCGGACAACCGCCCCACGGTCGGCGACGTCATGCCGAAAGACGAAGCAGCCTGACATGGCGGCCGTCACCCTGATCGGCAGTCCGGTCTCGCCCTATGTACGCAAGGTTCTGGCCTGCTGCGCCTTGAAGGGGGTCGAGGTCGCGGTCGATCCGATCACGCCCTTCATGGGCGACGAGGCCTTCGCGCGGATCAGTCCCTTGCGCCGCATCCCGGTCTGGATCGAGGGCGATGTGACCCTGTGCGATTCCAGCGTCATCGTTCAGTACATCGAGGAAACGCGACCGGGGCCGAGCCTGTGGCCGTCCGATCCCGTGCAGCGCGCCCGCGCCCGCTGGATCGAGGAGTTCGCGGACACCCGCCTGTTCGACGTGCTGGGCTGGCGGCTGTTCTTCCAGCTGGCGCTGAAGCCGCGCTTCTTCGAAGGCGAGCCGGACATGGCGGTGGTCGAACAGGCCCGCGACGTCGATGCGCCGGCGATATTCGATTATCTCGAAGGCCTGACGCCCGCGGACGGTTTCCTGTTCGGGGCCGTCGGAGCGGCGGACTTCGCCCTGGCTCCGGCGTTCGTGAACGTGGCGGCGGTGGGGCTGGAGGTCGATCCCGGCCGCTGGCCCCGGCTGGCGGCGTGGCTGCAGCGGATGAAGGACGAGACGCCGCTGGGGGCGCTGAACAAGGCGGCGCGGACCCTGATGCGCACGCCGATCCATGCGCAACGCGACCGGCTGCCGGAGCTGGGGCTGGTCGCCGCCGAGCAGAGCTGGCTGGGCGGCGCGGTGGTCCGGGGACCGATGACGCCTGCGATCTGACTCCTACTGCGACCGCATGATGTTCAGGATCATCCGCACTGAGCCCTCGGGTTCGGCTGCCGAGACCCATTTGTTGGCGACGACCAGCAACTCGCTATCATAACCGCGCGGCCGGCCGGTGAAGACATCGGCGGCGGTGTCCTCGCTGGTCGGAACGCCCTGTTGCTGCGGCGCCCAGCCTATCTGGGACATGGCCGCGATCAGGTCGTCGCCGGCCCCAGCGGACCCCAGGATCACGATCTGGCACACGCCTGGATCGGCCCCCAGAACACCAGCACCATGGCGTCGGGCGGTGAGGGGGCCAGCAGGCTGAGTTGCGCGTGGTCGAAACCGATGGGCCTGGCGCCGGCGGGCGCGGCGGTCAGATTGGCCATGCTGGCCGTGGCGCTGAGCCGGTCAGCGTGCATCGGTCCCGGTCCAAACAGGGGCAGGCAGAAGTCGAACATGACCCCGCCGGCGGCCTGACCGGCAGTCTCGGGCGTCTGTGCCGGAGCGGGGCAGGCGACGGCGGAAAGCGCCAATGCGGCGGCGGAAAGCAGGGCGGGGCGACGCATTAATGGAATCCTCGAAAGCGGCCGGACAGTCCCACGCGCCTTATTGAACGGAAAGGGGTCAGGCCAAGGGATCGCCGCGCAGGGCGATCAGGGGGATGACGATGTCTTCCTCGTCCTCCAGATGGCGCAGCAGATCGGGCGCGCCGGCCGTGATGGTGTCGCTCAGCCGGTCCGCGGCGTCCGTCGCCTCGCCGCCGCCGATCACCGCCTGATGGAAGGCCGAGGCGTCGCGGAACAGGGCCTCCAGCCGCGCATGGATGGCGTCGTGGTCGCGGTCGAGCAGGTCGATGCCGTGGGCGATGCGCGGCTCGACCCGGCGCATGGCGGGGAAGTAGTGGCCGCTCTCGATATTGTGGTGGGCGTCCAGATGCTGGAGGAACTGCTGCACCGCCGGGATCAGACGGCGATGCAGGTTCGGCGCGTCCAGCCGGTCCGCGCGCCACTGGGCCACCAGTTCTTCCATAAGCGCCTGATGCCGGCGGAAGCCCGCGTGCATCTGCAGCCAGTGCTTTGCGATGTCGTTCAGCGACGGCTCGTCCCAGCGCTCGCGCGGATAGTCGGCGCGCAGGAACAGCATGTCTTCCGGCAGACCCGGCCGGATCGCCAGCAGATCAGACAACGGCGGTCGTGGTCTGGATGAAGCCGCCGCCCAGCAGGCGCTCGGGATCGGCAGGATCATAGAGGGCGCAGGCCTGGCCCGGCGCCACGCCTTCCTCACCGGTTTCGAACAGCACGGCGACCGTGTCCTCGACTATCGCCAGACGTGCGGGCGAGGGCGGGCGGGTCGAGCGGACGCGCGCCAGCACCGGCGCTCCGGCCTCGGCCGCCGCCGTGATGCTAGCCTCGTCGCCGAGCCAGTTGGTCTCGTCCAGCGTCAGGGACGCGGTCAGCAGGGCCTCGCGCGGGCCGACGATGACGCGGCGGTTGTCGGGATCCAGCTTCGTCACGAACAGCGGCTCGCCCACGGCGACGTTCAGGCCCCGGCGCTGGCCGATGGTGTAGTCCGTGATGCCGCCGTGCTGCCCCAGCACCCGGCCGTCCATATGCACGATCTCGCCCGCCTCGCGCCCCTGCGGCCGCAGACGGTCGATCAGGGTGCGGTAGTCGCCGGAAGGGACGAAGCAGATGTCCTGGCTGTCCGGCTTGGCGGCGATGCGCAGGCCCAGTTCGGCCGCCACGCCCCGCACCTGGGGCTTCTCCAGATCGGCCAGGGGGAAGCGCAGGTAATCCAGTTGCTCCGCCGTGGTGGCGAACAGGAAATAGGACTGGTCGCGCGAGTGGTCGATGGCCTTGCGCATCTGCGGCCGGCCGTTGACGACCGACCGGCGCACATAATGCCCCGTCGCCATGGCCTCGGCGCCCAGATCGCGGGCGACGTCCAGCAGGTCGCGAAACTTCACCGTCTGATTGCAGCGGATGCAGGGCACCGGCGTCTGACCACGCAGATAGCTGTCGGCGAACTGGTCGATCACCGCGTCGCGGAAGCGGCTTTCATAGTCGAGCACATAATGGGGAATGCCCAGCATCTCGGCCGCCAGCCGGGCGTCGTGGATATCCTGACCGGCGCAGCAGGCGCCCTTCTTCTTAAGGGCCGCGCCGTGGTCATAGAGCTGCAGCGTCACCCCGACGACATCATAGCCCGCCTTGTGCAGCAGGGCCGCGACGACGGTGGAGTCCACCCCGCCCGACATGGCCGCCACGACCCGTGATCCGACCGGCAGGCCGACCGCCGCGCGCGCCGCCTCGATCGCCGCGTCCATATCGGCGCGGGCGATGTCGGGGATCGGGCAAATGTCCTCGGCGAGGGTCATGGGCGCCATATAGCGGCGGCTTGCGCCGATTTCGAGGCTTGGCCCGAAACGACAACAGCCGCCCCCGTCGCCGGGAGCGGCCGCTGCGTCGTCTCGGGAGGAAGACCGACTAGTTGCGGTAGTGCTGGATCCGCGTCGTACGCAGGCCCTGCATGCCCCATTTGTCGATCGCCTTTTGCCAGGCGATGAACTCTTCCGCCGTCAGGCGGTACTGCGTCAGGGCATCCTCGAGGCTCAGCAGCCCACCGCGCACGGCGGCGACCACTTCGGCCTTGCGACGGATAACCCAGCGGTCCGTGTTCGGCGGGGGAAGATCCCGCAGAGTCAGCGGCGTGCCTGTCGGTCCAACCACGTATTGTTCGCCTTTATTGTTCAGGCGTCGCTCTTGCAACATGGGCTTATGCCTCATTCACCACCACCATTGAGTTGTGAATGTAGCCATCTGCCACTAAGGGCCGTTTAAGCGTCGTGGTGAAGGAAGGAATAATATGCCTACCTTCCGCAAGACTCTCGAAACCCTGAGTAAAGCGACGATTCATTGTGACTAACGACTGGTTACTTGCCTATCAGCGTTTGATGCTGATCAGCTCGGCCAGCATTTCGTCGGCCGTGGTGATGATCTTGGACGAGGCGGAGTAGGCCCGCTGGGTGGTGATGAGGCCCGTGAACTCGGCGGACAGATCCACCGTCGAGGCCTCCAGTTGGGACGCGCCGATCAGGCCCGCGCCGCCGGTGCCCGCCGACTTCAGGTTGAAGGTGCCGGAGCCTTGGCTGACCCGATAGGCGTTGCCGGACACCTCGCTGAGGCTGTCGGGGCTGGGGAAGGTGGCGATGGCGACCTGGGCGATCTGACGGGTGACGCCGTTGTCGAAGATGGCGGTGACGAAGCCCTTCTCGTCGATCTTGACCTCGCTCAGGTTGCCGAAGGCCGTGCCGTTGGTCAGCGTCGCCTGCACCACCGAGGCGCTGTCGTACTGGGTCAGGCCGCCGGCAGCCGCCGTCAGGTCGAAGGACACGTCCTGCTCGTCGATGCCGAGGCCGGCGGCCCAGTTGAACGCGCCGGCGGCAGGAGCGGCGTCATCCGAGGCGCCGAAGTTCAGTACGGCGTTGGCCGGGTCGGCGAACAGGGCCGAGGCGCCCAGGGCCTGCATCGCGGTGACGTCCAGGCGGCCGTCCTGGGTGAAGGCGACGAGGCCGGTCTTCAGCTGGCCGTTAGCCAGGCCGGCGCCCGAGACGACGTCGCCAGCCGGCACGGCGCGGATTTCGGCGTACCACTGGTTCGGCGTGGAGCTCTTCAGGAACGACAGCGCCAGGGTGCGCTGGCCGCCTTTGGAGTCCGAAACCGGCACCGTGACCTCGAAGTCGGGTTTCACCCCGGTGCCCAGTTCGGGATCCCACATGGCCATGGAGTTGGTGAGGGGATTGTACGCCCCGGCTCCCACCGGCGTGGCGCCGGCTGCGGCTGCTTCGGCCGAGATGGTCTGGCTGGACTTCAGGTTGGCGTTCAGCTGCACACGCGTGGTCGCCTCGGCCGTGCCGCCGACCGAGCCGACGTTGATGGTGCGCAGGCGGCCCAGGTCCGACGGGTCGGTGGCGATGTCGCCGTTGGCGTCCACCGGCCAGCCCTGCAGGTACAGGCCCGCCGTGTTCTTCAGGTAGCCGAGGTTGTCGACGCGGAAGGCGCCGGCCCGGGTGAACAGACGAGAGTCGGTGACCTCGACGTTTTCGGCCTTCTCGGTGACCACGAAGAAGCCCTGGCCGGCGATGCCCAGGTCGGTCGCCGAGCTGGTGCGCTGCAGTTGGCCGTTCTGGCTGGTGTAGTGACGGGCCGAGGCCAGAACGCCGCCGGCCGAATAGCCCGCGCCGTTGCTCTGGGTGTTCACGACGGTGGCGAACTCACCGGCCGAACGCTTGTAGCCGATGGTGTTCACGTTCGCGATGTTCTGCGAGATGGCCGCGAGGGCCGCGGAGTTCGCGGTCAGGCCGGACACACCGGCCAGAAGGGCGCTGTTGATGCTCATGTCGGGAACTCCTTACGAGAGGTATTTCAACGGGTTGAAGGTCGAGGCGATGGACGCGAGCAGGTTTTCGCTCTCCGCGTTGTCGCCGGTTGTAGGGGTAGGGGTGGTGGCCGCCGCGTGCTCTTCCAGCGCGATCACGCTGGACAGCGGCAGGATGGAGTTGCCGACAGTCAGATAGGGCTGGCCGTCATAGAGCTCGACGCCGGTGATGCGGCCCCGGATCAGCACCTGGCTGTCCACCGCGGCGCCCGCGCCGGTCTTGGCCACGACCTTCAGGGTGTAGACGCCGCCGTCGTCCATCTGGCCGCCGCCCGTGGTCTGGCCGTTCCAGGTGAAGTCGTGGACGCCTTCGCCCTTTTCCGGGGCTGCGCCCGACCAGACGACCTTGCCGGAGGCGTCGAGCACCTGCAGCTGAACGTCCGTGGCGTCGGTGGCGAGCTCGTAGCTCCAGGTAGCCTCGCCTTCGGTCAGACGGGTGGCCGACCACACCGCCGAGGCGTCCTTGCCGATGTAGTTGGCCGCGCCGGACAGGCCGCTGCCGCCCTGGGTCGCCAGCAGGCTGGTCAGCAGGTCGTTGGTCAGCAGTTGCTGCTCCACGCCGGCCATCTGGGTCAGCTGGGCGGTGAACTGGTTGGAGTCGACGGGCGACAGGGGGTCCTGGTTCTTCAGCTGCGCGGTCAGCAGGCTGAGGAAGGTCTCGAAATTCTGCGCCAGCAGCGCCGACCCGGCGTTGGTTCGGGCGGCGGCGTTGGTTGTCGTTACAGCGTCGACCATCAGATCAGACCTTCAGATCGACGCGGTCGGGCGTCAGGGAAAGGGACATCCAGCGGCCCGCGACAGGCGCGCTGAGTTCGAGGTCGGCGTCGTCGTTCAGCCGGTTCGAACGGGCGAAGGCGCGTTCACGGCGGCCGTCGAAGCCGTCGCCGCGGCCTTGCGGATCGCGATTGGTGAACTGCAGCGCATCATCGGCCAGCTTGAACCCCTGGTCCTCGAGCTGGCGGCGCAGCTCATCGACCCGGCCGCGCAGATCCATGGCGGCGACGGGATTGTCGAAGGCCAGACGCGCGGCCAGCTGGCCGTCGGCGTCGATATCCAGGCTGACGTCGACGCGGCCGAGGCCTTCCGGCGTCAGCGCCATCTCGAAGCGGGTCGAGCGGCCCTCCAGCTTGCGGGTGATCTGGGCGGCGAGATGGGCCGTGGTCTCGATGGTGGCGCGCGACAGGCTGGACAGACCGGCGTCGCGGGCGATCGCGACGGGGGCGCCGGCGTCCAGCTTTGCGGCGGGATCGAAGGTCACGGGCTCGGTGACGACAGGGTCAGCCGGGGTCGGCGCCGTGCGATCCAGCGCCGGCGCAGCGCCGTCTGTCTTCATCGTCAGGCCGGGGCGCGGACGGTCAGGTCCGACGCGGGGTTCGACCGGGCGCGGCGGCTGGAATTCGTCGCCGCCCGGACCGGGCAGGACCGGCGGGCGGTCGGTGTCGTCGCCCGAGGTCTTGCTCACCGACTTGTCGGTCGGCGGCGGCGGCGTGGTCCGCTCGACGGCGGGGCGGACGGGCGGCGGGGTCACTGCGGCGACGGCGGCCGCCGCGGCAGCGGC
>DASWYI010000036.1:0-56927 GCA_036405055.1 Brevundimonas sp.
GCTGGGAGCTTCCGGCCCGGTTGTGACCCCGGGACCAGCGACGCTGTTTAGCGCCTTGCCGGCGCGCCCCCGGCGGGAAGGTCGGGGCTTGCGTTCCCGATCCCCTGAACGGCGGTGGTTCCCTGCCATTCGCCCTTGACGTCGGACCTACGCTCGCCTCGCGGAGGCTCGCTGCTTGAGGCCCGGCTTTGAGGCGCCCGTCGCTCGCCGTGGGGCGGCTCGCCTGTTGAGGCCGAAGCCTCGCGAACCGGACGACGAAGCGCGGACATCCCCATCCCGCTCATCACGCTTCCGCCGCGACAGACACGCAAGGCCCTGCGCCCCTCCCATGCGACGGAACAGGGCAAAGCATAGGGGCGAACCGGACCAGGGCGCGTTGGTCGCTGCCTCAAAAATTAAAGACGCGTCGGATCAGCGGGTTGGGAGGCTGACCGCGCATAGTTGAGGCGCTGGATGCAGCATTCACCTCCCCGTCGGCGGAGGCCGATGGGGAGGACAGACCGGCGCGACAACGACGGTCAGGCGGGGGCGGCTCCGTCAGAGGAGATTGGCGATTCGAAAGGTAGATACCTGCGCCGCCTCATCCTGACCGCTTCGCGGTCTCGTCGTCAGCCGCATGCGGCTTCCTCCACCCCTCGCGCCTACGTGCGTGGAGAGGTGAGATGGCGCCTGTGCTCTCCATCCCCCTTCGGCGATGGGCAGGTGAAAGGCACCTATTCTGCCTCTCGGATCAGCGGGCAAGTAAGGGCCGCGCGGCAAAGAAAACGGCGGACCCCGGGAGAGGTCCGCCGCTGAAGTGGCATCATCGAGAATGAGGCGCGGAGGCGACAGGCTCGCATGTGGCGAGCCTCAAGTCGGGGGGGCGTCGCCGCCTCCGCATCGTGAGAATGCGATCCATGAAGAAGCGTTCCGTCGAAAATGCATTTTTCTTCAGAAAGGCGATTCGGAACGGCGGCGCTTGCCGCCGCGTTCTCCCGGCAAGCCATTAAGCGGGAGCCGACCATGAGCCATGACAATCCCCACGACCGCGCCGCCGACGCCGTCCACGAAGGCCGTCCGGTCGAGGCGCAGTATGTGCGCGGCGGGCGAAAGGGCTCGCGCATCCTGCTGGTGCTGCTGGGCGGGCTTGTGCTGGTGGCGATCGCCTATGCCCTGATCTATGGCTTCTCGGCCAGGCCGCTGTCGCAGACCAACGCCAATGACGGCGACCAGACGGTGGACGCCGCAGCCTTTGACCAGACCGCGTCCACGCCCGCGCCCGCCGCCGACGCGCCGACGGGGCCGACCGGCGAGGCGAACGGCCCCACGACCGGCCAGGCCAACGTCAACGTGCCGACCACGAGCGCGCCGGCGCAGTAGTCACAGGATCGAAGCGGCGTCCTCGAAGGCCAGGCGCGGCGAGCGGGGGAACAGGTTCTCGTCCGTGCCGTAGCCGAGGTTGACGATGAAGTTCGGCTCCACCGCCGTGCCGGCGAAGAACTCGGCCTTCACGCCCGCCGGGTCGAAGCCCGACATGGGGCCGACGTCCAGACCCAGGGCGCGGGCCGCGATCATCAGATAGCCGCCCTGCAGCGAAGCGTTGCGAAAGGCGGCCTCGCGGCGGCCCTCTTCGGCGGCGAACCAGTCCTTCGCCCCCGGCGCATGAGGGAAGAGCACGGGCAGGTGCTCGTGGAAGTCGATGTCCTGGCCGATGATGAGGTTGACCGGCGCCTGAAGCGTCTTGGCGCGGTTGCCCTCGGACATGTGCGGGGCGAGGCGGGCCTTGGCCTCGGGCGAGGTCAGGAAGACGAAGCGGGCCGGGGTGGCGTTGACCGCCGTCGGGCCGAATTTGGTCAGGTCGTAGAGGCGGCGCAGCAGGGCCTCGGGCACCGGGCGGTCGGACCAGGCGTTGCGCGTCCTGGCCTCGGTGAAAAGTTGGGCGACGACGGCCTCGGAGACGGGGACGTCGCGGGCCAGGGTGGAATCGAAAGCCATCTTACCCTCCATAATCAGCAACAGCAGTGATTGCTAAATGGCGGGCGGCGGGATGCATTCAAGGCATCGGCAACAAAAAAAGTTGCGAATTAATCCGGGCAGAGGAAGGCCTGTCGCGAACGGCGCGAACGGCCTATCTAGGGGCCATGAAAGACCTGACCCAACTGATGCAGCAGGCCCAGGCGATGCAGCAGAAGCTGCAGGACGCCCAGGCCAGGATGGCCGAGACGGAAGCCGAGGGATCGGCCGGCGGCGGGGTGGTGCGCGTCGCCCTGCGCGGCCCCGGCGACATCACCGGCGTGACCATCGACGAGAGCCTGATGGTTCCCGGCGAGCACGAAGTTCTGGCCGACCTCATCATGGCGGCCCACGCTGACGCCAAACGCCGGCTGGATGCGATCAACGGCGAGCTGATGCGCGAGGCCGCCGGGCCGATGGCCGGGATGAACATCCCCGGCATGCCGAAGCTGTTTTAATTGGCCGCCTCCGCCGGACCCGAGATCGAGCGGCTGATCAGCCTGCTGGCGAAGCTGCCGGGCATGGGGCCGCGGTCGGCGCGGCGCGCGGCGCTGGCGCTGCTGAAGCGGCGCGAGCAGCTGCTGGTGCCGCTGGCGGCGTCGATGCAGGAGACGGCGGATCGGGTGCGGGCCTGTTCGGTCTGCGGCGCGCCGGATACGCGCGAGCCCTGCACCCTCTGTTCCGACAGCGCCCGCGACAACGGCCTGATCTGCGTGGTCGAGGAGGCCGGCGCCCTGTGGGCCATGGAACGGTCGGGCGCCTGGCGCGGGCGGTATCATGTGCTGGGCGGGCTGCTGTCGGCGCTGGACGGGGTCGGGCCCGAGGATCTGCGGGTCGCCGAACTGGTCGGGCGGGCGCGGCAGGCCGAGGTGCGCGAGGTGGTGCTGGCCCTGCCGGCCACGGTCGACGGCCAGACCACGGCGCATTACCTGGCCGAGCGGCTGGCGGATGCGTCGGTGGAGGTGACGTCTCTGGCGCGGGGTGTGCCCGTGGGGGGCGAGCTGGACTGGCTGGACGACGGGACGATCGTGCAGGCGCTGAGGGCGCGGCGGCCCACCTGACTTTCCTGCCGCAGCTTTCGCGCCGCCCCGACTCCGGCTAGGAACGGAGCATGAACGCGCTCACCCTCATCCTCGCCGTCATCGCCGCCACTGCCGGGGCCGGCTTCCTGTGGGCCTTCATGGGCTGGCGGACGGCGAAGGGCGCGCTGGACGCGGCCGAGACGCGGCTGGAGCTGATGGAGGAGAGCCGGGACTCCATGGCCGAGTTCCTGAAGGCGCAGGCGGCGCAGTCGGCCCAGGCGGTGGCTGACCAGATGGTGACCCGGGCCACCGAGACCTTCCAGGCCCAGGACCGGGTGGCCCGTGAGCGGATGGAGGCCCAGCTGAAGCCGGTGGCCGAGACGCTAGAGAAGTTTCAGGCGCATGTGACGGCGCTGGAGAAGGCGCGGGCCGAGGAGACGGGCGGCCTGAAGGAGCAGCTGACGCTGCTGATGTCGGCGTCCACGGCCACCCGCGACGAGGCGCGCAAGCTGACCGAGGCCCTGCGCGGCAACACCGGGCGGCGCGGGCGCTGGGGCGAGCAGACCTGCCGCAATGTGCTGGAGGCCGCCGGCATGGCCGGGCGCTTCGACTTCACCGAGCAGACGTCCTCGGCCGACGATGACGGGCGTCAGCAGCGGCCTGACTTTGTCGTCAAGCTGCCGGGCGGCGGCATGTTCGTGATCGACGCCAAGGTGTCGTTGGCCTTCGGCGACGCGGCCGACGGAGACGCCGAGGCCCAGGCGATCGCGGCGTCCCTGCGCACCGCCGAGAGCATGAAGCGCCACGTGCGGCAGCTGTCGTCCAAGGGCTATCAGGACCAGTTCAAGCCCAGCCCGGACTTCGTCGCCATGTTCGTCCCGGGCGACGCCTTCCTCGCCGCCGCGCTGGATCATGAGCCGGAGCTGATGACCCAGGCGATGGCGGCGCGGGTTGTGATCGTGACCCCGACCACCCTGTTCGCCCTGTGCAAGGCGGTGGCCTACGGCTGGCGCGCCGAGGAGCAGGCGAAGAACGCCGAGGACATCGCGAAGCTGGGCAAGGAGCTCTACAAGCGGCTGTCGGTGATGGGCGGTCACGTGGCCTCGGTCGGCAAGGCGCTGGAGGCGGCGGTCGGGCGTTACAACCAGTTTGTCGGCTCGCTGGAAAGCCAGGTCATGGTGTCGGCCAAGCGGTTCGAGGATCTGCACGTCGACCACGAGGGCAAGGACCTGCCCGAATTGCCGGTGGTGGAGCAGACGCCGCGCGCGTTGAGCCGGCCGGAGCTGCTGGCGGAAGCGCCGAAGCTGAAGGCGGGCTGACAAGGGCGCTTGACACCTCCTGACGCCAATGTAAAAGACCCTTGTCATCACGACGAGGAGCCTTTCGATGATCGACCATGTCGCCAGAAGCGTCACCCGCAATCCGCTGATGCGCTATCTGGCCGTGGGCGCGGTGTGCGCCCTGGCCGGCGGGGTCGCGGGCGGGGTGTCGGCCCTGGCCGGGACGACCGGCGCGGTGCAGGTGATCGTCAAGGCGGGCACAATGGCCATCGCGATGGCCGTGGCCATGCTGGCCTGCCGCTGGTGGTGGAACAGCATCGACGAGGCGGCGCGCGAGGCGCACAAATGGGCCTGGTGGTGGGGCTCGACCTACGGCCTGGCCATCGCCGGCACGGGGTTGTTGACCCTGCTGACCACGGACCGCAACGCGACCCTGTTCGCGGGCAAGGGGGCGGATGAGATCCTGCTGATGGGGGTCGGCGCCGTGCTGATCGTCCAGTGTGCCGGCTATGCGGTCGCATGGGCGATCTGGTGGCTGCGGCGGCTCTGAGGAACACCTGATGAACAACAAGCTCAAGGTGCTGCGCGCCGAACGCGACTGGAGCCAGGCCGATCTGGCGGAACAGCTGGGCGTCTCGCGCCAGACCGTCAATGCGCTGGAGACCGGGCGTTACGACCCGTCCCTGCCGCTGGCCTTCAAGATCGCGAAGACCTTCGGCCAGCCGATCGAATCCATCTTCTTCGAATCCTGAACGAGCCGACCATGACCGACCGTGTGAAGAACGCCGCCGCTGACCTCGGGCGGACCCTGCTGGGCGCCGCGCTGGGGGTGGGGCTGGTCGCCGCCGTTGTGCTGGGCGGGCCGGCGAAGGCCGTGGCCCAGGAGGCGGCCGCCGCCCGCCCCGCCGTCGCCGCCATCCCGCAGGCGCAGGGGAACGGTCCCGTGCTGTGGGTCGTCCGCGACGCGGATTCGACCATCTATCTGCTCGGCACGGTGCATGTGCTGCGGCCGGCGACGGCCTGGGGTTCGCCCCGGCTGGAGCAGGCGTTCGACAGCGCCGACCAGGTCTATTTCGAGATCGACAATCCCGGCGATCAGGCGGCGCTGCTGCCCCTGATCCGCGAGCACGGAGTGTCGCCGGACCGGCGCCTGACGACCCTGATCTCCACCGGCGACCTGAACCTGCTGCAGCTGTCGGCCTCGACCATCGGGTCGAGCGCGGCGCAGATGGATGTGTTCCGCCCGTGGCTGGCGGCCCTGACCCTGTCGGTCGCGCCGCTGGTCGAGGCGGGCTACGATCCCAACTCGGGCGTCGAGATGGTGCTGCGCGCCCGGGCCCTGGCCAACGGCCAGCCGGTGAAGGGGCTGGAGACCATCGACGAGCAGGTGCGCATCATGGCCGGGTTTTCCGAGCCCGCGCAGCTGGCCTTCCTGCATGCGACGCTGAAGGCGTTCGACGACGCGCCGACGGAGCTGGACCGCCTGGTCGGCGCCTGGGCGTCCGGCGACGTCGCGGCCCTGAACGCCATTTTCACCGAGGGCATGGAGGACAGCGGACCCGAGGTGAACCGCAGCCTGCTGACCGACCGCAACCGCCGGTGGGCCGAGCAGATCCGCACCCTGCTGGAGGGCGAGGGGACGGTCTTCATCGCTGTCGGCGCCGCCCACCTTATGGGCGACGGCAGCGTGCAGAGTTTCCTGAAGGCGGACGGGGTTGAGGTCAGCGAAGCCCCGCGCTGATTAAGCCGCCGCGTCGGCGCTCACGCCCTGTTCGGCCAGCCATTCGACGATCTTGCCCTTGGGCATGGCGCCGACCTTCATGGAGGCCAGCTGGCCGTCCTTGAACAGCATCAGGGTCGGGATGCCCTTCACGCCCAGCTTCGACGGGACCATGGGGCTGTCGTCGATGTTGACCTTGGCGATGGTCACCCGGCCGGCCAGTTCGTCAGAGATCTGCTCCAGCGCCGGGCCGATCTGCTTGCAGGGGCCGCACCACTCGGCCCAGAAGTCGACCAGCACGGGGGTCGAGGCCTTCAGCACATCGGTGTCGAAGCTGTCGTCGGAGACCTTTATCGTCGCCATTTCATGGCTCCTTGGGGCGCTAACGCTCGGTCCGCGGGACCTCGCTGCTTGAGCGCGTTTGTTGTGATCGGCTGTTTGCCGTTGAGGCAGATGTGGGGTGATTCCCGTTCAGATCAACGGGGGCTCGCGAGAGCTTGATCCATCAGCGCCTGCGGTACCGGCATCAGTTGCGGGCCGTCGGTCCAGACAAGGGCGGCCTCGACCGCGCGGTCGGGATAGAGCGCCTTAAGCACCGCGACATAGACGGCCAGCTGACGGATGTAGGCGGGGTCGGCGCCCTCGACCACGGCCGGGGCCGGGCGGTTGGTCTTGTAGTCCACCACCAGCACGCGGTCGGGCGTGACCACCAGCCGGTCGAGGCGCCCCGAGATGACCACACCGGGCGGCAGCTCCGGCGCCCGGCCGGCGACGGCGACCTCGGCGCGGGAGCCGGGGCCGAACACGGGGGCGAAGCGGTCGTCGTCCAGCACCCCGAAGGCGGCGGCGATCATTTCGGCGCGCTGGGCGTCATCCAGATCGCGCTCGCGGGCCAGCATCCGCGTGGCGGCGTCAGGGCGCCCGGCGGGTTCGATCTCGGGCAGGCGCTCCAGCAGCCGGTGGATCAGGTCGCCGCGCCGGAACCGGCCCAGCGGCGCGCCCGGCCCGGCGGCGACGGCCAGCGGCGACGGGGCGGGGATGCGCAGGACCTCATCCATCTGCGACGGGGCGACGAAGCGGGCTGAGGCGTCAGGGGCAGGGGCCGTGTCCGCCCAGGCGGGCAGGGACACGGCGGGCGCGGCCGGCGTGGGTACGGCGTCGGCCAGACTGTGCGGATCGACGCCGAAGCGGCGCACGCCGTCGCCGATGTCGCGGACATTGGCTTCGTCATCCTCGGCCAGGCGGGCGAAGGTGTGTTCGATCACGCTCCACCAGCTGCCTGCGTCAAAGCCCTCCTTGGGCTTTTTCAGCGCGCGGCCCATGACGATGATCCGTTCGCGGGCGCGGGTCAGGGCGACATAGAGGAGGCGCAGGGACTCCGCGTCGGCGCGGTTGGCCCGCGCCGCCTTGGCCGCTTCCGACGCGGCGCAGTCGTCCCCCTTGGCGCCGGGACACATCAGCCAGCCTTCACCCGCATCGGGATCGTCTGGGTTGAGCGGGACGGGGATCAGAGGCACCCCCTGCGGCGTCGCCCGCGAGGTGGTGTCGGGCAGGATGACGATCGGCGCCTCAAGCCCCTTGGCCCCGTGGACGGTCATCACCCGGACCTCGTCGCGGGCGCCCTCCATCTCGCGCTTGACCTCTACATCGGCGGCCTCGAGCAGGGACAGGCAGGTCTCCAGATCGGTTCCGCCGCGCCCCTCGGCGGCCAGGACCTGGGCCAGACTTTCGTCGATCGCCTCCTCGGCCTCACGCCCCAGCCGGGCCAGAATGCGGGCGCGGCCGGACAGGCCCAGCCCATCCACCCGGTTCAGGACGGCGGAGAAGAAGGCGAAGGGATCGCGCGCGCGGGCGCCGATGACGAATTCAAGCAGGGCCAGGGCGTGCGCCCATTGCGGCTGCTCGGCGGCCCGGCGGCGCAGTTCACTCCACAGGGACACGCCCTCGCGCGGCGCCTCGCCCGCCAGCGGGTAGAGGCTCCACGGATCGCCGAAGTCGGTGACGTCGCACAGCGGCCCCCGCAGCACCTCGGCCAGGCTGAGGTCGTCGTCGGGATAGAGGGCGAAGCGGGCCAGGGCCTTGAGGTCGTCGAAGACGATGTGGCTGGACAGCTTCAGCCGGTCCGCGCCGGCAACCGGCACGCCCTCGGCCTTCAGCGCGCGGATGATCTCTTCGAAGGTCGGGTCGCGGCGGCGCACCAGCACCAGGAAGTCGCCCCAGCGCGCCGGGCGCATCGGCGGGCCGTCCTTCGCGGGGCGGGGGTCGTGGATGGCGACGCGGTCGCGGACCTGACGGCGGATTTCACGGGCGAGGGCCTGGGCCAGACGCTTGCGGCCGCTGGCGGCGCCCTCCTTGTCCACCGGTGCGTTCCAGGCCTCGCGGTCCGGCGTCTCCGGATCATGGAACAGGGGCCACAGGTCGACCGCGCCGTGCTGGCCCTCGCGCGCCGGGGCGTGGGTGGTGATGTCGCCGGTTTCTCCGACGAGGGCGCGGGTGCGCTCCGGACCCTCGAAGGCGGCGTCGACGAAGGCGAGCACCTCCTCGGTGGAGCGGAAGGAGGT
Organism: Brevundimonas sp.; assembly: GCA_036405055.1. Taxonomy (GTDB): domain Bacteria; phylum Pseudomonadota; class Alphaproteobacteria; order Caulobacterales; family Caulobacteraceae; genus Brevundimonas. Next base: position 8,576 of record DASWYI010000036.1, read on the forward strand.
CTCGAGCGGCACCTGCCGGAAGGCGTCGGCGCCGTAGGCGGCCTCGACGCGCGCCTGATAGGCCTGGGCCTCCTTCAGCAGGCGCTCGGGACGCGCGCCCTGGAAGGAATAGATGGATTGCTTCTGGTCGCCGACGACGAAGAGGCTGCGCGCGGTCGCGCCGCGCCGGGCCGCGCCCTGGCCCGAGAAGAACTCCTCGGTCACGGCCTTGAAGATGTCCCACTGCTCCGGGGCCGTGTCCTGGGCCTCGTCGACGAGGACATGCTCGATGCCGCCGTCGAGCTTGTAGAGCACCCAGGCGGCGGCGCCGTCGGCCTCGGTCAGCAGCGCGACGGTGCGGGTGACCAGATCGGGGAAGTCCAGCGCCCGGGCGCGCGCCTTGGCGGCGGCGTAGAGGGCGGCGTGAATCCGCGCCAGGGTCAGGGCCTTTTCGGTGTCGTCGGCGACCCGGGCCGCCCGCATCTGGTCCAGCACCGAGCAGTAGCCGAGCGACAGATCGGCCAGATAGGTGGTCGCCGCGGGCGGGGCCGATTTGGTGCCGAACTTTGATCGCGGCACGCCCTTGGAGTCGATGAAGATCGGCGTCATGGCCGCGAGGGTGGTGTGCGGCGGCGTGGCCGCGCGCATCTGGGCCGCGATCTTCTGGTCGTTGGCCGAACCCGTGTCGAAAGCGTCTGCCGTGGCCAGCCAGTCGGACGGGATCAGCCGGGCGAGCCAGTCGGCCTGAAGGCTCTCGGGCGTGGCGCCGGGGGGCGCCGCGGCCAGGGCGTGGGGATCGGGCGCTGTGCCGGCTTCGACCGCCTCGACATAGGCGACCAGCTTGTCGCGGTGGGTCTCGAACTCGGCCAGCAGGGCGTGGAAGGCGCCCCAGTCGAGCTGGACCGCGAAATGGGCGTAGGCGGCGCCGAGGACGCCGTCGGGATCGGCCAGGGCGGCGCGGGCCAGATCCTCGCGCGCCTCGATCGACAGGGCGCGGGCGGCCTCGTTCTCCAGCACGGTGAAGCCGGGATCGACCCCGGCCTCCAGCGGGAAGCGCCGCAACAGCTTTTCGCAGAAGGCGTGGATGGTCTGGATCTTCAGCCCGCCCGGCGTCTCGAGCGCGCGGGCGAACAGGCGGCGCGCCTCGGACAGTTCGGCGTCGCTCAGGGCCGCCGGGTCGCGGCCGTCCAGTTGGGCCAGCGATCTGGAAAGAGTGTCGTTGTCGGCGACGGCCCAGCCGCCGAGTTTGGCGAACAGCCGGGCCTGCATCTCGGCGGCGGCGGCCTTGGTGTAGGTGACGCACAGGATCTCGCCCGGGGCGACATGCTTCAGCAGCAGCCGCGCCACCCGGTCGACCAGGGTCGTGGTCTTGCCCGAGCCGGCGTTGGCCGTGACGAAGACCGACAGGGCCGGGTCGGCGGCCGTGATCTGGTTGATGCGGGCCTGAAGGACGGGATCGGTCACTCCGGCGCCTCGTCCTCGCCGCCGATCACATGCCATTCCCAGACGCGGGCGAGGTGATCGTAGTTGCCGCCGAAATTGCCCATGAACTGGGGGGCCAGCCAGGAGGCGTAGGGTTGGGCCTCATCGTCGAAACGGGCGACCCAGTCCTTGAACAGTTCCAGCTGGCGCTCGGCCAGCCGGGCGGCGGTGAGGGGCTGGTTCTTTGTCACCTTGGCCGCGTCGACCACCGCGCCGGGCGTCTTGCGGCCGGTCAGCTTGACGTAGAGCAGCTCGCCCGCCTCCGCCGCCGGGGCATGGGGCGCGAAACCGCCGTCGGCCAGGATGGCGGCGGTCAGGGTCAGTTGCGGCGCGAAGCCCTGGGCCACCTGTTTGGGGCTGGGCGTCTGGCCGGTCTTGAAGTCGATCACGGCGGCGCCTTGCGCATCGACTTCGATGCGGTCGGCCTTGGCGGTCACGGTGAAGTCGCCGGCGGGCGCGGCGAAGGTCATGCGCCCGGACTGTTCGACCACCAGGGTCACGCCGCGCGCGCGCCGCTCAAGCTCCCATTCCGCCAGCCAGCGGGCGCAGTTGCGGGCGAGGGGCGTCTCGCGGGCCATGACGTGGTCATCGAAGCCTTCGTCGGTCAGGGCCGCCTTGATGAAGTCCTCGATCTGGTCGGCGCAGTCGTCGGGCAGGGCGTCAGGCCAGGTCAGGGCCGCCAGCTCCACGGCCTTGTGGATGGCGTTGCCGCGCGCCATGGCCTCGGCCGAGGCGTCGGGCCGGTCGAGCTTCTTCAGGCCCAGGATGCGCTGGGCGTAGACGGCGTAGGGGTCGCGCACCCAGCGTTCGACACTGGTCACCGGCAGTTCGCGCGGGCGGCGATGGACCGGCGGGGTCGGGGCGGGGCGGCGCGACAGGCGGGCGGGCGCGGCCGGGGCGTCGAGGGCCTGCAGCCAGTCCGCGACCCCGTCCGGCGCGGCGACAGAGACCGGGGCCTTTTCCGTATCGGCGCCGCGGGTCAGCATGTCGAGCCGCCAGAGCCAGCGCGACTTGACCGCCGGCTGGCCGCCGCGCCGTTCGCAGTGAACCAGGATGGCCTCGTCGGCGCAGGCGGCCTGGACGAAATCCTGGGCGGTCTGGCCCAGGCGGCGCTCGGGCGGGGGCAGGCCCAGCGACTGGCGCTGGCCGCGCGACAGGAAGGGATCGGTGGGCGCGGCATTGGGCCAGACGCCTTCTTCCAGCCCGGCCAGGATCATGCGGTCGGCGCGCACCAGCCGCGCCTCGACGGCGCCCAGGATGCGCAGGCGCGGATGGGTGGCGCCGCCGGTGCGCACCGTCTCTTCCTTCAGCAGGGTCGAGACCAGCTCGGCGAAGGCGCGGCGGTCGAGGTCGCCGAGCGCCGCCCCGCCCGCGATCAGGCCGCTCATCAGGGACGCGGCGGCCTCGCCATCCCGTCCGGCCCAGAGGGATTGGCCGCACAGGGCCTCGGCCAGTTCGACCAGGGCGACGGCGGCGGCGTCGAGGGGTGCGCCGGGCGTGAATAGGGCGGCAGCGGGGGCCAACAGCCCCTGCATCCGCTCGGACAGGGCGAGGGCGGCGTTCAGGCGGTCGCCCGGCTCCAGCCTGGTCCGCACCCGGCGGTTCAGGGCGGGCCAGTCCCGCGCGCGGGGACCGCGCAGGCCATAACGTTCAAGCGCTCGGGCCCCGTCGGTGTCAAAGCTGAGCAGCGGATGCTTGAGCAGGGCCAGCATCGTCTGCGGCTTCATCGGCTCGGCCATCCAGCGGGCGCAGAGGTCGAGCAGGACCCCGGCGGGCATCCGCGACAGGGGCGCGCCGGCGGAGGAGTCGGGGACGATCCCCCAGCGCGCCAGACGCGCCTCCACCCGGCGCCCCAGCGCCAGATCGGGAGTGACGAGGGCGCAGGTCCGGCCCGGCGTCTCCAGCGTCTCGCGCATCATCAGGGCGATGGCGGCGGCGGCCTGTTCCTCGGCGTGGACGGTGAGGACCGACAGGCCCATCAGACCCTCGGCGATGGGGTCGGCGGCTTCACGGGCCTCGGCCGCCTCGGCGCGGATGCGGCCGATCTCGGCGCGCCAGTCATCGGTGGCCTCGGCGGGACGCAGGGTCTCGTCGATCAGCCGCTGGCGGGCCCGGGCGCGGGCGAGCGCTTGCGCAGGCAAGGAGGGCGGGAACCAGGGGGCAACGGCTGTGCGCTCGATCCCGGCGTTCGCCAGCAGGCGCTTCAGGGCGTGCTGCGGATGCTGCCAGTCCACCTGCGTCCAGACCGTGTCGGCCATGCGCGTGTCGAGGCCGGGGATGACGACGCAGCCCCGGGGCGCGCGGGCGACGGCGGCCAGCACATCGGCGGCGGCGGGGGCGGTGCCGGTCGAACCGGCGGCGATGACGGGATGCGACGGCGGGCTTTCAGCCCAGCGCTCGGCGAGAAGGCGGAGCAGCTTCGCGCGGCGCCAGGCGGGGTCCACAAGGCCGAGCTCGGCCAGCCGCTTGGGCCAGGCGCGGACGGCGAGGCCGAGGAAGCGGGCGGACTTTTGCCAGTGGAGGGCCAGGTCGCCCTCGACCAGGGCGTCGATGCGGTCGAGATCCTCGATCTCCTCCAGCTGGCAGCTGTCGAGGAAGCCGCCCAGGGCGTCGGCCATGCCCAGCGCCGCCATGGGCGAGAGGGTGTCGTCGAACCGCTCGACGATCATCCGCGCCATCTCGAACCGGCGGGTCAGGGGGGCGATGGCGGGGGGCAGGTCGAGGCCCAGCTCGCCCGGCGCGAACGGCGCCTCGTCCTCTTCCAGATCGCCGAGCGGGCGGACCTGCGGCAGCAGCAGGGGCCGGCCCTGCGCCAGCTCGGACAGGGCGCCGGTGAAGGCGCGGGCGGCGCGGCGGTTAGGCAGCAGGATGACGGCGTCGGACAGACTTTCCGGCGGATCATCGCCCAGCCAGTCGAGCACGCCCGCGGCCAGATCGGACAGGAAGGGGCGGTTGGCGGGGATCGTCCGCCAGCCTGAACCTGCGAAGGGGTCGAACTTTTCGGTCATGACCCTCGAAGACGCGCCTCGGCGTCGTCGCGGGCCTGCGGGTCGCCGACGTGCATCCAGTCGCCGTTGAGGACGCCGCCGTGCAGGCGGCCCTGGGCCGCCCATTCGCCCCACAGGCCGCCACCGCCGGGGAAGAGGCCGAACTCGGTTTCGGGGTGGGCGTAGATCGGGCGCGGGTCGACGATGTGGACGCCCATGTAGTTGAGCGGCGCGGTCTCGACGCCCGCCGTGCGGCGACCGGTCAGGCGGCCGTCCACGTCCATGAGAAAGTCGCCGGGACCGTCGAGGCCCATGGTCCGTTCCCGATAGGCCAGCATCAGCTTGGCGGTCGCCTGCTTCGGGTCAAAGGCCAGGCAGTGGTCGCGGATGGCGCGGGCGGGCGGCTCGCCGTCCTCGATCCAGACACTGTCGATATTGACCACCAGAATGGGGTCGTCGCCGAGGTGATCCTTCGCCGCCTTGATGCCGCCGCCGGTTTCGAGCGGCAGGGCGTGGGCGCGCTCGTCGGAGATAATGATTTCGGGGCCGGTGGTCCGGCGCTTCAGGTGATCGCTCAGCCGATCGGCGAAGGCGTGGACATTGACGACGGCGCGGGTCACGCCCGCCTCGGCCAGACGGTCGAGGTTGTGGTCGATCAGGGTCTTTCCGGCGACCTCGACCAGGGCCTTGGGCCGGTCATTGGTCAGGGGGCGCATGCGGGTGCCGAGGCCCGCGGCCAGCACCATGGCGGTCGAGGGAACGGTCATGCGCGCACCTCGGCGGGGACGTGGCGGTCGAACCAGGCGGCGACGTCCTCGAGGCCCGGCTGTTCAAGATTGGCGTTCAGGTGGCCCCACATGCGCGGCATGAAGCCACGGTAGCGGGGCTTGCCGTCGCGGGCGACCAGCCGCGCGAAGATGCCGAGTATCCGCGCCTCGTTCAGCGCCGCCAGCCCCGCGTAGTCGCGCATGAAGGCGGCGCGATCCACGCCGGGGCGCAGGGCGAAGTAGCGGTCGAGCGCCGCGGCCTCGAGCGCGGGCGACACATCGCGCCGCGCGTCCTGGAGCAGGGAGTGCAGATCCCACGACGGATGGGCGCGGACGGCGTCCTGGAAGTCGATCATCCCGACCATGGCCGGACCCGAGCGGCCGGTCAGGCGGATCAGGTTTTCGGCGTGATAGTCGCGGTGCGCCATGACGGTCGCGCCCGCTTCGCCCGAGGCCACGACGGGCGCCCAAGCGGCGCGCCACCCGGCGATGGCGGCGTCGTCGAACGACAGGCCGGGCACGAGCCGGGGCAGCCATTCCACGAACAGATCGGCTCCGCCCTGAAGCGCCGTGGCGTCATAGGTCTGCAGGGGCCAGTCACCCGCGGGACCGTGCAGCACATCCGGCGTCGGGGCGTCGTGGATGGCCGCCAGGGCCTCGACCGCGGCGAGATAGAGGGGCGTCTCGTCGGCTCCGGCCTCAATGACGCGGGCGAACAGGTCGTCGCCGAAATCCTCCAGCACCGCGAGGCCCACCGGGGCGTCGACGGCGATGATCTCCGGCGCGGCCAGGCCCAGCGAACGCAGGTGGGCGGCGATGGCGGCGAAGGCCTCGACCCGGCCGGCGGACAGGCGGGCCGTGGCGTTCCAGCCCTCGGCCTTGCGGCGCTCGGGCGACCATGAGGGATCGGCGGGCGGGCTCTCCGCCGCCGCGACCTGGTCCATCAGCATCAGCGAGACGCCCGACGGCGTGGTCAGCCGCTCGTAGCGCCGGGTCGAGGCGTCGCCGGGCAGGGGCGCGCGCGCGGCGTCGGCGAGGCCGGCGGCGGCGAGGAAATCCACACGTTGCTGTTCGCGGTCAGAGACGGACATCGGCGATCTTCGCTTTCCATGAGCCTGCGCCAGAAACGGTCGCAGCACGGGCGTCACCCGCTTCCTCGATGTTGATTTCCAGCCGGTCCGGCCCCAGCGCCCGGTCCAGATCATCCCCCAGACGTTCGGGCCATTCGATCACGGCGCAGCCTTCGTCGAGCGCCTCGTCCAGCCCGATCTCGAACGCCTCTTCGGGGCGGGTCAGGCGATAGAGGTCGAAATGGGCGACGGGCGGGTCGGACGGATAGAACTGAACCAGCGTAAAGGTCGGCGACGGCACATCCTCGTCAGGCCGGGTCAGGGCGCGGATGAGACCGCGCGCCAGAGTCGACTTGCCCATGCCGAGCGGGCCGTAAAGCAGGACGGACTCGCCGGGCTCCAGCAGAGGCGCGACGGCCGCGCCGAGGCGGGCGGTGGCGTCGGCGTCGGCGAGGTCGATCCTCATGCGAAGACCGCGTCGGGCTGGCCCGGCAGGACGCGCTCGGTGAAGGCCTTCAAGGCATAGGTCGCCTTGACCGCGTCGATATCCAGCCTCTGGGGCGGGATCGGCAGGCCGACGCTGAGCTGGAAGCGGGTCTTCTTCTTGTTCAGCAGCTCGTGGAACAGGGTGATGTCCCGCAGTTCCTGCGAGAAGCGGTCGAAGAAGTGGAACAGCCGCGAGTATGGCCCGGCCACATGGATCGGGATCACCGGCGCATCGTATTTGCGGGCCAGGGAGGCGGCGGTGGCGGCCCATTCGGGATCGGTGATGGAGCCGTCCTTGCCGACGCGGCCGAGGCGTCCGGCGGGGAACATGACGACGCAGCGGTCGCTCTCGAAGGCGGTTTTCGCCGATTGCAGGGTCTCGCGCGTCTTCTCGCGGGTGCGCTTCTCATAGACCCATTCGACGGGGATGATGCTTTCGCCCAGACGTGGGGCGACGCGCAGGGCGTCGGCGTTGGCGAAGAAGATGGCGTCCCCGCGCACCTTGCGGATGGCGTCATAGACCGCGAAGCCGTCGGCGATGCCGGTCGGGTGGTTGCAAACGATGACGCAGCGGCCGCTGGCCGGGATGCGGCTCAGGTTCAGCACCGACAGCTTCAGGTCCAGCAGATTGGACAGATAGTCGAAGGCTTCCTGGCCCGAGAGATCGCGCACCGCATCGGCCATGGCCACGGCGTGGCGGTAGCCCAGCAGGCCGTAGAGGGCGGGCCGGACCAGCGGCCAGAGCGGCGACCCGGTCAGGCCGGGCGCGCGCTCGGCGATCAGCACGTCGCAGATGTGCGGCTGGCGCTTGGCGGGCGGGGTGGGCGCGGTCGATTCCATGCCCGGCGGTTGTCGCCGCTCCTGTCGTCCCGGGCAAGGCGCCGTTCACGCCATGGACAGGGAAACAGGCGCAACTTCCGCCCGTCGCGCGGTGGTGCTACGCCTGCGCCACCTGTTCAGAAGGAAGTCCCGATGCGTCACCGCTCGATCCTGTCCGGCGCCTGCGCCGCCCTGGCCCTGATGGCCGCCCTGCCGGCCCTGGCCGAGGAGCCCGTCGTCGCGGCGGCGCCCGCCGCGGCCTCTGCCGCCGCCGCGCCCGCCGGGGCCGCCTTCACCTATCGCGACATGATCCCGGCCAACCGGCTTGGGGATCCGCAGGTGTCGCCGGACGGCGCGTGGGTCGTCTATTCCGTGGCCGTGACCGATCTGGCGGCCAACCGCCGCCCCGCGGCCCTGTGGATCCAGCCGGTGAACGGCGACGGCGAGCCGCGCCGTCTGGGCATTTCCGAGGGCGGCGCCAACACGGCGCGCTGGGGCGCGGACGGCAAGCTGTTCTTCCTGTCGGGCCGTTCGGGCTCCAGCCAGGTGTGGGTTACGGACGCGCAGGGGGATGCGGCGACCCAGGTCACCGACCTGCCGACTGACGTGAACGCCTATCGCATCAGCCCCGACGGCCGCTCGGTCGCAGTGTCGCTGGCCGTCTATCCGGACGCCGACACCCTGGCCGCCTCGGTGGCGCGGGCGCAGGCGGAAGCCCAGGACAAGTCCACCGGCATGGTGTTCGACCGCATGTTCGTGCGCCACTGGGACACCTGGAACGACGGCACCCAGAACCACCTGTTCGTCGCCCCCATCGGCGCCACGCCCGCGACGGACGCCGTCTGGGTGACCCGGGGCTTTGACGGCGACACCCCCTCCAAGCCGTTCGGCGACGAGAGCGAGTTCACCTTCACCCCCGACAGCGCGGGCATCGTCTTCTCGGCCCGCGAGGCCGGCAAGTCGGAGCCGTGGAGCACCAATTTCGACCTCTATGAGGTGCAGGTTGATGCGCCGGGGCAGCTGCTGAACCTGACGCAGGACAATCTGGCCTGGGACACCGGCCCGGTGTTCTCGCCCGACGGCCGGACGATGGCCTATCGCGCCATGGCCCGCCCGGGCTTCGAGGCCGACAAGTTCGAGATCTTCCTGAAGGACGTCGAGACCGGCCAGACGCGCCAGATCGCCGGCAACTGGGACCGCTCGGCCGACAGCCTGGCCTGGGCCCCGGACGGGAACACCGTCTATGTCACCGCCGGCGATGTGGGCCAGACCCGCGTGTTCGGCATCGACACCCGCAACGGCGTGGTCATTCCCATGACGGGCGAAGGCCACGTCTCGGCGGTGCAGACGACGCCTACCGGTCTCGTCTTCGCCCAGGACAGCCTGAAGACGCCGTCGGACCTGTGGTTCAAGACCTATCGCGGCCGCGAAATGCCGCGCCGCCTGACTAATGTGAACCCGCAGTTCGCCGACATGGCCTTCGGCGAGGCCGAGCAGTTCAGCTTCCCGGGCTGGAACGACGAGACGGTGCATGGCTACGTCATCAAGCCGGCCAACTATGTCGAGGGCGAAAAGTATCCGGTCGCCTTCCTGATCCACGGCGGGCCGCAGGGGTCGTTCGGCAACAGCTGGTCCTACCGCTGGAACCCCATGACCTACGCCGGGGCCGGCTATGCGGTGGTGATGATCGATTTCCACGGCTCGACCGGCTACGGCCAGGCCTTCACCGACGCGATCAGCCAGCACTGGGGCGACCGCCCGCTGGAGGACCTGCAGAAGGGCTGGGCCTTCGCGCAGCAGAGCTACAGCTTCCTCGACGGCGACAACGCCTGCGCGCTGGGCGCGTCCTACGGCGGCTACATGATCAACTGGATCGCCGGGAAGTGGAGCGACGCGTTCAAGTGTCTGGTCAACCACGACGGGGTCTTCGACATCCGCGGCATGGGCTACGCCACCGAGGAGCTGTGGTTCACCGAGTGGGAGTACGGCGGCACGCAGTATGAGAACCCGCGCGGCTATGAGGCCTTCAACCCGGTGAACTACGTCTCCGAGTGGAAGACGCCGATGCTGGTGGTGCAGGGCGACCGCGACTTCCGCATCCCGACGGCCCAGGGCCTGTCGACCTTCACGGCGCTGCAACGCCGGGGGATCGAGAGCCGTCTGCTGGTGTTCCCGGATGAGAACCACTGGGTGCTGAAGCCGAACAACAGCGTGCAATGGCACAATGAGGTGTTCGGCTGGCTGTCGCACTATCTGAAGCCCGGCCAGTAGTCGGGCGACAGGCCGACATGACGAGGGGCGCGGCCGCAAGGACCGCGCCCCTTTTCAATTCCGCTGCGGTCTGGTCAGCCCGGGACGCGGCCGGCGCGGGCGAGCTCGTTCAGGCGGCGGTGCTCGCGCTCGGTCATGCAGCGCGGGGTGTCCCAGCGCTCGCCGGCGGCGGCGGCGGCGCGGGCTTCGGTGGCGCTGACGAAGGTCGGACGCACGCCGTAGCGCTGCTGGAAGCTGCGGGTCGTGGCGGCGTCGGAGGCGCAGACATAGACGGCGCGCGGCGCGGCGGGGGCCGTCGGGGCGGCGTCCTGGGCCATGGCGGGCATGGCTCCGGCGGCCAGGGCCGAGGCGGCCAGAAGGATGGAAACCGATCGACGCATGATGCCCTCCCAAGGCGAATTAAGTCCGGACTCGGAGCGATAATGCGCGCTTTTCCCGATTTGTAAATGTAATGTGACGATTTCGTGCCGACTATTTTACAAACGCTCGGAATGCGGCGTGTTTTCCGCCCGGTCGGGATCAGCGAGTGAGCGGAATCCGCGGCTCGCGCGTTCCCATCCCCATGCCCCGTACGCCGCGCCTGCCCGAGACCCCCAACCTGCCCGCCCTGTGGAATGATTTCCGCAGCCGACGCCTGACGCCCGCCGTGGCGCGGGTGCGGCGGGGCGGAACCTGGGTGGCGGCGAGCGATCCGGTGTTCACAAGCTTCCGGCGGCCGGGCCCGGCGGAGTATGCGGCGGGCGGAGCGGCCCTGGTGCTCATCACAGCGATCGTGCTGTTCCTGATCTTCTTCGACTGGAATCTGCTGCGTGGGCCGATCGGGCGCTGGGCGTCGAACGAATACGACCGCGAGGTGCAGCTGAACGGCGATCTCGACGTCAATCTGTTCAGCTGGACGCCGTCGGCGACGGTGCGCGATTTCCGCTTCGGCGGCCCGGGCTGGGCGAAGGACAAGGACACCGCGCGGATCGAGCGGATCGACGCGTCGGTCCGGCTGCGGTCGCTGTTTCAGGGGCGGGTTGAGATCCCCCGCCTGACCTTCACCCGGCCGGAGGTGGTGCTGATCGCCACGGAGGACGGCAAGACCAGCTGGACGCTGCATCCCGACCGGCCCGACGACGGCAAGGGTCTGAAACTGCCGCCGATCCAGCGGCTGACGATCACCGACGGGACTCTGACGCTGGACGAGCGCCGCCGGAAGGTGAAGCTGAACGCCACGGTCAATGCGCGTGAGAACCTGGGCGGCGACGCCGGCTTCCGGCTGGAAGGCGACGGCACGATCAACGGCACGCCCCTGACGCTTAAGATCGAGGGCGGGCCCTTCATCAACATCCGCCGCGACCGGCCCTATCAGTTCACGGCCCTGCTGACCGGCGTCGGTTCGCGGCTGGAGGCGAAGGGGGCGGTGACGCGGCCGTTCGATCTGGGACGGTTCACCTCGACCCTGTCGCTGCAGGGACGCGACATGGCGGACCTCTATCTGCTGACCGGCATCACCACGCCGAACACGCCGCCCTACAAGCTGTCGGGGACCCTGACGCGGAACGAGACCCTGTTCACCTTCAACGACTTCAGCGGGCGGGTCGGGTCGTCGGACCTGTCGGGCGATGTGCGCGTCGACAAGGTCGGCGACCGCCGCCGGGTGGACGCGGACCTGTTCTCGCGCTCGCTGGACATCGATGACCTGGCGGCGGTGCTGGGCGCGCGGCCGCAGGTGACGTCAGGCGGAACAGTGGCGACCTCGGGCGTGAGCGGGCGGCTGCTGCCCGACGCGCCGTTGCAGGTGGACCGCCTGCGGGTCATGGACGGGACGCTGAAATACCGCGCCGCCTCGGTGAAGCGGAACACCTTCGAAATCCGTCAGGTGGCGCTGGGCGCAGACCTGAAGGCGGGGATTCTGAACCTGAACCCCGTGGCCTTCGCCTTCAGCCGGGGCGAGCTGCGCGGGACGGCGAAGATCAATGCGACGAAGGACATGCCCTACAGCGCCGTGGATTTCCGCCTGTCGGGCTATCCGCTGGAATCGATCATCCCGGCGCGGAACGGCGCGCCGACGGTGACGGGCCGGGCGCTGGGCCGGGCGCGGCTGGAGGGACCGGGCAACTCGATCCACGACTTCGCGGCGTCGTCCAAGGGCAGCGTCAGCCTGGTCGTGCCGCAGGGCCGGATGCGCGCGGCCTTCGCCGAACTGCTGGGCATCAATGTCGGGGCCGGGCTGCTGAAGCTGCTGAGCGGCGATCAGTCCCAGTCCGAGATCCGCTGCGCCGTGGCCGATTTCAACGTCGCCGGCGGCACGGCGACGGCGCGGACCCTGGTGATCGACACGGACGTGGTGCTGGCCAAGGGGTCGGGCAGCATCGATCTCGGCGCCGAGACGATGAACCTGCGCATCGACGGCGAGACCAAGAAGCCGCGCCTGTTGCGCGTCTGGGCGCCCATCACCCTCCGGGGGCCGCTGACGGCGCCGAGGATCGGGGTGGACGCCGGGGCCGTGGCCGGGCAGCTGGGGATCGTCGGGGCGCTGGGCGCGCTGCTCAGCCCGCTTGCGGCGATTCTGCCCTTCGTCGATCCGGGTCTGGCCGAGGACGCGAACTGCGGCGCCCTGATCGCCAGCGCGCGGTAGAGGACGCAAGTTGATCCGAAGCGGGCTTTGCGTCGTAACTGGACCATGTCCGACACGCCCGCCCGCATGACTCGCCGCACCCTGTTCGCGCCGTTGCTGGCGATGGCGGCCGCCGCCTGTTCGCCGCTGACGATGCTGAACAACCTCGGTCCAAGGGACCGGGGGGTGCGGCGCGTGGCCCGCGATCTGAAGTACGGCGACGGCCCGCGCCAGACCTTCGACCTGTTCGCGCCCACGGACGCGAGGGGGGCTTTGCCGGTGGTGGCGTTCTTCTATGGCGGCGGCTGGGATTCCGGGACCAAGTCCGACTACGGCTGGGCGGCGCAGGCGCTGGCGGCGCAGGGGTTCCTCGTGGCCCTGCCCGACTACCGCATCGTGCCCGAGGTGCGGTTCCCGACCTTTATCGAGGATGCGGCGGCGGCAACGGCCAGGGTCGCGGGGGTGGCCGCGCAATACGGTGGTGATCCGGCGCGGCTGGGCGTCAGCGGCCATTCGGCGGGGGCGCATCTGGCCATGATGATCGCGCTAGACCGGCGCTACATGGCCGCCGCCGGCAAGCCCGACATCATCCGGGCGGCGGCGGGGCTGTCCGGGCCTTACGACTTCCTGCCCTTCAATGTGCCAGCCTCGATCAACGCCTTCGGCCGGGCGCCGGACCCGGCCCAGACCCAGCCGGTGACCTTCGTCCGCGCCGACGGTCCGCCCCTGTGGCTTGGCCACGGCGAGCCGGACACCATCGTGGAGTCGGTGGATTCCATCATCCTCGCTGATCGGATGCGCGCCGTGGGCGGCTGGGCCGAGGCGAAGATCTATCCGCGCCTGAACCACGCCGACACGGTCGCGGTCTTCTCGCCCCTGTTCCGGTCCAAGGCGCCGGTGCTGGCCGACATGAGCGCCTTCCTGCACCGCGAGCTGGGGTGATCAGAACCGGTCAGTGGCGTGGCGCGCGCGGCTGAGGCAGTGTGGGCGTCCATTCGGGGAGGTCGCGATGCGCGCTCTGGTTTCGGTGCTGATGCTTCTGGGTCTGGCGACCCCCGTGATGGCGCAGGTGGCGCCGCCGTCCGAGGAATTCAGCCGGGCCTATGAGGCCGCCATGGCCGTGTCGCCGACCTCGCGCCAGCTGGAGGCCGAGCAGCGCGAGTGGCTGAAGTATCGTGAAATGGACGAGTACGGCCAGGGCGCCGACGGCGACGACGAGCGGATGCAGGACCTGAGCCGTCGGGCGGCGCGGGATCAGGCGCTGGCCCGGATCGAACTGTCATCGCCGGACGCCATGGCGGCCTGTGTGGGCGAGGCGCTGAAGGGCTGCTCCAGCCGCGCGGCGGGCTGGCTGACCTCGCCCGGCGGCGACCGGCTGTTCTGGCAGCTGCAGGACGGCTTCACCGACGAGAACGGCATCACCGGCGGGATCATGCTGCTGTCCGCAGGGGGCATGGGGCCGGTGCGGCCCGTGGCCTGGGCGTTCGAGGGCTATCGCTACGAGGCGCCGACCCTGCTGATGATTGACGGCAAGATGTATGTCGCCGCCTCCGGGCGCATGCAGGGGACGGGCAACGGCAACGCCGACGTGATCTTCCGATGGGACCCGAATGCGGCGCGGCCCCTGACCCAGGTCGACAACTGGAGCTGGCGCGACGCTCTGGCCGAGCGGCTGCCCGCCGGACTGGAGGTCTGGAAGGGCGTCGACTTCCGCTATTCCGACGAGGGTGCCTGGGCCTGGACGCCGCTGTGGCAGGAAGGGGACGGCAACTGCTGCGCCTCGGGCGGCGACGCGGGGCTGAACTTCCGCATCGAGGACGACGTGCTGGTGCTGGACAGCGTTTCGGCCCACGACGCCATCGTCGAGGTGGCGACGACCAACCCGATGGACGTGCTGGACTTCGTCGGCCGCACCAGACTGTGCGAGCACTGGGGCGGCGAAGAGGGCTATGACGCCGAGCGCCGCGAGCAGATCCAGGCGGCGGTGCGGGCGCTGCGTTGTGAAGCGCTTGTGGCCGACGGGGCGCATCTGGAGACCAAATATGCGGAGGAGCCACGCACCCTGGCCCTGATCCGGCGGATGCGGGCGGAATAGCCGGCCAACCTTCACAGTCTCGCCAAGGTCATCTTCTTCCGTTAGAGGAGGCCATGACAGAAACGATGACACCCGCGGCGGCGCTGGACCGCCTTGAAACCCTCTACACCCGATCAGTCGCCAATCTGCGCGACGCGGTGAAGACCTTCCTCGCCACCGGAGAGCGCGCCGACGCGGCCGCCAGGGCGAAGGGGCTGTTCTCATACCCCTCGCTGAAGATCAGCTGGTTCGGCGACCGCCCGACCAATCTGCCGATCCGGTCCTATGCCCGCATGTCGCGGCAGGGGGTCTATGCGACCACCATCACGCGGCCGGACCTGTTCCGCCCCTATCTGATGGAGCAGCTGACCCTGCTGCAGCAGGACTATGACGTGACCTTCGAGGTCGAGCCGTCGGAACAGGAGATCCCCTTCCCCTATGTGCTCGATGGGTCGGACGTGGTGCTGAACCCGTCGCAGACGGCGGCCATCGCCCGCTATTTCCCGACCACGGATCTGGCCCATATCGGCGACGAGATTTCCGACGGCCTGTTCGATCCGGACGAGGACTTCCCCCTGTCGCAGTTCGACGGGCTGCGCACCGACTTCTCGCTGGCGCGCCTGCGGCACTACACCGGCACGCCGGTGGAGGATGTGCAGTCCTATGTGCTGTTCACCAACTACAACCGCTACGTCGACGACTTCGTGCGCTGGGCCTGCGAGCAGCTGAAGGACCCGGCGAGCCCGTATCAGACCCTGTCGTGCGCCGGGGGCGTGGTCATCACGCGCGAAACGGCGAACGCCGAGGCGGTGATGGACGCGGCTTGGAAGAAGCACCAGATGCCGGCCTATCACCTGACCGCGCCGGGGCACGAGGGCATCACCCTGGTGAACATCGGGGTCGGGCCGTCGAACGCCAAGACCATCTGCGACCACCTGGCCGTCACCCGGCCGCACGCCTGGCTGATGATCGGCCACTGTGGAGGCCTGCGCCCCAGCCAGACCATCGGCGACTATGTGCTGGCCCACGCCTATCTGCGCGACGACCATGTGCTGGATGCGGTGCTGCCGCCGGACATCCCCATCCCGTCCATCGCCGAGGTCCAGCGCGCCCTCTATGACGCCGCCAAGATCGTCTCGGGCGCCCCGGGCGAAGAGGTGAAGCGGCGCCTGCGCACCGGCACGGTGGTCACCACCGACGACCGGAACTGGGAGCTGCGCTATTCCAAATCAGCGCTGCGCTTCAACCAGTCGCGCGCTGTGGCCATCGACATGGAAAGCGCCACCATCGCCGCCCAGGGCTATCGCTTCCGCGTGCCCTACGGGACCCTGTTGTGCGTCTCGGACAAGCCGCTGCACGGCGAGATCAAGCTGCCGGGCCAGGCCAACCGCTTCTATGAAGGCTCGATCTCCGAGCACCTCCAGATCGGCATCGCCGCCATCGACCTGCTGCGGGACGAGGGCGTGAAGCTGCACAGCCGCAAGCTGAGGGCGTTTGACGAGCCGCCGTTCCGTTAAGTGACGCGCTAACGCTCGCGACGCGGTCGCTCGCTGCTTGAGCGCGCGATGGTGCTTGGGTCAGGGGCGGCGCAGCAGATACAGCCCGAAGTCCATGAAGGGGCGGCCGAAGGCGAACATGGCCTTCACCCGGTCGGCGTTGCGGCGCACGCCGGGGGCGGCCTCGTCGTCGGGGTGGGCGGCCAGCCAGGTCTCGGCGGCCGTCTGCATGGTGGTGGTGTAGTGGCCCCATTCGGGGTCGGGCGACATTCGGGCCGAGACGACCTCAAGATCGGCTGACGCCGCCGCCGCGCGCCAGCCTGCGTCGTCGGCGTAGCTGTTGTTCAGCTCCATCATCTGCCGCAGCGGCTCGGGCGGTTCGCCCTTCCACACCACATCGCCCCACAGCAGGAAGCCGCCGGGGGTCAGATGCGCCGCCAGTCCGGCGAAGACATCGGCGGGCGCGCGCAGGCCCGCGCCCGCCGGTTCGATTGTGCCGATGGCGGTGATCAGGTCGAAGGACGCCGACGTCGCCAGCACATCGCCCGACCGCGCCTCAACCAGATCGACGGCGGCGCCGGCGGCGGCGATGCGCGCGCGGGCCAGTTCGGCCATGCCGGGATCCAGCTCGATCGCCGTCACCGCAAAGCCGAACCGCTCCGTCAGCATGATCGGAACCACCGCATTGCCCGTGCCGATGTCGAGGGTGCGGGCGCCGGGCGGGAGGCCGGTCGCCGCCACCGCCGCCTCGACGGCGTCGAGCGCCAGGGCGTTGCAGACCTGAAGCGCTTCATAGGCGATGCGGTTGAAGTTGATGCGCATGGCCAACCCTTGGCGCGCGCCTTTCGATCCGTCTCTAGAAAAGCACTTTACAATGCAAAGTTAATGAGAGATGAGAAGGCGACAAGGGGAATGAACCGATGACCGCAGCCACCTTCCAGACCACGTTTACGGGTCGCGAGCCGACGCTCGCCGTAGCCGCCGGGCGTGTGTTGACCCTCGCCGGCGCCGTGTTCGGCCTGTCGAACCTGTTCCAGTACGGCGTCTACAGCGGGCTGCTGAACCTGCATCCGGCGACGCTCGGGCTGAGCTGGCCCGTCGCCGTGACGGTGTTCATCGTCAGCCTGATGCGCCTGAGGAAGGCCGGCGGCGAGGCGGGCAAGCGCACCGCCGGCTGGTCGCGGCTGGGCATCCTGACCCTGATCGGCTCGGCCCTGACCCTGTTGGCGCTCAGCATCGTGCAGAAGGACTTCAGCCTGATGTACTGGATGACGCCGGTGGGCATGGGCATCTACGCCGTCGCCTGGGCGACCGCGGCGGTCAAGGCGGGCTGCGGCTGGATGTGGGCCCAGGCCATCGGCGCGGCGACCATCGCGGGACTGACCGTCACCCTGCTGGGCACGCCCGAGCAGTATCTGTTCTATGCGATCGGCCTGATGGCCTTCGCTTTCGCTCCGGGGGTCTTCATGATCCTCTCCGACAAGGCCTGAGGATTCGATCATGACGAACGGGAACGACGACGGCGCCGCCGACATCGCCTGGATGCGCAAGCTGGCCGAGGAGAACGCCGAGGCGCCGATGCGCGGCGGCTCCATCCTGATGGCCGCGGGTCTGATCTACGGTCTGGGCAGCATCCTTCACTGGGCCGCGCTGACGGGACTGGTTCCGATCCAGGACGCCGGGCTGGGCGTGATCTGGCTGGCGGCGACGGCGCTGTTCTTCGTCGTGCTGTTCCTGTCGATCGCGCGCCAGAAGAGCCAGGGCGGGGTCCGCACCGCCGCAAACCGCGCCTCGGGCGCCGCCTGGTCCTCGGTGGGCTGGGGCATCTTCGCCACCTTCACCTCGGTCGCGGTGGTCGGCCTGCGTATCGGTCAGGACAGCCTGCTGCTGCTGTCGCTGACGCCGTCGATCATCATGGTCTTCTACGGCATGGGCTGGGCGGTGAGCGCCTCCATGACTAGGTCGAACCAGCTGTGGTGGCTGGCCATCGGATCGTTCCTGGCGGCGCCGCTGCTGGCGGCGTTCAGCGGTCAGGACGTGCAGTATCTGGCCTATGCCGGTTGCCTGTTCCTGCTGATGGCCGTGCCCGGGTTCCTGCTGATGCGCGCGGCGAAGCAGGCCTGAGCGGATGGCCGACGAGTTCGACATCAACCGCATCGACGACGTCATCCACGGCCGCATCCGGCTGGGGATCATGGCGGCCCTGTCGGGGGTGGAGACGGCCGACTTCAACACCCTGAAGGCGCGGCTGCAGACCACGGACGGCAATCTGTCGGTGCATCTGCGCAAACTGGAGGAGGCCGGCTTCGTCGAGGTCATCAAGAGCTTCCAGGGTCGCAAGCCCCTGACCACGGCGAAGATGACCGGGGCGGGGCGCAAGGCCTTCGTCGCCTATCTGGATGCGCTCGGCGGGCTGATGGGGCCGCGCTAGCGTCCGCCGGAACAGGCGGGTATCACGGTCGCATGTTCTCGCGCCTGCACCGCTTCGACGCCATCGACAACGTCCGCGACTACGGCGCCTACGGCACCTCGGCCGGAGGCAAGATCAGGCCGATGGTCCTGTTCCGCTCGGCCAACCATGCGCGGGCGACCGAGGATGACCAGGGGCGGCTGGGAGTCTTCGATCTGGGTGCCATCGTCGATCTGAGACGGCCGTCCGAGCGCCGCCACCAGCCGTCGCGCCGGCCGAAGGGCTTCAGCGGCGTGGTGATCGAGAGCGATCACGACGACGGCCAGGAAGCGCCGCACATGACCTTCCTGAAGACCAGCGACCTGACCGAGGAGTCGGGGCGGAAGTTCATGACCGACACCTATGCGCGGATGGTGACCGACCCGGCCCATGTCGACCTGTTCCGCCGCTATTTCGCGGTGCTGGCGGATCAGGACCGGGCGGTGCTGATCCACTGCGCGGCGGGCAAGGACCGCACCGGGGTGCTGGCGGCCCTGACCCACAGCCTGATGGGCGTGCACCGCGACGACCTGCTGGAGGACTATCTGCTGACCAACAAGGCGGTGGATCTGGAGCGCCGCGCGCCGTCGATCGCGAAACAGCTGGAAGAGATGTCGGGCCGCAAGGCGTCGCATGCGGCGGTGGTGGCCTTCATCGGCGTGGAGGAGGCGTTCCTGAAGGCGGCCTATGCGGCGATCAAGGACGCGTTCGGATCGCTGGACGCCTATTTCGAGCGGGCGCTGGGCGTCACCCATGACCGGCGCCGGCGCATCGAGGCGCGGCTGTCGGCGTGAGCAGGGGCCGCATGACAGCGCGGCGGACGCTGGCCTGGCGCGAGCCGCTGGCGGTGGCGGCGGGGCTGAAGGGTCGCGAGGGAGCGCTGGCCCTGATTACCGGAGGCGACGGCGGGGGCCGGTCCTGGGTGGCCGCTGAACCGGACCGTGTGGTGATCGAAGACACCGCCGACGGCGCCCTGTTCGCGGCGCTGGCCCGGCAAGGGTTCGATGCGGGCGTCGTCGGATTGGCCGCCTATGATCCGGGGGCGCGGGCGGCGACGGGGCCGAGGGAGGGCGTCTGGCCGGACCTGATGCTGGCGCGATATCCGGCGATGCTGGCGTTCGATCATGACGCGCGGACCGTCACCGCTTTCGGCTGGGGTGGCGACGCGGCCGAGGCGGGCAGACAGGCCGACCGCGCGGCGGGGTGGCTGGATCTGGCCATCGACCTGGAGGCGCCGCCGGCGCCCGCCGCCGGGTTTCCGGAGGAAGCGCCGGCGCAGGCCTATGTCGACGCCGTCGCCGACGTGGTCGAGCGCATTGCGGCGGGCGACCTGTTCCAGGCCAACATCGCCCGGGCCTGGTCCGGCGGGCTGAACGACGGCGCCGATCCGTTCGACCTGTTCCTGCGGCTGGCGCGGACGAAGGGCGCCGCCTACGGCGCCTTCTGGCGGCTGGGCGGACGGGCGCTGGTGTCCAACTCGCCCGAGCTGTTCCTGACGCTGGATGGGAGCGGGCGGCTGGAGGCCCGGCCAATCAAGGGGACGCGGGCGCGCGATCCGGATCCGGCGCGTGACGCGGCGCTGGCGGCCGAACTGGTCTCAAGCGCCAAGGACCGGGCCGAGAACCTGATGATCGTCGACCTGATGCGCAACGATCTGGCGCGCGTGGCCGAGCCGGGATCGGTCAGGGTCGAGCAGCTGTTCGCGTTGCAGACCCTGCCGACCGTGCACCACCTGGTTTCGACCGTCGCGGGACGGGCGAGGGACGGCGTCGGACCCGCCGAGGTGCTGGAGGCGACCTTCCCGCCAGGTTCCATCACCGGCGCGCCCAAGCATCAGGCGATGAAGGTGATCGCCGCCCACGAGCCGCCGCGCGGCGCCTGGTGCGGGTCGCTGTTCGTGCTGGACGAGGCAGGGGCCCTGACGGCCTCGGTGCTGATCCGCACGGTGTCGTTCGTGCTCGAGGACGGCCGCTGGCGCTGGCGGACTCTCGCCGGGGCCGGGATCGTGGCCGACAGCGATCCGTCCGCTGAACTGGCGGAAACAGACGCCAAGATCGCCGCCATCCGGCAGGCGATGACGGACGGTCAGGGTGTGTAGGTGATCTTGTCGACCGAGCGCGGGCGCAGATAGAAGGTCTGCGAGAATTTGGTGATCGCCGGCATCATGTAATCGACCGGGCTGTCGTAGTCGTAGGTCGCCTCCGACATCACCACCGTCTCGCCGTTGGCGATCATGCCGGTGGGCACGGTGACGGTGCTGGCCGCCGTGCGTGCGGTGAGGCCGCCGCCCCGACTCCAGTCCACGCGGGCGACGCCGTCTGCGCCGCGCGTCACCTGCGACACCCGCATCTTCAGCGGCGTCGACGAGAACGGCTTCATGATGAGGGTTCCCACCTGGAACACATCATCGACCTGGGCCCCCGTCAGCGTTTCGCGCTGCGCCACCAGATCGGCGACCATGGATGTCGCATGGCCCATGCGCTTCTGGGCCATGAAGCCCTGACAGAATTCCGCCAGGCCGAAATACATGGCGATCATGACCGGGGCGAGCATGGCGAACTCGACCGCCGAAACGCCGCGCTTGTCGCCGCGAAGGCGCGTCAGGATGCCGCCGCTCAGCCGTTCCACGGTTCGTTCCTGAAGGCGGTCGTGGCGGTCAGATAGGCGTCGTCGGTGCCGAGCCGGGACAGGCCCTGGCGCAGGAAAGGGGTGAACAGGGTGTGCTTGTACCAGGCCCGGATCAGCATCAGATTGTCCGGCGAGCCGTTGTTGTAGGTCAGGCCCGAGGCGTTGAAGCTGGAGCCTCCCAGAGGGTCGGGCAGGGTCGGGTTGTTGAACTGCGGGATCACTCGCACATCGACCGTCAGCTTGGCCGAGCAGCCCGTCGAGAAGATGCTCATCTTTTCGCAGACGGCGGTCTTGAAGGTGTCGGCGGTGTAGCCGGCGGCGCTGGCCTGGCCGGTGCGGACGCGGCGCCCGGTCTCGATCACCGCATTCTCCAGCGCTGAATCCAGCACGAAGACGAAGGCGATCTCGACCACCGAGAACATCATGATGGCGAAGGGCAGGGCGACCATGGCGAACTCGACCGCCGTGGAGCCTTCGCGGCGGCGGCCCAGGATTTTCAGACCAGCGGCCGGCGTCAGTCGGGCGAGGCGGCGCAGGGCCATGGGTCCGACCTCAGTTGTCGTCGGCGTCCGAGCGGATCGAGGGCGAGCAGGTCGAGGCGCAGGCCATTTCGGTGGGCTGGGCCCCGCGCCATACGCGAACGCGGCCGCTGTCGCCGGCGGTGACGACCACCTGGCTCTGGAACACGGTGCGGCCCAGGACGTCGACGGCCACCACCTCGGTCACGCCGTAGCCCTTGCCCGTGATGAAGAGGGTGTTGGCGTCGACGACGGTGACGTCGGCGATGTTCGGATTGCCGACGATGACCGATCCGGCCGGACCGCGCAGCTGGACGCGCGTGGACTGGTCGATGTCGACATTGAGCGGGCGCGACTGTGCGGCGGCGGCGGCCGGCAAAGCCAGCAGCGCGGCGGCGGCGAGCAGCGGCAGAATGGGTCGCGACATGACGGGCCTTCCATAGAGGTGCGCGCGCGAGGCGGCGTCCGCGAAGGTGACGGGGAAATCTCAAGAAAGTCTGAAGCCGTCGTTCAGCGTCGTTAACAAGTATTCAGTAAAATAAATTTGGCAGTAACCACGAATACATGGTGATCGGCCTGTTTATTTTACCTGACCTTAAACCATGAGGCGCATGGTGAAGCTGCAAGAGGGGACAAGCGGGCTAAAACCGATGACCCTTGGTGGATGTCATTAGCTCGCTACACAGAAGGACAAGACCATGACCAAGTTCGTTTCGCGCTTCATGAACGACGAATCCGGCGCCACGGCCATCGAGTATGGCCTGATCGCCGCCCTGATCGCCGTCGTCATCATCTCGGCCGTGACCGCTCTGGGCACGACCATCAAGACCAAGTTCAACGCCGTCGTGACCGGCATGGGCGGCACCGCCGGCGCCTAAGGCTCCGACAGTTCGTCTTGAAACCGGGAGGCCCGGAGCGGAAACGCTCCGGGCCTTCTTGTTTTGGCGCTACCGCTCGCCGCGCGGCGGCTCGCTGCTTGAGCGCGGGGGCGGCTCATCGTCAGATCGTCGGCCATACTGTGTACGGTAAAGAACAGAAAACCCTGTTCCCACACGCCGGATTAACGCCCACGGCCTAGCTTTGGACCGTCGCGGGTCGGCGCCTTTGGGGCGGGGGGCCTGGCGGCCAGAACAATGAGGACCGACCATGACCCAGTTCGCCAAACGCTTCATCGCCGATGAATCCGGCGCCACCGCCATCGAATACGGCCTGATCGCCGCCCTGATCGCCGTCGTCATCATCTCGGCCGTGACCGCTCTGGGCACGACCATCAAGGCCAAGTTCAACGACGTCGTCACCGGCATGGGCGGAACCGCGGGCGCTTAAGGTCTCCCCCCGACCTGGCCTGCCATGGAGCCGGAGCGGCGACGCTCCGGCTCCACTTTTTTTGGCGCTAACGCTCGTGACGCGGTCACTCGCCGCTTGAGCGCATTGTTTGTGGCGCTACCGCTCGCCGCGCGGCGGCTCGCTGCTTGAGCGCAGGTCTCTGCACTAACGCTCGGCTCCCGAAGCCTCGCCGCTGGAGCGCCGCGAGTCCTGAAGTCTGGGTTTGGCGACTTTTTACAGTAAACGCCCAAGTAACCACGCCCGGCCACGCGGCCTTAACCGGCCTCTCGCATAGTGACCCTGCATTCTGGGGCTCCAGCGGGCCACCGTCTCCCCAGGCAGGCTCGCTTAAGACACTTCATCGAGAGGATATCCAATGACCAAGTTCGTTTCGCGCTTCATGAACGACGAATCCGGCGCCACGGCCATCGAGTATGGCCTGATCGCCGCCCTGATCGCCGTCGTGATCATCTCGGCCGTGACCGCGCTCGGCACGACCATCAAGACCAAGTTCAACGCCGTCGTGACCGGCATGGGCGGCACCGCCGGCGCCTAAGGCTCCGACAGTTCGTCTTGAAACCGGGAGGCCGGGGCAGCAATGCCCCGGCCTTCTTGTTGTTTGGCGCTAACCTGCGCTCAAGCAGCGAGCCGCCGCGCGGCGAGCGATAGCGCAAGAATCTGCGCAGCAACCCGCCCTTAACGCCCCCCCGTGCAGGATGTGCCCATGGACACCCTGACCCTGATGCTGCTGGCCATCCTGCCCGCCCTGGCGATCGTCGCCGGGCTGAAGGATCTGACCTCGATGACGATCCCGAACTGGATCTCGGGGCTGCTGATCGTCAGCTTCTTCCCCACCGCCCTGATGTCCGGGCTGGAGGTCACGACCATCGCCGCCCACGTCGGGGTGGCGTTGCTGGCGCTGTTCGCCTGCGCCGGCATGTTCGCCCTGCGCTGGATGGGCGGCGGCGACGCCAAGTTGGTGGCGGCCAGCTGCCTGTGGCTGGGCGTGTCCGGATCGGGCATGTTCCTGCTGTGGACCGGCGTCATGGGCGGTCTGTTCTGCGTCGCCCTGCTGTTCGCCCGCTTCTATGCGCGGCCCTATGTCCACGCCTTCCCCGGCTGGACCGTCAGGCTGCTGGAGCCCCGGGGCGACATTCCCTACGGCGTCGCCATCGCGGCCGGGGTGCTGATGGCCTATCCGGCCAGCGACCTGATGCTGCGGTTCGCTACGGGCGTTTAAGCGGCAGGTCGTTTGCGCTAACGCTCGACGCGCGGCGTCTCGCTGCTTGAGCGCATGTTTCTGGCGCTATCGCTCGCCGCACGGCGGCTCACATAATTCCTGCGCTATCGCTCGGCCCGCGGGACCTCGCTGCTTGAGCGCGGGTTTAGGTCCGCGTTAACCCGCGCACTTCATGGTCGTTAACTGGTAGGGGGCCGAAGGAGCGTTTCGGTTCGGTCGGCCCTGCCGGAGACCGTCGATGAAGCCCGCCCGCATCATTGTCATTTGCATCGCCGCCGTTTCGGCCATCGGCCTGGCGCTGGTCGTGCGCGCCATGGGCTCGCCGTCGGGCCAGCCGACCGCCGTGGCGACCGCAGCGCCCGTCGAGGAAGCCCGGCCCATGGCCAAGGTTCTGGTCGCCGCGCGCGATCTGGAGCCGGGCACGCGCCTGGCCGACGCCGATCTGGAATGGAAGGAATGGCCGGTCGATCAGGTGATCCCGGCCTTCATCACTGACGGAACCGTGCCCGTAACCCCCGCCGCCGCACCGGCCGAGGCCAAGGCCGGCGGGGCCGTGGCCAGCGTCACCCGCGCCGCGACCGACGCCGTCACCGGCGGCGCCAAGGCGGACTATTTCGGCTCGGTGGTGCGCGAGCCCATCTCGGCCGGCGAACCCATCACGGCCCGCAAGATCGTGCGCGCCGGGGACAGCGGCTACATGGCCGCCTATCTGGAGCCCGGCATGCGGGCCATGGCCATTCGCGTGACGGTCGAAACCGCCGCCGGCGGCTTCATCCTGCCCGGCGACCGGGTGGACGTGCTGCTGACCCGCGAGACCAACCTGTCGAACATGGGCGCGCAACAGGGTGACCGATCCAAATTCAGCTCCTCGACCGTGATGCGCAACATCAAGGTTCTGGCCATCGACCAGACCACCCGCGCCGGGGACGACGAACAGGCGGTGGTCGGCGCGACCGCGACGCTCGAGGTCGGCCCGCTGGACGCCGAGGCCCTGGCCCTGGCCAAGTCCGAGGGTGAGCTCAGCCTGGTGCTGCGCTCCTACGCCGACACGGGCGGGCCGTCGGGCCGGGTCGCGGCCGGTCCGCGCCAGTCGAGCGCCGTGCGCGTCTACCGCGGCGAGGCGGCGCCGGAAGTGGTGGTGGTCCAATGATGCGCCCTCTCAAGACCCTGACGGCGGTCGTCGCCGCCGCCCTGATGACCCTGGGCGGCGTTGCGCCCGTGCCCGCCATGGCCCAGACCCGGGCCGCCATCTCGACCGGCGGCGCGCCGCAGCTCATCAACCTGCCGCGCGGCACGTCGATGGCGGTGGACCTGCCGGCCGACGCCCGCGACATCATCGTGTCCAACCCGGCGGTGGCCGAGGCCATGCTGCATTCGCCGCGCCGGATCACCGTCATCGGCCTGGCTCCGGGCGAGACCGACGCGGTCTTCCTCGACGCCTCGGGCCGGTCGATCCTGACCCTGCGCATCCGCGTGGATGCGGGGGTGGGCGCGCTGCAGGACACCCTGTCCCGCGTCCTGCCGGACTCGAACGTCCGCGCCGAGGCGGTCAACGACAGCATCATCCTGACCGGCATGGTCGGCAGCCCGGGCGAGGCCGACCGCGTCACCCAGGTGGCCCGCGCCTTTGTCTCGGCGCCCGAGAAGATCATCAACATGATGACCATCAGCGGCTCGGACCAGGTGACGGTCCGCGCCCGCGTGGTCGAGGTCCAGCGCAGCGCGGTCAAGCAGCTGGGCATGGACGTCAACGGCATCCTGAACAGCGTCGGCGACGGCCTGACCCTGACCCAGACCGCGACCTTCGCCGTGTCCGGCAGCCAGCTGGGCGGCGGCGCCCTGACCTTCAACGACGCCAACAACGACGGCGAGGGCGTCACCGGCACCCTGCGCGCCTTCGAACGCGCCGGCCTGGTGCGCATCCTGGCCGAGCCGAACCAGACCGCCGTCAGCGGCGAAAGCGCCGAGTTCCTGGCCGGCGGCGAGTTCCCCGTGCCCGTCGGCCGCGACGACAAGGGCAACATCCTGATCGAGTTCAAGCCCTACGGCGTGCGTCTGGCCTTCCGCCCGATCGTGCTGTCCGAGGGCCGCATCTCGCTGCAGCTGTCGACCGAGGTGTCGGAGCTGACCACCACCGGCGCCTTCACCCTGGGCGGCACCTCTTCCAACGCCCTGGTCATCCCGGCCCTGAACGTGCGCCGCTCGTCGACGACGGTGGAGCTGCCCTCGGGCGGGTCGCTGATGATCGCCGGCCTGCTGCGCGAGGACACGCGCCAGAACGTCGACGAACTGCCGGGCCTCGGCAGCCTGCCGGTGCTGGGCGCGCTGTTCCGCTCGCGCGACTATATCTCGGGCGAGACCGAGCTGGTGATCGTCATCGAGGCCTATATCGTCTCGCCGACCTCGCCCGGCCGTCTCCAGACCCCGGCCGACGGCCTGCAGATCGCCAACGACGCCCAGACCCTGCTGTTCGGCCAGCTGAACCAGGTCTACGGCGCCCCCGCCGCCGGTCAGGCCGCGCCGTCCAGCGGCTGGCAGGGCCCGGTGGGCTATGTGATCGAATGAGGCGCGTCGTGAAAAATCCCCGCATCCGCACCCTTGCCGCCGCCGGTGTTCTGGCGCTCGCGCTCGGCGCCTGCGCCTCGCTGACCGAGGCGGATCCCAATGCGCCGTTGACGCCCCTGTCGCGCTATTCGCTGCAGGTCGAGCCGGGACTGGACCGCATCGCCCTGGCCGTTCACGACGACGGCCTGTCGGCGCGTCAGGAGGCCGCCCTGCGCGAGCTCGCCATGCGCCACCGGGCCGAGGGCGCGGGCGTGATCGTGGTGCAGGCTCCGTCGGGCGATGACGCCGCCGCCGCCGGCGCCGCCTGGGCCGCGCGCGCCTCGCTGGAGGCCGCCGGCGTACCCGCTCACCTGATCCAGGTCGCCGCCTATGACGCGCCCGATCCCCGGGCGCCGGTTCTGGCCGGTTTCGAGACCCTGCGGGCGCGCGTCCCCGACTGCTCCCGCGCGCAGGGACCGCGCGAGGGCCGCTTCTCCAACCAAGGCACGCTCGGCCTCGGCTGCGCCGTCAACGCCAACCTGGCGGCCCAGATCGCCAACCCCAGAGACATCATTCAACCGCGTGACATGCCGCCCGCAGAAACAGGGCGCGCCGCCACGGTCTTCGCCAACTATCGCCAAGGGACCCCGACGTCGTCGGCTCAGGAAGAGCTCGTCGCCGGTCGAATCTCCCGGGCGGTGGAATAGGGGATCATGCAAACCGCCTTCGCCAACGGGGCCAGTGACGCGTTCGACGACGAGTTCGACCTCGACATGAGTTATGACGCCGATCCCGCCGGGGTCGAGGCGTTCCCGGCCGACGACGACTTTCAGGCGCGCGAGCCGCTGCAGTTCACCGCGCCTGTCGCGGCGGCGCCCGTGCCCGCGCCCGAGCCCGGCTTCAACCCCGTCGGCGAGCTGGTCGCCGGCGCCGCCGCCGCCTTCCAGGCGCCCGCCGTCAGCTATGGCGGGCACGCCGCCGAGGTGTCGGTCCCGCGCATCGCCATCCACGTCTTCGCCGAACGTCAGGACACCCTGACCGCCGCCGAGCGCGCCGGTCAGGACCGCCGCCTGTCGCGCGCCACGACCCAGATTCGCATCGGCGGCGTCGCCGCCGCCATCGAGGCCTACCAGCACGAACCGACACCGCCGCTGATCGTGGTCGAGTGCCTGAAGGATCCCCAGACCCTGCTGTGGGAAGTGGACCAGCTGGCCGAGGTCTGCGACGCGGGCACCAAGGTGGTGGTCGTGGGCGCGACCAACGACATCCTGCTGTTCCGCGAACTGATGCGCCGGGGGGTCAGCGAATACCTGGTCGCGCCGTTGCAGCCGCTGCAGCTGATCTCGGCCATCGGCGGCCTGTTCGCCGATCCGGCCCAGCCGTTCGTCGGCCGCTCCATCGCCTTCGTCGGCGCGCGGGGCGGGGCGGGGGCCAGCTCGGTCGCGCACAACACCGCCTATGCGATGTCCGAGCGGATCGGCGCCAACACCGTCATCGTCGACTATGATCTGCCGTTCGGAACCGCTGGGCTGGACTTCAATCAGGACCCGCTGAACGGCGTGGCCGACGCCCTGTCGCAGCCGGACCGGCTGGACCCGTTGCTGCTGGACCGGATGATGGTCCGCTGCACCGACAAGCTGAGCCTGTTCGCCGCGCCCGCGACCCTGGACACCGACTGGGAGGCCACGCCCGAGGCGTTCGAGGAGGTCACCACCCGCATCCGCTCGACGGCGCCCTTCGTGGTGCTGGACCTGCCGCATGCCTGGAACACCTGGATCCGCCGCACCCTGATTTCCGCCGACGAGGTGGTGGTGGTGGCGACGCCCGATCTGGCGTCCTTGCGCAACGCCAAGAACATCATCGACCTCATCAAGCAGGGGCGGCCCAACGACGCGCTTCCCCGGGTCGTGCTGAACCAGGTCGGGGTGCCGGGCCGTCCGGAGATTCCGGCCAAGGACTTCGGGGCAGCGCTGGGCGTCCATCCCAGCCTCATCATTCCGTTCGATCCGAAGACCTTCGGGGCGGCGGCGAACAACGGCCAGATGATCCTGGACCTGAACGGCAAGTCCAAGGCCGGCGAGGCCTTCCAGACCCTGGCCCAGATCGTCTCGCGCCGCGAGCTGCCGGCGCTGGTCGGGCCGAAGGGCAAGGCCGAGAAGACCTCGCTGTTCGGCAAGCTGTTCAAGAAGAAGAGCTAGCACAGGGTGTTCGGCAAACGCACAGGTCAGCCCGGATCCACGGCGGCGGCGCCCCGCCCGGTCGCGCCCGCGCCCGCGCCTGCGCCCCAGCCCGCGCCCGGCATCCAGACCGAAGCCTTCGCCTTCGGCGGCGAGGAGGCGATGCCTGCGCCTGCGCCCGCCCCGACCTTCCAGGCGGCGCCGTCCGAAGCCGCCGACCGTCTCGACGCGCTGGCCTCGCGGCCCAAGCCGCCCGCGCCCGAGCCGAAGAAGGCCGGCCCCGGCCCGCGCGCCACGCCAGGTCTGGAACAGCTGAAGAAGGCGCAAGCCGTCGCCGAGATCGTTCACGAACAGAGCGACTATTATCACGCCACGAAGACGACGATCTTCAACGCGCTGATGAACACCATCGACCTGGCCCAGCTGGCGCAGCTGGACACCAAGGCCGCGTCCGAGGAGATCCGCGACATCGTCGCCGAACTGGTGGCGATCAAGAACGTCTCCATGTCGGTGGCCGAGCAGGAGCATCTGGTCCAGGACATCGTCAACGACGTCCTCGGCTATGGCCCGCTGGAACCGCTGCTGGCGCGCGACGACATCGCCGACATCATGGTCAACGGCGCGGGCCGGGTGTTCATCGAGGTCGGCGGCAAGGTCCAGCTGACCAACGTCCGTTTCCGTGACAACGGCCAGCTGATGAACATCTGCCAGCGGATCGTGTCGCAGGTCGGCCGCCGCGTGGACGAGAGCAGCCCGATCTGCGACGCCCGCCTGCCGGACGGTTCGCGCGTCAACGTCATCGCCCCGCCGCTGGCCATCGACGGACCGACGCTGACGATCCGGAAGTTCAAGAAAGACAAGCTGACGATGAAGAACCTGGTGGAGTACGCTTCCATCAGTCCCGAGGGCGCGCGCGTCCTGGGCGTCATCGGCGCGTCGCGATGCAACCTCGTCATCTCGGGCGGGACGGGCTCGGGCAAGACGACCCTGCTGAACACCCTGACCGCCTTCATCGACCCGACCGAGCGCGTCATCACCTGCGAGGACGCGGCCGAACTGCAGCTGCAGCAGCCGCATGTGGTGCGTCTGGAGACCCGGCCGCCGAACCTGGAAGGCCAGGGCCAGATCACCATGCGCGATCTGGTGAAGAACTGCCTGCGGATGCGCCCCGAACGCATCATCGTCGGCGAGGTGCGCGGGCCGGAGGCCTTCGACCTGCTGCAGGCCATGAATACGGGCCACGACGGCTCCATGGGCACGCTGCACGCCAACTCGCCCCGCGAAGCCATCAGCCGGATGGAGTCGATGATTACGATGGGCGGCTACGGCCTGCCGTCCAAGACCATCCGCGAGATGATCGTCGGCTCGGTCGATGTGATCGTCCAGGCCGCGCGCCTGCGCGACGGCTCGCGCCGCATCACCCACATCACCGAGGTGGTGGGGCTGGAAGGCGACGTGATCGTGACGCAAGACCTGTTCGTCTACGAGATCACGGGCGAGGACGAGAACGGCAAGATCATCGGCCGCCACCGCTCGACCGGCATCGCCCGGCCCCGGTTCTGGGACCGCGCCCGCTACTACGGGCTGGAGCGCGAGCTGGCCGAAGCCCTCGACGCGGCGGAGTAGGTCATGCTGCCGATCCTCGCCGCCGTCCTGGCCTTCATCACCATCGGCGGCCTGGGCTGGGTCTTCGTCGGCGGCGACGATTCCAGCGCCCAGGCGGTCAAGCGCGCCCAGAGCTTCGGCAATCCCAAGACCCAGAACGGCAAGTCGAAGAAGGCGGCGGCCGCGGCCGCGGCCAATACCCCCGAAGCGCGCCGCAAGGAGATTCTGACCAAGCTGCAGGAGGCCGAGCGCACCGAGCGCAAGGCCCGCATGACCCTGGCCGCCAAGCTGAAGCAGGCGGGCTGGTCGATGACGGTCAGGACGTTCTGGATCATCAGCGCGGGCGCCGGGGTGTTCGGCCTGTTGATGCCGATGCTGTTTGGGATGAACCTGCTCATCTGTATCGGCGCCGCCGTCGTTCTCGGCCTCGGCCTGCCGCGCTGGGTCGTGGGCTTCGCCGGCAAGCGGCGGATGAAGAAATTCTCCAGCCACTTCGCCGACGCGGTCGACGTGATTGTGCGCGGCATCAAGTCGGGCCTGCCGGTCCACGACTGTTTCAAGATCATCGCCCGCGAAAGCCCGCAGCCGCTCGGCGCCGAGTTCCAGCGGCTGGTCGAGGGGCTCGGCGTCGGCCTGACGCTCGCCCAGGCGCTGGACAAGATGTACGAGCGCATGCCGACGCCCGAGCTGAAGTTCTTCGCCATCGTCATGGCCATCCAGCAGAAGACCGGCGGCAACCTGGCCGAGGCCCTGTCGAACCTGTCGACCGTGCTGCGCGCCCGCAAGATGATGGGCGAGAAGATCAAGGCCCTGTCGTCGGAGGCCACGGCGTCCGCGGGCATCATCGGCTCGCTGCCCCCGGCGGTGATGATCCTCGTGACCCTGACCACCCCCGCCTACATGATGCTGCTGTTCACCGACCCGCGCGGACAATTCATGCTGGTGGTGGCCGTGGCCATGATGAGCTTCGGCATCTTCGTGATGAAGAAGATGATTTCCTTCAAGTTCTAGGCAGAAGCGGATGGTCGACTTCTTCACCGACACCCAGAACCTGCTGAGCCTCGGCGTCGGCGTGCTGGTGTTCGCCACGGTGATAACCCTGCTCAGCTCCTTCGGGCAGGGCGCGGGGCTGGAAGGCCGGATGAAGGCCGTGGCCGTGCGCCGCGACGAGCTGAAGCGCCGCTCGCGTCAGGCCATCGCCCAGCAGGGCCAAGGCGGCCTGCGCCACACTGACGAGGGCTTCAAGAAGCGGGTCGTGGACCAGCTGAACCTGACCAAACTGCTGGAGGATCCGAAGGTCGCCGAGCAGATGGCCCAGGCCGGCTATCGCGGGCCGAAGCCGCTGACCACCTTCTACTTCTTCCGCTTTTCGATGCCGTTCGTCTTTCTGGCGGTGTCGGTCTTCTATCTGTTCATCTTCAACGATTTCGGCCTGCCGGTGATGGCGCGGGTGACCGCCTGCATGGCCGCGACCGTGGGCGGCTTCTATGCGCCGAACCTGTTCCTCTCGAACCGCATCTCCAAGCGCCGCACCTCGATCATGCAGGCGTTTCCCGACGCGCTCGACCTGCTGCTGATCTGCGTCGAGGCCGGGATGTCGATCGAGGCCGCGATCCAGAAGGTCAGCCAGGAGATCGGCGGATCGTCCATCGACCTGGCCGAGGAGCTGACCCTGCTGTCGGCCGAACTCAGCTATCTGCCCGACCGGCGCATGGCCTATGAGAATCTGGCCAAGCGCACCAACCATCCGGGCGTGAAGTCGGTGGCCACCGCCATGACCCAGGCCGAAACCTACGGCACGCCGCTGGGCGCGGCGCTGCGCACCATGGCCAAGGAAAACCGCGAGATGCGTCTGTCGGCGGCCGAGAAGAAGGCCGCGGCCCTGCCGGCCAAGCTGACCGTGCCGATGATCCTGTTCTTCCTGCCGGTGCTGTTCATCGTCATCCTGACCCCGGCGATCATCAACATCCAGGACACGATGGCCAAGGGCGGCTGACGCTGTGAGGGCCCTTCTCCCCTCGGGGGAGAAGGTGGCAGGCGGAGCCTGACGGATGAGGGGGCTGTTTGCTCCACGCTCATCATCCAGAAGTCAGTCCGTTTCCGGCCCACCCCTCATCCGAGCCGCTGAGCGGCCCACCTTCTCCCCCAAGGGAAGAAGGATCAGGATTTTGCCTCCGCCGCCCCGCGCCAGGCCTCGACGATCTCGGCATAGGCGGCCTTGATCGCCTTCCTGTGCTTGTCGTGGAACAGCTCGCCTCGCAAGCCCGAGAAGATGGCGCCGGTGGCGATGATGCAGTTGCCGGGCTCCAGCTCCTCGATCTCGAAATAGCGGATCATGCGGAACAGGAAGCCGCGCTTTTCGGCCCAGACCAGCTGGGCGCGCGGTTGCCATTCGCCGACACGGGCGCTGACCACGCGCTCCGGCAGGCCGGGCAGGGCCTCGGTCAGGGCGATGGCGCCGCCGAAGGCGATGGTCCCCGAGGCTGCCGTCTCATACGGATTCCAGCGGTCCCAGCCGGGCAGGTCCGACAACACGTCCCAGAGGGCGTCGGAGGTGGCGCGCGCCCCGGCGCGCTGTTCGATGCGGGCGGTGTCCATGCCCGCGATCTGACATGGAAACGCCGGATGCGCTAGCGATTGCCCTCTGGCCCGGGCTGGGACGCAGGCGGGGTCTCGGGCGAGGGGGTCTCATCTCGGTCCGGCAGGTCGGCGGGGCCGCGCCGCAGCCGGGCGCTGAGGAAGCAGAGGGCCGTCGCCGCCGCCAGCAGCACGACATTGGCGACGAAGGGCGCGGGTTCGGCCAGCTCATACAGGGCCACCCCGATCACCGGCGGCGCAAGGAAGCTGAGCCCCGCCAGCGACATCATCAGGCCCGCGACCGCGCCCTGTTCGGATGGGCCGACCGACAGGGACGATCCGGCGGTGAAGCCGGGCCGGGCGAAGCCGACCCCCATCGAGACCACGGCGTATCCGATCACCACGCCATAATAGCCGGGCGAGGCGATGCTGAGGGCGTTGCCCGCCAGGGCCAGTCCCGCGCCCCACTTCATCAGGTCGGCGGGCTGCAGCTTCAGCAGCGGGATCAGCCCCCACTGCGCCATCAGGGTCGCGGCCGCGCCGGCCAGCATGGCGATGCCGATGAAGGGCTGGGCGTCGCGCGCCGCCACGCCGGTCTGCGCCATCTCGTCGATGATGTGGAAGCCCAGCACCGCGATGTTGATCGCCTGGGCGCCGGTGACCAGCAGGCCGTAGAGCAGATAGTCCCGCACGCGCGGGTCCTTCCACAGACCCTTCGCCGCGTCGGGCTTGCGCCCGCTTTCCGAGGGCACGCGCACCACCTCGCCGGACGGCAGCCGGCGCCAGACGACGACCAGAACCACGGCGCCGAACAGGGCGAAGGCGTACATGGGCCCCGCCAGCCCCACGAGCGGCAGGACGAAGAAGGGCGCCAGGGCCGGCCCGATCACCGTGCCCAGACCCTGCGCCGAGGCCAGAAGCGACATGGCCTGGGTGCGTTCCTGGGGCGAGGTGCGGTCGGCGACATAGGCTTGCGACGCGATCGGCGCGGCCGATCCGAACACGCCATAGATAGTCCGCGCCACGGCCATCAGGGTGAAGGCGATCGCCGCCCCCAGCCAGTGCTCGAGGCGCGAGGTGGCGGCGAGGCCGAAGCCGGACATCGACAGGACGAAGCCGCCCAAGCCGATCAGGATGACGCGCTTCCTGCCCATGGTGTCCGACAGCCGCGCCCAGAACGGCGAGGCCAGGGTCCACATCAGGGCCGAGATGGCGAAGGCTCCGGCGACCAGGGTGTCCGACAGCCGGAACTCGCGCCCGATGGCCGGCAGCACCGACTGCAGCGCCATATTGCCCGCCGCCGCGATCAGGCTGACGGCGAACAGGATCATGAAGGCGGGGGATCGGAGGTTCACGGGCGCAGCCTAGGCTTCCGGGGTGGCGGGGTCATCCCCCAACGGACAGTCGCCCGTCCGGTTCAGAACCCTTGCGTCCCGCCCCCCGGCGCGCGCAACATCGCGGCGACTTCCCGGGGGATACGCCATGACCGCTCGCCTGCTCTTCGCCGCTGCGTCCGCCGTTGTGGCCTTCGCGGCCCTCCCCGCCAGCGCCCAGTCGGCCGCCGAGATCAACGCCGCCGTCGATGCGGTGACGCCCGAGGTGGTCGCCTGGCGCCGTGACCTGCATGCGCACCCGGAGCTGGGCTTCGCCGAAACCCGCACGGCCCAGGTCGTCGCCGATCATCTGCGCAGTCTCGGCTTGGAGGTCCGCACCGGCGTCGGCCGCACCGGGGTGGTCGGCGTCCTGCGCGGGGGTTGGCCCGGCAAGACGGTGGCCCTGCGCGCCGACATGGACGCCCTGCCGGTGCTGGAGGCGACGGGCCTGCCCTTCGCCTCGACCGCCACCGGAACCTATATGGGCAATACGGTGCCGGTGGCGCACGCCTGCGGCCACGACGCCCATGTCGCCATGCTGATGGGCGCCGCCGAGGTTCTGGCCGGGATGCGCGACCAGATCAGCGGGACCATCGTCTTCATCTTCCAGCCGGCCGAAGAAGGCGCGCCTCCGGGCGAGCCGATGGGCGGCGCGCGTCTGATGATCGAGGAGGGCGCGCTGGCCAATCCGCGTCCCGACGCCATCTTCGGCCTGCACGTCGTCCCGGGCCGTCCGGGCACGCTGTTCTACCGGCCCCAAGGCTTCATGGCCGCGTCGGACCGTGTGGACATCACCCTGCATGGCCGTCAGACCCACGGCGCCTGGCCGTGGAAGGGCGTGGACGTCATCGCCGTGGCCGCCAATGTGATCCAGACGGTCAACACCCTGACCGCCCGCACTATCGATCCGACCACGACCCCGACGGTCTTCACCATCGCCACGGTGGATGCGGGGGTGCGTTACAACATCATCCCCGACACGGCGGTGATGTCTGGCACGCTGCGCACCTTCGACATCGCCCAGAGGAACGACCTGGTCGCCCGTGCCGAGGCCGCCATCGACAACGTGGCCGAGGCCTATGGCGCCACCGCCGACTTCGCAGTGCGTCAGAACGCGGCGCTGGTGTTCAACAATGAGGAACTGTCCACCTGGCTCGCCCCCGTGCTGGAAGAGGCGGCGGGCGAGGGCAATGTGAACCCGGCCACGCCCCCGACCACGGTGGCCGAGGACTTCAGCTATCTGTCGCAGGAAGTGCCCGGCGTCTTCTTCCACCTCGGCGCCAGCCCCGACGGCGTCGATCCGGCCACGTCCGCGCCCAACCACTCGCCGCAGTTCGATGTGAACGAGAAGGTTCTGCCGGTGGGGGTCCGCGCGCATGTGTTCACGGCGCTTCGGTTCCTGAGCCGCTAGCCTCCGAAGTAGGTCCGGATCACCCGCTCATAGACCCCGCTCAGGGCCTCGATCTGCTGCACCGGCACGCGCTCGTCGATCTGATGCATGGTCTGGCCGACGAGGCCGAGTTCCAGCACCGGGCACATGGCGCGAATGAAACGGGCGTCGGAGGTGCCGCCGGTGGTGGAGGCTTCGGGCCGCACGCCCAGCGCCGCCTCGACTGCGTTCTGGACTCCCGTCACGAAGGCGCCGTGCTCGGTCAGGAAGGCGTCGCCGGAATGAAGATGCTCCAGCTCGATCCGCAGGCTCGACGCGGCCTGCGCGGCGGCGGCGCGTTCGTTCAGCCAGGCCATCAGGCCGGCGCCCGTATGGTTCGGATTGAAGCGGATGTTCAGCCGCGCCCTGGCCTCGCCGGGGATCAGGTTGGTCGCCGGATTGCCGATGTCGATGGTGGTGATCTCGAGGTTCGACGGCTGGAACGCCGTATAGCCGTCGTCCAGCCGGTGGTCGCTCAGTTCGGTCAGCAGCCGCGCCAGAACCGGCGCCGGATTGGCGGCCCGGTCGGGATAGGCGACGTGGCCCTGTTTGCCGTGGACGGTGATCCAGGTGTTCAGCGAGCCGCGGCGCCCGATCTTGATCATGTCGCCCAGCTGATGCTGCGACGACGGCTCGCCGACAACGCAGGCGTCGATGACCTCGCCCTCGGCCATCAGGGCCTCGACCACCCGTTTGGTGCCGTGCAGGGCGGGGCCTTCCTCGTCGCCGGTGATGAGGAAGGACAGCGAACCGGGCACGTCGCCGATCCGCGACACGGCCGCCACCCAGGCGGCGATCCCGCCCTTCATGTCCACGGCGCCGCGCCCGTAAAGGACGCCGTCCTTGACCTCGGCCTCGAACGGCTGGGCGGTCCAGCCCTCGACCGGCCCCGTCGGCACCACATCGGTATGGCCCGCGAAACAGAGGTTGGGCGAGGCCGACCCGCGCCGGGCGTAGAGGTTCTCGATCCGGGCGTCGGCCCCCACGCCCGTCGGCCCTTCGAAGGCGAGACGGCGGCAGGTGAAGCCCAGGGCCGTCAGATGGCGCTGCAGAACATCCATCGCACCCTCGTCGGCGGGCGTCACCGACGGAATGCGGATCAGGTCGCGGGTCAGTTCGACGGGGTCGATGGTTGTGCTCATGGACTCATGCTTTACGGGGTGCGCATCGCTGCGAGAAGAGGCTGCTCATGCCCAGGATCGACATCTCGAAGGCCCCGACCGGCCACGGAACGGCCTATCCGGACGAATTCGCCGGGCCGTGTCTGGCGCGGCGTCGATGGAAGCTCGGCGATGCGGTCGGGCTGGATCAGTTCGGGGTCAATCTGCTGCGCCTGCCCGCCGGCGCCTGGTCCAGCCAGCGCCACTGGCACAAGAGCGAGGATGAGTTCGTCTGGGTCGTGTCGGGTGAGGTGGTGCTGGTAGAGAATGACGGTGAAACGGTCCTGACCGCCGGCGACTGCGCGGGCTGGAAGGCCGGCGTGCCCAACGGCCACAGGATCGAGAACCGCTCGGCCTCGGAGGCCGTTCTGCTGGAGGTCGGAACCCGCGAACCCGGCGGCGACGGGGCCGACTATCCCGGCATCGACATGGTCCTGCCAAAAGGCGCCGACCGTTATTTCCACCGCGACGGAACCCCGTACCCCAAGCATGACCGACGCACCTGAGGCTCCTGAGCCGATCACGACGCAGAACGCCCAGGCGGCGCTGGATGCCCACGGGACCAATCCGTGGAAGCTGCGCGACTTCCGCCTTCTGTGGGTCGGGCGGCTGGCGGCGGTGCTGGCGATCCAGACCCAGGGCGCGGCCCTGCTCTGGCAGGTCTATGACATCGCCCGGCGCGACCATCCGATCGAGGAGGCCAGCCTCTATCTGGGCCTGATCGGCCTGTGCCAGTTCCTGCCGCTGATGGCCCTGACCCTCCCGGCGGGCGAGATGGCGGACCGGCTGGACCGCAAGCGCACCGTGGCCCTGACCATCGGCATCGAGGGGCTGTGCGCCCTGATCTTCCTGGCCATGGCGCTGCACGGCGCGCCGCCGCTGTGGGGGCTTCTGGCGACGGCCGCCCTGTTCGGCGCGGCGCGGGCGTTTCTGGCCCCGGCCAGCCAGGCCTTCCTGCCGATGGTCGTCGGCCGCGCCGCCCTGCCGCGCGCCATCGCGGCCCAGTCCATCGCCTTCCAGACCGGCTCCATCGCGGCGCCGGCCATTGCCGGCCTGATCGTCGGGGTGGCGGTGCCCTATGCCTATGCGACGGCGCTGGCGCTGTTCAGCCTGGCCCTGGCCTGCTTCCTGATGATCCGCGCCTCGGGCAAACCGCTGCGCGAGCGCACGCCGTTCAGCGCCCGGGCGATGTTCGACGCGGTCGGCGTCGGCTTGAAGTACGTCTGGAACACCAAGGTGGTGCTGGGCGCGATCTCGCTGGATCTGGTCGTCGTGCTGCTGGCGGGGGTGGCGCTGCTGACGCCGATCTTTGCGCGCGACATCTTCCACGTCGGCGCCGAGGGCTTCGGCCTGATGCGGGCGTCATTCGGGGCGGGCGCGCTGTTGATGGCTGGGTGGCTGGCGCGCTTCCCCATCGTGCGGCGGGCGGGCGCCTGGATGTTCGGGGCCGTGGCCGTTTTCGGGCTGGCCGCCCTGACCTTTGGTGTCAGCGGCTGGACCGCCTTGCGGCTGCATCTGATTGATGCGGCGGGTCTGGCCTGGATCGCGGGCATCGCCCTGTTCGCCGCCGGCGCCGCCGACATGGTCAGCGTCAACATCCGCCAGACCCTGATCCAGCTGGCCACCCCCGACGAGATGCGCGGCCGGGTGTCGTCCGTGTCCATGCTGTTCATCGGCGCGTCGAACGAGCTGGGCGAGTTCTACACCGGCTTCGCGGTGCGCATCCTCGGCCCCGTCACGGCGGCCCTGTTCGGCGGCGCCGCCGCTCTGGCGTCCGTCGGTCTGTGGTCGTGGATGTTCCCGGGGCTGAGGAAGGCGGACCGGCTGAGCTAGGACTGGCCGGACTGTTCGCCCTTGAACCACGGCGTGGCGACGATGAACCGCTCCGCTTCCTCGGGTGACCCGAAGGGCCCCACCAGCGCGCCGCCGTGCCGATCAACGTAGGCGCCGGCGTCACCCCGTTCGCGCTCGACGATGTAGGTCTTGCCCGCCGCGAATTTGCGAACCTCGACACACCGCCCGGCGTCCTCGCTGTAGAGCAGGTTGGTGACTTGATATGCGTCACCTTCGGCCGGACCCGACTTCTTTCCGAAAAGAAAGTCGAGCCAGCTCACCCCCAGGGCCGGAAGTGCTTGCTGAGCTTCAGCCCCTGCTTCTGGTAGTGGCTGCCGCCTTCGCCATAGAGGCGGGTCGGGCGTTCGGTCAGGGGTTCATAGACCAGCCGCGCGACGATCTGGCCGTGTTCCAGCAGGAACGGCGTGTCGTGGGTGCGGACCTCCAAGACGCCCTTGGACCCCGCGCCGTGCGCCTCGTCGGTGCCGAAGCCGGGGTCGAAGAAGCCGGCGTAGTGGACGCGGAACTCGCCGACGCTGGGGTCGATGGGCGTCATCTCGGCGGCCTGGTCGACGGGGATCTCCACGTCGTCTGAGGAGGCCAGGATGTAGAACTCGCCCGGATCCAGCAGCAGCTCGCCGCGGCGCAGGATCTGGGGCTCCCAGAAGTCCTTCGGATCGTGGCCGTCGATGTTGTCCAGATCGACCACGCCGGCATGGCGCCGCCCGCGGAAGCCGACGATGCCGCCCTCGGCGCCGGTCAGATCGACGCCGACCGAGCGGGTTTCCAGCTTCGGCGGCTCGCCGGCCTTCAGACGCAGCTGGTTCAGGCGCGTGCCGGGACGGACGAGGATGGAGAAGGTCTGGGGCGCGATCTCGAGATACAGAGGGCCGTCATAGCCCTCGTCCACATCGTCGAAGCTGCCGCCGCGATCCGTCAGCAGACGGACGAACACGTCCACGCGGCCGGTCGAGCTCTTGGGATTGGCGCGGGCGATCAGGCCTTTCGGCAGGCTGAGCCGCTCCTGCAGCCGGGCGATATAGACGCAGCCCTTCTCCAGCACATAGCCGGGCGACAGGTCGATGGCGTGCATGGCCACGTCGGCGATGCGGTCCTCGACACGGCGTGAGCCCGGCAGGAAGGAGGCGCGCACGCGCCAGGCCTGATCTGACAGGCGCAGGTCGAGGCTGGCGGGCTGGACCTGATCGGGGTCGAAGGGGGTGTCCGTGGTGATCGCGCCGCCGGCGATCAGGGCTTCAATGGACTGGCACGGCAGGATGCCCGTGCGGGCGGGGTCGAATGTCATCGTCATGTGCCCAGCCATACACGAATTTTGTCGAAGTCAGTCCCTCCCGCGCAACCTCCCGCTTTGGGCGACAGCGCTTGCATGTGGGGCGGTGCGGCGCGACGGTGCGCCCATGCACGAGGGACACCCCTACAGCGCCGAGACGGACGGCATCGTGGTCAAGGTGCGGCCCAGCTTTCTGGCGGGCCAGTCCGACCCCGACGAGAACCGCTGGGTCTGGGCCTATCAGGTCGAGATCGTGAACCTGACGCCGGCGCCGGTGCAGCTGATGGCGCGGCGCTGGATCATCACCGATGGGCTGGGCCGGACGGAAGAGGTGCGCGGGCCGGGGGTCGTGGGCGAACAGCCGGTGATCCGTCCGGGCGACACCTATTCCTACGCCTCCGGATGTCCGTTGCCGACGCCGTCGGGCTCCATGGCTGGCGCCTATACGATGACGGATGAGACCGGCCGCTCGTTCGAGGCCGAGATCCCGGCCTTCAGCCTGGACGTGCCGGGCGAGCGAAGAGTGCTGAACTGAAAACCTGAGGGCGCCCTCAAGCAGCGAGCGACCGCGTCGCGAGCGTTAGGGCGAAAAAACCCGCCCACAGGGCGGGTGATGGGGCTGCGTCAACCCGGATAACCGCAGCCCCGCCCCGGGCCCGATGCTGCATTTGCGGGTGCAGCGTCGAGACGGACGGCGGCCCTCTAGAGGGCGTTCGTGACATCCCTTTGACGCTACCGCTCGGCTCGCGGAGCCTCGCTGCTTGAGCGTCGATCGGAATGAGGCGTGCTGCGACGCGCGCTCAAGCAGTGAGCGACCGCGTCGCGAACGGTAGCGCCCTTCTTAAATGTAGCGGCGGAGCGAGCGGGCCAGCTCCGAGGCGCCGTCCTTGCCGCCCTTGCGGACCTGCGGCTGGTAGGCGACGCGGGCGTGCTCGACGCAATAGACGCCTTCCGAGGCGCGGCGGCCGCAGAAGCTGAACTCCTGCGACGACGGATCGCCGATCGGCCATTTGCACATGTGGGCGCCGAGGGTCAGCACGGTCGCGGTGCCGGGCAGGTCCGGGATCGGCGGTTGCGGCGGCGTCGGGGCCACGGCCATCGGGCGCGGCTGGGCAGCCTCGATGCGGCGCGGCGGCGACGGCTGGGCCGGGGCGGCGACGCGCGGACGGGTGGGGCGATAGGTGGCGCGCGCCGGCTGCGACGGGGCCGCGCGGCCCGACAGGCCCAGGCGGTGCACCTTGCCGATGACGGCGTTGCGGGTCACCCCGCCGCCCAGTTGCTTGGCGATCTGGCTGGCCGACTGGCCCTCGAGCCACAGCTTCTTCAGCGCGCCAACGCGATCCTCGGTCCATCCAGCCGTCATGCCACCCTCCGATTCAATATCTGGGGCTGCGGAGCCATTCCGGACCCGCGACCTACCACTAATCGTAAACGAGCCCTTAACAGACGCAACATCTGCGA
Source organism: Brevundimonas sp. (assembly GCA_036405055.1). Lineage (GTDB taxonomy): Bacteria > Pseudomonadota > Alphaproteobacteria > Caulobacterales > Caulobacteraceae > Brevundimonas. The sequence goes on from DASWYI010000036.1 coordinate 50,220, forward strand.
ATCAGTCGTCCACAGGAACCAGATGTTGAATCGGTGTTCGGCGAAGGAGGGTGGCTGGTGACTGGTGACTGGTGACTGGGAAGAAGGTGAAGGCGAGGGCGGTGCTCGCTCGGGTGGCCTGGTGTGGGACCAGCACGCGCCAGTCGCGCGCAGCCACCAGTCACCAGCCACCAGTCACCTCTTGCGCCCGCGCTTCCGCCGCCGCATCTGAACGCCCATGACCGATCTGTCCTCGACCCGTCCCGCCGGCCTGCCGCAGCCCCGTCGCTATCCGGGGATCAATTGGGTGGGGGTGCAGACGCTCTATCTGCGCGAGGTGCGGCGGTTCTGGAAGGTGGGGGCCCAGACGGTGGCGGCGCCGGTGGTGACGACCCTGCTCTATATGCTGGTGTTCGTGGTGGCGCTGAAGAACGCGCGGCCGCCGCTGCACGGCACGCCCTTCGCCGAGTTCGTGGCGCCGGGGCTCATCATGATGGCGATCCTGAACAACGCCTTCGCCAACGCCTCGTCCAGCCTGATCCAGGCCAAGATCATGGGCACGGCCACCGACTTCCTGACCCCGCCGCTGAGCCCGCTGGAGCTGACCATCGGCTTCTCGCTCGGCGCCGCGACCCGGGGCGTGGTGGTCGGTCTGGTGACCGCCGTCTGCGTCATGCCGTTCGCGAAACTGGGCGTCAGCAATGTCGCCGCCATCGTCTGGTTCGCCCTCACGGCGTCGCTGCTGATGGGTATGGTCGGGGTCTTCGCCGGCCTGTGGAGCGAGAAGTTCGACCAGCTGGCGGCGGTGCAGAACTTCGTGGTCATGCCCATGACCTTCCTGTCGGGCGCCTTCTATCTGGTCGAGAACCTGCCCGAGCCGTTCGCGACCATCAGCCAGTTCAACCCCTTCTTCTATCTGATCGACGGCTTCCGCTCGGGCTTCATCGGCCATGCGGAGGGCAGCGTGCAGATCGGCGCGGTGACCAGCGGCGTCCTGACCGTCGTCATGGGCGTGGCCTGCTGGCTGGTGTTCCGCTCCGGCTGGCGGTTGAAGAGCTAGGCGATGACGGAGGGGGTCATGATCGAAGTCGAACACGCCTGCCCAAACGCGCGTGAACGCCGCGCCGTCCAGGGCGGATGGGGGGCGGTTCACTGGGTCGCCTGCATCCCCCAGTATGTGCCGCTGATCGCCTTGATGATCTTCACGGTGGTGGTGAACAGCATGGCGGGGGACTTCCTGCCGCCGTTCCTCACGTCAGGTTTCCTGATCGGAACACTGATTGTCTGGTGGCTGGGCGCGCTCCTGGTTCAGACGGTGATCGCCCGCGAGGCCGCGAAGGCTCCGGCCGGCGGAACGCACTGTCGCTGGACCCTCGACCTCCAGAGCATCCGCATCGACAACGAACTGATGAGCAGCGTGATCGACTGGGCGGCGGTCAAGGCCGTGCGGGAGGAGCATGACCGCTTCCTCCTGCTGATCGCACCGATGAACAATCCGGTCCTGCCCAAGCGTCAGATGACCGCTGAACAGATCGTGGCGATGAAGGCGCTTGTCGCCGATGTCACAGCTTCGGGCCGTCTCGGCCGTGGTGTTGACTAACCCCCTCTCTGGTCCGACAAGGCGATCACCACTTTTCCAGCGGTCCCGGGGCTTCCAGCGCCGGGGCTTTCTCGCTTTTGGAGGTCTGATCCGTGTCCCAGGAACATCTGATGGGTGTCTACAACCGCGCGCCGCTGGAGGTGGATCGCGGGCGAGGCGCGCGTCTGTGGGCGACGGACGGGACCGAGTATCTGGACTGCGTCGCCGGCATCTCGACCAACGGCCTCGGCCACGCCAACCCGATCCTGGTCGAGGCCGTGAAGGCCCAGGCCGAGAAGCTGTGGCACGTGTCCAACATCTTCCGCATCCCCGGCCAGGAAAAGCTGGCCGACATGCTGTGCGACAAGTCGTTCGCCGACGTGGTCTTCTTCACCAACTCGGGCACCGAGGCCGTCGAGTGCGCCATCAAGACCGCGCGCAAGCATTTCTCGGCCAAGGGCCAGCCCGAGCGCATCGACATCTACGGCTTTGACGGCAGCTTCCACGGCCGCACCTACGGCGCCATCAATGCAGCGGCGAACCCCAGCTACACCGAGGGCTTCGGCCCGCCGATGCAGGGTTTCCACCAGTTGACCTGGGGCGACAAGGACGCCCTGACCGCCGCCTTCCAGTCGCCGACGACGGCCGCCATCATCCTCGAGCCGGTTCAGGGAGAGGGCGGCTGCCGCGCCACGCCCGACGAGGATCTGCGCTGGATGCGCCAGATGGCCGATGACAACGGTGTGCTGATCATCTTCGACGAGGTCCAGTGCGGCATGGGCCGGACCGGCAAGCTGTGGGCCCACGAATGGGCCGGCATGGAGCCGGACATCATGGCCATCGCCAAGGCGCTGGGCGGCGGCTTCCCCATCGGCGCCTGCCTGGCCTCGGCCAAGGCGGCCTCGGGCATGACGGTGGGCGTCCACGGCTCGACCTTCGGCGGCAACCCGCTGGCGATGGCGGTGGGTCAGGCGGCGTTCGGCGAGCTGTCGAAGCCCGAGACCCTGGCCCACGTCAACGAGATCGCCGGCTATCTGAAGCAGCAGCTGCACGGCCTGGCCCAGCGCTTCCCCGATGTGATCGTGGATGTGCGCGGCAAGGGTCTGCTGATCGGGGTCAAGCTGATCCCCAACAACCGCGAATTCATGGCCCTGGCGCGTGATACGGCCCAGCTTCTGATCGCCGGCGGCGGCGACAACTGCTGCCGCATCCTGCCGCCCCTGAATCTGAGCCTCGACGAGGCCCGCGAGGCCATCGAACGCTTCGAGAAGACCTGCGAGGCGGCGCGGGCGAAGATGAAGGCGGAGTGACCGTGGTCCGCCACTTCCTCGACATCCACCGGCTGTCCGCCGAAGAGCTGCGCGGCATTCTCGACGACGCTCACGCCCGCAAGCGGGCGCGCAAGGGCTGGCCGCAGGGACGCGCCGACGCCGATGCGCCCGCGAAGGACCGCGTGCTGGCGATGATCTTCGAGAAGAACTCGACCCGCACGCGCTTCAGCTTCGACGCCGCGATCCGCCAGCTGGGCGGCTCGTCGATCATCGCCACGGCCAGCGACATGCAGCTGGGCCGCGGCGAGCCGGTCGAGGACACGGCCCGGGTGCTGTCGCGCATGGTCGATGCGGTGATGATCCGCGCCAATGACCACGAGGACGTCGAACGCTTCGCCCGCGTCGCGACCGTGCCCGTCATCAATGGCCTGACCGACCGCTCGCACCCGTGCCAGATCCTGGCCGACATCATGACGATCGAGGAGCAACGCGGCCCGATCGCCGGCAAGACGCTCGCCTGGGTCGGCGACGGCAACAACGTCTGCCACAGCTTCATGCACGCGGCTCCGAAGCTGGGCTTCCACCTGAACGTCGCCTGCCCGGCCGCGTATCACCCGGACCTGCACGACCTGGCCAAGGGCGGGAACTCGGTCACCCTGACCAGCGACCCGCGCGAGGCCGTGGCGGGCGCCGACGTGGTCATCACCGACACCTGGGTGTCGATGGGCGACGGCGACTATGAGGAACGGCTCGAGGCGTTCGAAGGGTACACCGTTGACGAGCGCCTGATGGGCCACGCGGCCGAGGGCGCCGTCTTTCTCCACTGCCTGCCCGCGCACCGGGGCGAGGAGGTCGCCGACGCCGTGATCGACGGCCCCCGCTCGCTGGTCTGGGACGAGGCCGAGAACCGCATCCATGCCCAGAAGGCGGTGCTGGCGTGGTGCTTCGGGGGTGATTGGTGACTAGTGGCTGGTGACTGGCAGTGATGGTGGTTGGTGGCCTTAGCGCGGCTTTCCAGCCACCAGCCACCAGCCACCAATCACCGAGACCCTACTGCAGATTCACATCCGCCACCCCGCCCGCGTCCGGCAGGGTTTTCGTGATGTTGGCCTTGGCGACCTCGAAGGCGAATTTCAGCAGGCCGCCCTCGTTGACCCAGACGCGGCCGTCGCCGGCGTCGAAGCGCAGGATGGTCAGGTGCGGATCGTCCTTGCCCTCGGGATACCAGGCTGCCAGCACCGGGTTCCAGTAGCGGTCGATGATCTCGCGGTCGGGGCCATGGACCGACAGATCGCCCATGATGCAGGCCCAGACGTTCTGGTCCTTTGAGCCGTAATGGAACATGGCGCTGGAGCCTGAGCCGACGGCGGCGTCCCTGGCCAGGTCGGTGTCGTCGCGGGTGAAGAACCAGATCGTGCCGGTCTCTTCCTCGCGGAAGGCGGTCATGGGCTGGGCATGGTAGCCGGGCTGGTCGAGGCCCAGCATGCCGGTGTTGGATTTCTTCAGGCTGTCCCAGAAGGCCTGTTCGGCTTCGGCGGCGGTCAGTTGCTTGTCGGCCATGGGGAGGGCTCCGGTTGGGGGTTCGGATGTTCCAACCCGCTCAGGCCGCGCCCGTTCCCGTCAGACCGGCGACCGTCCGCTGAGGGTCCAGACGAGGTGGATCAGCAGAAACACCACCAGCGACGCGGACACCAGCATCAGGAACCGCCAGGGCGCCATGCGCACTTTCAGCGGATGCGGCGGTTTCGCGCCACGCCAGCCGCAGAAAACGGCCGAGGCGACGGCGGCGGCTATCAGGATCAGGGTCAGGGTCACGCTCATCGGCGCCAGATGGCCGCCAAAGCGCCTGCGCGCAAGGCGGAACTCCTTGCCGGGAGGTTAATCTTAAGGCCGCGTTAACCACCCCCGCGCGAGAAATCGGGACGGTGCCGGGGCTTTCCACAGGAAGATGGCCAGGCGCCATATCTTGGGGTTAACCAGTCGTTTACACACCTGATCTGGGCGATTAGCGTTTGGTATGCAGGTCGGGAGGCGAATCAAGGTGAGCGCAGCTGCGCCGTGGAGCGTGAAGGGCATCGACCCGAAAGCCCGCGAGATCGCCAAGGATCTGGCGCGTCGCTCGGGCATGACGCTCGGCGAGTGGCTGAACTCCATGATTATCGAGGACGGGGACGACGACGGCTATACGCCGCTGCCCCGCCGGGCTCATGCCGCCGACACCTTCGACCGCCGCGGCCGCTCGCGCCGCATGGACGACGCCTATGGCATGGATGACGAGACGGCCCAGCGCCTGAGCGCCTCGGTCGACGCCATCGCCGCGCGGCTGGAGGCGGCCGAGCGCCGCTCGACCCTGGCCATCCAGGGCGTCGATCAGGCGGTGAACGGTCTGGTCCGTCGGCTGGAAAATCAGGACAAGCACGACGGCTCGTCCCTGCGCCGCATCGACGACATCGCCGAGGAACTGCGCGAGGGCCACAAGCGCCTGCGCCGCTTCGAACAGGAGACCGGGCCGAAGACGGCCGAGCAGTTCGCCAAGGTCGAGCAGGGCATCGGCTCCCTGGCCGGACGGCTCTACGACATCGAGGAGCGCCAGCGCTCCAGCGTCAACGAACTGCGCCAGCGCATGGACGCCGTCGAGAAGTCGGCCCCCGGCGCGGGTGCGGACATGCTGGCCCAGGTCGGTCTGCGTCTGGACGCGGCCCAGGCCCAGACCAACGAGGCCCTGCGCCGGCTGGAAGCCTCCTTCGCCGGGCTGGACCAGCGCCTGCGCGCCACCGAAGGCCGGGTCGAGCCGGAAGGGTCGCGCGAGGCCGCCCGGTTCGAGAAGCTGGCCGAAACCCTGGCCCGCCAGATGGACGCCAACCGCGCCGAGATGATGCGCCGGCTGGACACCGCCGAGAGCGAGAACCGCATGGACCGCCTGGAGCGGGCGGTGCTGGCGCTGGGTGACCAGCTGAAGGCGTCGGAGCAGCGCTCGGCCCAGGGCATCGAGGCCATGGGCCGCGAGGTCCTGCGCATCGGCCAGAACCTGCACGGCCGGGTCCAGAAGGTCGAAAGCGACGGCGCGCTTCAGCTGGGCCGCCTGACCCAGGAGCTGGCCCAGAAGGTCGACCGCGACATGGCCCGCCATGTCGCGACGGTGGAGCAGCGCCTGATCGGCGCGGACGACCGCCACGCCCTGGCGCTGGAGAAGTTGGGTGTCGAGATCACCCGCATCTCGGACCGGCTGAGCGACCGCATCGCCCAGTCCGAGCGCCGCGCGGCCCAGGCCATCGAAGACATCGGCAAGCGCCTGACCGACTCGTCGGAGCGGATCGAACAACGCTACGACCGCGCCTCGGGCGAACTGGCCGAGCGCATGCGTCTGTCGGAAGAGCGCACCGCCGCCCTGCTGGCCGAGGCGCGCGAGACCATCGAGACGCGCGCCGCCGCCCCGGTGCGCGAGGCCCCGCTGGAGGAGCCGCTGGCCATGCCCGCGGCGCCCGCGACGGTCCAGCCCGCCGCCGTCCAGCCTGACTGGCGCGCTGCCGCCTTCCCCGATGCAGACGTCGGCGGCGACGACTTCTGGGCCGGCGAACCGGCCGAGCCCGCGCCCTTCCCCTCGGCCTTCGCCGAGCCGGACCTCGCGCCCGAGCCGGTGATTCCGGTCGGCGTGGTCCAGACCGATTTCACGCCCGATCCCGCGCCGCGCGGCGTCTTCGCCGCCTCGGCGGACCCTGAGCCGGTCTATGTGGCCGGACCGTTCGGCAGCCGCGCCCCCTCGGCCTTCGGCGGCGCCGATGTGTCGGACGCACTGGAAGCCACCGCGCCCGAGGCGGCCTTTGACGCCGGCGGCGACGAGTTCGCGGCCGAGACCGAGTTCGTCGACCAGCGGGCCCT
>DASWYI010000037.1:0-23654 GCA_036405055.1 Brevundimonas sp.
AACCTGCCGGACGAGATCGTCACCCAGGTGACCGCGGCCAAGCGGGGCGACTGAACGTCCCAACGCGCGCCAGTGCAAGAACGGCGCCGGTTTTAAGCGCCCTGTTAACCAACGGGCCCCAAAGCTGCGCATTCCAATAACGCGCGGCTCGGGAGGGCTGATCTTTGTCGCTCGGTCCGAGACTTGAACTCCGGCAAGGCCAGGGGCTGGTCATTACCCCCCAGCTGCAGCAGGCGATCAAGCTGCTGCAGCTGTCGAACCTGGAGCTGGAGGCCTTCATCGAGGGCGAGATGGAGCGCAATCCGCTGCTCCAGCGCGACGAGGCCGAAACCACCGGAGAAGCGCCCGGCGAGGCGGCGGCGCCGACGGATTCCGCCGAACTGACTTTCGACGAGGGCCGCGCCGCCGAGGGCGAGCGGACGCTCGACGCCCGCGACGACGACGTTTACGGCGACGCCGCGCCCGGCGAACGGGTCGGCGACCGCGCCGGCGACGACACGGCTCAGCAAGGCCTGAACGACTGGTCGCGCGTGGGCGCCGGCGGATCGTTCAGCGACGGCGAGGGCGGCGAGCGGCCGGACCAGCACGAGCTGACCCTGTCGGAGCATCTCCAGGCCCAGGCGTCGTCGGCGGGCTTCAGCGCCGCCGACATGGCCATTGCGCTCACCCTGATCGACGGGGTGGACGAGGGCGGATACCTGCGCGTCGATCTGGGCGAGATCGCCGAGCGGCTGGGCGTGCCGATCGAACGGATCGAGGCGGTGCTGGCGACCTGTCACGGGTTCGAGCCGACGGGCGTGATGGCGCGGTCGGTGCCGGAGTGCCTGAAGCTGCAGCTGATCGACCGCAACCGGTTCGACCCGGCGATGGCGGCCCTGCTCGACAATCTCGACCTGCTGGCGAAGCGGGATCTGGGCGCGCTGAAGAAGGTCTGCGGCGTCGACGGCGAAGATCTGTCGGAGATGATCGCCGAGCTGAAGGCCCTGACGCCGCGCCCCGGCGCCGGTTTCGGCGGCGAGCCGGCCCAGACGGTGATCCCCGACGTCCATGTGCGGCCCGATCCGGCCGGCGGCTGGCGGGTGGAGCTGAACGCCGACACCCTGCCGCGGCTGCTGGTGGACAAGCGCTATCACGGGGTGGTCTCGGCCGGCGCGCGCACGACGGAAGAGAAGACCTTCGTCGCCGACTGCGCGGCCCAGGCCAACTGGCTGGTCAAGTCGCTGGACCAGCGGGCGAAGACGATCCTGAAAGTCGCCAGCGAGATCGTGCGCCAGCAGGACGCCTTCCTGGCGTTCGGCGTCGAGTTCCTGCGCCCCCTGAACCTGAAGACCGTCGCCGACGCCATCGGCATGCACGAGTCGACCGTCAGCCGGGTGACGTCGAACAAATACGTCTCGACCCCGCGCGGCGTGTTCGAGCTGAAATTCTTCTTCACCGCCGCGATCCAGTCGTCGGACGGCGGGGCGACCCACTCGGCCGAGGCCGTGCGTCACCGCATCAAGACCATGATCGACGGCGAGGGGCGCGACGGCGACGTCTTGTCGGACGACCGCATCGTCGAGATCCTGAAGGAAGCCGGCATCGACATCGCCCGCCGCACGGTGGCGAAATACCGCGAGGCCCTGCGGATCCCGTCGTCGGTCGAGCGCAAGCGGATGCTGAAGGTGGCGTGACGCCACAGCCTTTCTCCCCCGAGGGGAGAAGGCGAGTGGGAAGTTGCGACAATCCACCCCACCCAGCTTGACCACAAACCGGTGATCGCCGTTGACACCATTCGCGGACGGGCGCGTTCTATCGACATGCAAGTCCAAGTCAGTGGAAAGCACGTGGATGTCGGCGACGCGTTAGGCTCGCGCATCTCCCAGGAACTCGAAGACGGGGTCGGGAAGTACTTCGAACGCGGCGGCCAGGACGCCGAGGTCGTGGTCTCCAAGGACGGCCATGGCTTCAAGGTGGACTGTTGGGTCCGACTGGCCTCCGGCCAGAGCATCGTGACCACAGGTCTGGGCGGCGACGCCCATGCGGCCTTCACCGACTCGCTGGTGAAGCTTGAGAAGCGGGTCCGCCGCTACAAGCGCCGGCTGAAGAACCACCATGCCGGGCCGCGTGGCCTGTCGCCCGAAAAGACCGAGATGGCCGCCGCCGAGGTGGCGCGTCTGACCGTGTTCCGCGATCCCGACACCGTCGAGGATGAAGACTTCGGCGATGCGGGCGCGCCCGACGAAAATCCCCCTGCCGGCATGGTCATCGCCGAGACGGACACTCGCGTCCGTCTGATGACCGTCGGGCAGGCGGTGCTGGAGCTGGACATGACCGGATACCCGGTCGTGATGTTCCGGAACGCCGGCCACGGCGGCGTGTCCGTGGTCTATCGCCGTCCCGACGGCAACATCGGCTGGATCGATCCCGAGCGGACCGGTGCGGCCAAATCGCTCAACGGACACGGTTCGGTAAACGGTTCGGCGGCATAGTGCTTCCCATAAAGAGGCGGGTCGTCTAAACGGCGCCCGCCCGTCGGGATGATTGGTACGAGTCGGGGATTTCATGGACATCGGTGAACTGCTGACCGCGGACGGAATCGTCCTGCGCGGCGGAGCTTCCTCCAAGCGTCAGGCCCTCCACATCGTGGCGGACGCGGCGGCGCAGATTCTGGCCATGAGCGAAGGGCGCGTGATGGACGCGCTGCTGGAGCGCGAGGCTCTGGGCTCGACCGGCCTGGGCTCGGGCGTGGCCGTGCCGCACGCCAGGATCGAGGGCATGAGCCGCGTCTGCGCCGTGTTCGTGCGTCTGGACACCCCCATCGCCTGGGGTTCGCTGGATGATCGTCCGGTCGACATGCTGTTCGGCCTGTTCGCCCCGCCGAGTGACGGGGCCGACCACCTGCGGGCGCTCGCCGCCGTGTCGCGGGCTATGCGCGACCTCGAACTGCGCGAGCAGCTGCGTCAGGCGCGCACGGCGGACGCGGTTCGCGCCCTGTTCGTCAGGGAAAAGGCCGCGACGGCGGCGTGAAGTTCGAGTGACTGGTGGCTGGTGGCTGGTGGCTCGCCGACAGTGACTGGCAGCCTAGGACCGTCGCCACACTCGTTACTAGCCACCAGCCACTAGCCACCCTCGCAGGTCGCTGCTCCGACGCCATCAATGCACCGAAACCGGCTCCAGCTCATGAGCCACCGCCGCCGCGAAGGCGCTGTCCCGATCAAGCATGACGGCCAGGCGTTCGCCGTCTGCGCTGTGGACCGCATAGAGGGTCTGGTCCGGGTCTATCGTGAAGCCCTTGACCTCATCCAGCCGGGCGTCGGCCATGACCTCGGCGGCGCTGATTTCGCGCACATAAACCGTGTCGGGGGCGCCGAGGTCGGCGAAATCCTTGTTTGTCATCGGCGTCATCGAGACCGCCTCCTTATGCAGATACCAACGCCCGGACACCCGGGCGGTTTCGACGCCGTTTCACGCGCGTCGTGGACAGGCGGGGTTCAGCCCGTCGTGATCGGGATGTGGCGCACGACCTGAACGCCCTCGGGCCGCACCAGATCGACGTGCAGCAAGCCATGCTCGAGCCTGGCCCCCTCGACCTCCAGACCGTCGGCGAGGACGAAGTTGCGGACAAAGCCGCGGGCCGCGATGCCGCGATGCAGGAAGGCCTCGCCGTTCGCCTTGTCCGCGCCCTCGCGCTTGCCGGCGATGGTCAGCTGGCGGCCTTCGAGGGTGATGGCGAGATCGTCGGGGCTGAAGCCGGCCACCGCCAGGGTGATCCGGACCTGGGCCTCGCCGCGCTGCTCGACATTGTAGGGCGGATAACTGTCCGCCGCCGCCCGCTGGGCCCGGTCGATCAGGGCCCGGGTGTGGTCGAAGCCCAGAAGGAACGGGCTGTCGAACAGGATGGTGCGTGTCGTCATGGTCGTCTCAGGCCCCCGAAGCAGGCTGTGGGTCGCGCCCCCCGATAGCGGCGAGGCGTCTGCATCAAGATGGTGTGCCGGATCGACGCCGACAAGACAAAGGCCCCGCGGTTTCCCGCGGGGCCTTCTTTTATGGTGGAGCTTAGCGGAGTCGAACCGCTGACCTCTTGCATGCCATGCAAGCGCTCTACCAACTGAGCTAAAGCCCCGAACCTGGAAGTTCGGCCGCCGGGGTGGCCCCCGGCGAGGCGGCGGAACCTATGTCAGGGTCTGATCGCGATCAAGCCCGGTTCCGCCTTTTATTTTGGACCGCCTCAAGTAGCCCGAACGGGCGATAGGCGAGACAGAAATTATTCGTCGTCGACGGGCGGTTTGGCCAGGTCTTCGTCGAAGGCGTCGTCGTCCTCGTCCTCGATGAAGGGAACGGAATCGTCGTCGTCATCATCGAGCACGTCGTCGTCGCCGGCCTCGCCCATGCCGGGCTCTTCCGTCGGATCGACCGGGGCGTCATCGTCCTCATCGTCGGGCGTCAGGATCGGCTCGTGGCCTTCCTGATCGATCTCGGGCGTGGCGACCGCCTCTTCTTCTTCATCCTCGTCGCCGTCGGCCGACTTGTCCTTGACCTGATCTTCGGCCTCGTCGTCGGCGGGATAGCCACCCGGACGGCCGCGGCGGTTGCGGCTCTTCAGCGCTTCCTCCGGGTCGAAGTCCGTGGCGCACTTGGGGCAGTGGGCCGGACGGCGGTTCAGATCGTAGAATTTGGCCTGGCAGTTCGGACAGACCTGCTTGGCGCCCAGTTCGGGATTGGCCACGGAATAGACCTTTGGCGGGGGTTTGAATTCGGGGGCGTCCCTTGCCACCCGCGAGGCCCGCTGTCAAAAGCCATCTTCCGCGCGCTGCCCGGGGCCGGGGTCGATCCCGGCGTGAAGACAGCCATCGGAGCTACCCCCAAGTGTCGTCCCAGCCCGTATTGACCGCTCGTCCGGCCCGGGGTCTGCGCGGCGTCGTCACGGCGCCGGGGGACAAGTCCGTGTCGCACCGGGCCCTGATCCTGGGCGCCATGGCGACCGGCGTGACGGAGATCAGGGGCCTGCTGGAAAGCGACGACGTGCTGGCCACGGCGCGGGCGGTCGAGGCGTTCGGCGCCAAGGTCGAGCGGCTTGGCGCCGGCAGATGGCGCGTGGCGGGGCAGGGCGGGTTCCGGCAACCGGCGGGCGTCATCGACTGCGGCAACGCAGGCACCGGCGTGCGGCTGCTGATGGGCGCGGCGGCGGGGTATCCGATTTCGGTGACGTTCGATGGCGATGCGAGCCTGCGGAAGCGGCCGATGGGGCGGGTGACCGATCATCTGGAACGGATGGGCGCACGGTTTGATTGGAGCGGGGCGAAGGGCTTGCTGCCGGCGACGCTGAACGGCGGCGGGCTCTCGGCCATCGACCATGTGCAGACCATGGCCTCGGCCCAGGTGAAGTCGGCGATCCTGCTGGCGGGGCTGAACGCGTCGGGCGCGACGACTGTGACCGAGCCGGAGAAGAGCCGGGATCATACGGAGCGGATGCTGCGGGCGTTTGGTTCAGAGGTGCAGGTTGAGGAGATCGGCGACGGCTGGCGGGTGTCGCTGGCGGGCGGTCAGGCCCTCACCGGAACCACTGTGGCGGTGCCCGGCGATCCGTCCTCGGCGGCGTTTCCACTGGCGGCAGGGCTGATCACGCCGGGGTCGGAGGTGACGGTGCGGGGTGTGATGCTGAATCCGCTGCGCACCGGCCTGTTCGAGACCTGGATCGAGATGGGCGCGGATCTGACCATCGCCAACCGGCGCATGGCCGGGGGCGAGGAAGTCGGCGACATCACCGCGCGGCATTCGACGCTGTCCGGCGTGGTCGTGCCGCCGGAGCGGGCGGCGTCCATGATCGACGAATATCCGGTTCTGGCGGCGACGGCGGCCTTCGCCGAGGGCCGGACAGTCATGCGCGGGATCGGCGAGATGCGGGTCAAGGAAAGCGACCGCATAGCCCTGATGGCGGCGGGCCTTCAGGCCTGCGGCGTCGAAGTCGAGGAGGAGCCGGAGGGCTTCATCGTCACCGGCGGCCGCGTCGCCGGCGGGACGACGGTCACGACCCATGGCGACCACCGCATCGCCATGAGCCATCTGGTGCTGGGCCTTGCGGCCGAAGCCGCCGTGACCGTGGACGAGCCGGGGATGATCGCGACGAGCTTCCCGGGTTTTGTTGCCATGATGCGCGGCCTTGGGGCCGCTATTGAATGATGGGCCCTTCGGACCGGGATGACCGCCGCAATTGGCTGAAGTCGCTCGCCGTGGCCGTGCCTATCTTCGCACTATGGGGCTGGATCGCCTTCAGCATTGTCGTGGATCAGCGGATTCCACTACGTCGGCACGACATCACCCTGGTGGATGATCCAGGCCTGTTCAGCCTGCTCGCGCCGCTTCTTCTGTGGGGGCCATTGGTGGCTCTGGTCGGCGTGGGTGTCTTTATTGCCATGGCGAGATCGGGCGAAAACCGTCGGATCGATCGGGCGCTGTCTTTGCCTTTGGACAATGCTGTTCGAGAGCCATACGAAGCCAGAACCATGGCAACGTCGTTTTCCCGCTCCTTGATCATCGCCGTCGACGGACCTGCCGCCTCGGGCAAGGGCACGATCGCCGCGCGGCTGGCGCGCGCCTATGGCCTGCCGCATCTGGATACGGGGCTGCTGTATCGGGCGGTCGGGTTGGGCGTGATCGATGCGGGCGGGGATCTGGGCGACGCCGCCTTCGCCGAGCGGATCGCGCGGACCCTGGACGCCGGCAATGTGATGGAGAGCCCGCGCCTGACCGACCGGGACATCGGCGAGGCCGCCAGTAGGGTGGCCAGCCATCCGGGGGTGCGCGCCGCCCTGTTGACCCTGCAGCAGGATTTCGCGCGCCAGCCGGGCGGGGCGGTGCTGGACGGGCGCGACATCGGCACGGTGATCGCGCCCGGCGCCCAAGCCAAGCTCTATGTCACCGCCAGCCCGGAGGTGCGGGCGCGCCGCCGCTGGCTGCAGCTGACCGGGCGGGGCGAGGTCATCGCCTTCAATGACATGCTGGCCGACATCCTGAAGCGGGACGAGCGCGACGCGGGCCGGGGGGCGGCGCCCATGGTCCCGGCCGACGACGCGGTCTTGCTGGACACGACAGACATGGATATAGAAGCCGCCTTCGATGCGGCCCGCCGTATCGTCGAGGCCGCGCGCGCCCGTCAGGGCTAAATCAAACGCTCGGTTCTCGGCTTCCGCGGGCGTCCTGACGATCTGATCGCCTCGCATCCGCGACCGACTTCCCATTCTGCGTTTTCACCTCGCGCGGGGCCGTCCGGTCACGCGCCACAACCCCTTTAGAGACTGCATGACCGACACCATGACCCCCACCCGCGACGATTTCGCCGCGCTGCTCGATGAAAAACTGCAAGGCCGCGACCTTGGCGAAGGCCAGGTCGTCCACGGCCTCGTGGTCGGCATCGAAAAGGACATCATCATCATCGACGTCGGTCTGAAGACCGAAGGCCGCATCGCCGCGCGCGAGTTCGGCATCGGTGAAGGCGCCGTCATCCCCAAGGTGGGCGACCACGTCGAGGTCTACCTGGAGCGCGTCGAGAACGCCCTGGGTGAAGCGGTCATCAGCCGCGACAAGGCCCGCCGCGAGGAAGCCTGGACCCGCCTGGAAGTCGTGTTCGCCGACGGCCAGCCGGTCATGGGCGCCATCGTCGGCCGCGTGAAGGGCGGCTTCACCGTCGATCTGGGCGGCGCCTCGGCCTTCCTGCCGGGCTCGCAGGTGGACATCCGTCCGGTGCGCGACGTCGCCCCGCTGATGGGCAAGGAACAGCCTTTCGCAATCCTGAAGATGGACCGTCCGCGCGGCAACATCGTCGTCTCGCGTCGCGCCATTCTGGAAGAAGCCCGCGCCGAACAGCGCACCGAGCTGGTCGGCCAACTGCAAGAGGGTGAAGTCCGCGAAGGCGTGGTCAAGAACATCACCGACTACGGCGCGTTCGTGGACCTGGGCGGCATCGACGGCCTGCTGCACGTCACCGACATGAGCTGGAAGCGCGTCTCGCACCCGTCGCAGGTGCTGGCGGTCGGCGACACGGTCAAGGTGCAGATCGTCAAGATCAACCCGGACACCCAGCGCATCAGCCTCGGCATGAAGCAGCTGCAGTCGGATCCGTGGGACGGCGTGGAAGCCAAATATCCGGTCGGGGCCAAGTACTCGGGCCGCGTCACCAACATCACGGATTACGGTGCGTTTGTTGAGCTGGAAGCCGGCGTCGAGGGCCTGGTCCACGTGTCGGAAATGTCCTGGACCAAGAAGAACGTCCACCCGGGCAAGATCGTCTCCACCTCGCAGGAAGTGGACGTGGTCGTGCTGGACGTCGACAGCTCCAAGCGCCGCATCTCGCTGGGCCTGAAGCAGGCTCAGGACAATCCGTGGGACGCCTTCGTCGCCAACCACCCGATCGGCTCGACCGTCGAGGGCGAGGTCAAGAACGCCACCGAGTTCGGCCTGTTCATCGGCCTGGACAACGACATCGACGGCATGGTGCACCTGTCGGACCTGGACTGGAACGTCTCGGGCGAGGAAGCCATCCAGCGCTATCGCAAGGGCGAGATGGTCAAGGCCAAGGTTCTGGACGTCGACATCGAGAAGGAACGCGTCTCGCTGGGCATCAAGCAGCTCGGCGGCGATCCGATGGAAGGTGACACCTTCAAGAAGAACCAGCAGGTCACCGTCACCGTGACGGCGATTGAGTCGGGCGGCATCGAGGTCAAGTTCGGTGAAGACGACGCGCCGGTCACCGCCTTCGTCCGCAAGTCGGACCTGAGCCGTGACCGCAACGAGCAGCGCCCCGAGCGCTATTCGGTCGGCGACCGCGTCGACGCCATGATCACCGGCATCGACAAGGCCACGCGCCGCGTCTCGGTGTCGATCAAGGCGCTGGAAATGAAGGACGAAGCCGAGGCCATCGAACAGTTCGGGTCGTCGGACTCGGGCGCTTCGCTGGGCGACATCCTGGGCGCCGCGCTCCGTGAAAAAGGCGCCGCGAAGGAGTAATCCTTCCGCATCGCTGAAAAGTGAGGGCCGTCGGAGCGATCCGGCGGCCCTTTTTCTTTGCACGGGCCTCTGTGGCGGGCTCTAATGTACGGGAGCGGACGCTTAAGCACGATTATGGACGCTTCCTGACACTGAACCCCTTTTTCCCCGGACGGGCGAAGGCTAAAGGTGTCGGGCGGGGCCGGCCGGTGCCGCACCGTAAGCGTCCAACCGATAAAAAGGCGGGGGCCTGACGATGATCAAATCCGAGCTGATCGAGAAACTGGCGGCCGAGAACACGCACCTGACCCATGCCGAGGTCGAGCGGGTGGTGAACATCGTGCTGAGCCGGATGGTCGACGCCATGGCCGACGGCGGCCGGGTCGAGCTGCGGGGCTTCGGCGCCTTTTCAGTGCGCGGCCGCCCGGCCCGCGCGGGCCGCAATCCGCGCACCGGCGACACCGTTGACGTGCCGGCCAAGTCGGTGCCCTTCTTCAAGAGCGGCAAGGAGCTGCGCGAGCGGCTGAACGCTTCAGGCGACGAATAAGGGGCCTCCGGCGAAGCGCGGCGGCCGAGGAGGCTTTTCCATGGGCGTCGTGTCCGAATTCAAAGACTTCATCTCGCGCGGCAACGTCATCGACCTGGCGGTCGGGGTCATCATCGGCGCGGCCTTCGGCAAGATCGTCACCAGCCTGGTCGAACAGGTGGTGATGCCGCCGATCGGCCTGCTGCTGGGCAAGGTCGACTTCTCGAAGCTGGAATGGGTGCTGAAGCCCGAAGATCCGGCGACCGAGGCGGTCGAGAAGGTCGCCATCCAGTACGGCGCTTTCATCAACACCCTGATCCAGTTCCTGATCGTGGCCGTCGTGATCTTCCTGATGGTCAAGCTGGTGAACCGCCTGCGCCGCGAGAAGGCGGCCGAGCCGGATCCGGCGCCCGCCGCCCCGACGCCGACCGAGGCGCTGCTGACCGAGATCCGCGACGCCCTGAAGGCGCGCCCGTAAGGCTCAGGCCTTGGCGGCGGTCGGCCGCGCGCGGGTTCCGAACAGACGCCGGCTGGCGGGAGGCGGCGGCTGGCGCACGCAGATGGCGTAATCCCCGTCCAGCGGCGTCGGCGACCACAGGGCCGGGTTCGGCGCGTCGGGGGCGAAAGCCGCGTGGCAGTGGCCCCAGCCGCCCTCGCGGCGGGCCTTTGCCGCCCAGGGGCCGAGACGGTCCAGCAATTGCGGCGACACGGTCTGCAGCCGCACCTTGGCCGCGCCCAGCTTCGGCGCGGCCCCGGTCAGGGCCCGCATCAGGGTCGGGATGGCGTCGGCGTCATTCTCCAGCGCCACCAGATCGATGATCTCCAGGAACGGTGCTTCGATGGTCATGTTCTTGGCCACCATGGCCATGGCGAAGCCGGTGATGACCGTGCCGCGGTTGAACGCCAGCATCAGCGGACGGGTGGTCAGATCCGGATCGGTCAGGCGCCAGCGCATGGCCTCCGGACTGCGGTCCACCAGCAGATCGCCCTCAGCGACCAGGCTGGTCCAGAAGTCCGCATAGGGTGAGCGGTCCCGGAAATCGGTCAGCACAGTCACGCTGGACGGCAGGGCCAGTTTCGGCGTCGCTCCGACGCGCGGGTTCATCAGCTGCTCGCCCAGCATGGCGGCCAGGCCGGGACGGCCGCGGGTGGCGCCGCGCATCGCCTTGCCCAGCAGCAGGGCCATGGGGTCGTTGATCCACGACAGCTTCAGCGCATGGGTTCCCGGCGGCCAGGGCTGCATGCCGAAACGCAGGTAAAGCGGCGCCGACAGGGGGTTGGCGTCAAAGACATAGGTGGCGAACACCCCCGGCTGCTGCGTGAAGGCGTCCAGCAGGTGCTTGGAGGCGCCGCGCGCCTCGGGCCGCACCACCAGCGAATAGCCGGTCGCACCATGCAGGATGCGGTCCCCATGGCGGAACGTCTGGATCAGATTGCCGAGAAAGGCGGCAGGCTGGCCGTCATCGCCGTCGATGATCCAGCCCGGGACCGCGCCGATCTCCCTCGCCGCCGGATTGTCCAGCAGGCGGTTCCATCCCGCGATGGAACGCTCGGGCCACCAGACGGACCGGTGCAGGGCGTTGACGCCCCCTATGTCGGCGGCGGTGAAGGGGCGGATGGTCACGACGGCGGCTCCCTGTCCCCAAGCGGGACGGCTTGAGCCCCGCTCAGCAGGGACCGGGCCAAGGCGATGACCGGCGTTCGTCCAGCTCACGGAGGGTTACGGCTTGTAAACCCACAATTCCGGTGGCCTTATCGCGACTTCGCCAGGGGAGGGGCGCGATGTGATCGCGGCCCTGAATCAACAAGGCTACGGGCGGCGGCGCCCGGCATCACAAGGGTAGGCATGAACATCGTCATTCTTTTGGGGATCGTGGTGACCGTCGTCACCGGGCTCCCCGTTCTTTTGCAGATTCTGAAGAACCACCCGAAGGGGCTCATCACCTGCTTCTTCGCCGAGATGTGGGAGCGCTTCTCGTTCTACGGGATGCGGGGCCTCCTGATCTTCTATCTGACCCAGCACTTCCTGTTTGATGACACCTTCGCCTCGGGCCAGTACGGCACCTACGGCGCGCTGGTTTACCTGCTGCCCCTGATCGGCGGCATCGTGGCCGACCGCTACATCGGCACGCGCAAGGCGATCATGTTCGGCGCCGTGCTGCTGGTCATGGGCCACGGGCTGATGGCCTTCGAAGGCAAGCCGGCGACCCAGGTTCTGACCTATGGCGGCCAGAGCTATCCTGTGCAGATCGAGGGCCGCGGCGAAGGCCGCACGACCCGCCTGCTGGTCGACGGCAAGCCTTATGAGTTCTCGCAGCGCGCGGCCGACGGCCTGCGCATCGACGGCGCACCGGGTCTGCCCGCCACCCTGGCGAAAGACACCTACAAGCTCAGTGATCCGGTCGAGACCGGCAAGCCTGCCTGGGCCGTCGTCGGCGACCTGATGCATGTCGAGCGCGTGGTCACCACGACCCAGACCCTGACCTACAACGGCCAGACCTACCCGGTGCGCAATGTCACCGACCACGGCGCGACCGAAACGACGATCGAGGTCGCGGGCAAGTCCTATCCCATGCCCAGCACCGCGGGCCTGAATATTGAAGGCCTGCCGGCCGGCGGCGCCCTGCCGGCGTCGATCGACCAGGAGGACTATTCGTTTGACGAATCCCGCGATCCCGTCGGCCTGAGCGTGTTCTGGCTGGCGCTGTCGCTCATCATCATGGGGGTCGGCTTCCTTAAGCCGAACATCTCCACCCTTGTGGGGCAGTTGTACCAGCAGGGCGATCCGCGCCGGGATTCCGGCTTCACCCTCTACTATTACGGCATCAACCTGGGTTCGTTCTGGGCGGCGGTGCTGTGCGGCTTCCTCGGCCAGACCTACGGCTGGGGCTGGGGCTTCGGTCTGGCCGGCGTCGGCATGCTCGCCGGTCTGGTCGTCTTCATCCTCGGCAAGGGCCTGCTGCAGGGCAAGGGCGAGAGCCCCTATCCCGAGCTTATCAAGAAGCCGCTGCTGGGGCCGATCAACCGCGAGTGGCTGATCTACATCCTGGCCTTCGTCGGCGTGGGCGTCCTGGCGCTCTACATCGTGTCCAACCACATGCTGGTGGGCATCGGCCTGGTGGCGTCCACCGTGCTGTCGCTGGGCTTCATCACCTGGTTCATGATCACCAAGTGCGACAGGATCGCCCGCGAGCGGATGATGCTGGCCATGGTGCTGGTGTTCGGCTCCGCGGTGTTCTTCACCCTGTTCGAGCAGGCGGGTTCGTCGCTGAACCTGTTCGCCGAGCGCAACGTCGATCTGGCGGTGACGGCGACGGCGGGAACGTTCCTGGGCATGCCCTACGGCACGCCGGCCCAGCTCGCCGCCGCCGGCATCCAGCCGGCCAACTGGTGGAGCTGGATCAACACCTCGCTGACGGCGTCGCAGACCCAGTCGTTCAATGCGGGCTTCATCCTGATCTTCGCGCCGATCTTCGCGGCGCTGTGGGCCTTCCTGGCCTCGCGCAAGATCGATCCGAACCCGGTGGTCAAGTTCGGCCTGGGCATCATCCAGGTGGGCCTCGGCTTCCTGGTGGTCGTCTGGGGCGCCAACTCCGGCATGGTCGACGAAGCCTTCCGGACCCCCATGGTCCTGCTGGCCATCCTGTATCTGCTGCACACCACGGGTGAGCTGTTCCTGAGCCCGGTGGGCCTGTCGCAGATCACCAAGCTGTCGGTGCCGGCCATCGTCAGCTTCATGATGGCGGTGTGGTTCATGGCCTCGTCGATCGCCCACTTCGTCGGCGGCATCATCGCGGGCCTGGCCGGGACCGAGACCGTCGGCGGTCAGGTGACGAACCCGGAAGCCGCGCTGAAGAGCTCGCTGGATTCGTTCCAGAGCATCGGGCTGGTCGGCGTCGCCATCGGGATCGGCTTCATCCTGATCAGCTTCTTCATCTCGAAGTGGTCGCACGGCTCGGACAACACAGGACCCGTGGCGACCGATGGCGGACACGAGGATGGCAACGTCGCCGATCCAAAGCACTCGGTCTGATGATCTGAAAGCCCCGGACGCCCTCACCGGCGTTCGGGGCGGCAGGAGCCTAACCCGCCCTCAAGCAGCGAGCGTCCGCGACGCGAGCGGTAGGGCAACAACTCCGCGCTCAAGCAGCGAGGCTCCGCGAGCCGAGCGATAGCGCACAAAAGAAGAGGGCGGCGTCTCGATCAAGACGCCGCCCTTTTTCAAGGCGCACTGGGGGTGAGGACGCCCTCTTCAGAGGGTCTTTCTTATCTGGATGAAGAGCCATGGGCTCATGTGTGTGCCGTACTCCTCGTAGCGGGTGACCGGAGTCGTATCGCGCGGGCCCGAGTGGATTTCGCGGAAGCGGCGCTGCTCGCGGTCGGTGGCGTTGCCGATGTCGACCCGGACAGTGAGGTCGGTCGAGGGCTTCCACTGGCCGTAGATCGTGACGAAGGGCTCTTCCTCGAAGGTGCGGATCTCGCGGATGCGGTAGTTGACGCCCCGGTCGAGGTTGCAGCCGTGGTCGAAGCCGTAGGACCAGCGGCCGCCGTCCAGATCGTGGTTGAAGGCGACGCCGCAGCCGAACTTGCCCTGGCCGGAGAAGCGGCGGTCCTCGCCCGTCAGCGGGTCGATGATCGACGAGTCGCGGAACGAGGCGCGGGCCTGCAGCCGGGCGTTGGCGATGCCCAGGTGATCGAGCGGCAGGTTCAGGCTGACGTCCAGGGTGTCCTGCGAGCCGGAACCGATGTTGCCCACCGCCTCGAAACCGCCGGTCAGGGGGATGACGTCGATGAAGTCCTCCACCTCCGCGTGGGCGTAGGTCATGGTGAAGACGGCCTTCTCCCAGAACCGGCGCTCGTAGGTCATAGAATAGGTCGTGGCCTTGTAGGGCTCCAGATCGGGGTTGCCGCCCTGCACCTGACCGATATCGACGTCGGCCGAGGCGACGAAATCGCCGAAGTCGAGCTGGCCCACCTCACGCTCGGCCTTGAAGCGGAGCTGGTGGCCGGTGGCCGGGTTCCAGGTCACCTGAATGCGGGGCTTGGGATAGACGAAGGACTTGGACGTGTCGCTGTCGCCGGACTGGCTGATCTCGGAATATTCGACGTTCAGGCCGGCCTCGACGGTCCATTTGGGGTCGGGGCGCCAGGTGGTGCGGCCGAAGACCTCGCCGCGCAGCTCCTCGACCTTCACGGCCGCGCCCGGCAGGACGACCGGCACGCCGTTCTCGGAATAGGAAGTCTCGCTGTCGAGGAAGTTGTAGGCGATCTCGCCGCCGCTCTCGTAGGACCAACGGTCGTTGGGGCGGAAGCGGAAGACGGCGCGCCCGATGCTCTCGCCCGAGGTGGCGTCATTGCCGAAGGTGGCCGTATCGCCGCCGGTTTCGAACGTCGAGGTGGCGTCGTCGCTGGCGAGGCGCTGGAGGCCCGTCAGCTCCAGCTCCAGCCGGGCGCTCAGCTCGCGGGTGTAGTTGAAGCCGAGCTCACCGCTGTAGCCGGTGTAGCCGTCGATGCCGAACTCGTCGTCGCCGGCGCCGGACTGGATCAGGATGTCCTGTTCATTGCGGCTGTTGAACCAGCCCAGAAGGCCGTTGACCCGCAGCTTGCCCCCGCTGAAGGGACGCTGGATCGCGCCGGTGAAGCGGGCGTTGCGGAAGCGGTCCCACAGCTCGACGTCGGCGTCCTGAGTCAGCACGCCCGCGCCGTTGTAGCGGCGGCGATATCCCTCACCGGTGCCGTCGGTGCGGTCGGTGGTGGTGGTGAACGAGGCCTCGATCTGGTTGTCGCCCTCGCGCCGCGAATACGACCCGGCCAGGATCGGGCCGATGTAGCCGTCGGGGTAGAGGTAGCTGTTGAACTCCAGCACCCGCTCGGTCGTCACCGTGCGCTTCAGCACGACGTTGGCGATGACCGACTGGCCCTGCATGTCGATGCCGTTCGCGCCGCCGCGGATCAGCTCGATGCGCTCGACGCTGTCAGCCGAAATGCGGCGCAGGATCTGGTCCAGGCTGTCGCTCTTGGAGGCCGGACGGTCGCCGTCGATCAGGACGTTGCCCGCCGCGCCGGAATAGCCGCGTGTGCCGTTGTCTCCGGTGTTCAGACCGAACCCCGGCAGGCGCTGAATCATGTCCAGCGCGGTGTCGGGGCTGGAGTCGGCGAAGAAGGACGGCTGATACACCAGCACGCCGGGCTGGGCCGCGTCGGCGGCGATCGGCGCGGGGGGCTGGGTCTGCGCCATCGCCGGCGCGGCCAGAACGCAGACGGCGACGCCCGCCAGCCAGATCGCTTTTCTCATGGTCCCTCTCCCTGTTGCGGCGACCGTGCGCCGCGTGCCCTGACCGCTCCAGTTACAAGCCGGACAGGTGGATTAATTCGCTGAAAGGTCCGGGGCGCCTTCGCGGCGCCCCGGCCGCTCAGAACGTCTTGCGCAGCGTCAGCCGCAGGAAGGTGCGCGGATCGATGGTGCGCAGCTCGGTGTAGGCGATGGGCCGGGCGGCCGTGCGGTCGGCATAGACCGTGCGGAAGGTCTGGAAGTCGTCCCACAGGTTGACCTGGGCGCTGAGCGTCAGGGTCGGGGTCGGCTTGTAGGACGCGGCGATCTCGAAATACTCCGCGCCGCGGAAGCCCGAGGTCTGGTCGGGATCGAAGCTCTTGTTTCCCAGCAGCGGGATGTAGGCGACGCTCCAGTTGGTCTTCCAGCTGGTGATGTCCTGGCTCAGGCTGATGACGGCCTGGGTCGGGCGGATGCCCGAGATGTCGCGGGTCCGACCGGTCGTGGGGTCGGTGACCTCGGTCTCGTTCCAGGTGTTGCGGAAGCCGAACTTGCCGCCCGAGAAGCCGATGTTGTCCAGCGGCAGGGTGACGTTCAGGCTGATCTGGTCCAGCGTGCCGTCGCCGATGTTGCCGACAGCGGACAGGCCCATGTCCAGCGGAATGACGTCGATGGCGTCGACGATCTCGTCGTGGCGCAGGCCCAGGGAGACGATGCCGTCCTTGAGGAAGCGGCGTTCGTAGGTCAGCTCGGTGATCCAGCGCTGTTCCGGCTCCAGATCGGCGTTGCCGCCCAGCACGTTCTCGTCGTCCAGATCGGCCGAGGCGGCGAAGTCGCCGAAGTCCAGCTGGCCCAGTTCGCGCTCGAAGCGGAAGCGGAACTGGTTGTTCGCCATGGGCGTCCAGGTGGCGAGGAAACGCGGCTTGGCGAAGAAGAAGCTCTTCTCCTGCGAGGCGTCGCCCGACTGGCTGATGGTCGAGGCCTCGAGCCGCAGGCCGCCCTCCAGCGTCAGGTCCGGGCGGATGCGCCAGGTGCCCTTGCCGAACAGCTCGCCGCGCGTCTCTTCGACGGTGACCGAGGCCGAGGGCAGGGGCACGTTCACGCCGCCGACGCTGAAGGCCTGGGTGGTTTCGAGCCGGTTGTAGGCGATCTCGGCGCCGGTCTCGAACGTCAGGGCCTCGGACCGCTCGTAGCGGACCAGGGCGCGGGCGATGGTCTCGGAGGAGTCGCCCTCGGAGACGAACATCTGCTCCGGCGACGGCGCGCCGCCCAGGGTGCTGTTGGAGATCGATGTGGATTCGAAGCTGTTGAACTGGTGGATGAACCGGGTCTCCAGGTTCATCTTGTCATTCAGCGGGCGGGTGTAGACGCCGCCGATCTCGCCGCCGGCGCCGTCGTTCTCGAACTCGCTGAGACGGAAGTCGGCGCCCGAGGTCAACTCGGTGAAGCTGTAATAGTCATTGACCCCGTAGCGGGCGGTGAGGTCGATCTTTCCGCCCATGAACGGCTGGGCGAAGTTGCCGCGCACCGAGGTCCCGCCGCCCCACTGATCGTTGAAGAAGGCCTCGTCGCGCAGGACGGCCCCGGCGCCGCTGGTGCGGACCGAGCGTCCCTCGCCGTTCGAGTCGCTCATGCTCAGGCCGTCGGCCAGGGTGAAGCCCCAGGTGCGGTCGCCGTCGCGGGCGGTGAACTGATAACTGCCGTTGTAGAGGTCGTGTCCGCCGTCAAACAGGGTAGCGCCCGCCGTCACAATGGACTGGGTGCTGGACTGGGTCTTGGTGATGACGTTCACGACGACTGAAAAGCCCTGCATGTCGATGCCGGGGGCGCCGCCGCGAATCAGCTCGATGCGCTCCACCTGGGTGGCCAAGGTGCGGCCCAGAACGCTCGATCCGGAATCAGTCTTGGACGCCGGGCGGGCGCCGTTGATGAGGATGTTACCCACCGCGCCCTCGAAGCCGCGGCTGCCGTCGCCGTCGACCACGCCGAAGCCGGGGATGCGGTTGACCATGTCCAGCGCCGTGTTGGGTCGGTACTGGGTGAAGAAGTCCGGCTGGAACACCAGGACCCCCTGCTGGCCCTGCTCGGCGGCCGGCTGGGCTTGAGGCGGTTGAGTCTGTGCGAACGCGGCGCCGGCGCCCAGAAGCGCGGTCATCATCACGGCCGTCGTGGCCAGCAGCATGGTCTTGTTCACGGACAAACTCCCCTCGTCGTGTTGGTGAACGGTGTGGCTTCCCGCGCAACGATCCTCCAGTTACAAGACGGACAGGTGGATTAAATCGCCGTCACATTACCAAGCCGTCACCTTTCTCATAAGTATTCGGGACGCCACTATTCCGCCATGATTAAGAACGCGCGCCTGATCTTTGGATTGATCCTTTCACTGTTCCTGTTTTCACTGCCGCTCGCCGCAGCGGCACAGGACCAGGGCCAGGAGCAGGAGAGCACGGTTGACGAGATCGTCGTCATCGCCCGCCGCTCGGGCGCGCCGATGTGGATCATCGAACAGGGCGGCCATACCCTGATCCTGGTCGGGTCGCTGCAAGGGATGCCGCGCGACCTGCAATGGAGCCCGGATGATCTGGAGGCCGCGGCGGCGCGGTCGGACCGCATCCTGTTCCCGCCGGAGGGTCGCGCCTCGCCGATGGATCTGCTGCGCATCATGTGGCGCATCCGCACGATCGGCTGGCTGCCTAAGGATACGACGACGGCCGACTATCTGTCGCCCGAGGTACAGGCGCGGCTGGAAATCGCGATGGCGGATCAGCGCAACGACAACTGGCGCACCCAGAGCCTGCTGATGCTCGGCGTCGACCTGCTTCAGGAAAAGGCCGGCTATGACCGGGGCGGCCGCGACGCCGTCGATGTCGTGCGCCGAGCCTCGCGCCGGGCGCGGGTGCCGGGCCAGCCGGTGGGCGTCGTGCGCGGCGATGAACTGGTCGAAAGCCTGATCTCGTCCCCGCCCGCGACCCATGCCCCGTGCCTGGAGGCGTCTCTGGCGGCGGCCGAGGCGGGCAAGGACGAGTTCCGCAATCGCGCCAATGCCTGGCGACGGTTCAATGTGGCGGCGGTGGTGGCCTCGCCGTTGGACCGCGCCCTGTTCCAGTGCTGGCCCTGGGGCGATCCCGCCATCGGGCCGCAGTTGAAGACCGCCTGGCTGACCGCCATCGAGACGGCTCTGGGACAGGACGGGGTGACACTGGCGGTGGCGCCGACACGGCTGCTGGCTGAACCGGGCGGGGTGCTGGACGACCTTGAGGCGCGGGGCTTCCAGATCGAAGGGCCGAACTGGCGCTACGTCGAAGAATAGCGACAGTCATCCCGGAAACGGCGAAGCCGTTATCCGGGACCACCGGAAGCACCGGCGCATGCCGCGGTCCCGGATCGCCTGTCGGCGTCCGGGATGACGGACTTTGCTAGACCGCTGTCCCCCCCACGGTCAGGCCGCCCATCTTGAGGCTGGGCTGGCCGATGCCGACTGGGACGCCTTGCCCCGCCTTGCCGCAGACGCCGACGCCGGGGTCGAAGGCGAAGTCATCGCCGATCATCTCGATCTTGGTCAGGGCCGTGGCCCCGTCACCGATCAGGGTGGCGCCGCGCACAGGCGCGGTGATCCTGCCGTCCTCGATGAGGTAGGCCTCGGTGCACTGGAACACGAACTTGCCGTTGGTGATGTCCACCTGGCCGCCGCCGAAGTTGGCCGCATAGAGCCCGCGCTTCGTCGAGGCGATCATGTCGGCCTGCGAATCCTTGCCGCCTTCCATGAAGGTGTTGGTCATGCGCGGCATGGGCATGTGGGCGAACGACTGTCGCCGCCCGTTGCCGGTGGCCCGCGCCCCCAGTTGCCGCGCCGAAAGCCGGTCGTGCATCAGCCCGACCATGATGCCGTCCTCGATCAGGACGGTGCGGGACGTGGGCGTGCCCTCGTCGTCGATCGACAGGGAGCCGCGGCGTCCGGCGATGGAGCCGTCGTCGACCACGGTCACGCCGGGCGCCGCCACGCGCTTGCCCATCATGCCGGTGAAGACCGACGAGCCCTTGCGGTGGAAGTCGCCCTCGAAGCCGTGGCCGATGGCTTCGTGCAGCAGCACGCCGGGCCAGCCGGCGCCGAGCACCACATCCATCTCGCCCGCCGGACAGTCGACGGCGTCGAGATTGACCAGGGCCTGACGCAGGGCCTCGTCGATCTGGCCCTGCCAGCGATCGGGGGCGATCCAGGTTTCGAACCCGGCGCGGCCCCCGGCCCCGGCGGAGGCGCTCTCACGGCGGCCGTCCTTCTCGACGGTGACGGAGACGTTCAGGCGCACCAGCGGACGCACGTCGCGCAGCAGCCGCCCGTCGGCGCGCAGGATCTCGATGGCGCGGCGCTCGCCGACGATGGAGGCCGAGACCTGCACCACCCGCGGATCACGGGCGCGGGCCCAGGCGTCGATCTCGCTCAGCAGGGCGATCTTGTCCGAGAAGGCGGGGGAGGCGAGGGGATCCACCTCGTCATAGAGCTTCTGGTTGGTGGCGCGCGGCGCCTCGGCGGTCACGCCCGCATGGCCCGACTTGGCCAGGGCCGCCGAGTCGGCGGCGCGGCGGAGGGCGGCGGCCGAGATTTCATTGGCGTGGGCGTATCCGGCGGTCTCGCCCGCCACGACCCGCAGCCCGAAGCCCTCGGTGGCGTCATAGGCCGCGGACTTCAGCCGGCCGTCGTCGAAGACCAGCGATTCGCTTTCGGACCGTTCGAGGAACAGTTCGCCGTCATCGGCGCCGGCGAGGGCGGCCTGGAGGATGGCCTGCGCTTCGGACGGATCGACGCCGGCGGTTTCGAGGACGGGCGGCGGGGAGGCGTGCAGGGTCATGACCGACAGATAGGCACTTCAAGCCCTTGCGTCACGGCCCTTCCCCATTTCGGGGGAAGGTGTCAGGCGAAGCCTGACGGATGGGGGTGTGGCTGCAGCCCCCATCCGTCTCGCTTCGCGATCCACCTTCCCCCGAGAAGGGGGAAGGCAGTGGTCTCACTCCTCGTGCACGTCGCCCGAGCCCGAGATGTCGCGGGTGATCTGGGCGGGGCGGGTGGTCAGATAGACGTCGCCCGAGCCGGCGATGTCGATGTCCGCCTTGCCGGTCGGGGCCAGGGTGGCCTCGCCGGAACCCGAGATCTCGACCGAGGCATCTCGGGTGGCGAGGTCGCGCAAGTCGGCCTCGCCCGAGCCCGACAGGTCGATGGCGAGGGTCGTGGTCTTGCCCGTCGCCTCGACCTCGCCCGAACCGGACATGTCGAGCGTCAGGGTCGGCTGGTCATAGTCGGTGATCTTCAGCCGGCCCGACCCGGACAGGTCGAAGCGGGTGACCGACGGGGCGGTGACGACGATGCGCAGGTCGTCATTGTCGCTCCAGCCCGTCAGTTCGCCGTTGCGCCAGCCGAAGGTGACTCGTTCGGCGTCGCGGGCCATGAAGACGCGGCCGTTCTCGATCCGGACGCGGTCCACGGCCGATTGGGCCCCGGTGATGACCACCCCGGCCTCGGCGCCGGGCACATAGGTGACCTCGGCCGCCAGCTCGACCTCGAGTGTGTCGCTGCCGTTCCAGGCGAGGGTGCGGGTGACGTCTGGTCCACGCTCACCCTTGGCGCGTTCGAAGCGGACGCTGTCGCCGTCGTCGTCCTTGAAGGTCCAGGACCAGTCGTGGCGCTTCAGGTCGGCGCCGCCGAGGGCCGCCGCGCCGGCGATGCAGCCGACCGACAGCACCAGACCGGCGCCGGCGATGATGAACAGATTGCGGATCATGCCGGGTCTCCCGAGGCTTGAGTTTCACCCAGAGCGGGCTTGAGCAGGCGGTAGTGCAGGCGGGCGAACCAGACGACGCCGTTGACCAGCCAGATGGTGAAGATGGTCAGCAAGGCGCCGACCGAGGTCGCGCCGGCCATCAGTCCGAGGCCGCCGAGAATGGCCGCCAGGGCTCCACCGGGGGCTCCGGCGAAGGGACCGGCCACCATCAGGGCGCCGCCGGCGAAGAAGACGGCGATCACCGCGACGAAGAAGCCGATCAGCGTCCCGATCACGCCCATCAGGATGGGCAGCAGGATCAGGATGTCGATGGCGCCCAGCCCCAGCACCGCGAAGACGGCGGCGGCGGCGGCGGACGGGTTCTGCTCCTGACGCCAGCGCTGGATGCCGGCCTCGGCGCGCAGTTCGCGCGCCAGACGGTCGGGATCCCCCAGGGCCGAGGCGACCTCGGCCTCGCTGCGGCCCGCAGCGGCGCCGTCAGAGAAGTGGGTCTCATAGTCGGCGGCGATTTCCGCGGCGGCGGCGGTCGGCATGCCGACCAGCCCCTTGCGAAGGCGAGCCATGAATTCGGCGCGCGTCATTGGGCGTCTCCCGTTTTAGAAGTAGCGGCTGGGGTGGCGGCTCCGGCGACGATCTCGTCGACCGAGCGGGCGAAGCGGGTCCACTCGGCGCCCTGGCTTTCCAGGGCTCGGCGGCCGGCGTCCGTCAGGCGATAGTATTTGCGCGACGGACCCGAAGGCGATTCGACCAGATAGGTCTCGACCTGGCCGTCGGACTGCATCCGCCGCATCAGCGGGTAGATGGTGCCCTCACCCATGTCGATGGCGTCGGAAAGCTTGCTGGCGATCTCGTAGGCGTAGCTGTCGGAGCGGGCGAGCAGGGCGAGGACGCACAGGCTCAGCACTCCCTTCTTCAGTTGTATCTCAATGGTTTCAGGCATGGCCGAACCTCCTTGTGTGAGGCAGTGACTACGGCAAGGTAGTGTGTAACGCAAGGTAGCTGTCATAACATGACGGCGAATTAATCTCGGGATGCGGCGTCTTGCTCTCAGGGATTAGGGCAGGGGTCGCTTGGCAAGCGCGAACGGGGGGGATATGGACCCCTCAACGAACGGTCGGAGCCCCTGTGGCCCCGATCTCGCTTGCGACTCGCTCGCAAGTTACTGCGGCAGAACGATTTTAATGAGGACGTCTCGTATGGGGATGGGCAAGCGAGCCCTGGGGATGGCTGGAAGCGCGATCGCGCTGACGGCGGTCGCCCTTCTGATGGCCGGCTGCAACGTGGGTCCGGAGACACTGGGCCAGCCGACGGACGGCGCCATTGATCTTCAGGGCGCCGCCGCGCCGCTGAAGCACGAGGCGATCTGGTTCCACAACGCCGTGTTGATGCCGGTCATCACCCTCATCACCCTGCTGGTGCTGGGACTGCTGACGTGGATCGTGATCCGCTACAACGCCAAGGCCAATCCGACGCCGGCGAAGTGGAGCCACAACACCCTGATCGAGATCATCTGGACGATCGTCCCGGTGGTGATCCTGATCGTCATCGCCCTGTTCTCGTTCCGCCTGCTGTTCAAGTATCACGACATGCCCGACCCCGACCTGACGGTTAAGGTCACCGGCAACCAGTGGAATTGGGCCTACGAATATCCCGACCAGGGCATCGCCGAATACATCTCGAACATGAAGCCCGAGGACGAGGCGCCGCCGCACCTGTTCCGCCTGGCCGCCGACGAGCCGATGGTGGTGCCGGTCGGCAAGACCGTCCGCCTGCTGGTCACCGCCGCCGACGTGATCCACGCGGTCGCCCTGCCGGCCTTCGGCCTCAAGACCGACGCCGTCCCCGGCCGCGTCAACGAGACCTGGTTCACCGCAGAGCGCGTGGGCACCTACTACGGCCAGTGCTCTGAGCTGTGCGGCGTCGATCACGCCTTCATGCCCATCGAGATCCGCGTCGTGACCGAGGCCGAGTTCGCAGCCTGGGTCGCCTCGAAGGGCGGCTCCATGACCAAGGCCGCTGACGCCGCCGCGGGCGGAACCGCCGCCCAGGTCGCCGCCGGGACCACCGGCGCGCCCGTCGCCGCTGACGCCGCCGCGGCGGCCCAGCCAGGCGCGCTCCC
>DASWYI010000038.1:0-46585 GCA_036405055.1 Brevundimonas sp.
GCCGCAGGACCTGCAGGACATCATCAACCAGTACGGCGGCCAGATGCCCCAGACCTGGGGCGTGCCGGTCGAGGAAATCCAGCGCGGCATCAAGCACGGCGTGCGCAAGATCAACATCGACACCGACAACCGCATGGCCATCACCGGCGCCATCCGGAAAGTGCTGGCCGAGAAGCCGGGCGAGTTCGACCCGCGCGCCTATCTGAAGCCGGCCAAGGAAGCGATGCGGAAAGTGTGCATCCAGCGCTTCCAGGAATTCGGCGCGGAAGGCATGGCGTCGAAGATCAAGCCGCTGTCGACCGCCCAGATGGCCAAGCGCTATGCCTCAGGCGCGCTGGACCACCACTACGGCAAGGCCACGGCGGCCTAACCGCCGTAAATCGGGATGAACCTGTTGGCGACGGCGTCCGCATCACGGCGGGCGTCGTCGGCCTCTGATTGCAGCCGGCCGACCTCATACAGTTCGCGATCGCGGTCTGACCGCAGGTTGCGGATGCGCAGACGTATGGCCGTGATCTGTTCTTCGGTCAGGCCCTCTGCGCCGAGCGCCTCTTCCTCGGCCCGGATTTGACTAGCGAGTGAGTCGGCGCGCGACTGGGCCTCATAGACCCGGCTCTGCAAGGTCTGTGCGAATTGCTCCGCGTCGTAGACGCTGCGCCCGTCGGCCAGGGCCAACATGAAGTCCGGCTCGAGGTCCGGTGCGCAATAGCCCTGGTTGTAGCCCCCGCCCCGCTTGCCCCGTGCGAATCCGTTGGCCGGGCGGCACCACACCCGACGTCCCTCAATGTGGCCGGCGTGATAGGCGGCCACGTCCGGCGTGACGCCATGTTCGGCGCAAGCCTTCACATGGTCATCCAGCCGCGAGGTTCCCCGACCCGCCACCGCGTCCTGGTATCCCTGCGTGGTCCAGTCGGCGGTCAGGCACTGACCCTCATCCAGGCTGGGGGTCTCGCACCCCGCCAGCCACATCGCGCCGCCCGCGACCACCGCCGCCGTCAGAATTCGTTTGAACATCGTCCGATCCCCCATGTCCCCACAGAATAGAATACCACCGACCCACGTCATCTGACGATCCATGACGCACAACGTCGCTTTCGGCTAAGGAGAACCGTGGACGCCATTGAGGACGAGTTCGGAACCCCTGTCGCCGTGACGCTGAACAGCGCACAGGCGGGCGTGCGGCTGGACAAGGCCCTGGCCGAGGCCGCCGAGGGCCTATCCCGCGCCCGCATCCAGGCCCTGATCGCCGAAGGCGCGGTGTCGTTCGGAGAACATACCCTGACCAACGGCTCGGCCAGAGCCGCAGCAGGCGAATATGTGATCCTCGTCCCACCCGTCGTTTCGGCCACGCCCCTGCCCGAGGCGATCCCGCTGACGGTTCTGTTCGAGGACGCCGACCTGATCGTCATCGACAAGCCGGCGGGCATGGCCGCCCACCCGGCGTCGGGGTCGGAGACAGGGACGCTGGTCAACGCCCTGCTGGCCCATTGCGGCGACAGCCTGTCAGGCATCGGCGGCGTGGCCCGCCCCGGCATCGTCCATCGGCTGGACAAGGACACCTCCGGCGTGATGGTCGCGGCCAAGAGCGGCCGGGCGCACACTGGACTGTCGGGCCTGTTCGCCACCCACGACATTGAGCGCACCTACATTGCCCTGACGCGCGGCGCACCGAGCCCGGCCAAGGGCCGCATCGAAACGCGCATCGGCCGCTCACCGCACGACCGCAAGAAGATGGCTGTGTTGAAGACAGGCGGCCGCGAGGCCGTCACCGACTATGTGGTGGAGAGGGCCTTCGGGACACCCGCTAAAGCCGGTGCGGCGCCCCGGGCCGGCCGCGTCGCCTGCACCCTGCATACCGGCCGCACGCACCAGATCCGGGTGCACATGGCCTCGAAGGGCGCACCGATTCTGGGAGACCCGGTCTATGGCTCCGGCAGCCCCGCCGCCGAGGTTCGCGCCGCCATCGCGGAGGCGGGCCTGACCCGGCAGGCGCTGCATGCGGCGGTGCTGGGGTTCGTACATCCGGTGACCGGCGAGCGCCTGCGGTTCGAGACGGCGCCGCCGGAGGACATGACGCGACTGGAAGTCCTGCTTTCCGACCTTTGAATCACATCCGGAGCCTGCGATGACCGACCCCGACATCCGCGACAATGCCGAAGCCCATCGCTACGAACTGGCGGTAAGCGATCAGGTCGCCGTGGTGACCTACAACCTGTCGGGCCAGAACCTGATGATTACCGAGACGCTGGTGCCCGAGGTGCTGGAGGGTCAGGGGATCGCCAGCCGGCTGGCGCGCCATGTCATCGCCGACGCGGGCGAGCGCGGGCTGCTGATCCTGCCCGTATGCCCGTTCTTCTCGGCCTATTTGCAGAAGCACCCCGAGCACGCCGGAGTCGTGCATCCGACCTATCGCGTCATCCTGGGCATTTGACGTCAGGTTCCGCAGGGCGACGGCGCCGCCCCTCCGCGCCATTCTTCGGTCGAGACGAACCGGAGGCCGCCATGCGCCCTGCCCTGCTCAGCCTGCTGATCCTCGCCGCCCCGACTATCGCCCTGGCCCAGAATCCGTGGGAGCCCTCCGTGACGGTCGAACAGGCCGTCGCCCGCACCATCGCCGACGCCCAGCCGGACCTGCGCTATCCGTGGGCGCTGGACTGGAGCGCATTCGGCGTACGGGGCGGCCGCGACGTATTCTGGCATCTGGCGCCGCCCAAACCTTATGAGCCCACTCCCCCCACGCCCGGCGTCACAAGGCGCACCGGATGGCTGAGCGTCAGGGGACGGTCCGGCGGCGTCATCGCCTGTGGCGACGACGAACGGGTCGGCGCCCTCCATATCGACATCGGTGACATCTGGCTGGGAGAGGCCGACCTGACCGCCGAACTGACGGCGCGCGGCTTCAACGTCACCGAAACCGAGCGGGTCGAAGCCTCGCCTGTCGGCGACGGGGACGACGGGCGAGGGTCCATCCATTACAACGGCCTCCTCATGCGGCGCCCCGCCTTCCAGAGCTGGCGGCTGGAACGGCCGGGTTTTGAGCCGCTCGATCTGTCAGCCTCTTACCGGTGCACGCCGCCCGGCACACGCAGCGCGACACGCTGCGGGATGCAATGGACCGTCACCTTCCGCCCGAACGGCCGACCCGAGCCATGCCTGCCGCCCGCGGCGTCCGGCAACTAAGTCTTGAAAAAGGACTGACTCGGCGCTATAAGGCCTCACCGGTGAAAAGTGGCGCCGCGGACACGGTCATCCCGGCCTGTGACGATACGCCCCTAACAAGGACGGCAACCCGTCCCCAAGTCATCGGTTGAGGGGTGAGGCGTCGGTGCGCAATCGTGCGGCCGAAACCGTAGAGCCCGCTCGCATCTCGGTCGGAGGGACCACGGACTATGGCTGCCAATGCAACGCTCGCGGTGATGTCGCCTGAACAGGGACTGTCCCGCTATCTCTCGGAAATCCGCAAGTTTCCGATGCTCACCAAAGATGAGGAATTCATGCTGGCCAAGCGCTGGTCCGAGCATGAGGACCCCGAGGCGGCGCACCGCCTGGTGACATCGCACCTTCGTCTCGTGGCCAAGATCGCCATGGGGTATCGCGGCTACGGCCTGCCGATCGGCGAGGTGATCTCCGAGGGCAACGTCGGCCTGATGCAGGCCGTCAAGAAATTCGATCCGGACAAGGGCTTCCGCCTGGCGACCTACGCCATGTGGTGGATCCGCGCCTCGATCCAGGAATACATCCTGCGCAGCTGGTCCCTCGTGAAGATGGGCACCACCGCCGCGCAGAAGAAGCTGTTCTTCAACCTGCGCAAGGCCAAGAGCCAGATCTCGGCCTTCGAGGAAGGTGACCTGCACCCGGAACATCTGTCGGCCATCGCCACCAAGCTGGGCGTGACGGAACAGGACGTCACCGACATGAACCGCCGTCTCGGCGGCGACTCCTCGCTGAACGCCCCGATTCGTTCGGACGGCGAAAGCGAGTGGCAGGACTGGCTGGCCGACGACAACGCCGTGTCGCAGGAAACCGCGCTCGCCGAGAGCGAGGAGAAATCCCTGCGCATGGGCCTGCTTCAGGAAGCCATGGAAGAGCTGACCGAGCGCGAGAAGCACATCCTGACCGAGCGCCGTCTGAAGGACGATCCGGTGACGCTGGAGGAACTGGCCGGCCAGTACGGCGTGTCGCGTGAGCGCGTGCGCCAGATCGAGGTCCGCGCCTTCGAGAAGCTGCAGAAGACCATGCGCGCCGCCGCTGAAGAGCGGAACCTGGTCGACGCCTGACCTTCAAGCAGCGAGCGACCGCGTCGCGAGCATTAGGGCAGAGATGCCCTAGCCCGCTCGCTTCAGCGGTTCCGTCGTCTGGTGCATGGCCAGCAGCGCCCCGATGGGCGCCGCCAAGGTTGCCTTGGTCGGCGGCCCTGAGGCCAGCGACACTTCCAGCGCACCGACCGCGACCACCAGCCGCGTGTCCGACGCCTTCATGGCCACGGCCTTCAGATTGAGCGCCTGTTCGCGGATGGCGCGGACGGCCTGCATCGGGTCGTCGTCGAACTGGGTGAGGGCGGCCGCCAGGATCCGCATCGCCTGATCCTTGGCGGCGGCGTTGGCGTCCGCTCCGCTGGCAGGCTTGTCGTTCTTGCGCTTGCCCGGTCCGCTGAACTCGCCCGAGTTGAAGCGCCGGCGGTCGGGACCGACGTAACCCACCCCCTCGACCCAGTCGCGAGGCTTCAGCGCCACGTTCTCGACCCGCTTGAACAGATCGGCCGAGGTGAAGGGCTTGCGCAGGAATTCGTGGACGCCGACGTCGCGCGCGCCCTTGATGGTGCTGGCCGTCGCCTCGGCGGTCACCATGATGATCGGCGCCCGGCGGCAGCCCAGGATCGAACGGCGCAGCTGCCGTGCGAAGCTCTCGCCGTTGAGACCCGGCCCGCTGTATTCAGTAAAAACGATACCGGGCTCCAGCTCCGAGGCGGAGCGCATGGCCGTCTTCTCGTCGTGCTCGATGACGATTTCGCGCGCGCCGAGCCCCTTCATGATCTCGCTCAGAAGTCGGGCGGCATGCGGGTTCGGATCGACGATCAGCGTCCGCCGGATGACGGGTTCGATGCGGCTCAGAACGCGGCGGTCAGGGGCGAACAAGGTAACGCGGTCTCCAACGGAACCCCGAACCTCTACCTTACGCGAGTTAAGGCCGCGTTTCGCCCGGCGTCATCCCCGGAAGGGATCCTGCATCATGATGGTGTCGTCGCGCTCCGGGCTGGTCGACAGCAGGGCCACCGGCGCCCCGATCAGCTCCTCGATCCGCCGCACGTATTTGACCGCATTGGCGTTCAGGTCCTTGAAACTGCGCGCCCCGGCCGTGCTTTCGCTCCAGCCCTCCATCTCCTCGAACACGGGCTCCGCAGCCGCCTGGGCCTTCAGGCTGGACGGCAGATAGTCCAGCACCTCGTCACCGACGCGGTAGCCGACACAAATCTTCAGCGTCTTCAACCCGTCAAGCACGTCCAGCTTGGTCAGGGCGATGCCGTCGATGCCGTTGATCGCCACCGACTGGCGCACCAGAACCGCATCAAACCAGCCGCAACGCCGCGCCCGGCCCGTATTCACCCCGACCTCACGCCCCACGGTCGCCAGATGCTTGCCGACTTCGTCATTCAGCTCGCAGGCGAACGGACCCTCGCCCACGCGCGTGGTGTAGGCCTTCACGATCCCCAGCACATAGCCGACGCCGCGCGGCCCGATGCCCGCTCCCGCCGCTGCCTGCCCGGCCACGGTGTTGGAGCTGGTCACATAGGGATAGGTGCCGTGGTCCACGTCCAGGAACGCGCCTTGCGCCCCCTCGAACAGCACCCGCTTGCCGTCCCGCCGCGCCTGATCCAGCACCCGCCATGCCGGCTGGACATAGGCCAGAATCTTCGGCGCGATCTCCAGCAACTGCGCCAGCAGCGCTTCGGGGTCGATCGGCTCCAGCCCCAGCCCGGCCCGTAGCGGATCGTGGTGCGACCGCAGGCGATCAATCTTGATTTTCAGGTCTTCAGTGTTGGCCAGGTCGCAGACGCGGATCGCCCGGCGGCCCACCTTGTCCTCATAGGCCGGGCCGATCCCACGACCCGTGGTGCCGATCTTCGCGCCCGGTGCGCTCGCCGCCGCTTCACGCGCGACATCAAGAGCCGGATGGATGGGCAGGATCAGACAGGCGTTGTCGGCGACGATCAGCACATCGGGGCTGATCTTGACGCCCTGCGCCTCGATCTTCTCGATCTCGCCGACCAGATGCCAGGGATCGACGACCACGCCGTTGCCGATGATCGAGGGCTTGCCCTGCACCACGCCCGACGGCAGCAGCGCCAGCTTGTAGACCTTGCCGTCCACTACCAGCGTATGGCCCGCGTTGTGCCCGCCCTGGAACCGCACCACCACATCGGCGCGGTTCGACAGCCAGTCGACGATCTTGCCCTTGCCCTCGTCGCCCCACTGGGCTCCGACCACCGCCACGTTCGCCAAGGTCCGTCTCCGCTAGATGCGGGCGCAGCCTATAGCCGGGGAATCGGTCGATGTCCCGCCGCGCGGGCGAAAAGCCTCAGAGTTCGGTGACCGCCGTCTCGAACGCCCAATCCAGCCACGGCCCCAGCGCTTCAATGTCCGCCGTCTCCACCGTGCAGCCGCACCAGATGCGCAGGCCCGCAGGCGCGTTCCGGTGGCTCTCGACATCAAACGCCGCGCCCTCGGCCTCCAGCAGCGCCTTCATCCGCTTCACGAAGGCCTGACGCACATCCTCGTCCAGCGCCGTCACGCGCGCATCGACGATCTTCAGGCAGACCGATGTCGTCGAGCGGATGTCCGCCGTTTCAGCCAGATAGTCGATCCACGGGGCCGCCTGCACCCACCCGTCCAGCGCCGCCGCGTTGGCCTCGGTCCGCCGGATCAGTTCATCCAGCCCGCCCGCGCCGCGCCCCCACTCCAGGGCGTCGATCCAGTCCTCGATGGTCCAGACCGAGAAGGTATTTATCATCGACCCCGAGGTCAGCGCCCGGTTGAACCGTCCGCCGTCTGTCAGGCGCAGCACCTTGGGAACCGGCCACGGCTGCTCATACGTATCCAGCCGTTCGATCGCGCGCGGCGACAGCACCGCCACCCCGATCCCCGCCTCACCGCCCAGCGCCTTCTGGAAGGAGAAGGTCACGACATCCAGCTTCGACCAGTCCAGCGGCATGGCGAAGGCCGCCGAGGTGGCGTCGCAGATCGTCAGCCCCTCGCGGTCCTCTGCGATGAAGTCCGCGTCCGGAACCCGCACACCAGAGGTCGTGCCGTTCCACGGAAACACCAGATCCTTCTTCGGATCAACCTTGCCCAGGTCCGGCAGACCGCCCCACGGCGCCGCCAGTATCTCCGGCTGGATCTTCAGATGGTCGCGCACGTCCTGCGCCCACACCTTGCCGAAATTCTCATAGGCCATGACCTGCACAGGCCGCTGACCCAACATCGACCACAGCGCCGCCTCGACCGCGCCCGTATCGGACGCCGGCAGATAGACCAGCGAGTAATCCTCCGGCGGACGCAGCACCTCGCGCGTCAGCACCAGCCCATAGGCGAACCGCGCCACCACCTCCGGATCGCGGATGCCCCGGCCCAGCAGCGCGTGCGGGATCGTCTGCGACGACCACCCCGGCCGCTTGGCCGTAGGGCCGGACGCGAACCACGGCCGCGCGGGCTTCACCTCGGGCTTCACCGCCACGGCGTGTAGGGCTTCTTGTCGCGCATGGTCTCGGCCAGCTTCGTCAACGCCTCATCCGGCTCGGCCGGCAGGGCGATCATCAGCTTGGCCAGCAGGTCGCCCCGCTTGCCGCCGGCGAAGGCGCCCCGCCCTTTCAGCCTCAAAGTCTGACCCGAGTTCGAACCCTTGGGGATGGTCATCGACACGGTCCCTTCCGGCGTCCGCACCGGAACCTTGCCGCCCAGTACAGCGTCATACAGCGGCACCGCCAGGTCCATATGCAGGTCGGCGCCCTCGCGCCGGAACACCGGATGGGCCGCAATCTTCAGCTCTATCAGGGCGTCGCCCGCCTCGCCCCCGCGGCCCGGCGCCCCCTGGCCCTTCAACCTCAGCGTCTGACCCTCGGATGCGCCCTTGGGGATCGCCACATCCAGCGTCCGCCCGTCCGAGAACTGGATCCGCCGCGTCGCGCCCGAGATCGAGTCTTCCAGACTGACCTCCAGCGTGGCCTTGATGTCCTGGCCTTTCGCCGCGAAGCCACGTCCGCCGCCGCCCGGTCTGGCGCCCGCGCCGCCGCCGAACATGCCGCCGAACAGCTCGTCCAGGTCGATGTTCTCGAACCGCGCACCAGGCCCGCCCGGTCCGCCGCCCGCGCCGAACCCGCCGCCGCGCCCGAACCCACCCTGGGGTCCGCCCCCGCCGCCGAAGCCCCGGAACTGCTCGCGCCCGTCGGCGTCGATCTCGCCACGATCAAACTTCGCCCGCTTCTCGGCGTCACCGATGATGTCGAACGCCGCCGTCACCCGCTTGAAGCGCTCGTCGGCGACCTTGTTGCCCGGGTTCTTGTCCGGGTGCAGCTCCTTCGCCAGCTTGCGAAAGGCCTTCTTGATCTCGTCCTGGCTCGCGCCGCGCGAAACACCCAGTTCCTTGTAGGGATCGCCCGCCACGTCCGCCTTGGCTCCATTCAGATCAGAGCCTTCCAGTTAGGGCGTCATCGCCTCGCTGCAAAGGGTTTCCGCTCAGACAGCGTTCAATCGCGCCGTCGATTCCACGCCCCAGCCGAAGCCCGCGCCCCACTGCGCCACCGCCACGACCGCATCGGCGCCCACGCCGCCGGGCCAATCCGCCGCCACATCGGCCGCCGCATACAGCGCCGTCTCGCCTTCGACCTCGAACGTCCGCACCATGGCGTCACCGTCCAGAACGCGCACGCGCCATCGCGCCGCATCGACCGCCACTGCCTCCCGCTCCCAGCTGTCGCCGCCGGCCCGCACCCGCCCTGTCCACGCGATATGCCATCCGTCGTCGCCGCTCTCGACCCGCAGACGACACGGACTCCACGGCCGCTCATGTAGTCCCCGCACCGCGGCGAGAGGCGGGTCACCGACCGGAAAGCCCAGGCGCGTCGCCGCATCCAGCCCCGGCGCCGCCGCCCCGATGTCCAGCGTGACGCCCGGCATCAGTCGTACAGCGCCACGATATGCGCCGCCGTCGTGCCGGTGGCCTAGACGCGCTTCGCCTGCACCGCCACATAACCGGCCGGATCGTTTTTCAGCGTCACGGGATCGTCCGAGCCCGCCGGAATGATCTTCAGGTCGCCCCCCTGCCCCAGATACAGCGCCTTGGCGTACGGGCTCAGGTCGGTCGCGTCGCCCGGCGTCACCGCCGCCGCCCGCCGCGCCGGATCACCCGCCGACCGGGCATGGTTCAGGTATGCGTCATCGCTGGCGCTCATGGTCGTCTCCTGTTGTCTAGAAACGGACAGTCCTGTCCGGAAATCAGAGGGCGCGGAGTCTCGGCCCCATCCGCCCGTCGAGCAGCAGATGCGTCACCGCCCAGACCAGGGCGTCGGCGCGGTCGGGGCTGGGGCCGCCCTCGCCGCCCAGCGCCATCAGCTCCTCTTCCAGCGCCGGAAAGGCGCCGCAGTGGATCACCCGCCCCTGTTCGTACAGCGCCGCCACCGGCTCGGCCCGCGCGGCCTTGCCCCGGCTGGCGTGGACCAGCTTGATCGTCGCCTCACACCCGGCCTGCGACAGGATGGTCCGCACCATCTCGCCGCCCTGGTTGGCCTCGGCGACCACCGCCGCCGCGCCAAAATCCTTCACCGCCTCGGCTACGCGCCGGGCCCAGCCGTTCGGCGACAGGCCCCGCATCGACCGGTCGGCCAGCACATAGGCCCGCCCGTCCCGGCGACCCGCCACGACGATGCCGCAGGCGTCCCCGCCCGCGCTCGCCGGCGGGTCCACCGCCACCACGATCTTGTCCAGCCGCGCTGGCCGGCTCCCCCGCGCCCGCGCCAGATCCTCGGCCCGGAACAACGCGCCCTCGGCCTCGACCACCAGTCCGTCCAGCTCCTGCGCCTCCAGCCGCGTCCCGGCGTAGAGCGTCCGCAGATGCGACAGGAAACGCTCGGGCAAATGGCTGTTTGCGACGGTCGGCGCCCGCTCCTGCGCTGTGTCCGGCTGACCCAGCAGACGCCGCAGCGCCGGCATCGGCCGTGGCGTCGTCGTCACCATCAGCCGCGGATTATCCCCCAGCCTCAACCCCAGCCTCAGATTCTCCAGCACCGCCTCGGGCCTGCGCCAGGCGCAGAACTCATCGGCCCAGCCATGGTGGAACTGCGGCCCTTTCAGGCTGTCGGGATCTTCCGCCGAAAAGGCGTAGGCCACGCTGCGGTTCGGCCACACCAACCGCTTGCGCCCGCCTTCCCAACGCGGCCGATGGTCCCTTTCAGGCAGCGCCTTCAGGCCCGAAGGCCCCTCCACCAGCACCTCACGCACGTCGTGCAGCGTCGGTCCGACCAGCGCCAGCCGCACGCCCGGCTCCCGCGCCATCTCATTGATCCAGTTCGCCCCCGCATGGGTCTTGCCCGATCCGCGCCCGCCCAGCAGCACCCAGGTGCGCCAGTCGACTTCGGGGATGATCTGATGCTCAAGCAGCCCGAAGCGGCTCTCCGTCGCCAGGTGCAGTTGCTCGGGTGACAGTCCATCCAGCCAGGCGCTTCTTTTCGATGACGGCATGAAGGCAATCGAGCCGGGACTCGAGTTC
Organism: Brevundimonas sp.; assembly: GCA_036405055.1. Classification (GTDB taxonomy): domain Bacteria; phylum Pseudomonadota; class Alphaproteobacteria; order Caulobacterales; family Caulobacteraceae; genus Brevundimonas. The sequence goes on from DASWYI010000038.1 coordinate 10,759, forward strand.
GGCTCGAAGCCGTGCCAGATTTTCGGGGCTGTCGTCTCGTTCGTGCTCACCCATTTCGTCCTCTTGATCCTGTGCCCGCGACGGCCGACGCGGCGATCCGGCCAGGGCCGCGACAGCGCGTGCCGATCGGGCGATCACGCCGATGGCGCGCGCCCGCTTCTCGACCGCCGGCACGTCGCCCGGCTCCAGCGGCGCCGCCTTCAACGCCGCCACAGCCTCGTCGATCATCGGCGCCAGGGCCTCGAGCACCGTGACTTCCCACGCCTCGGCCCGCGCCGCCCTGTCCTGATTTCCCGCCATGCCTGAAACATAGCGGACCAGCGCACCTGGGCGCGTTCAGCGGCTCGAGAAAAGATGAAGCCGTTTCAGATCAGCGGGTTAATTTGCTGAACGCGCATAGTTCGGCCGCTGGACCTCGCATCGGCGTCAGCGCCGCGGCGTCTCCACGCCCCGCTCCGCCATCCACTCGGGCGCCTCAAAGTCCAGCGCGTCTTCGGCTTCCTTCAGCGTCAGCTCCGAAACCGTCTGCCGCCGGATCGACACCCCGGCCCGGTGCACGCTCTCCGGATCGCCGGACACCAGCGGATGCCACGACGCCAGCCCCCGCCCCTCATGCAGCCGGCGATAGGCGCACGACAGCGGCATCCACGGCAGATCCGCGATGTTCCCGGGCGTCAGCTGCACACAGTCCGGCACATGCTCGCGCCGGTTCGCATAGTTCGAGCACTGGCATTTGTCGGGATCGAACAGCTGGCAGTGCACCCGCGTCGGGATCACCTCGCCCGTGTCCTCATCCTCGAACCGCACCAGACAGCACAGCCCACACCCGTCGCACAGGCTCTCCCACTCCGCCGGAGTCATCTCCGTCAGGCTCTTGGTTTCCCAGAAGGGCTTGGAGGCCGGGTCGCTACGCTTTACATCCACGCGCTCCCCATACCCCGCCTTCCCGCCGAAAGCACCCATGGCTGCCCGTCCGCCTCTCGTCGCCCTCAAGGATGTCCGTCTGCAGGACGGTCCGCGTCCCCTGTTCGACGGCGTCGACCTGGCGATCGAGCCGCGCACCCGCGCCGCCCTGGTCGGCCGCAACGGGGCCGGCAAATCTACCCTGATGAAGCTGGTCATGGGCCTGATCGAGCCCGACGCCGGCGACCGCAGCGTCCAGGCCGGCACCCGCTTCGCCTATGTGCCGCAGGAGCCGGTGATCGCCGGCGACACCCTGCTGGACTACGCCACCTCCGGCGACGCCCAGCCCTGGACCGCCGAGGCCTGGCTGACGACCTTCGGCCTCGACCCGGCCAAGCCCGCCCGCAACCTCTCTGGCGGCGAGACGCGCCGCGCGGCCCTCGCCAAGGCCTTCGCCGAAGAGCCGGACCTGCTCCTGCTCGACGAGCCGACCAACCACCTCGACATCCTCGCCATCGAACTGCTGGAGAACGAGCTGCTCAGCGCCCGGTTCGCCGTGCTGGTGGTCAGCCACGACCGCGCCTTCCTCAATCGCGTCACCGACCGGGTGCACTGGCTCGAGCACCGCCGGGTCCGCACCCTCGAGAAAGGCTTCAAGGCCTTCGACGAATGGGCCGCCAAGGTCATGGAGGAGGAAGCCGAATCCCTCCGCCGCCTGACCAAGAAGATCGAGGCCGAAACCTACACCTTCTACCGCTCCATCACCGCCCAGCGCACCCGCAACGAGGGCCGCGCCCGGGCGCTTCAGGCCATGCGCGCCGACCGCGTCGAACGGGTCAAGGATTTGCCGCGCGAGCTTCAGCTCGGCGTCGATTCCGGCGTCGCCTCGGGCAAGCTGGTCGCCGACCTCAAGGGCGTGACCAAGCGCTTCGGCGACCGCACCATCTTCAAGGGCCTGACCACCCGCGTCATCCGCGGCGACCGCCTCGCCATCGTCGGCCCCAACGGCGCGGGCAAGACCACCCTGGTCAAGGTTCTCCTCGGCGAGCACCAGCCCGAGGAAGGCACGGTCCGCCTCGGCGCCAATATCGAGGCCGTCTATCTCGACCAGTCCCGCGAGGGTCTGAAGTCCGACATGACCCTGTGGGACGCCCTCACGCCGGGCGGCGGCGACAGCATTCTGGTCCGCGGCGTGCCCAAGCATGTGGCCGCCTACGCCAAGGACTTCCTGTTCCAGGAGGGTCAGCTGCGCCAGCCGATCTCGACCCTGTCGGGGGGCGAGCGCAACCGCCTGCTGCTGGCCCGCGCCCTGGCCAAGCCCGCCAACATGCTGGTCCTCGACGAGCCCACCAACGACCTCGACATGGACACCCTCGACAAGCTCGAGGAGCTGCTCGAGGGCTATGACGGAACCCTGATCCTGGTCAGCCACGACCGCGACTTCGTCGACCGCCTCGCCACCTCGACCATCGCCATGAACGGCCGCGGCGGCATCGTCGAAACCCCCGGCGGCTGGACCGACTTCGTCCGCCAGAACCCGGGCTTCCTCCAGCCCGCCGCCGCCGTCACCACCAAGCCCGCTGCGGCCACATCCACACCTGCCCCAGCTGCACCACCCGCCAAGCCCGGCAAGCTGTCCTTCAAGGATCAGCACCGCTTGAAGGAGCTGGACGCCCTCATGGGCGCCCTCCCTGCTGACATTACGGCGCATGAAGAGCGCCTCGCCGACGTCAACTTCTACGCCCGCGACCCGGCCGGCTTCGCCTCCACCATGAAGGCCCTCGACGCCGCACGCGACAAGCTCGCCGCCGCCGAGGACGAGTGGCTGGCGCTGGAAGAGAAACGGGAAGCCCTTGGCGGCTGAACGCCGCATGGCGACGCGGCGGACATGGTCTAGGCTGCGGCCATGAGCCTGGTGACCCGCCGCCTGGAATTCACCGCCGCCGAGCGCACGGTCATCGACCGCATCAACGCCGTGCTCGCCGTCACGCCGCGCCTGAGGGTTGACGGCTGGCGTCTCGCCGCCGGTCAGTGGCTGAACGCCCGCCTCAGCCCCGCCGCCGAACGCGTGACCGAACTCTGGCTCTCACGGCATGGCGTGACGGTCGAAACCCTGCACATCCCCAACGGCGACGGCGTCGTGCCCCTCCGCATCCTGCGACCGTCGGGCCGGTCGCGCGGCGTGGTCCTCGACATCCACGGCGGCGGCTGGGTCGTCGGCAGCGCGGGCCTGAACGACCGGCTGAACGCCCACCTCGTGGCCGAAGCCGGCCTCGCTGTCGTCTCCGTCGACTATCGCCTGCTGAACGAGCCGCGCGGCGTCTTCCTGCCCGACGCCGTTTCCGACTGCCTCGCCGCCGCCCGATGGCTGATCGAACATGCGGCAGACCGCTTCGACGCCGACCGCCTGCTCCTCGTCGGCGAGTCCGCCGGCGGCCACCTCGCCGCCCTGACCGCCCTGGAACTCCGCAAAATCGGGCAACTCAAAGCCTTCCTGGGCTGCGTCTTCGTCTACGGCGCCTTCGACCTGACCGGCACGCCGTCGGTGCGGTCCGCCGGTCCCGACACCCTCCTGCTCAACGGCCCGACCATGGCCGCCGACCTCGCCCGCCTGACGCCCGGTCTGGATGAGGACCGCCGCAGACAGCCCGACATCTCGCCCCTCTACGCCGACCTGACCGGCATGCCGCCCGCCCTCTTCATCGCCGGCGAGATCGATCCCCTCGTCGATGACAGCCGCCTGATGGCCGCCGCGTGGGCCGATGCCGCGCCGGCCGAACTGGTCATCGCGCCCGCTTCTCCTCACGGCTTCATGCACTTCGGCGGTCCCAACGCGGCCCATGCCCGTGTCGCAATCCGCGACTGGCTCGATACTCGCCTGACAGCGGATTCTGTGGACAAGCCAACCGGCTGATGAGCGAGGTTAATTTTCCTCCGCCCACAGATATGCACAGGCTTGTCCCCCGGACGCCGGCCCATGTTGCACAGCGGCGCCGAAACACCCGCTTGCCGGATCCCGAAATCGGAGCGAGCTTGATCTCGCCGAGGGACACGGCGGCGCGGAAACCCAGGGAGACCGGGGATTTCAAGCGGGTCGGTCCGGCTCTCTGACCAAGGGACCAAGCCTCCGAAAGGAGGGGATGGAAAGCCCGGGCAGGACCAAGGCCCCAGGCGGAAGGCGAAAGCCGGAAGCGGAAGGGAACCAGGTCAGGACCGGTGGACGACGGGCGGGGCGAAAATCTCGAACGAAACGCCACAGGACAGGAGCCGCCAGGAAACAGCTGACCATCGCCTGGTTCGCCCGCCGGTGCTGACGCCAGGGCCCTGAACCTCATGGCCAAGTCCAACCCGGACTTGGTGAGGGGACGAGACGCACGGTTCGCCGGGCAGCTCGTCCCCTCGCTCAATTCCGGGGCGCGCTATCGCTCGACGCGCGGCGTCTCGCTGCTTGAGCGCGCAGCCTTCCTTTCCCCACGGTCACGCTCTAACGTCGCGCAATGTCGCGCGACCAGAATCGACCGTTCGCCAGCCGCCGCGCCGTCCTCGCGGGCGGGATCGTCGCGACCGCCGCCGCCCTAGCCGCCTGCAAGCCGGCCGAGGTCGAGCCCGACACCGAGGGCCGCATCCGCATCCGCTTCGCCACCGACTGGCGGGCCCAAGCCGAGCACGGCGGATTCTATCAGGCGCTCGCTTCCGGCGCCTACGCCCGGCGCGGCCTGAATGTACAGATCGTCCAAGGCGGCCCCGGCGTGAACGTCCCCCTGCTGTTGGCCTCCGGCGCCGTCGAGCTGGGCATGGGCTCCAACAGCTTCATCCCGATGAACCTCGTCGCGGGCGGCGCCCCGGTGAAGGCCGTCGCCGCCTTCTTCCAGAAAGACCCCCAGGTCCTGATCGCCCATCCCGACCCGTCGCTGGAGACCATCGCCGACCTCGCCGGCCGCCCCTTCCTGCTGGCCGACGCCTCCAAGACCGCCTTCTGGGTCTGGCTGAAGGCCAAATACGGCTTCACCGACGATCAGGTGCGCAGCTACACCTTCAACTCCGCGCCCTTCCTGGCCAACCGCCGCGCGGTGCAGCAAGGCTATCTGACCAGCGAGCCGTACACGATCCAGCAAGAGGCAGGCTTCACGCCCAAGGTCTTCCTGCTCGCCGACGAGGGCTATCCCTCCTACGCCACCATGGTGCTGGCCCCGAACGCCTTCGCCCGCGACAACGCCCGGGCCTTGCGCGCCTTCATCGCCGCCTCGGTCGAGGGTTGGCGCGACTACATCCACGGCGACGCCAAGGGCGCGGACGCCCTGATCCGCAAGGACAACCCGGAGATGACCCAGGCCATCCTGGATCAGGCCCGGGAGAAGCTGCGCGCCAACAACATCGTCGATGGCGGCGACGCCGCCCTCTACGGCCTCGGCACGATGACGGCCGAGCGCTGGAAGGCCTTCTTCGACGTCACGTCCGAAGCCGGCATCTATCCCGCCAACCTCAACTGGCGCGACGCCTTCACGACCCAGTATCTGCCCGGCCGTGGGTGACCGGCGCATCTCGCTGAACGGCGTCACGGTCGCCTATCCCGGCCGTCCAATCCTCGGTCCCATCGATCTGAGCGTCGCCGCCGGAGAAATCGTCGCCGTCGTGGGCGCGTCCGGCGCGGGCAAGTCCACCCTGCTGCGCCTGCTCGCCGGCCTCGAACCGCCCGCAGCGGGCGCCGTGACCCGGGCGGACGGTGCGACCGGCTTCGTCTTCCAGAGCCCGACCCTGATGCCCTGGGCTGACGCCCTGACCAACGTCGCCCTGCCCCTCGAACTGCAAGGCCTGTCCCCGATCGAGGCGCGCAAGGCCGCCGCATCAGCCCTGACCGCCGTGGGCCTCGGCGACCGGCTGGCCGCCCGCCCGCATCAGCTTTCCGGCGGCATGGCCATGCGGGTGTCGCTGGCCCGCGCCCTCATCACCCGTCCCGGCCTCCTGCTCCTCGACGAGCCCTTCGCGGCGCTGGATTCCGTCACCCGCCGTAACTTGATCGAGGACCTGCACCGCCTCTGGGCCGCGGGCTCGCCCTGCCCCGCCATCGTCTTCGTCAGCCATGATGTGGAGGAAGCCGTCTATCTCGCTTCCCGTGTGGTGGTCCTGTCCTCCGCCGATGGCCGCCCCGTCGCCGACCTGCCCAGCCCCGGCGCCGCGCCTCACCCCGCCCTCTGGCGCGCCGACCCCGCCTTCCGCACCGCCGTCGAGGCCGTGACCGCCGCCATGGCCAAAGCGATGGCCACATGACCCGGCTCCGCGACCTCCTCCCGCCGCTCCTGCTCTTCGCCGTCCTGCTGGCGTTGTGGGAGATCGCCTGTCGCGCCCTGGCCGTGCCCGTCTACATCCTGCCGCCGCCCAGTGACGTGGCCGAAGCCCTCGTCACCCGCGCGCCGGTTCTTGCCGCGTCCGCCTGGGCCACCCTCGGCATGGCGCTTCAGGCCCTCGGTTTGGCCGCCCTGATCGGCGGCGGTCTCGCCCTCACCGTCTCCCTGAGCGGCCCCGCCGAGCGCGCGGTGCGCCCCCTCGCCGTGGCGCTTCAGGTCACGCCCATCGTCGCCATCGCGCCCTTGGTCATCATCTGGGTCGGACTCGACCACGCCGACCGGGCCGTGGTCATCCTCGCCGCCACGGTCGCCTTCTTCCCCCTGTTCTCCGGCGTGCTGCGTGGCCTCAAGGCCGCCGACCCCGACCTTGAGCGTCTGTTCGACCTCTACCGCGCCACGCCGCTCCAGCGGCTGGTCCGCCTGCGCATCCCCTCCGCCCTGCCCTTCGCGCTGGAGGGCCTGCGCGTCGCGGCCGGCCTGTCGGTCATCGGCGCGGTGGTGGCAGAGTTCGTCTCCGGCTCCGGCGCGACCCAGGGCCTGGCCTGGCGCCTGCTGGAGGCCGGGAATCGCCTGCGCACGGCGGAAATGCTGGCCGCCATCACCTGGCTGGCGGTCATGGGCCTGCTGCTCAACAGCGCCGTCGCCGCGCTCGAGACTTATGTCCGACGGCGCACAGGACGCTGATCCTGGGCGTTAGCGGCGGGTTAAGCCCGGCGCCGATACCCTGACGCTCCAGTCCCTCCCGTGGGAGCCGTCCGTGCGTCGCGCCCTGATCCTGACCGCCGCCTTCGCCGCCCTCTCGGCCAGCCCAGCCCTGGCGCAAGGCCAGCCGCAGCAACGCCCCGGCGAGGCCGCCGGACTGCGCTACATAGGCTGGTCCGGCCGCACCACCGACACCGCCGTTCGTGGGCCTCGGGCCGACTCCGCCGCCGCCGACGGCCTGCGCAGGCCCGCCGCCGTCATCTCCCACGCCGGCGCCGGCGCGCCCCCCGTCACCCGCGCCTCGGCCAGTGTCTCCGCCCCGCGCACCCCCGACCGCATCCGCCGCGACGGCCTGACCCCCGCCACCGCCTGGCTCGCGCCCGAGGCTGATGCGCCCGCGCCGCAACCCGAATACCTGCCCGAACGGCCCGCTCCGGTTCAGCCCGCGCCCCAGCCCATCCGCGCCGCGCCGCCGCCGGCCCCCGCACCCGTCGAACAGCCCCGCGTCGAACAACCGGCGCCCCCGCCTGTCCGCACCCTGACCGAGGTCCCCGAGTTCGATCCGGCCGATCCCATGGCGCCCCGCCGCGACGCGCCGATCTTCCGCATGCAGCAGCCCGGCCAGCCCCTGGCCCAGCCCCTGCCGCAGGAACCCCGCACCGAGGCCCAACGGCCGACCCAGCCGCAGGTCCAGCAGACCGCCTCGGTCAACACCGGCCAGCCGACCCAGACGGCGCGCTACTATTCCGTCCACCGTCCCGCCGGGCGCCAGCCCGATCCGGTCGCCCTGCCCGACCAGGTGACCCTGGACGAGCTCCAGCTGACCGAGGCCCCGACCAGCGCCGACCTGGCCGAGCCCCAGGCCCCGCCGACCCTGATGCGCACCGCCGAGGGCCGCATGGTTCCCGTCCCCGGCCAGGATCAGGATCCGCAATGACCGACGCCCCCGCCGGATCTCGCCTGCCCGACCTGATCGCCCTGGCGTCCGAGCCGTCGAGCGAAAAGCGCCGCGCCCTGCTGCGGGAGCTGACCGAGCATTTCTTCGGCGCCCCGACCCATACGCCGACCGAACACAGCCTCTACGGCACGGTGCTGGCCGAGCTGGCCGCCGACATGGAGACGGCCGTCCGGGCCGAGCTGTCCGCCCGTTTCGCCCCCGCCGCCAACGCCCCCACCGCCCTGATCCGCCGTCTGGCTCATGACGAGGCCGAGGTCGCTGCTGCCGTGCTGCGTCAGTCGCCGGTCCTGACCGACGACGACCTGCTGGGCGTCGTCCGCGCCAAGGGCCAGGCCCACCTGCGCGCCGTCTCCGAACGGGCCAATGTCTCCGAGGCCGTGTCAGAGGTCATCGTCCAGCGCGGCGATGACGAGACGCTCGGAACCCTGCTGCGCAACGACGGCGCCCGCCTGTCCCGCGCCGCGTCGGAAGCCGCCGTCGAGCGCGCCAAGGCCAATCCGGCCCTGCACGAGGCCACGGTCAACCGCGCCACCCTGCCGCCCGACCTGCTGAACGAGATGTATTTCGTGGTCGAGGCGCGCCTGCGTCAGACGATCCTGGAACAGAACGCCCGCATGGATCCGGCCCTGCTGGAAAGCGCGCTGGCCGCCGGCCGCGCCCGTGTGGCGTCCGGGGACGGCGCCCTGCCCGCCGACTACAACGAGTGCCTGGCCTATGTTCAGGAGATGGAGGCCGCCGGCCAGCTGACGCCCCAGATGCTGGCCCGCTTCCTGCGCTCGGGTTCGAAGACCAGCTTCCTGATCGCCCTGTCGCAACTGTCCGACATCGACTTCCACACGGCCCAGCAGATCATCGAGCGCAAGGAGCTGGACGCCCTGTCCGTCGTCTGCCGTGCCGCCGATCTGGATCGCGCCCTGTTCCTGACCTACGCCGTGGTGCTGCTGAACGACGACGGCGACGCCATGGGCAAGGCGCACGGCTACGCCCGCATGTACTCCGAGCTCAGCCGCGACGCGGCCCAGCGGACCCTGCGCTTCTGGCGCATGCGGCGGGGCGCCCAGGCGGCCTGATCCGTCTGCACGGCGTCTGCATCTCAAAGCCTCGGGAAATCCACGTGACCCCCTGTGCGTCGTGGCTCAGGCTGACGGCCTGAACCTGCACGTGAGGCCTGACCATGAACGACATCGCTCGCCCCGCCTTCCCGCTCTGGCGCATCGCGCTCTGGAGCCTCATCGGCGGCCTGCTTCTGCTGCCCGCCGTCGCCATGCGCTACACCGCCGAGGTCGACTGGACCGCGACGGACTTCGTCTTCGCCGGGGTGGTTCTGTGTCTCGCCGGGGCCCTGTTCGAGATCGCCATGCTGACGCTCCGCGCGCCGCTGCACCGCACCATGGCCGCTCTCGTCATCCTCGGCGGCGTCATGGCCGTCTGGGCCGCGGCCGTCAGCGACTTCATCTGACCCGATCCTCCCCCGTCCTTCACGGGGGAGGGGGACCGCTTGCGGTGGAGGGGGCGGGTTCAAGCGCCTGTGTCTGGCCCCCCTCCACCAAGCTACGCGCGATCCCCCTCCCCCGCTGCGCGGGTGAGGAAAGCAAAACGCCCGCCTCCGTCACCGGAAGCGGGCGTTGCCAACCAGCCTTTCGGCCGGGATTACTTGCGGGCGCGGCCCTTGGCGGGCTTGCGGCCGCCCTGGCCCAGACCCATCGACTTGGCCAGGTCCGAACGGGCCTTGGCGTAGTTCGGGGCGACCATCGGGTAGTCCTTGGCCAGGCCCCACTTGGCCCGGTACTCTTCCGGGCTCATGTTGTACTTGGTCCGCAGGTGGCGCTTCAGCGACTTGAACTTGCGGCCGTCCTCCAGACAGATCAGGAAGTCCGGCGTGATCGACTTGCGCACCGGCACGGCGGGATCCTTGACCTCGGCGACCGTTTCCACGACCCCGGTCGAAACCGACGACAGCGTGGCGTGGATGCTGGCGATCAGGGCGGGTACGCCGTCGGCGGGCAGGGTGTTGTTGCTGACATAGGCCGAGACGATGTCCGCGGTCATCTCAAGCAGTTCAGACTTGTCTTCCATGGGGGCCGCCCTGTTCTTGTCTTTGCAGATTTACCGGCGCGGGATTCGCCGAAGCTCTCGCGGGTGCATATGGCTGATCGAGATCAAAAGCAATCGCGGACGGCTGTTCGACAGTAGCGCTTGATCTATGCAGAAGAACGGACGTGTCTTCAGTGCAGCGGTCTAGCGGCCGAAGTCTTCCGCCAGCGCCATCATGGCCGCGCGTTCCGGGGCCGAATATTCGTCCAGGCTCGCCTCGTCCCCCTCGCGGATGGCCTTCAGCAGCTGCGGCGTCATGGCCGAGGACAGCGACCAGTTCCAGTAGCGCAGCACCGTCTGCGCCCGGTCCACCGCCAGCATCTCATAGGTGGTCTGCACCCGCTCCCAGTCGGGATGCACGGCGCCGTCCGGGGTCGTCTCCGGCCGCCGCATCGAGCGCCACAGGCCGGTCAGGTCATTGCGCCCCAGGCCCGTCGCCTTGCACAGGATGGCCAGCGGCTCGCCGCCCCGGTCCCCCAGGATCTTGGCCCCGGTCAGCGGCTTTACCCCCGACATGTAGCCGATCTCGCTGGCCAGTTCGCGAGTCAGCCCACCCTGGGCCGCCACCGCGATGGCGGCTTCCAGCGAGCCGTGCGGGCTCTTGGCGATGGCCGCGCGGTTCCGCTGCCGGCGCTCGATGAACTGCAACGCCTTGCGCGCCACCGGGTCATTCCAGCCTTCCTCGGCGATGATGCGGAAGACGTCTTCCGACACCTCCTGCATCACCTCCCGCGACACGGCGAACCGCTGCAGGATCAGCCGCCGCTCGTCGGCCCCGGACCACCAGAACATCACATAGGCGCCGGACGGCCTCAGCTCAGCCCGCCGCAGCAGGTGCGGGATCAGGGCCGGCTGGCCCCGCGTCATGCCGACCACGATCTCCACCGTCGCCTGCGACAGGCGCGCCGTGGTGTTGCGCAGTAGGGCCTCGATGACCGCCGGCTCCTCGTGGGTGGCCAGAACCTCGCACACCACCTCGGCCAGACCGCGCCGCGCCGCGATCAGCAGCCGGTGCTCCGGTCCCGTGTCGCAGGCGCAACCCACCAGATCGGCGTCGGTCAGGCTGGCGCAATGCTCAACCAACTGCCCGGCGACATCCGGCGTGTCGCGCAGCAGCATCCGCGCCAGGCTGTTGGGCAGTTCCGACAGGGGCGCCAGCCGCGTGGCGACCCGCAACCGCTCCTGTGGCGCCGCCAGCCGCAGCATCTCGACCAGCAGATCGCCCGTCACCGCCCGTTCGAAGGCGTTGATCCGGCTGGCGGGCAGCGAGACGACATCGGCCAGCCGCTTCAGCAGCGCGTGGCGCGCGCGCGACCCCTGGGGAGCCGCGCCGTCGGCGGGGATGGCCGCAGGCTGGGACATGCGTCAGCCTAGGCCCGATGCGGTTAACCGGGGGTGACGGTCATTCGCCTTCGACGAACCGCCGCTTTGGGGTTGGCCGCACTCCCGCCTCATGACACATCGGGACAGCAGCAGGGGGAACGCATGCCGGAACGGGGACTGAAGGATCTGGGCGAGGACGCCACCGGCTTCGGCGCCGATGAGCTGCGCACCATCTGGCACTCCATCACCCGTCCGGCGGCGGTGCTCGACGCCTATATGAACCAGGGCGCAGACGGTGGCGGTCAGTACAGCCGGCCCTTGAGACTCTATCTCGGCCTGTGCGGCATCATGATGCTGGTGGCCTTCGCCATGGGCGGCGTCGAGAACCAGCTTCAGGGCATGATGACCCCCGAAATGCTGGCGCCGGTCCTTGAGGCTTCGGGCAAGAGCCGTGACGCCTTCCTGGCCGACGCCGACGGCTGGATCAGCCTGCTTCTCGTGCCGATCCTGTCGCTGTTCTTCGCGCTCGCCCTTGCGCCACTGCTGCGGTGGTGGGACCCGGAAGACCTGCGCTGGCGCAAGGCGTTTCGCGCCACCTTCGCCTATCTGAATGCCTGGACCATCCTGATCCTGCCCTTCTGCTGGACGACCTATTATCCACCGGCGGTGATGGCGGGTCAGGTCGTGGTGCTCGTCGCCTCCGTCGTCACCTTCATCCGCATGGGCCGGGGCCGCTGGTGGCGCACATGGCCGGGCGCCGCGCTGAAGTCGATCGGACTGTTCCTGGCCGTGCAGGTGGCCGGAATGATCGGCGGCCTCATCCTCGGCGGCATCGGCCTCCTGGGTGGGATGTACGGGGCCTAGAGTCCCTCGAACAACGCCGTCGACAGGTACCGCTCAGCGAAGCTGGGGATGATGGCCACGATGGTCTTGCCGGCGTTCTCCGGCAGAGCCGCCTGACGGAAGGCGGCGACCAGGGCCGCGCCGGACGAAATGCCGACGGGGATGCCCTCGACCCGCGCCACCTTGCGGGCCATGTCGAAGGCGTCCTCGTTCGACACCTGCTCGACCCCGTCTATGACCGAGCGGTCGACGATGGAGGGGATGAAGCCCGCGCCGATGCCCTGGATCTTGTGCGGCCCCGGTTCGCCGCCCGAAAGGACGGGCGAGGCTGTGGGCTCCACCGCGATCATCCGCACCGAGGGCTTCTTCGCCTTCAGCACCTGGCCGACGCCGGTGATGGTCCCGCCGGTGCCGACGCCCGATACGACGATGTCGACCGCACCGGCTGTGTCGCTCCAGATTTCCTCGGCGGTGGTCTTGCGGTGGATTTCCGGATTGGCCGGGTTGTCAAACTGGGCCGGGATCACCGCGCCGGGCGTCCGCTCCTTCAGCTCCAGGGCCATGGCGATGGCGCCCTTCATGCCCTTCTCGGCGGGAGTCAGGACCAGCTCGGCGCCCAGCAGGGCCAGCATCTTGCGCCGCTCCATCGACATGCTCTCCGGCATGACCAGGATCAGCTTCAGCCCGCGCGCGGCCGCCACGAACGCCAGCGCAATCCCAGTGTTGCCCGATGTCGGCTCGATCAGCACCGTGTCCGGCCCGATCTTCCCGGCCTGCTCCAGCGCGTCGATCATGGCCACGCCGATGCGGTCCTTCACCGACGAGATCGGGTTGAAGAACTCCAGCTTGGCCAGCACCCGCGCTTTCGGCTGATGTTCCGCCGACAGCCGCGGCAGCCCGACCAGAGGCGTGTCGCCGATGGTGTCCAGGATCGAGTCATAGACCTTGCCGCGCCCGGAGGTCTTGCGGCGGCCGGCGTCATAGGGGGCGTCGGACATGGGGCTCTCCAGCGATCAGCGGGGCAGGCGTTCGATCCGATCTAGGCCCGGCGCCCCGGTGCCGCAACCACAGGTCCTCGCTCAAAGATGGCAACACAACCTTGACGGTTGTGTGTTTTCTGAATTCAATCTCTGGTCATGACACCTGAGGCATTCGTCTATCGCTGGAGCGGCCGTGAGGGCGGGGCTGAACGCGCCAACTACGTCCTGTTCCTGACCGAGCTGACCCAAACCCTCGACCTGCCCACGCCCGAACCGGCGGACAGCCAGTCCGGCTATCGCTTCGAGTTCCCCGTCGACGGCGATTTCGGCCAGCCCCTGCGCATCGACCTCTACAAGCGCGACGCCTTCATCCTGGAGGCCAAACAGAGCCGGTGGGCGGTCAATCAGCAGAAACCGAAGAACGAGGCCATCGTCCAGCCGGACATGTTCGGCCATGCGCCGCCGCCCCGCCGCGGCCGCCGCGCCCGCTGGGACGCCGACATGGGCGCCGCCTTCCGGCAGGCCCGCGACTATTCCAACCGGTTGCCGCCCGACCACGAGCGGCCCCCGTTCCTCATTACCTGCGACGTGGGACGCAGTTTCGAGTTCTAAAGCGACTTCACGCTGGACGGCCGCGCCTATCACGCCTTCCCGGGCGAAAGCCGCCGTGTGCTGCCGCTGGAGGCGCTGGTCGAACCCGGAACTCAGGCCTTCCTGCACAAGGTCTGGACCCAACCGCACGCACTCGGAGCGGGCTCGCATCACGCGCGAGGTGGCCGGATACCTGGCCCAGGTGTCGAAGGCGCTGGAGGAGCGAGGCCACGCGCCGGAACGCGTCGCATCCTTCCTCGGCCGCATCCTCTTCGCCATGTTCGCCGAGGATGCGCGGCTGTTGCCCGCCAACAGTTTCACCCGGCTGCTGACCCGCTGCCAGGACGCGCCGGGCAGCTTCCGCCTGCAGGCGAGGATCTGTTCCGCAAGATGGACGTCGGCGGCTTCGCGCCCGGCCTCGGCGCCGCCGGCGAACAGGTGCGCCGCTTCAACGGCAGCTTCTATCATGACGCCGAGGCCTTCGACCTGACGCGTGAGGAGATCGGAACCCTGCTGCTGGCCGCCGGACGGGAGTGGAAGTCGGTCGAGCCCGCCATCTTCGGAACGCTGCTGGAACAGGCCCTGTCGCTGTCTGAACGATCTCAGCTTGGGGCCCACTACACGCCCCGCCCCTATGTCGAGCGGCTGGTGCAGGCGACGGTCATGGAGCCCCTGCGGGAGGACTGGGCCGTGGCCCGGGCGACGGCCCTGGCGCGCAAGGACGCCGGCGATGCAGCGGGCGCACGGCAGGCGCTGGTGGAATTCCACGGACGGCTGGCCCGGACGCGGGTTCTGGATCCGGCGTGTGGCACCGGGAACTTTCTCTACGTCAGTCTGGAACTGCTGAAGGGCCTGGAGAGCGAGGTCGAGGCCGCGGTGCTGGAGCTGGATCAGGAGGCGCATCAGGGGTTCCACGGCCTGACCGCGCGTGGCGCCGACCCGCGCACCTTCCTGGGGCTGGAGCTCAATCCACGCGCCGCGCGGATCGCCGAACTGGTGTTGTGGATCGGCTATCACCAGACCCAGGCGCGCTTGCACGGCGAGGACTATCTGATCGACGGACCGGTGCTGCACGACTACGGCAACATCAATCCGCCCGCCTCTCGCCGCCGCCCGTCAGAGGCCTGCGTCGACGCCCTGATGACCCATGACGGCGACACGGTCGGCGGCGGCGGCGGCGCCTATCCCAACCCGCGCCGGACGCCCTGGCCCGAGGCCGAGTTCATCGTCGGCAACCCGCCCTTCATCGGCGGCAAGGACCTGCGCGCCGAACTGGACGGCGCCTACGCCGAGGCCCTGTGGGCGTTGAACCCGGACATGGACCCCGGCTCCGACCTGGTCATGTACTGGTGGGACCGGGCGGCGGACCTGCTCACCCGCAAGGGCTCGCCGCTGCGCCGGTTCGGCTTCGTCACCACCAACTCCATCACCCAGGTGTTCCAACGCCGCACGCTGGCGCGCTGGATGGCCGAAACCAATCCGAACCGGACGCCGCTGTCGCTGATCTTCGCTGTCGACGACCACCCCTGGACAAAGGCCACGCGCGACGCGGCGGCCGTGCGCATTGCCATGACGGTGGCTGAACGCGGCAAGAGCGAGGGCCGTCTGTTCGAGATCGTTCCCGGCACCGAGGCCGGCCTCGACAGCGACAGCCCTCGCTTCGACCTGACCCTGAGCGAAGGGATCATCAACCCGGATCTGACGGTGGGCGTGGACGTGACGCGGTCGAAACCTCTGAAGGCGAACGACGGGATCAGTTCGCGCGGCGTCGTGCTTCACGGCGCGGGCTTCATCATCACTCCGTCGGCGGCGGCGCATCTAGGCTTGGGCCGCGCCGACCGGCCCGGCCTGGAAGACCATGTCCGTCCCTACGTCAATGGACGCGACATCACGGGCCGTCCACGCGGCAAGTGGGTCATCGACCTGTTCGGCCTCACGTCCGATGAGGTTCTGCGCCGGTTCCCGGAAGTTTATCAGCATGTCTCCTGGACCGTGCGCTACGACAACGACGAGAACGGCCTGCCCCGCACGGACAAGGACGGCCGCAGGCTGGGCCGGGAGTGGAACAACCGCGAATACCGCCGGCTGAACTGGTGGCTGTTCGGCGAGAATGTGCCGATATTCCGCGACGCCCTGAACGGCCTGCCCCGCTATATCGCCACGGTCGAAACCGCCAAGCACCGCACGTTCCAATTCCTCGACGGCGCGGTCCTGCCGGACAACAAGCTGCTGGCCGTCGCCTCGGACGACGCGGCTCTTCTGGCGGTGCTGTCTTCGAACCTGCATTTCCGCTGGTATCTGCGCAACTCGGGGATGCTGGGCGTCTATGACCGCGAGGCGGTCTATGTGAAGTCCCGCTGCTTCGATCCCTTCCCCTTCCCGGTCCTGGACGCAGCCTCGCACAGCGAACTGTCGGATGCGGGCGAGGCGCTCGACGCCTTCCGCAAGGCGCGGCTGGCCGAGCATCCGGACCTGACCCTGACCCGGCTCTACAATGCGCTGGAGGCGCATCGCGCGGGCCGCACGCCTGATGGAACCGACGAGCACCGCATGACCGCCGAGGAGGCGGCGGATTTCCATAACGGCAGCATCCTGGCCCTCGCGGACCTGCACGCCACAATCGACCGGCTGACGTTGCAGGCTTATGGCCTGCCCGCCGACGCCGACGACACGATGATCCTTGCGCATCTGGTCGCGCTGAACGCCACGCGCGCGGCCGAGGAGGCGGCGGGCGACATCCGGTGGCTGCGTCCGGTCTGGCAGATTCCCCGCTTCGCCCCCCGGCGCGTCGCCGGGCCCGAAACCGGCCAGCTGATCGACGCGCCCGCAGCGGCCGGCGACCGCATCAAATGGCCCACCGAGGACCGGTCGCGGCTGATGATGATCCGAGGAGCCCTGGCCGAGAGCGTCCGGCCCCAGTCGGCGGACGCCGTCGCCTCGCGCTTTGCCGGCCGCAAGGTCGCGCCCGAGGTGGCCCGCCTGCTGTCGGCGCTGGAGCGGGACGGCCAGGTCCGGCGATCGCCCGCCGGCTACGCCCTGCTGCGGGCCGCCTGACACGTTCGTTGGCGAAGGCCGGGCGGTCGTTGGCGAAGCGGCGCTGGCGCGGCGGCGGGGGCGCGGCACGGTGGGTCATCTTCAACCCGCCGCCGGACCCGTCATGAACACCTCCGCCTCGCCCCGCCATCGTCCCCTGCTCACCGGCCTGCTGGTCGTCGGCGGCATCCTGGCCGTGTGGCTGTATTTCTACTGGCCGCACCGGGCCGAGATCACATTCCAGCCGCACCTGCCGGATCCGGCCTTGCTGGCGCGCCTGCCGCTCCAGATCCAGGTTCACATCGCCGCCGCCCTGACCGCCCTGCTGCTAGGGACCGTCCAGCTGATCGGGGTCAAGGGCACGACCGCGCACCGGATCATCGGCTGGACCTGGGTCGTGGCCATGGCGACCACGGCGGTCAGCTCCCTGTTCATCCGGGGGATCAATCCGGACGGCTTCTCGCTGATCCATCTGCTCAGCGGCTGGACCATCATAGCCCTACCCATGGCCGTCTATGCGGCGAAGAAGCATCGCGTGGCCGCCCACCGCCGGGGCATGACCGGCCTGTTCGTCGGCGGCCTGATCGTCGCAGGCCTGCTGACCTTCCTGCCGGGCCGGCTGATGTGGCATCTCTTCCTAGGATAGACCTGCCGGGCTTCACCCGCCGTTAACCACGTTGGCGCATGCGTTAACGGCTGCATCAGGGGCCGTTGTTCTTGCGTAATCTCGTCTCGGCGATCGAAGCCATCGACCCCCTGGTCGTGACCGGCAAGGTCGCGGGCGTCAGCGGGCTGCTGATCGAAAGCCGGGGCGGTCTTTCCCGCCTCGCCGTCGGCGCCCGGGCCGAGATCCAGCGCCGTCACCTGTCGCCCCTGCCGGCCGAGGTCGTCGGTTTCCGCGACGCCAAGGCCCTGCTGATGCCCTTCGGCCCGGTCGAGGGCGTGGCTCCTGGAGCCGACATCAAGATCATCGATCAGGCGGCGGGCGTGCGCCCCACCACGGCCTGGCTCGGCCGCATCATCGACGCCTTCGGCAATCCCATCGACGGCAAGGGTCCGCTGCCGATGGGACCCGCCGTCTACCCCCTGCGCGCGCCCCCGCCCCCGGCCCACTCGCGCGGGCGTGTGGGTGAACGGCTGGACCTCGGCGTCCGCGCCATGGACGTCTTCACCACCACCTGCCGGGGCCAGCGTCTGGGCATCTTCGCCGGCTCGGGCGTCGGCAAGTCGGTGCTGCTGTCCATGCTGGCCAAACAGGCGACCTGCGATGTCGTGGTCGTCGGCCTGATCGGCGAACGGGGCCGCGAGGTGCGCGAGTTCGTCGAGGAGACCTTGGGCGAGGAAGGCCTGCGCCGCGCCGTGGTCATCGTGGCGACCAGCGACGAACCGGCGCTGAAGCGGCGCCAGTCGGCCTATATGACCATGGCCGTCGCCGAATACTTCCGCGATCAGGACCTCGAGGTCCTTTGCCTGATGGACTCCGTCACCCGCTTCGCAATGGCCCAGCGCGAGATCGGCCTGGCCGCCGGCGAGCCGCCGACCACCAAGGGCTACACCCCCACCGTCTTCACCGAACTGCCCAAGCTGCTTGAGAGGGCGGGGCCCGGCCCGATCCGGCCGGACGGAACAACGGCCGCGCCGATCACCGCCCTGTTCACCGTACTGGTGGACGGCGGCGACCATGACGAGCCCATCGCCGACGCCGTGCGCGGCATCCTGGATGGCCACATCGTCATGGACCGCAAGATCGCCGAGCGCGGCCGCTTCCCCGCCATCGACGTGCTGAAGTCCGTCAGCCGGACCATGCCCGAGAACCAGACACCGCCCGAGCGTGAGCTGAACAAGCGCGCGCGCCAGTGCCTGTCGGCCTATGCGAACATGGAGGAGCTGATCCGCATCGGAGCCTACCGCTCCGGCGCCGATCCGATCGTCGACCGCGCCATCGCCCTGAACCCTGCGCTCGAGGCTTTCCTGGGTCAGGACAAGGACGACCACACCCATCTTTCCGATTCCTTTACCCGCCTGGAAGCAATCCTGAACCAGGGCATGATCCAGTGACCGGAGTTTCGTAGATGACCGCCTGGGCTCAATCGCTGATCCGCATCTCCAACTACGAGGTCGAGACGCTGCAGAAGCGTCTGGCGGAGATCACCGCGCGCCGCGCGTCGGCCGAGATGCGTCTGGCCGTCCTCGACGCCGAAGCTGAAGTTGAACGGGAACGCGCCCGCGCCGACGGCGATGCCGCCCTGCTGCTGCAGAACTATCTGGCCGGCTGGAAGATGCGCAAGGCCGTCGCCGAGACCGACATCGTCGAGATCGAGACCGAGGAAATGGGCGCCCGCGACGCCCTGACCGGCGCCTTCGAGGAACTGAAGAAGTTCGAACACGTCGCCGAGACCACCCGCGTGAACGCCGTCATCGCCGCCGGCAAGCGCGAAACCGCCGCCTTCGACGAGCTGGGCCTGCGGCGTCGTGCCGGCTGACGGCCTGAACCGCCGCCTTCTTCTCGCCGCCCCCTTCGCGCTCGCGGCCTGTCAGGGCGCCGCGCCCGCCGGCGCCGCACCCACGGCCGTCCCGCCGCTGAAATCCATCGCCCCCTGCCCGGTCGGCGTCTGCGCCATGGCGGGGCATTTCGACGATCCGGCCTGGGTCGATCTGGCCGCGCGCCACTTCAACCAGATCACGCCCGAGTGGGAGATGAAGATGGAGGCGATCCTCGGCGAGGACCGCTCCTACGACTTCACCCGTCCCGACCACATCGCCGCCTTCGCCGCCGCCCAGGGCATGCGCCTGCACGGCCATGCGCTGGTCTGGTACTCGCAAGGGGCCGAGGCCTTCGCCGGTCTCGACCGCGCCCGCTTCGCCGCCGAATACGACCGCTACATCGCCGCGGTCGCCGGGCATTACCGCGGCAAGGTCGTCAGCTGGGATGTCGTCAACGAAGCGGTGGCCGAGGACGGGAACGGCCTGCGCGACTGTCACTGGAGCCGCGCGCTCGGCCAGGACGGCTACATCATCCGCGCCTTCGAACACGCCCGGGCCGCCGATCCGGACGCCGTTTTGTTCCTCAACGACTACAACCTCGAGAACAATCCGGCGAAGGGCGCGACCTTCCTGCGGCTGGTCGAGCGGCTGCTGAAGGCCGGCGCGCCCATCGGCGGCATCGGCACGCAGTCGCATCTCGACATCGAAATCCCCGCCGGCCAGATCACCGCCTTCTTGAAGGACGCCGCGCAGTTCGGCCTGCCGATCCATGTGTCCGAGCTGGACGCCTCGCGTCGCCGCGACGGCGGCTTCGACCCTCGCTCTGCCCGCCAGAAGCAGGACCAGCAGGCTGCCCGCGTCGCCGAACTGGCCGAGTCTTTCATGGCCCTGCCCGAGCGCCAGCGTTTCGGCTTCACCGTCTGGGGCCTGCGCGACAGCGACAGCTGGCTGACCCGCGACGCCCGCGCCGGATCGGGCGACAGCCCCCTGCTGTTCGACGCCACGGGCGCGCCGACGACCATGTTCGCCGCTTTGGCCGGAGCGTTTCGCCCCTAGTCGATGATGCGGGACGGACCGCCGGTCCAGGAGGCGTCGATTTTCTCCCGCGCGGCCCGGACCTCCTCTGGCGAGTGCCCCTCCCAGTCCATCACCTCGCCGACGATCCGCAGCGGCTCGCGCGAGCGGTAGGACAGGGTGATGTTGCCGGGAAATTTCTTGTTGGTCAGGTTGGGATCGTCCTCGATGGCGCCCGTCGGTTCGACGATGAAGACCCGGCCGCGCCCCTCGCCGACCGCCAGCTCCGCGCCCCAGACGGCGGGCTCCAGCAAGCCGGACATATAGATCCAGGACAGCGGCCGACGGCTTTCGTAGTTGGAGGCGAACCCGGGGCTCAACAGGTCGCCGACCGACAACGCCGCCTTGGTGCCGTGATAGAGAACGTCCGGCACATGCCCCGCCGCGACGGTGCCATAGGTCGGATCGGTGTTGTCGAGCTTCATCGCCGGGCCTCGTGCGTTTCCAGGAGGCCGCGCAGTCTGCGCACAAAAACCCGGCGCACAATTCTTGAACTCAAGTCATTCGTCGCCATTTCGCTTTCAGGCGGATGCGTTTGATCGCGCCCCTGCACGACCCTCACATCCCTTGTCGGCCCCCATAGGCGCCGCTTGACATCTCGTCACTTTAAAATACAAAGCACTTCATCAAGCCAATGGAGATGCTCCGATGATCCGCCTCGCCCTCGCCTGCCTCGCCCTGTCCGCCGTGGCCGCCCCGGCCCTGGCTGAGGACGTCACCGTCACCCTCACCGGCGTTGAGGCCCGCGGGGGCCAGCTGATGGCCGTCCTGAACACCCAGGCCACGTTCATGCGCGGCGCCGACTACACCGCCACCGCCTCCGGCGACGCCGCCGGGACCGTGACCCTGACCTTCCACGACGTGGCGCCGGGCGACTACGCCCTGATGGTCATGCACGACGCCAACGGCAACGGCAGCTTCGACATGAGCCCCTCGGGCATGCCGGCCGAAGGCTTCGCCTTCTCCAACAAGGGCCAGCCCCTGATGGGTCCGCCCACCTTCCAGGGCCTGAAGTTCACCGTCACCGCCGACGGCGCCACAATCACCGAGCCGATGACCTACATGCAGTAAGGCAGCCGTTCTCCCTCCCCTTTATGGGGAGGGAAGACCGCGCAGCGGTCAGGGTGGGGTGCGTGTCCACGGTTGCCAAACGGCTCAACTTCGCGCCTCAATCCGAGATGAGAACTCCTGCCACCGCCGCATGGCTTTCGATCACCGCACTCATCGCGGGCTGCACACAGGAAGCCCCTCTGGACCGCAACACAGCCAATGAGGCCTCGGCCAAGGACCTAGCCCGTGCGGCCTTTGCCGCCACCGCCCCACGCTTCGTCGAGGTCACGCGACCGGGTTCGGGTCCGTGGGATCCAGCCGGGCCACTCGAATATCTCCACTTCGCAACGGCGCCGGAATCGGCCGGCTGGCCGGGCTTGTGCAAGGCTTCGACCGCATGGGTCTCCCTTCGCTCGCGGCCCGGCGAAGCGCCGATAGACACATCGACCGTCTACAAGATTGTCGGCGATCTCTCCCCCGACTCGTGGAATGACCATTCCAAAGCTGAACGGAACAAGGCCTGCGCCTCGGCAGGCCGGGTCTTGCCAACGGACTCATCGGAGTTCGGCGAGCCGATCTTTTTCCGCCTCAACCCCGGCGGTGAAGACAATGTCTGGTTCGCCGCGCGCGCCCTTCAGCTTGCCATAGCTCAGGCCAAGGGGGGCGCGACCGTCACCTGTGTGCCCGAACCGACGATAGATCTTGTGGCGGCGGGCGAAATGTCAGCCAACGATCCTGAGGCCATCGAGAGCCGGGAAAACCGGGAGGGCTGTGCGCGGGCCGCTGGCACCTTGGCCGATCTGAAACTAGAGCGGATTCTGGCCTTGGACGTCGTCCCTTGTGCCGACGGGAACGGTGACACCTTCTGCGTATCAGCCGTCTTCCTTCGATACGCCTACGCCAACCATCAAGCGCTCTGGCATATTCGCTTGCGGTATCAGGCGCGCTTTGGGGACAATGGGGACGTCGTCAAAGTGGACACCCTGTCCCTCCAGCCAAGCTTCAGCGTTTACGGCTAGGGCGGCGTTCAGAACGCCTGCGTCATAAACAAAACGTCCGCCGGCTTCCCGACGGACGCTTCAATGTTTCTTGTCTGAAACCACCGCTATCAGGCGGCGACGCTCTGGGCGCCTTCCGACGGGTCGCGCAGGACATAGCCGCGGCCCCAGACGGTTTCGATGTAGTGCTTGCCGCCGGCGGCCGTGGCCAGCTTCTTGCGCAGCTTGCAGATGAAGACGTCGATGATCTTCAGCTCGGGCTCGTCCATGCCGCCGTACAGGTGGTTCAGGAACATTTCCTTGGTCAGGGTCGTGCCCTTGCGGAGCGAGAGCAGCTCCAGCATCTGGTATTCCTTGCCGGTCAGGTGCACGCGGTGGCCGTTCACTTCGACCGTCTTGCCGTCCAGGTTCACCGCGATCTCGCCGGTGGTGATGATGGCCTGGGCATGCCCCTTCGAGCGGCGGACCACGGCGTGGGTGCGCGCGATCAGTTCGTCCTTGTGGAAGGGCTTGGTCATGTAGTCGTCGGCGCCGCCGCCGAAGGTCTTCACCTTGGTCTCGATCTCGGTCGAGCCCGACAGGATCATCACCGGCGTGTTGACCTTGCCGACGCGCAGCTGACGCAGAACTTCCAGACCGTTCATGTCCGGCAGGTTCAGGTCGAGCAGGATCAGGTCGTAGTCATAGATCTTGCCGAGGTCGATCCCCTCTTCGCCGAGGTCCGTCGTGTAGACATTGAAGCCTTCCGACTTGAGCATCAGTTCGATGCTCTGCGCTGTCGCGTGGTCATCTTCGATAAGCAGGACGCGCATTCATGCCCCTCCAGGCAAAGCTTGGCTGTGAGAACCGGCCATCCATGGCCGGGTAACCTTGTTCCGACGTTAACCGCTGAAAACCTTAAGAGAGGTTAACGCCACCCCATTGAGGCGAATCGTAGGCTGATTTGCGAATCGGCGTCGAGAGTCCCGAGTCAAGCGACCGCACTTTATTCGCGAACGCGCTCAATCCCCTGTCCTGACTCGGCTTTCCGCCCCGCGCCTGCGGGCCTGCGACCGTTTCTGGCGAGTCACATAGGATATTATTCCTAATTATGCACTTTACAAACCGAGCGAAGCGATGGAAAAGAACGACGACAGGCCGGCCTACCCCAAAATCCTACCGTTGAAGGACGTCGAGCGCGGTGCTGACGTTTGTGTGCAGGGAGCGCAGAGTGGAGAGAATGCTTTTGTCTTCGAGCGGTCCTGGTCCGAACAGTATGTCGAAGGCCGAATGTGGATCGCCCTTGAGTTTGAGGCCCATGTTGCCGCCAACGGCGACAAAGGCTCCCGATGCCTGTGGGTTGTCCATCACGAGAGAGATGCCTTTGATCCGTCCCCCGGTCGGGCGACCGTCTTGGTCGGTGATGTCGAGCTGGTCGATGTGCAGGGCACGCTTGGCGGGCAAGAGCACACTGTGTTTGTCGGTGATGTCGAGCCGATGCAGTTCCCAAAGCGAAAGCTTCCCGCCTTCGTAGGGCTCTATCTCGTCCAGAAGTCGAGTGATGAGTTCGTCTGGAATTCGGTCGGCTATCGCTCCCTCCATGGACCCCTTAAGCGACTTCCGGTCCTTGCCAAACATAAACCGGGTGTAGTCGGTGGGCGTCCCACCATTCGCCTCGACCAAGATTGTGTATCCGTGGTCCAGTGCGACTCTGAGGTTATGGATCGCATCCCCGAGGATCGTAGGCACATGCTCGGGCAGCTTGCTCCCAAGGCGTCTGGAAGGGACTTCCCGTCCATCACGCTTCTTCTTGGGGCGAGAACGGCGCATGTTGTCTATGACGTAGCGCCGGAAAATCGTTTCAAGCTCGTCGATGTGATGTTTGGCCCGATCAAGCTTTAGCCGCGGACCATAGAATTCGAGAGGCATGATGACTCGCACGGAAGACGATCTTGCGGCCCAACGCCGCGACGAGGTGATCAAGCGAATGCTGAACACCCCGCCGAAGCCTAGGACGAGTCTCGGAAAGCAGAAGACGGCTTCTTCCGACGCAGACGCGCCAAGCGAGCCTGAACGAACTTAAGCGTAGGCTTCGTCAGTCCGCCGATAGGTCAGGCGCTTACCGACTGTGCCCTTAAGGGCCGCATTGGTGCGCGCGGCGTCGTCAAAGCCCAACAGGGCGCGGGTGTTATGGCGGAAGCCAAACTCGGTGACATAGCGGTTCAGGTGCTTCTCAGAGCAGTGCTGATACACGCCCTTCATGCCCTTCTTGAACACGCCAAAGAAGCCTTCCGCGCTGTTCGTGTTCACGTCGCCACGGGCATACTCGCCAGCGGAGTGCTTCACCGTCTCATGTGAGGCGAACACGTCAGCAGCGCCCGTGTAGAGGCGGCTTTCGTCGGTGTGCAGACGGCTCGCCGGGTGGACGTTCTCGATCACCAGACGCGAGACAGTGGCCTTATCGGCAACCGCGACGTGGAACACCTTGGCACGGCCACCACGCTCCACCAGAGCCACGACAGGGCGCTTGGCACGCTTCGCGGGGCTGCGACGGATGAAGGGCTTGCCGTCGGTGCGCAGGGCCGGGGTTTCGGCGGGCTTGCCGTAATAGGTTTCGTCGGCCTCAACGATCTGGCCTTCGCCGCCTAGGGGCGTGTCGTCGGTGTCCGTCATGCTCTCGCGGATGCGGTGCGCCATGAACCACGCGGTGCGGTAAGAGCCGAGCGCCAGTTCACGCTGGAGCTGGAGGGCGCTGATACCCTTCTTGCTGGCGCACATGAGGTGCGTCGCCAGCAGCCACTTGTTCAGGGGAACCTTCGAGTCCTCATAGACCGTGCCGATGGTCGCGGTGAACTGGTCGCCGCAAGCGTTGCACTTGTAGAGGCCCTTGCGGTGCGCCTTGCCCTGAAGGGCCGTCGAAGCATCCACGACGCCGCAATGCGGGCAAACGCGACCGTGGGGCCAGCGCACCTTTTCAAAGTGAGCGCGGGCCTTCGCCTCGTCGTGGAAAATCGGATTGGAGAGCGTTGCGGCGGTCATGAGCCTTTGTAGGCAAAACGCGCTGGTTTGTAAAGTGCATAGTTAGGATATTATTCCTAGCGCAACGTCCGCGCCCTTCATCATGACGGACGGCGGTGATGGCTCAGGAGAGAAGCGAGTGATGGAAGTGTACAAGGCCCCGGTGACCGATGCGGACCGCACCCGGGCGGGACTGGCCCTGCATCTGGTGGCGGCGTCCACCGGGGTGTCGATCCGCGAGCTGGCCCGCGACGAGCGGCTGGGCATGGCGGCGCTCAGGGCGCGGCGGCTGGCCATGTATCTGGCCCACGTCAGCTATGGCTGGACGATCGAGCGGGTGGGCCACGCCTTCGGCCTGAACCGGGCGACGGCGTCGACAGCCTGCCGCTGGGCCGAGGACCAGCGCGACCAGCCGGCGCTGGACGCCATGCTGGAGACGCTGGAAGGCTGCCTGCGCGCCATCATGGACGGCGGCGAACACCGGCTGACCGCATGAGCCGGTCCGATCGAGCCCGCGCCCTGCTGGCGCGCCCCGGCGCCTGGCTGGACGCGGCGGGCGGCGGCTACGCCCTGCGTCTCGCGCCCGACCGGCGGACGCGGGTGCATCTGACGCTGGACGAGACCGCCTTCCGCGAGCTGATCGCCGTCCCGGGTCTGGCGACACGGGCCGGGGGCGGCTGGACCCTGCGCCGGGCCGCGTCATCGCCGGCTGCGCCCGAGCCTGGCCGCCCCGGCCACATTTCGGGCGAGCGCGCCGTCATGGGCGCCGACGGCCGCCTGTCGCCCCGCCCCGCCAACCTCGGCGAAAGCCCTCTGGCCTGGCTGGCCCGGCGCAGGGACGCCGACGGCGAGCCCTTCCTGACTCCGGCCCAGATCGCAGCGGGGGAGCGTCTGCGGAGGGAGGCCGAAACGGCGCTGAAGGGGCCGTCCGTCACCATGCGCTGGGACGCCCTGCCCCGCGCCGGCGGCGGTTCGGCCACCCGGGCGGAGCCGTCGGACCGCGCCCTCAGCGCTGCTCGCCGGGTCGAGGCGGCCCTGGCCGCCTGCGGCGCGCGCCGGGCGATGGTCGAGCGGATCTGCATCCACGGCACGTCGCTGCAGCTGGCGGAGCGCGGGCTAGGCCTGAAACGGCGGGAGGGCAGACTTCTGCTGAGCGCGGGGC
This sequence comes from Brevundimonas sp., assembly GCA_036405055.1. Classification (GTDB taxonomy): domain Bacteria; phylum Pseudomonadota; class Alphaproteobacteria; order Caulobacterales; family Caulobacteraceae; genus Brevundimonas. The sequence goes on from DASWYI010000038.1 coordinate 37,296, forward strand.
TGGACCTGCTGGCCCGGCACTACCGGATAGGCTGAGCCGCCTCGCGGATGCGGCCCACCATGCTGTTCAGGCCGTTGGCCCGCTGTCGCGTCAGCGCCGAGGGCAGCCCCAGCCGGTCCAGCGCCGCCTTCGCATCGAACGCCAGAATCTCCTCCGGCGTCCGCCCGGAATAGAGCTTCAGCAGTAGGGCGATGTTGCCCTTGGAAATCGCACTGTCCGAGTCCGCCTCGAACCACAGACGCCCGCCGTCCCGCCGCGTCGCCAGCCACACCTGCGCCGCGCAGCCCGGCACCTTGTTGGCCTCGGTGCGGTCGGCGTCGGCCAGCGGGGCCAGCCCCTTGCCCAGGTCGATGACGTATTCGATCCGCCCCTCCCAGTCGCCCAGCAGGTCGAATTCCTCGACCAGTTCGGCCAGGGTCTCGTCTATGGTTTGGGCGGGCGGCGTCATGGGCGTGGCTGATAGGCCGGTCCGGCGTTAACGACAACCGGCGCGTTCATCCCCAGTCAACCGGCGTTCGTGCCTGTCCCGCCGGTCGCCTGACAGGTGCGCGGGCTTTGGGCGACTCGCGCACAAGGCTAGGTTGGGAATGTCGGCCTCGTCGCCGGCGAACGGACCTCACCGACCGGAAGCCCCTTGTCTTCTTCGCCTTCCATCGACGCCAGGACGCAAGCCCCGGACGTGCCCGCGCTGACCGCGTGGCACGCGGGCTGGGCCGTGGCCGCCGCCCTGCTGGCGCTGGGCGCGCGCTGGCTGGGCGGCGTGGACGGACCGGTGTTCCTCGCGGCGCTGAGCATGGCGGTCCCGGGGCTGGCGGGACTGACGCTTCTCTGGCGCGACGGACCCAATTCACGGGTCGTGGTCATGACGATCTGGGGGCTCGCCGCTCTGGTTTCGGGGGCCCTGTCCGGCGGGCCGGCGGGGGCCCTGCCCGGGCTGCTGGCCCTGCCGTTCGCGGCGGGCTTGGCGTTCGGCGCGCCGAGACTGGCGGTCGCGGGCGCCATGGGCTCAACCGTGGCGGCGCTCGGCGGCATCGTGACGGCGTGGCTGAGCGTCGCCATCGACCCGTCCCCCTTGCTGGCCGGGACCTCGGTCATCCTCGCCGCCGGCGCCACAGCCCTGGCCCTGCGCGGGGCCTGGCGCGGCGCGGCCGCCCGCACAGAAGCGGCCGAAGCCTCCGTCCACCGCGTTGAGGCCATCCTCGCCAGCCAGCCGGGCCTGACCCTGATGCTGGAGCCGTCGGGCCGGGTGCTGGCCGCCTATGGCACGCCGCCGCCGTCGCTGCCGGTCGACCCCCTGTTCGAGGCGGGGCTGATCGCGGCCGTCCATGCGCCGGACCGGCCCGCCGTGCTGTCCGCCATCGAGCGGGCGCTGGCCGGCGCCGACGCCCAGACGCGGTTCGCCCCGCGTGTGGCGCTCGACCGCCGCGTCAACCTGATCGTGCGCCGCATCGACGACCCGCACGGCCCGCGCCTGATCGCCCCCCGTCTTATCGCCCAGGCCTTCGACGGCACCGCGCAATACGCCCGCGAGGTCGGGATGGAGACCCAGCGCGCCGAGGCCGAGGCCCAGAGCATGGGCAAGACCCGCTTCCTGGCCAATATGAGCCACGAGCTGCGCACGCCCCTGAACGCCGTCATCGGCTTCGCCGACATCATGCGCCAGCGCCTGTTCGGCCCCCTGCCCGACCGCTACGGCGAATACGCGGACTCGATCCACGAGGCGGGCGGCCACCTGCTGGAGCTCATCAACGACGTGCTCGACGTCTCCAAGATCGAGGCCGACCGCTACCAGCTGTCGATCGAGCGCTTCGACGCCCGCGACGTCGTCTCCGCCGCCATGGCCCTGGTCCGCGTCACGGCAGAGGACAAGGGCGTGGAGCTGCACGGCGTCCTGCCGCCCGACATGGTCGACGTCGCCGCCGACCGCCGGGCGCTCAAGCAAATCACGCTCAACCTGCTGTCCAACGCGGTGAAGTTCACGCCCGCCGGCGGCTCGGTCACCGTTACGGTCGAGACCATCGGCCCCTATCTCGAGATCGTCGTCGCCGACACCGGCGTCGGCATCGCCCCGGAAGACCTGAAGCGCCTCGGCCGCCCGTTCGAACAGGCCGGCGGCGTCGAACAGCGCGCCCAGGGCACCGGCCTCGGCCTGTCGCTGGTCCGCGCCCTGGCCGAGCTGCACAACGGCCGCATGTCGATGGACTCGACCCTCGGCGAAGGCTCCGCCGTCACCGTCCGCCTCCCCGTCGTCGCCGTCACCCGCCCCGCACCCCCGGAAGGCGGGGCGGAGATCATCCCGCTAAGAGTGATTGGTGACTAGTGGCTGGTGGCTGGTTTGACTGTGGACCCGGGCAATCGGTTCAACCCTCACCACTAATCACCAGCCACCAGCTACCTTACATCGCGCCCAGCTCCAGGAACGCCCGGCCCGCCGAGAAGTCGCCGACCTCGAACACGGCGCGGGCCACGCTTTCGTCGCGGAACACGAACTCGATGGCGAAGGGTTCGCGCGGGTCCAGCCGGTCCAGAGCCGCGGCGGCCGAGGCGGGGAAGCGCCAGGCCTGGCCTTCGGTCTTGCCGGCGCTCAGCAGGCCCGTGTCCGCCGCGCTCACGCCCGACGACCAGATCACCTGTTGCAGCGCCGCGGGCGGCAGCTGTCCGGCTGCGCCCAGCCAGGCGCGCGGCGACTTGCCCGGATCGCGCATGACGATCCGCACCGCATAGGGGCGCGGGCGGCCGTGGAACGACACAACGGCGGCCAGGCTCTCGCCCGACAAGCTCGACGCATAGCCGAAGGTCACGGGCGAGGCGCCGGTCATCGACGCCTGCATCAGCCGCCAGTTGGGGCTGCGATAGACCACGCGGTTGGCCACCCAGTCGGCACGCAGGCCCGGGAAGGTCATGCGCGGCATCCGCACCCAGCCGGCGAAGGCGGTCTCGACCCGGTTCTTCACCACCCGCAGGTCGGCGTTGTCGCAGGCCACGGTTCTGGCCCGCGCCCGGGCGCGAATCTCGGCCTCGTTCAGCGCCGTCGCGGCTACGCCGCCGCGCAGGGCCGCGCCCCGCGCCTGACGCTGGGCCGCCGTAAGGGCGGATCGCACCGGGGCGGTGAACAGCCCACAACGCTGATTGGCCGCGAGCACGAAGCTGCGCTCATAGAAGGTCTGGGCGACGTCCGCCCACGCCTGCATCGGCACAGCCGCCAGCATCAGGGCGGCCATTGCGGCTTTGGCGGTTCGGGCTTTCTTGCCTATCGTCATGAAGCGGACCTTAGCCGTGAGGCGTTCCGGTCCGGTTTCCGAGCAGGGTTACCGAATTGCTTCTCTCGACCGACGTCTGGGTCGCCGCCCTGATCCGCCGCGCAGAGCTGGCGGGGGCCAACGCCGTGGTCGTCAAACGCGGCGACACGCGCGCCGGCAGCGTCATCGTCAAGGCTTACGACACCTCAACCCGCCGCGCCCGACTCTATAGTGAGGCCTTCGGTCCCGACGGCGACCGCCTGTGGATGCAGCCCGTCGTCAGCGACAGCGAAAGCGAACTCGACGCCTACACCGAGCGCCAGCGCGGCTACGACCCCGACCTCTGGATCGTCGAGATCGAGGACCGCGAGGGAAGGCACTTCATCACCGAGAAGGTGGCGGCCCCTACTTGACACCATCCCGTTAACGCCGCCGCCGGCGGTGCGAAATGCTTAACCGCGTTCAGGAACGGAACCGAAAGCGGCGGTGCGTAGGGTGGCATCAACGGGCCGATATGAGCCCGACGTGATGGTGGGTGCTCTCGATGCTGTTTCTGCTCAATGACGTGGTGTTCGATCTGGACGAGGCCTGCCCGGTCACGCCCGGCGACGCCCGGCGCTTTGAAAGCCTGGGCTTTGACTATGTCATGGAGCTGGGCTGCGAGCTGTTCGCCGAGGACCCGCTGCTGCATCAGAACGACCCGGCCCGGGCGCGCCGTCTGGCCTGGCTGATCCACGACCGGTCGCCGGAGGTGAACGCCGCCCTGTTCGCCGCGCCGGAATGCGATTGCGACCCCGCTCTGGTCGAGCCCCTGTTCTGCGCCCTGCCCGACCGGGTGATGCGCCAGCTGCTGAGTAAAGAGCGTCAGGGCAGTCTCGACGCCGTCACCGCCGACCGCGCGGTGTGGAACCGCATGGCGGCTTAAGCCCGCCTCAAAGCACCTTTTTCTTCCTCCCTGTGTCGGCGCCCGTCATGCTGGGGCGTCGTGTCGGAAAGGGAGAGACGCCCGTGCTTTACGCCGTGCTGTGTTATGACCGCGAGGACGTCGTCGGCGCCTGGTCGAAGGAAGAGGATGAGGCCGTGATGGTCCGCCTCGGCGCCGTGCAGGAAAAGCTGGCGGCCCAGGGACGCATCGGCCCGGTCGCACGCCTGTTGCCCACCACCGCCGCGACCACCATCCGCAAGGGCGACAAGCCGGTGGTGCTGGACGGCCCCTTCGCCGAGACCAAGGAACAGCTGCTGGGCTTCTACATCGTCGACGCCGACGATCTGGACGGCGCCTTGGCCATCGCCCGTGATCTGGCCGCCGCCAGCGGATCGCCCGGCGCGTTCGAGCTGCGGCCGCTGCGGGTGTTCCACGACTGGGGGACGCTGAAGGAACAGCAAGCCTCGTGACCGATCTCGCCTGGATCGACGCCGCCCTTGTCGCCGCCCGCCCCCGGGCGGTGGGCGCGTTGCTGCGTTATTTCCGGGACCTCGATCTGGCCGAGGAGGCGTTTCAGGACGCCTGTCTGAAGGCGTTGCAGACCTGGCCCGACAAGGGACCGCCGCGCGACCCGGCCGCCTGGCTGATCTTCGTGGGCCGCAATGTCGGCGTCGACGGCGTGCGCCGCCGGGGCAAGCAGACCGAACTGCCCGACGAGGAAAAACTGTCCGACCTCGACGACGTCGAGGCGCCGATGGCCGAGCGGCTGGACAACGCCGACTACCGCGACGACGTGCTGCGCCTTCTGTTCACCTGCTGCCATCCGGACCTGCCGGCGACGCAGCAGATCGCCTTGGCCCTGCGGATCGTCTCCGGTCTGACCGTGCAGCAGATCGCCCGCGCCTTCCTTGTCGGCGACAAGGCGATGGAGCAGCGCATCACCCGCGCCAAGGCCCGCGTCGCCGCCGCCGGCCTGCCGTTCGAGGCGCCGGGACCGGTCGAGCGGGCCGAGCGCCTCGGCTCCGTCGCGGCCATGATCTATCTGGTGTTCAACGAGGGCTACACCGCCCCGGACGGTCAGGGCGCCCGCGCCGGGCTGGCCGACGAGGCGATCCGTCTGGGACGGCTGCTGCTGCGCCTGTTCCCATCCGAGCCCGAGATCATGGGCCTGACCGCCCTGATGCTGTTGCAGCACTCGCGCACGGCGGCCCGGTTCGATGCTGACGGCGGCGTGGTGCTGCTGGATGATCAGGACCGCAGCCGTTGGGACCCGAAACTGATCGCCGAGGGGCTGGCCCTGATCGACAAGGCCCTGCGCCACGCCCGCCCCGGGCCGTATCAGGTCCAGGCCGCCATCGCCGCCCTGCATGCCCGCGCCAGGGACGCCGCTGCTACCGACTGGGCCGGGATCGAGCGGCTCTATGGCGCGCTGGAAGAGATGCAGCCGTCACCGGTCATCCGCCTGAACCGCGCGGTCGCCGTGATGAAGGCGCGCGGGCCTGAAGAGGCCCTGGCCATGATCGAACCCCTGGCCGAGGCGCTGGACGGCTATTTCTACTTCTTCGGCCTGAAGGGCGCGCTGCTGAAGCAGCTGGACCGCCCCAGGGAGGCGCGCATCGCCTTTGATCAGGCCGTGGCCCTGGCCAACACGCCGGGCGAGGCGGCCTATATTCGCGATCAGATCGACAGCCTGTCGGATTCCAGCTCGGCCGTTCGTCCTTAGGGCGTCAACGACAGGAGACGACCATGACCGACCGCGCCCCCAAGGTTCCCGTTCTCGGCGGCCTGACGCCCTATCTGCAGGTGTCGAACGCCCGCGCCGCCGCCGACTTCTACAAGGCCGCCTTCGCCGCGACCGAAGTCTTCGCCTATCCGCCGGACGAGACCGGCAAGACCATGCATATCCACCTGCACGTCAACGGCGCGTCGCTGATGCTGTCGGACCCCTATCCCGAGCAGGGCCACCCTCATCAGGATCCCCAGGGCTACAACCTGACGCTTCAGGTCGAGGACGCGGACGCCTGGGCCGATCGCGCCTGGAAGGCCGGCGCCACGGTCGTGATGCCGGTCCAGGACATGTTCTGGGGCGACCGTTACGGCCAGCTGAAGGACCCCTTCGGCGTCCTCTGGGCGATCAACCAGCCGGGCGACTGAGGGCCGCAGGGTGACTTTGGCGGCGGGTCGCGCTACGTCCCGCCGCCCAAGGAACACCCATGTCGAAACTGACCCTCGAACAGGAGGCCCTGCGCCGCAGGACCTTCGCCATCATCGCGCACCCGGATGCGGGCAAGACGACCCTGACCGAGCATATCCTGCTGGCCGGCGGGGCCATCCGTGCGGCGGGCGCCGTGCGGGCGCGGGGCGAGAACCGGCGCACCCAGTCCGACTGGATGAAGATCGAGAAGGAGCGGGGCATCTCCGTCTCCGCCTCGGTCATGACGTTCGAGCACACGACGTCGGACGGCGTAGCCAAGATGTTCAACCTGCTGGACACCCCGGGCCACGAGGACTTCTCGGAAGACACCTACCGCACCCTGACCGCCGCCGACTGCGCCATCATGGTGCTGGACGCCGCCAAGGGCATCGAGCCGCAGACGCTGAAGCTGTTCGAGGTCTGCCGCCTGCGCGATATCCCGATCATCACCTTCATCAACAAGCTGGACCGCGAAGCCCAGGACCCGATGGCCCTGCTGGACGAGATCGCCAACCGCCTGCAACTGGACCCCTCGCCCATCTGGTGGCCGGCCGAAAGCGGCAACCGCCTGCGCGGCATGGTCGAGGTCGGCGGCGACGGCCGCTTCCAGCCCTATGCGAAGAAGCCTGCCGGCTCGACGGAGGACGTCCCCCACCCCGCCCCCCTGCCCCTGGGCGAGGCGGCGCAATACTTCGAGGGCTCGGAACAGGCCGACCTGACCGACGCGCTGGAACTGGTCGAGGCGGGCTACAAGCCGTTCGACCGTCAGGCCTTCCTGGAAGGCCACATGACCCCGGTGCTGTGGGGCTCGGCCCTGCGCCACTTCGGCATCGAGGAACTGCTGAAGGCCATCGGCGAATGGGCCCCCGCGCCCAAGGTCATGTCGGCCCGCAAGGAGGCCCCGCCCGAGACCCGCAACGCCCCGACCCCGGAAGACATCGTGGTCGAGCCGGGCCGCGACGAGGTCACCGGCTTCGTCTTCAAGGTCCAGGCCAATATGGACCCCAATCACCGTGACCGCATCGCCATGTTCCGCATGGCCTCGGGCAGCTTCAAGCGCGGCATGAAGCTGAAGGTGCAGAACACCGGCAAGCAACTGAGCGTCAACGCCCCCATCATGTTCTTCGCCTCGGACCGTGAACTGGCCGAGGACGCCTTCGCCGGCGACGTGATCGGCATTCCCAACCACGGGGTGCTGCGCGTCGGCGACAGCCTGTCGGAAAGCGGTCTGGTCCGCTTCGCCGGCCTGCCCAACTTCGCCCCCGAAATCCTGCAGCGCGTCCGCGTCAAGGACCCGCTGAAGGCCAAGCACCTGAAGAAGGCGCTGGAAGGCCTGGCCGAGGAAGGCGTGACCCAGCTGTTCCGCCCCGAACTGGGCTCGGACTTCATCGTCGGCGCCGTGGGCCAGCTGCAGTTCGAGGTCATGGCCGACCGTCTGGGCGAGGAATACAACCTCGACGTCGTCTTCGAGCCCAGCCCCTACGCCGAGGCCCGCTGGATCGCCCCCGCGTCGGACGGAACCAAGGCCGATCTGGAAGACTTCGCCGGCAAGTATCGCCCCCAGATGGCGGTCGACATCGACCAGAACCCGGTCTTCCTGGCCAAGTCGGCCTGGGAGACGGGCTATGTCGCCGAACGCTTCCCCAAGATCGCCCTGACCAAGACCCGCGAACGCGGCTGACCTTCGGATCAGCCCCCGACGATCAGAGCCTCGGGCAGTTCGTAGCGTTCCTTCGAGCCTAGGGCGATCTTGTAGAGATCGCCGACCTTCTCGGTCTTGAAGCCCTGGGCCTCGACGCCGTCCGCCGCGCTGACGTCCGAGCCCTTCGCCCCGGAGCGGTCGAAGAAGAGGCTGCGCGTGCGGCCGTCGGGCAGGCTGACCTTGACCACCGCCGAGCCGTCGGTGTTGCGGATCACCCCGGCGTCGCACTGACCCATGGGCTGAGACGCGGCGAGCGCGCAGGCGATTTGGCTGGTGGCGTGGAACTCGGTCCCGGCCACGCGCGCATCTGCCTGTTCCAGCAGGGGCTGGGCGGGCGTCGCCTCGACGGGCGCGGGTTCGCTTCCCTGACCACAGGCCGCCAACGCCAGCACCGCCGCCGCGAGCCCCGTTCTGATCGCCCATGCGCGCTTCATGTCCGCCTCCTGCTGAATGAGGCGCCAAGGGTCTGTTGAACGGGCGCGGCGGTCAAGCGCAGCTCAGGTCTTGCTGATCGACACCCCGCCGTCGACCAGCATGGCGGTTCCCGTCATGAAGCTGGAAGCGTCGGACGCCAGGAACAGGGCGGCGCGGGCGATCTCTTCCGGCGACGCCATCCGCTTCAGGGCGTGCATTCCTTCGACGAAGGCGATGATCTCGGGCGTGTGGGCGAACTCGCGCCCCGCTTCGGTGTCCGTGCCGCCGGGCAGCAGGCAGTTGCTGCGCAGACCCTTCGCCCCGAACTCGGCGGCGATGACCCGCGACAGGCCGATCAGACCCGCCTTGGCCGCCGCATAGGCCGCCATGCCCGGCATGCCGATGGCGTGGCCGACAAAGGTCGAGGTGAAGATCAGCGAGCCGCCGCCGCGCGCCAGCATCGCCGGAATCTGATGTTTGGCGCCCAGGAAGGCGGCGGTCAGGTTGACGTCCAGCGTATCCTGCCAACGCTCGAGTGGAATCTCCGGCGTCGGCTCGTTGGCGCCGATGGCCCCGGCGTTGTTCAGGGCGATGTCCAGCCCACCGAACCGCTCGACCGCCGTGCGCACCAGCCGCTCGGCCAAGCTCTCGTCGCGGATGTCGCCGGGCACGGCGACCGCGCGGCCGCCCTCAGCCTCGATAGCCGCGACCAGGGCCAGAAGCTGGCCCTCGCGTCGGGCGGTGACGACCACCGCCGCCCCTTCGCGGGCGAACAGGCGGGCGGCGGCGGCCCCGATGCCGGAACTGGCCCCGGTG
>DASWYI010000039.1:0-84744 GCA_036405055.1 Brevundimonas sp.
CGCCTGAAGCGCCGCCTGATGCGCCGCTACAAGATCCAGGACGTCATCAAGCGCCGTCAGGTCATGCTGGTGCAGGTCGTCAAGGACGAGCGCGGCGGCAAGGGCGCGGCCCTGACCACCTGGCTGTCGCTGGCCGGCCGCTACTGCGTGCTGATGCCCAACACCGGCAAGGGCGGCGGCATCTCGCGCAAGATCACCCAGGCCACCGACCGCAAGCGCCTGAAGGCCGCCGCGGCCTCGCTGGACGTGCCGCACGGCATGGGCCTGATTATCCGCACCGCCGGCGCCAAGCGCACCAAGGCCGAGATCAAGCGCGACTACGAATATCTGCTGCGCCTGTGGGAGACGATCCGCGAGACCACCCTCGCCTCCCACGCCCCGTCGCTGATCTACGAGGAAGAGAACCTGGTCCGCCGCGCCGTGCGCGACATGTTCGACAAGGATTTCGACGGCATCCAGGTCGAGGGCGTCGACGGCTTCAAGGAAGCGCGCGACTTCATGCGCGTGCTGATGCCCGCTCAGTCCAAGAAGGTGCACCTCTATACCGGCTCCAAGCCCCTGTTCGCCGCCAACGGCATCGAGGAGCTGCTGACGCAGATCCATCAGCCAGTCGTGCCGCTGAAGTCCGGCGGCTATCTGGTCATCAACCAGACCGAGGCCCTGGTCGCCATCGACGTCAACTCCGGCAAGTCGACCAAGGAGCGCAACGTCGAGGCCACGGCGTTCAAGACCAACTGCGAGGCCGCCGTCGAGGCCGCCCGCCAGCTGCGCCTGCGCGACCTCGCCGGCCTGATCGTCATCGACTTCATCGACATGGATGAGTCGAAGAACAACCGCACGGTCGAGAAGATCCTGAAGGACGCCCTGGCCCACGACCGGGCCCGCATCCAGATGGGCAAGATTTCCAGCTTCGGCCTGATGGAGATCAGCCGTCAGCGCCGCCGTCTGGGCGTGATCGAGGGCGCGACCGAGGTCTGCCCGCACTGCCAGGGCGCGGGCCGCATCCGCTCGGCCGAGAGCGCGGCCCTGATGGTGCTGCGCGCCGTGGATATCGAGGCGGGCCGCAACGGCGCCGGGTCGATCAACCTGCGAGTCTGCACCAACGTCGCCCTCTATATCCTCAATCACAAACGGGATTACCTGCAGCGCCTGCTGGAGCGGCGCGGCCTGAACGTGGTGATCCAGATCGACGACCGTCTGGCCCAGGGCGAGCACGCGATCGAGCGCACCGAGACCAACGAGGACTTCACCCCGGCCGATCCGGTCGCCGCGATCGACCTCGATGACGGCTTCGACGACAGCTTCGTCGATGAGTTCGAGGACGAGGAAGACGAAGAGGACTTCGGCTCCGACGACGATGAGGACGCCGAGGACAGCGACGACGATCAGCCGCGCGAACGCTCCGAGCGCCATGGCGAGGGCCGTGGCCGGGATCGCGGCCGGGGCCGTGGACGCGGCCGGGGCGGCCGTGGCCGGGGCGAAGGCTCTGACGAAGCACACGTCGCCGCATCCGACGACGATGACGACAGCGAAGCCGGACGCCGCCGTCGCCGGGGCCGCCGGGGCGGACGCCGCGTGCGCGAAGACGGCGACCGCGACGGCTTCACCTGGGTGCGTGGCCGCACCCCGTCGCTGGAAGACCCCTACGTCTGGTTCGACCCGATCAACCCGCACGGCGATGCGCCTCAGCGCGCTGAGGCCGCTGACGGCGCCGAGAGTCTCGCGGCTGTCGCTGACGCCGGTCCGGACGGCGAGCGTGAGGGCGGCCGCCGCCGCCGCCGTCGCGGCCGGGGCCGTGGCGAACGCTCGGAAGGTCGGGGCGCCGGCCAGGAAGCCCGCGCCGCCACCGAAGGCATGACGCTGGAAGGCGACATCGACGCCCCCATCGCCACCGTGGTGGAGGCGCCGGCCGAGGACGCAGCGCCGGTCGATATCGCTGAAGCACCCAAGCGCCGCCGCGTGCGCCGCAAGGCCGCCGCTGACGTGAGCGCCGAGATCGCGCCGGAGATCGAGGCCCTGCTGGACGTCGCGCCGGTCGAGGCCGCCGAGGAAGCCGCTGTCGAGGCCGAGCCGGAGCCCGCGCCGGAGCCGGTCGTGGTCGCCGAGCCGGCCCCCGCGCCTGCGCCCGAGGTCGACATCGCCGCCATCATCGCGGAAGATCCGGCCCAGATCGCCGCGCCGCCCGAAAAGCCCAAACGTGGGTGGTGGCGTCGGTGAGAATGACGGACTAGGTTGGTGCAGCGGGACGGGGGCGTCAGTCGCTTAGGAGGTCCGTCATGACCTGGCTTTCCCGCGTCGTCGCCCGCACGGCAGCCGCTGTCGGCACGGCCGTCGCCATGCTGGCGGCCGCCGAACCGGCCTCGGCCCAGTCCTTCATCCGCGACACCGAGGTCGAGGGGATCATCCGCGAATGGTCGGACCCGGTCTTCGTGGCCATGGGGCTGGAGCCGGACGAGGTCGAGATCCTGCTCATCAACGACGCCGAGCTGAACGCCTTCGCCACGCGCGGGCGGGTGCTGGGCCTCAACACCGGCCTGATCCTCGAGACCGACAATCCCAATCAGCTTCTGGGGGTGATCGCGCACGAGGCCGGGCACATCAAGAACCGCCACACCCTGCGTGACGGGGCCCAGCAGGCGGGCATGCAGCCGATGCTGATGACCATGGCGCTGGGCGCCCTGGCCGCCGCCGCCGGCGCGCCCGACGCCGCCGCCGTGTTGTTCGGCAACAGCCAGTATTTCGGCACCCTCAGCGCGCTGCGCTACATGCAGAGCCAGGAGGGCGAGGCGGACCTGAGCGGTCTGCGCGCCCTGGACCGGGCGGGCGAGTCGGGCCGCGGTCTGATGGAGTTCTTCGAGAATTTCCGCTCGCAGGAGGTGTTCTCGGACGCCCGCCGCTATCCCTATTTCCGCAGCCACCCCCTGTCGTCCCAGCGGATCGAGAGCCTGCGCCGCCCGGTCGAGCAGGCCGCCAACTACGGCCATCAGGACAGCCCCGAGCGTCTGGCCCAGCACGCCCTCATCATCGCCAAGATCCGCGCCTTCATGAACGCGCCGACGGACACCCTGTGGGCCTATCCGGCGTCGGACACCTCGCCCGCGGCGCGGTATGCCCGCACCATCGCCTGGTACCGCGACGGCCAGACGGACAAGGCGCTGGACGCCATCGACGCCATGTTGGCCGAGCAGCCGGGAAATCCCTACTTCTGGGAGCTGAAGGGTCAGATCCTGTTCGAGGAAGGCCGCGCCGAAGAGGCCGTGGTGGCTCACCGCCGTTCGGTGGAGCTGAAGCCCGACGCGCCGCTGCTGCGCATCAATCTGGGCCACGCCCTGATCGAGACGAACAAGTCCGAGAACCTGGAAGAGGCCGTCGATCAGCTGAAACGCGCCTCGGCGCTGGAGCCGGACAACTCGCTGGCCTGGCGCCTGCTGGGTCAAGCCTACGCCAGCCAGGGCAAGGAGGGCGAGGCGCGGTTGGCATCGGCCGAATACTATTTCGCCATCGGCCGTCAGGATCAGGCGACGCAGTTCGCCCTGCGCGCCCGCGACATGCTGGACCGCAACACCATCGAATGGCGCCGCGCCATGGACATCGTGCTGGCCTCCGGAGCGACGATGGACGATGTCGAGGCCATGGACGAGCGGCGCGAGCGCCGCCGCCCCCAGGGCGTGATCGCGCCCGGCGGCGCACACTGACTTCACAAGGCTTCTCATGACCGACGAGACCCCCCGGCCCGCCGCCCCGCCCGCATGGCTGAGCTCGCCGTGGCTGGCGCCCGCCGCCCTGATCTTCGCCGTGCTCGCGCTGGTGCTGGCGGGAACCCAGGCGTTCGGCGGTTTCGACACCCGCGTGCGCGCCTATCTGCTGGAGAACCCGCAGATCCTGGTGGAGGTCAACACGGCCCTGCAGCAGCGTGAGGCCGAGCAGCGAGCCGACACGGTCAACGCCGCCGTCGCAGCCAATCCGGGTCTGCTGGCCGCCGATCCGCGCGACCCGGCCTATGGTCCGGCGAACGCCAAGGTTACGGTGATCGAGTTCTTCGACTTCCGCTGCCCCGGCTGCAAGTCCGTGGCGCCGGAGTTTGTGGCCCTGATGCAGGCGCATCCGGACGTGCGCTTCGTGTTCAAGGACTGGCCGATCCTGGATTCGCCAGACGACGACACCTCGCAATACGCCGCGCGGGCGGCGCTGGCGGCGCACCAGCAGGGCAAATACCTGCCCGTCTATCAGGCTCTGCTGGCCGAGCCGGGCCTTACGCGTGAGAGCATCGACGGCATTCTGGTCGCCAACGGCGTGGACATGACGGCGGCGCGGGCGGCGATGAATGCGCCCGAAATGACGCGACACCTGACGGACATCCATACTGTCGGCCGGACGCTGGGCCTGATCGGCACCCCGACCTTCTTCATCAACGGCCGCACGACCAAAACCATCGCCCCGGACGAGGTGAACGCGGCCATCGAGGCGGCGAAAGGGGGCTAGGCCAGCCCCAGGCTCATCGTCCCGCCGATCCATTCAACGCGGGACAGGCGGCGCGCCTCGGCGGCGCCGGCGGTGTTGGCCAGAGCCTCCTCGGCCTCGGCCAGCACGAAGTAGCTGTAGGGATCGCCGGGCCAGTCCTTCAACAGTTCCAGCACCTTGTCGCGCGCGCCGACGGCATCGCCGGAGGCCAGCATCGCAGCGGCCAGACTGCGCCGGGTCGGATACCAGATGATCGGCGGATCGCCGCCCTCGTCGTCCTTGCCCTGAATCTCGGCGGCGCGGCTGAAGGCGGCGATGGCGGCGGCCCAGTCGCGCTCGATCATGGCGGCGCGGCCCTCCAGCACGCGCTGCGAAATCTCGGTGAACGCCTGACGAGCCTCGGCCATGGGGCCGGCCTTGAAGCCCTCGGTGTCGCGGATCTGGCGGATGGCCTCAGCCTCGGCGCGGACGGCGGCGGCGTCGCCGGCGCGGGCGGCGGCCTCGCCCCGGGCGTAGCGCCAGCTGATCCTCAGCAGCGGATGGCTCTCGGGCGGCTCAGCCAGGGCGGCGACCTGCGCCGCATCGCCATAGCGGCCGTAGAGGGCGTAGGCGTTGTTGGCCATCATCTGACGCCACATGTTGTCGGTCGGGATTTCCGGATAGGTCTTCAGGAACCACTCGGCCAGCGCCAGCCCCTGCTCCGCCCCGCCGGCCATCAGGGCGCCGCCCATGCCGAAGTGGATGTTGTGCCCGTGCAGGGGCATGCCCGGCACGCCCCCGGGCGGCCTGGCCAGACCGTCGTAGCGGCGGTCCAGCGCCACGGCGTTGACGTTCGAGATCATGGCGTCCCGATACCGGCCCACACGATAGAAGGTGTGCGACGGCATGTGCACCAGGTGGCTGGCCCCCGGCGCCAGCGCCGCCAGCCGCTCGCCGTATGGAATGGCCTTGTGCGGGTCGTCCGACCATTCGGTCAGGTGGATGTACAGGTGGATCGCGCCGGGATCGTCGGGCGCCTGGGCGAGGGTGGCCTCCAAAATCTGCATTGCGCGGGTGATGCCGGGGTCGGCGGCCTTGCCGTCGTCGTCCCACCATTCGTCGGCCTGCATCATCCAGGCGTCGGCGGTGACGGCGGCGACGCTGATGTCAGTGGGGTTGCGGCGTGCGATGCGATCCATGGCCCGGGCGAAGCGGACAGCGCGGCTGTCCTCCCGTCCCGAGTATCGCTGGATCAGGGCGTCGATCATCTGCTTGTGCAGCGCCGGGGAACGGCGGGCCATGCGGCGGGCGTCTCGGGCGATGGCCAGCGCGGCTCTCCGCGTCTCCTCCCCGCCCCCGCCGCCGTTCAGGTTTGGCCCCATGGCCCAGGCCTCGCCCCAGGCGCACATGGCGCAGGACGGATCGATCATCCGCGCCCGCCGGAAGGCGCGCACCGATTCCGAATGTTCGAAAGCCCAGCGCAGGCGGACGCCGTGATTGAACCAGGCCTGCGCCTCCGGTTTCGTCGCATCGATCGTGAAACCGCCCGAGCCGAAGCCGTCGACCATGACCATGTCGGCGACCGGCGCACCACTTATCTGACCGGCGGGGCCGCAGACCTGGGGCCGCTCAATCAGGGCCAGAGCCGCCGCATCGGCCGCCGCTTCAACGGTGGAATCGGCTATGGCAGGCGCCGCGCCAAGCGCAAGAAGGGCCGATCCGGCCAGAAGCAGGTGTCGCATGAACTCTCCCCCAGGTTCAGGGAGAGTGTCGGTCAATCAGACGCCGCCGCCAACCCCTCAGGGCAGGCTGTAGGCGAGATCGTAGTGGTGCACCCCATCAGCCGCGACCGTCAGGACGAACTCGCCCTCGATCCCCGCGAGCGCGCCGGTTCCCGAGTTCGGGATCACGGTGATCGACAGGGTGTAGCCCTCGGGCGTCATGTCGCCCCTGTGGGCCATCATGAAGGCCCCTTCCCGTCCGTCGAGGACGCCGACCACCCGCTCAATGGCGACGTAGGTTCCGGTGTCCTGCGACCCCGCCGGACCGCCCGCCAGCATCTGGCCCGCGCCCGTGCCGGTGAAACCGCCGGTGAAGGTCTTGGTCAGGGTGTAGCGCGACAGGCCGAGACCGGCCTCGACCGCCTCTTCGTCCCCCACCGCCATAGCGACGTCGAACGTGCCCGTGGCGTGATGCACCACGCGGTCTTGCGCAAAGGCCGAACCGGCGAAGCCGACGCCCGCGATCACCGCGCCCACCAGCAGGATGAGGGCCAGATAGCCCCGTGTCGTCAGCGTGCGCAGCATCCGTCCCTCCAGAACATTTCAGGAACGATGCGCCGCGAGCGCCCGGAGGTCAAGTCTCAGATCAGGCCTGCGAGCGGCGAGGACGGGTCCGCATACATCCGGCGCGGCATCCGCCCGGCCAGATAGCCCTGACGTCCGGCGATGACCGCATGCTTCATGGCGCGGGCCATCAGGATCGGGTCCTTCGCGCCGGCGATAGCCGTGTTCATAAGCACCGCGTCGCAGCCCAGCTCCATGGCCAGCACCGCGTCCGAAGGTGTGCCGACGCCCGCATCGACCAGCACCGGCACTTTCGCCTGCTCGACGATGAGGCGGATGTTGACCCGGTTCTGGATGCCCAAGCCCGAGCCGATTGGCGCGGCGGCAGGCATGATGGCGGCGGCCCCCGCCTCCTCCAGCCGCTTCGCGAAGACGACGTCGTCGGTGCAATAGACCATGACGTCGAAGCCGTCGGCGACCAGCATCTCCAGCGCCCGCAGGGTCTCGGTCATGTCGGGATACAGGTGGGGAGTGTTCGACAGCACCTCCAGCTTCACCAGATTCCACCCCCCCGCCTCCCGCGCCAGCCGAAGGGTCCGCACCGCGTCCTCGCCGGTGAAGCACCCGGCTGTGTTGGGCAGGAAGGTGAAGCGGTCGGGCTTCACATAGTCCACCAGCATCGGCTGGCTGGGATCGCTGAGGTTCACACGGCGCAGCGCCACAGTCACGATCTCGGCCCCCGCCGCCTCCGCCGCCGCAGCGTTCTGGGCGTAGTCGGCGTATTTGCCGGTGCCGACGATCAGCCGGGACAAGAAGGTCCGTCCGGCGACGGTCCAGGTGTCTTGGGGTGTGGTCAGGGTGGACTGGGCGTTCATGGAGCGCTTCTAGCCCCCGCCGACGAACTGCACCACCTCGATGCGGTCGCCTTCGGCCAGCTGCGTCGTCGCATGGAGGGAGCGAGGCACGATCTCGAGGTTGCGCTCGACGGCCACCTTGCGGGGGTCAAGCGACAACGCCTGAACGAGGTCAAGGATGGTGAACGCATCGACTTCCCGGGGTTCGCCGTTGACTTGGATGCGCATCACGTTAGGTCAACCTCACTACGGCCGGTTTGACCCGCGCCGCCCGTCAGCTAAAAGGCCCGCCCGATTCACGCGGCGCTGGAGCGCATGACCGAGACGCCCGTCCTCTACGTCCTGAACGGCCCCAACCTCAACCTGCTTGGGGTGCGCGAGCCGGACATCTATGGACGCGAAACGCTGGATGACGTCCGGGCGCTGTGCGAAATGGCCGCGGACGGTGTTCGGGTCGAGTTCCGGCAATCGAATCATGAGGGCGTTCTGGTCGACTGGATCCAGGAAGCGCGGACAAAAGCCGTCGCCCTGGTCATCAATCCCGCCGCCTACTCCCACACCTCCATCGCCCTTCTGGATGCGCTGAAAACCCTGACGATTCCGGTGGTTGAGTGCCATCTGTCCGATCCGGCGACGCGCGAGGATTTCCGTCATCGCTCCTATGTCTCGCTGGCCGCCGATGAGGTGGTCGCGGGGCTGGGCGCACAAAGCTATGTTGTGGCGGTGAAGGCCGCCCTCCAACTGGCGCAGGAACAGGCGACGGCCTGACGCCGTTCGTCTAATGAGAAAAGAAAACGAGGCTTCGAGACTTATGGCCGACGACAAGAAGACCCTGAAGAACGACGGCATCGACGCGACGCTGGTGCGCCAGCTGGCCGAGATCCTGAAGGACACCGATCTGACCGAGATCGAGGTCGAGCGCGACGAACTGCGCATCCGGGTCGCCCGTGAAATCACCGTGGCCGCGCCGATTCAGTACGCCGTGGCGCCGCAGGCCGCCGCGCCTGTCGCCGCCGCCCCGGCTCCGGCAGCCGCCGCGCCTGCGGCCATGCCGTCGGACCCGGCCACGATCGTCGCCAAGTCGGGCGAGGACGTGAAGTCGCCGATGGTGGGCACCGTCTATCTGTCGCCCGCGCCCGGCGCCGATCCGTTCGTGAAGGCCGGCGACAAGGTCAAGAAGGGCCAGACCCTTCTCATCATCGAGGCCATGAAGACCATGAACCCGATCCCCGCCCCGCGCGACGGCGTGGTGCAGGAGATCATCGTCGGCGACGCCCAGCCGGTCGAGTTCGGCGAACGCCTCGCCGTCCTCGAGGCCTGAGGCCCGGAATGTTCACCAAGGTCCTGATCGCCAACCGCGGCGAGATCGCCCTGCGCATCCACCGCGCGTGCAAGGAGAT
Source organism: Brevundimonas sp. (assembly GCA_036405055.1). Lineage (GTDB taxonomy): Bacteria > Pseudomonadota > Alphaproteobacteria > Caulobacterales > Caulobacteraceae > Brevundimonas. Next base: position 8,980 of record DASWYI010000039.1, read on the forward strand.
GGGCATTTCGACCGTCGCCGTGCACTCGGAAGCCGACCGCGGCGCCATGTGGGTGCGCCTGGCCGATGAAAGCGTCTGCATCGGCCCGGCCCCGGCGGCCAAATCCTATCTGAACATCCCGTCGATCATCGCAGCGGCCGAGATCACGGGCGCCCAGGCGATCCACCCGGGTTACGGCTTCCTGTCAGAGAACGCGCGCTTCGCCGAGATCGTCGAGGCCCACGGCATGACCTTCATCGGGCCCAAGCCCGAGCACATCCGGGTCATGGGCGACAAGATCAGCGCCAAGCAGACGGTGCTGGACGCCGGCATCCCCTGCGTCCCCGGCTCGAAGGGCGAGGTCGAGACCATCGAGGATGCGATCAAGGCGTCCAAGACCATCGGCTTCCCCCTGATCGTCAAGGCGGCCGCCGGCGGCGGCGGGCGCGGCATGAAGGTGGCGCTGACCGCCGACGACCTGGTCGAGGCCGTGCAGACGGCCCAGTCCGAGGCCCTCGCCGCCTTCGGCAACGGCGCGGTCTATATGGAGCGCTATCTCCAGAAGCCGCGCCACATTGAGCTTCAGGTCATCGCCGACAGCCACGGCAACGTCGTGCACCTGGGCGAGCGCGACTGTTCGTTGCAGCGCCGGCACCAGAAGGTGCTTGAAGAAGCCCCCTCGCCCGCGCTTTCGGCCGCCGGACGCGCCGCCATCGGCGAGACGGTGAACAAGGCCATCGCCGCCATCGGCTACCTCGGCGTCGGCACGATCGAATTCCTGTGGGAAGACGGCGAATTCTTCTTCATCGAGATGAACACCCGCCTGCAAGTCGAGCATCCGGTTACAGAAATGATCACCGGTGTCGATCTGGTGCGTGAGCAGATCCGCATCGCCGCCGGCCTGCCGCTGAGCTTCAAGCAGTCGGACGTCGTGTTCGAGGGCCATGCCATCGAATGCCGCATCAACGCCGAGAACCCGGAGACCTTCACCCCCTCGCCGGGCATGGTGAACGACTTCCACGCCCCGGGCGGCCTGGGCGTGCGGCTGGATAGCGCCATCTACGCCGGCTATTCGATCCCGCCCTACTACGACAGCCTGATCGGCAAGCTGATCGTCCACGGGCGCGACCGCGAGGAGTGCATCGCACGCCTGAAGCGCAGCCTGGGCGAGATGGTGGTGGGCGGCATCGATACCACAATCCCGCTGTTCCAGAAGCTGTTGCAGGAGCCGGACATCCTGTCGGGCGACTACGACATCCACTGGCTGGAGAACTGGGCCAAGCGCCAGAAGGCGCCCGCCTGAGCGACTACGCCGCATCGGGGCCGTTCATCGGCTTCACACCTGACGACCTGCTCGGATGCTATGCGTCGGGTGTCTTTCCCATGGGCGAGACGCGCGACGATCCCAGCGTATTCCTGGTGGAGCCGGATCTGCGCGGCGTCATTCCGCTGGACGCCTTCCACGTGCCGTCCCGGCTGGCCCGGACGGTGCGGCAGGACCGGTTTGAGATCACCATCGACACGGACTTCGAGACGGTGCTGGACGCCTGCGCCGCCTCCGGGCCGGGGCGCGAGGACACCTGGATCAACGGCCCGATCCGGTCGCTGTATCTGAAGCTGCACGCCGGGGGGCACGCCCACAGCGTCGAGTGCCGTTACGACGGCGCCCTGGTCGGCGGCCTCTATGGCGTCACCCTGGGCGGGGCCTTCTTCGGCGAGAGCATGTTCAGCGCCGGGCGGGACGCGTCAAAGGTCGCGCTGGTGCATCTGGTGGCGCGGTTGCGCAAGGGCGGCTGGACGCTTCTGGACGCGCAGTTCCTGACCAGTCACCTCAGCCAGTTCGGCGCGGTTGAAACCCCGCAGGACGCCTATCTGAAGATGCTGAAGCCGGCGCTGAAGGTCAGGCCTGACAAGACCGCCCTGACCGCGCCCATGACGGGCGCGCAAGCCCTGTCCTATGCCTTGCAGCCCACGACCCAGGCGTCATAGACCGGGTGCTGCAGGCCGCTGACGGCGGGAGCCGAGGCGAACATCCAGCCGCGGAAGATCTGGCGCGCCTCGGTCGGCTGGGCCGTGCCGCGCGGCTGGATCGACACCTCGAGATAGGCGGCGGCCTCGGGCGCGCGTTCGTCGGCGCCGGACACCTCGCAGGCGCGGGCGGTGAAGATCAGGGCCTGGTTGAAGCGCACCGGACGGCCGCCGACCACGACCTCAAAGCGGTAGGATTCGGCGGTGACCTTGTCGATCGCCTGAACGATGGCGATGCGGCGGCGCTGGCGCTTGGCCGGGGTCTCGGGCTCGGTGACGGCGCGGACGGGTTCGGCCTCGGTCTTGGCCTCTTCCTCTTCCTCGGTGGCGGCTTCGGCGGCGGCGGCCACGGCCTCTGCGCCGCCGGGCGTGGCGACGGCCACGGGGCTGGACGGCGCGGGCGTGGCGACGGGCGCGGTCTCGACCGGCGTGTTCTGGCGGTTCAACTCGGCGACGGGATCCGGACGCGGCGCATCCTGGGGCACGTCCTGAAGCGCGGAGGCGACAACGCCCCCGGTCCCGATCAGGGCCGCGGCCAGAACCGTCGTCAGGATGACCGCGCGGCGCTTCATTCCGGCTTCCACGCCTCATAGTCGCCGGTGGCGGCGGGGCGCTTGCCTTCGGCCGCCAGCGAGCCGGGGGGAACCCAGGCCATCGGCGTACCGGTCAGGTTGGGCAGGTGATCCTTTTCCCACTTCTGACGGCGCAGCGGCTGCTCGGTCGGCGGCTCGTCGAAGGTGTAGTGCAGCCAGCCGTGCCAGTCGGGCGAGACCTTCGAGGCCTCCGCATAGCCGTTGTAGAGCACCCAGCGGCGCTTGCGGCCGTCATAGCTGACGTTGTCGCGCGACTGGTAATAGCGGTTGCCCTGCTCGTCGGTGCCGACCAGCACGCCCCGCTTGCCCACGGTGAAGTAGGTGCCGATGGTCGCGCCGCTCCACCAACCGAAAATCTTTGCCAGCACGTCGGGAAATCCGCTTCAAATCCGGCCGCGCGGAGCATCCGGCGGCGTAGGCGCAATCATAGAAACCGCAAGGCCCGGCGTCCAGCGCCGTGCGTCGGCCGCGAGGATCAATATCTTGGGGGTAACCCGCACCTGACACGCCAGATTTATTGCAGGCATGTGGCGCGGACCTTAGCGTAACGGCGGCTTTCGTGGAGACCGCCCGCATGCGCTTCGACGCCCGTTTCACCGCCCTCGCCGATCGTGTGGCCGTGAGTGTGCGCGAGATCGAGCGCGCCGACCGGATCGAAATCACCGCCGCCCCCACGGGCTGGAGCGACGCGCGGGTCGAGGCCTGGCTGGACTGGGCCGACAGCGTCGGCATGGCGGGCGGCAAGGGCATGCTGAACGGCGCGCTGGACGGCTGGGCCGAGGAACTGGGGGCGCGTGGCGTGACCTGGGGCCTGTTTGGCCGCGCCCACGCCCATGCCTTCACCGCCGAACTGGCGGCGACCCTGAAGCTGGGGCTGGCCGCGCCGACGAAGCTGCGGAACGCGGACGCCACGATCATCGATCTGAACGAGCCGGGCGCCAACGCTGCCATCGAGGCGTCGCTGGCGGCTCGACGGGCCGAGCGGCTGTCCGTCGAGGCGGTGCTGGCCACGGCCGGGGCGCTGGACGCCGTGGCCGACGCCGTCGCCCGCTGCGAAGGCCCCGCCGCCGACTGCGCTGATCCCCGGGCCAATCCGGCGCTGGCCCGGGCCGCCGTGCGGGCGCGTCAGGCGGGCGCGGGCGACGCCGACATCCTGCGCGCCATTCAGGGCGAGCGGTTCGCCGTGGCGCCGGCTGCGCCGGTGGAATCCGCGCCGCTGGTGGTGCTGGCCGACCGGGCGCTGATCGGCGCGGGCGCGGTCGATGCGGTCTCCACGGCGCTGGCCGGCGAGCTCATCCTGACCTTTGAGCCGCAGGACGCCGAGGCCACGGCCAGCGCTCTGGGCGCTCCGGGCGTAATCCTCAACCTCGCCGCCATCGCCGCCCTGCCCGGCGACACCAATGAGACCGTGGCGGCCCTGACGCGGCTTTGGACCGTTGCGCTGGACCTGTCGGCGCCGACGGGCGCCTTGGCGTTCGGCCTCGGCGGTCTGTGCGATGCGGTCGACCTGTTTGACGCCGAGATCGAGGTGTTCGGCCATGCCGCTGTGGTCGCGGCGGCCGCGACCGCGACCTCGCAGGAGCTGGCCAAGTCGCTGGGCGGCGGCGAGGCCGAGGATGCGGCCCAGACGCTGATGATGCTGGCCTCGCGTCTGCAGACCGTGGACGGCGCGGCGGGCGAACTGGCGCGCGGACTGCTGGCGACGGTCAGGCCCGATGCCGGACGCCGCCACCGGACGATCGCCCTGACGGCCCACGATCCGGATGCGGCCCTGCGGCTGGGCCTGTCGGCCTTCACGGCCACGGACCTGTTCGAGACCGCGGACGGCGAGATCGCGCACCGCCTGCGCCCTGCGTTGGCCCAAGCCATCGAAGCGGCGGGCGGCGATGTCGAAGCGGCGGAGCGGCATCTGTTCGGCCGCCGCACCCTGGTCGAGGCGCCGGGTGTGGATCATTCCGCGCTGCGGGCGCGCGGCTTCACCGACGTGGAGCTGGAGGGTGTCGAGATGGCCCTCGCCCAGGTCGAGCGGCTGGCTGACGCCTTCCGCAGCCCGGTGCTGGACCCCGGCTTCATCGTCGATGTGCTGGGGCTGGAGGCGGATGCGTCTGACCTGCTGGCGCGGTTGGGCTTTGACGCCGAGGCCGTCGCGGCGGCGGAGGCCTATGCCTTGGGTCACGGCGACCTGTCACGCTGGCCCGACACGCCCGAAGGCCTCAGGTCGGTCCTTTACGATCCCGTCGGGTTCGACATCTGGCTGGGCTCCATGGTCGAGCGGTTCAGCGAAGCGCCGGACGCCCGCCCGATCCTGCTGGACTGGCGCACGACGCCGCTTCAGGCCGCGCGGCGGCTGAGTGAAGAGGCCTTGCAAGGCAAGCGCGCCGTGCGCCTGCTGCGCGGCGCGGTTCCCGCCGGTCCCCTGCTGGACCTGCCCGAGCCCGCCACGCCTGCCCGGCAACGGGCCGAGCCCGAACCGCGCGTCACCGAGCGCGTGGTCGAAAAGGTCGTCGAGAAGGTGGTGGAGAAGGTCGTCGTGCGCGACCGCGCCCGCCGCAAACTGCCCGACCGCCGCAAGGGCTACATCCAGAAGGCGGCCGTCGGCGGCCACAAGGTCTATATCCACACCGGCGAATACGAGGACGGCGAACTCGGCGAGATCTTCATCGACATGCACAAGGAGGGCGCCGCCTTCCGGTCGCTGATGAACAACTTCGCCATCTCGGTGTCGCTGGGCCTGCAGCACGGCGTGCCGCTGGAGGAGTTCGTGGACGCCTTCGTCTTCACCCGGTTCGAGCCGGCGGGACGGGTCACCGGCAACGACTCCATCAAGTCGGCCACCTCGATCCTGGACTACATCTTCCGCGAGCTGGGCGTGTCCTATCTGGACCGCCACGAGCTGGCCAATGCGGAGCCGGAAGCCACCGCCGACACGGTGACGGGCGAGGAGCCCGAGGCCGTCCCCGCCGCAAAATTCATCTCCAAGGGCTTCGCCCGCGGCGCCGCGCCCGACAACCTCGTGGTCCTGCCGTTCGGACGGAAGGCCGAGGAACCGGCGCGCACCGTCAGCGCCACCGAGGCCGTCGCCTGCCCCGCCTGCGGCGACTTCACCCTGCAGCACCGCGGCGCAGGCTGGGTCTGCGACACCTGCGGGGCCGCCCCGAGCATGCAGGGCTAGCTGTCGGTGAAATATCCGGGTGCCATGGTCACACGGATCTGACCTGCATCGTCGCGGCCCACGGCCATGTCGAAGCCCTCGTCGCGCTTGAGCATCATGTAGAGCAAAGCTTCCTGTTCGGACGCATCCCGAGGCGGCTGATAGCCGTGCCGCTGGGCCCATGGCCGCACAATGCGAACAGCATCGCGATCAGACAGACGGCCTCTGATCACCGTGGAGCCGCACGCGAACATGTTGCTCCATGCCTGGATTTCATAGCCGTCGCCGCGCCAGCGCCAGTCGTATTCGAACTCAGTCTGGATGACCGGGACAAAACCGGCGCTTCGCAGAAACTCGGTCGTTTCGAGATTGTCGAAGGCATGGCCATGACAGGCCTCGACCCCCTTCAACAAAGCCGTCTCCATCGGACGGGGCGGAGACATGATGTTCAATGCGACGGCGGCGGCGAGGCTGGCGATCATGAAATCCTCCTTTTCGATCAGAGTTTAGGTCCGACAAGCCCGCTGGCCAAGCGCAGGGGATAAGTAACGGTCTGGCTTTAGACTTGGCCTGCGTCTTGCATCGCCGGGCGCACATCGGAGCCTGCGCCATGAGACTGTTCCTGATCGCCGCCCTCGCCGCCGCCAGCATGGCGGCGCCCGCCATGGCCCAGAACGCCGGGCAGATCGCGCGGGTGCGCGGCGGCGCCAGCTGTTCCGGCTGCAACCTGTTCCAGGGCGACTTCGGCGGGCTGGAGGCGCGGGGCCTGAATCTGTCGGGGTCGCGGCTGCGCCAGGCGGACCTGAGCCTCAGCGTCATGAACCGCACCAATTTCTCCCGTGCCGACCTGCGCGATGTCGAGGCGTTCGGCGCCGTCTTCTCGGGCTCGAATTTCCGGGGCGCGAACCTGACCAACGCCAGCTTCGTCGGGGCCTATCTGGAAGGCGCGAACTTCACGGGCGCGACGCTGAGCGGGACCAACTTCTCGGGGGCCCAGCTCGGCCGCGCCACGGGCCTGACCCAGAGCCAGCTGAACCGCGCGTGCGGCGACGAGGCCACCGTGCTGCCCGGATCGCTTCGCATTCCGGCCTGCTGAAGACCTTCATTCTTACCGCGATTTAAGTAGGGTTTTTGAACGGGCGACGGCATGACGGTGGCGTGAAACAGGTTCGCATCATGAATCGCCGCCTCGCCAGTTCGCTGTTCGCCCTCGCCGCCTTCGGCATGGCGGGCGCGGCCGCCCCGGCCTTCGCCGGGGACATCCCCCAAATCGGGTGGCAGGACCGCGACACCCAGCGCGCGATGTCCCTGGGCGGCCAGTGCAACCGCTGTGAACTGTCGGGCCGCGACCTGTCGGGCGCCACCTTCACCGCCGCCACCTTCACCTCGGCCACCTTCGTCGGCGCCAATCTGCGCGGGGCCGAGCTGGTGACCTCGAACTTCTCCAACTCCGACTTCACCCGCGCCGACATGCAAGGCGCCGAGGTGGTCGGCTCGAACTTCTCGGGCTCGACCTTCACCGGCGCCGATATGAACGGCATGGACGCCACCGGCGCCGTGTTCGTGCGCGCCAATATGGCCGGCATCGATCTGTCGGACACCGATTTCAGCGGCGCCAACATGAACGGCGCGGTCCTGGTGCGCAGCAATCTGTCGGACACCGAGATGTTCGGCGTAACCTTGGCCAATGTCAGCGCCCGCTCGGCCAACTTCAGCGACAGCTCGCTGAACGCGTCGAACCTGGCCAACGGCGACTTCCGCTCGGCTGCGTTCCGGGACGCCAGCCTGGACGGCGCGCGCCTGACGGGCGGCCAGTTCGCAGGCGCGGACTTCACCGGGGCCACCATGAACCGCACCGATGTGCGTGGCGCCGACCTGACCGGCGCGCGCGGCCTGACCCAGGCCCAGGTCGGACGGGCCTGCGGCGACGCCAGCACCCGCCTGCCGCGCGGCCTGACGGCCCGCACCTGCCGCGGCATCGCCGTCCGCGTGGCGCCTCCGGCTCCGCCCCAGCCCCCGGCTCCGCCCCGGGTTCGGCACTTCGTGATGGCCAGCGGCGGGAACTGAGCCCGCCGCCTCTCCCTGATCGTCAGACCTTGAGTGGCATCGCCGTGCGGATGTGCACGTCCTTCAGCTGGCGCTCGGCCGCCTCGGTCGGGGCGTTCATCAGCAGATCCTCGCCCTGCTGGTTCAACGGGAAGGCGATGACCTCGCGGATGGCGGTTTCACCGGCCAGCAGCATGACGATGCGGTCGATGCCGGGAGCCAGACCCCCGTGCGGCGGCGCGCCGTAGCGGAAGGCGTTCAGCATGCCGCCGAACTGCTCCTCGACCACCGAGGCGTCATAGCCCGCGATGCCGAAGGCCTTCAGCATGATCTCGGCCTTGTGGTTCCGGATCGCGCCCGAGCACAGCTCATAGCCGTTGCAGACGATGTCGTACTGATAGGCGCGGATGGTCAGCGGATCCTGGGTCTCCAGCGCCTCCAGCCCGCCCTGCGGCATCGAGAAGGGGTTGTGGCTGAAGTCGACCTTCTTCTCTTCCTCGGACCACTCGAACATCGGGAAATCGACGATCCAGCAGAATTTGAACTGGTCTTCGGCGACCAGCTTCAGCTCCGTGCCCACGCGCGTGCGCGCCAGACCCGCGAACTTGGCGAAGGCCGAGGGATTGCCGGCGACAAAGAAGGCCGCGTCACCCTTGCCCAGACCCAGCGAGGCCATCAGCGCCTCGGTCGGCTCCTGCCCCAGGTTCTTGGCGATCGGACCGCCCCATGCGTTCTGGTCGTCCGACCAGAAGATGTAGCCGAGGCCCGGCTGGCCTTCGCCTTGGGCCCACGAGTTCATGCGGTCGCAGAAGGCGCGGCTGCCGCCCGTCGGCGCCGGGATGGCCCAGACGGCGTTCTTGTCGTCGGCGCCCAAGATCTTGGCGAACAGGCCGAAGCCGCCGTCGCGGAAGTGATCGGACACGACCTGCATCTTGATCGGGTTGCGCGTGTCCGGCTTGTCGGTGCCGTACCAGGCCATCGACTGGGCATAGGTCAGCCGTTCGAAACCGGCGTGCTCGAATTGCTCGCCGAAGTCGTTGGTGAAAGTGTGTTTGCCGTTGATCGGGGACACGGGCTTGCCGTCCGCGAACTCCTCGAACACGCCATGCATGACGGGCTCAATCGCCGCAAAAACATCCTCTTGTGTGACAAAGCTCATCTCGACATCGAGCTGATAGAACTCCAGCGACCGGTCGGCGCGCAGGTCCTCGTCGCGGAAGCACGGCGCGATCTGGAAGTAGCGGTCGAAGCCCGACACCATCAGCAGCTGCTTGAACTGCTGCGGGGCCTGCGGCAGCGCATAGAACTTACCGGGGTGCAGGCGGCTCGGCACCAGGAAGTCGCGCGCGCCCTCCGGCGAGGACGCCGTCAGGATCGGGGTCTGGTACTCCAGGAAGCCCTGCCCCACCATCCGGTGGCGGATCGAGGAGATGACCTTCGAGCGCAGCACGATGTTCTTGTGCAGACGCTCGCGGCGCAGGTCGAGGAAGCGGTTCGCGAGGCGGATTTCCTCAGGATACTCCTGCTCGCCGAAGACCGGCATGGGCAGCTCGGCGGCTTCCGACAGGACTTCCAGGCCGGCGACCCGAACCTCGACCTCGCCGGTCGGCAGCAGGGGGTTCACGGTCGAGGCATCGCGCATCACCGCCTCACCGTCGATGCGGATCACGCTTTCGGCGCGCAGGCGCTCGACGATCTCGAAGCCCGGCGTCGACGGGTGCAGCACCAACTGGGTGATGCCGTAGTGGTCGCGCAGATCGACGAACAGCAGGCCGCCGAGGTCGCGCTTGCGGTGAACCCAGCCCGAGAGGCGCACATTGGCGCCGGCGTCCGTCGAACGGAGGGCGCCGCAGGTGTGGGAGCGATAGGCGTGCATGGTCGGTTCGTCTTGGATTTGGGGCCGTAAACGGCGCAATTCGGGAGGGGCGGAAGGGCGCATCATCGCCCCGGAAAGTCAAGGTCGGCGGGCCTGATGGAGCATCCACAGGCCCGTTGTGTTGTCCACCTGTGGTGATGGAAGCAGCAACGCTTCGCCGCATCCATCTGTTATGGAACGGCCATGACCGCGCGATCCGCGACATCAGACCAGTTGAGGCTGCCCTTGCAGCGCGACCTGCCCGCTGCCGAGGCGGGGTTTGTCGTGTCCGGTTGCAACCGCTCGGCGGCGACGATGGTGGCGACCTGGCCCAATCCGGTGGGCGGGGTTCTGGCCCTGTGCGGCCCGGCGGGCAGCGGCAAGAGCCACCTGGCGCGGATGTGGGCCGAACGGGTCGGCGCCCTGCCGCTGGACGGCGTAGAGGCCGCTCTGGCTGATCCGCTGGAGCTTGAGGGCCGACCCGTGCTGCTGGACCGGGCCCAGGACACGGACGACGAGACCCTGTTCCATCTCATCAATCTGGCCCATGCCCCGGGCGGCGCCCTGTTGCTGGTTTCACGCTCTGCGCCGACGGCATGGAAGGTCGAGCTGCCCGACCTGCGCTCACGCCTCGACGCCGTGGTCACCGCACCGCTGGAGGCGCCAGATGACGCGGTGATGGCCGCCATCCTGTCCGCCCGCTTCGCCGAACGCAGCATCGCCGCGCCGAAAGACGCCATCGACTATCTGGTCAAACGCATCGACCGGTCGGCTGAGGCGGCGGCGGCGGTCGTGGATCGGCTGGATGAGCTCCACCGCCCCGTGACCCGCGCGCTGGCCCGGCAGGTCCTGGAAGAAAGCGGCGCCCTGTTCGACTGATCGCGCCGACGAGGTTGCAGCGGTCATCCACACGCGCCAGAACCGGTTCATGAGCGACGACGCAGCCATCCGCGAAAAGACCGCCGAGTCGCAGGCCGCCGTGCTGGAGGCCGTGCCCACCTCGCGCGCGCCGCAGCTGGAGCTGTCCGAAGAGCTGATGGCCTCGCCCCGGCGGTTCTTCAACCGCGAGCTGTCGTGGCTGGCCTTCAACGCCCGCGTGCTGGAAGAGGCCGCCAATCCCGACCACCCGCTGCTGGAGCGGGTGCGCTTCCTGTCGATCTCGGCCAACAACCTGGATGAGTTCTTCATGACTCGCGTCGCCGGGCTGAAGGGCCAGGTGCGCGAGCGGGTTCGGGTCGTCTCGCCCGACGGCCTGAGCCCGACGGAGGCGCTGGAGCGGGTCAACGAGGCCGCCGGCGCCCTGATGGCGGAACAGCAGAAGCGCTGGCGCAAGCTGCGCAAGGCGATGACGGCAGCCGGCATCGAGGTGGTCGACGGCGAGCGCACCACCTGCACCGAGCGCGAGCGGCTGGAGCCCGAGTTCCTGAGTCAGCTGTTCGCCATCCTGACACCGATGGCCATCGACCCGGCCCACCCCTTCCCCTTCCTGCCCAATCTCGGCTTCTCGCTGGCGCTCAAGCTGCGGCGACACAGCGATAACCGGTTGCTTTATGCGCTGGTCCCGGTGCCGACCCAGGTGAAGCGGTTCTGGCCGCTGGCCACAGATGGCCGGTCCAAGAAGGGGCTGAAGCGGTATGTGACGCTGGAAAGCGTGCTGCTGCTGTTCATCGAGCATCTGTTCCCCGGGTGTGACGTGCTGCAGCGTGGCGTGTTCCGCCTGATCCGCGACTCCGACATTGAGATCGAGGAAGAAGCCGAAGACCTGGTCATGGAGTTCGAGGAGGCGCTCAAACAGCGCCGCCTCGGCTCGGTCGTGCGCATCAAGATCGAGGCGTCCATGCCTCAGGACCTGCGCGACTTCATCATCGGCGAGTTGCACGCCCTGCCCCAGGACGTGGTGCTGGTGGACGGCATGCTGGGCCTGGCGCAGTTGTCCGAGCTGATCCCCGGAGGGCACCCGGACCAGAAATTCCCCGGCTACGAGCCGCGATACCCTGAGCGGGTTCGCGACAACGGCGGCGATATCTTCGCGGCGGTGCGTGAGAAGGATCTGCTGATCCACCACCCGTTCGAGAGCTTCGACGTGGTGGTGCAGTTCCTGCGCCAGGCCGCGCGCGACCCGAACGTACTCGCGATCAAACAGACGCTTTACCGTACATCGAAGGACAGTCCGATCGTCGCCGCCCTGATCGAGGCGGCCGAGAACGGCAAGAACGTCACCGCCCTGGTCGAGATCAAGGCGCGCTTCGACGAGGAGGCCAACTTGCGCTGGGCGCGGGCCATGGAACGGGCCGGCGTCCATGTCGTGTTCGGCTTCGTGGAATGGAAGACCCATGCCAAGGTCAGCATCGTCGTCCGGCGCGAGAACGACGGCCTTCGCACCTACTGCCATTTCGGCACCGGCAACTATCACCCGGTGACGGCCAGGGTTTACACAGACCTGTCGCTGTTCAGCTGCGATCCTGCCATGGCCCGGGATGCGGGGCGGGTGTTCAACTATATCACCGGTTATGCTGCTCCCGACGAGCTCGAAGCGCTGGTGGTGTCGCCCCTGAACATGAAGTCGACGCTGCTGGGACTGATCGGCAAGGAAATGTCCGCCGCGGCCAAGGGCAAGCCCGCCGCCATCTGGGCCAAGATGAACGCCCTGGTCGATCCGGAGATCATCGACGCCCTGTATCGCGCCAGCCAGTGGGGCGTTCGCATCGAACTGGTCATCCGCGGCATCTGCTGCCTGAGACCTGGTGTGAAGGGACTGTCCGAGAACATCCGGGTCAAGTCGATCGTCGGCCGCTTCCTGGAGCACAGCCGCATCGTCGCCTTCGCCAATGGCCGGGACCTGCCGCACGACAAGGCCAGACTGTTCATCTCGTCCGCCGACTGGATGCCGCGCAATCTGGACCGGCGGGTTGAATTGATGACGCCGGTGACGAACGCGACCGTGCACGATCAGGTGCTGGACCAGATCATGGTCGCGAGCTTGCTGGACGACGCACAGAGCTGGGTGCTGGAGCCGACCGGCCATTACCTGCGCGTGCCGCCCGCGGACCCGGAGCATCCGTTCTCGGCGCACAAATACTTCATGACCAATCCCAGCCTGTCGGGCCGGGGCCGCAAGGTGAAGACCCTGCCCCGCGCCCTGCGCTACGAACGGCCGCGCAAGTGACAGAGATCGCGCCGCCGCGCGAGATCGCGGTCATCGACATCGGCTCCAATTCGGTCCGCCTGGTCCTCTACAGGCTCGAGGGCCGCGCGGTCTGGACCGTGCTGAACGAGAAGGTGCTCGCAGGGCTGGGCCGCGACCTGGCCGCCACGGGGCGTCTGTCGACCGAGGGCGCGGCGGCGGCGCTCACCGCCCTGAAACGCTTTGCGGCCGTGATTGAAGGCGTCAGGCCCGAACGCACGTTCGTCGCCGCCACCGCCGCTGTGCGCGACGCCGAAGACGGCCAGACTTTCTGCGACACTGTCGCCGCCGAGACGGGCCTGATCGTCCGTGTCCTGTCGGGCGAGGAAGAGGCCCGCTATTCGGCGCTTGGCGTGCTGGCGGGTGCGCCGGACGCAATGGGCGTGGCCGCCGACATGGGCGGGGCCAGCCTGGAGTTGACCCGCATCGGCGACGGGGCGGTGTCGAACGGCGTCACCCTGCCGCTGGGCCCCTTCTCTCTGGCCGACATCAAGGGTTTCGACGCCGACAAGCTGCGCAGCGTCATCGGCAAGCGCCTGAAGCCCCTGTCAGAAGCCTATCGCAGCGACACCCTGCACGCTGTCGGCGGGGCCTGGCGCAGCCTGGCCCAGATGCATATGGCCATGTCGGACTATCCGCTGAAGATCGTGCACCAGTATGCGATGTCGGCCGCCGATGCGCGCGACGTGGCGGGGTTCGTGGCGCGCCAGTCGAAACAGTCGCTGGACAAGATGCCGGGCGTCAGCCGCAAACGGGCCGAGACCCTGCCCTACGCCGCCCTGGTGCTGGAGGGGCTGATCGACCGGCTGTCGCTGAAACAGGTCAGCTTCTCGGCCTGGGGCGTGCGCGAGGGCCTGCTGTTCGAGGCGCTGGACGTCGAGGAAGCCCGGCAGGAGCCGTTGCTTGCCGGCGCGGGCGCGCTGGGCGCACGGCAAGGGGTGTCGCCGACGCTGGCGGGCGCCCTGACTGCATGGATCACCCCGGTGACCGCTGCCCTGCCCTCGGCCTTCGGGCGCGAGCGGGATGCGGTTCTGGCCGCCGCCGCCTGCAAATTCGCCGACCTCGGCGCCCGGCTGCACCCGGACCACCGGGTCGAGCTGGTGTTCGATCAGGTTCTGCGAGCCCCGATCCCGGGCCAGACCCACGCCGAGCGCGCCTTCCTCGCCACGGCCATGAATGCCCGGTATGGCGGCGGCGCAGCGACACCGGAACCGGACACTGTCGATCGCCTGTTGGACGAGGATCAGAGGAACGCCGCCCGCGCCCTTGGCCTCGCGATCCGGCTGGGCTGCGACCTGTCGGGGCGTTCGGCGCACCTCCTGGCCAACGCCTGGGCCACCGTGAACAAGGGCGCGTTAAAGCTCGGCGCCGCCGACGGTTACGCCGACCTGCTGCTGGGCGAGCAGACGCGGCGGCGGGCAAAGGCTCTGGCCGACGCCATGGGATTGAAGCTCGACATGGGCCGCGGCGCCGAGGCAGTCTGACCCTCACATCAGGAGAGACGACATGGCGGTGACCGGAATCGGCGGGCTGTTCTTCCGCTGCAAGGACCCCAAGGCCCAGGCGGCCTGGTATCTGGAGCACCTCGGCGTCGGCGCGCCCGAGGGCGTGTTCGTCTGGCCGCAACAGGCCGGGCCCACCGTCTTCGCGCCGTTCAAGGCCGACAGCGACTACTTCCCCGCCGACAAGCAGTGGATGGTCAATTTCCGCGTCGACGACCTCGACGGCCTGATGGCCAGCCTGAAGGCCGCCGGCATCGAGGTGATCACCAAGCCCGAATGGGACGCCATGCCCGAGGTCGGCCGCTTCGCCCGCATCAGCGACCCCGAAGGCAACCAGATCGAGCTGTGGCAGCCGGGAACGCCTGCGGCCTAGCCCTCGATCTCGACGACCTCGACCCGCGGGCCGTTCAGGACCAGCGCGATCTCGCCGCGCTTGAGCTTCAGCGCATCCTCGCCGAACAGCTGACGGCGCCAGCCCTTCAGGGCGTCGACGTCGGCCTCGTCCGACAGCGCGATCTTCTCCAGGTCGGCGACATTGGCGATCAGCTTGGTCGCCACGCCCGCGTTGTCGCTCTTGGCCTTCAGCAGCACCTTCAGCAGCTCGACCACCGACGGCGGCGCCGGCTGGTTGTGGGCCGGGCGCTCCAGCTTGGGCGCGTGGGCCTCCGGGTCTTCCAGCACGCGCTTCAGCTCGGTCGACAGCTCGATGCCGAGGCGTGAGCCGCCGAACCCCTTGGGCACGGAGCGCAGGCGGTTGAAGGCTTCCGGGTCCGTCGGCGCCTGCGACGCGATCTCGTCGATGGCCTCGTCCTTCAGGATGCGTCCACGCGGCTGGTCGCGCTCCTGCGCCGCCCGCTCACGCCAGCGGGCCGTGGCGACGAACGCCGCCAGATATTTGGCCGAGAATTTCTTGGGCTTCAGCCGCTTCCAGGCCTTCTCCGGATCGGTGTCATAGAGGGCGGGGTCGGTCAGATCGCCCATCTCGGCCATCACCCACTCCAGACGCCCCTCCTTCTGCAGCCGGTCGCGCAGCTTGGGATAAAGCGCCGCCAGATGGGTCACGTCGCCCAGGGCATAGACCAGTTGCGCGTCCGACAGCGGGCGCCGGGCCCAGTCGGTGAAACGGCTGCCCTTGTCCACTTCCTGACGCAGCATCTGGCGGACCAGCGCTTCGTACGACACCTGATCGCCGAATCCGGCGGCCATGGCGGCGACCTGGGTGTCGAACATCGGCTTGGGCATGGCGCCCAGCTTCACGAAGATTTCGACGTCCTGACGGGCGGCGTGGAACACCTTCAGAATCGATTCGTCGCGCATCAGGTCGAGGAAGGGCGTCATATCCAGCCCCTCGGCCAGCGGATCGATGATCGCGGCATCCGTCGGCGAGGCGGCTTGAATCAGGCACAGCTTCGGCCAGTAGGTCGTTTCCCGCATGAACTCGGTGTCGACCGTGATGAAGGGCTGGTTAGCCAGGCGCGCGCAGAATTCGCGCAGCACCTCGGTGGTGGTGATCGGCGTCATTCGGATGCTATAGCCCCGCGCGAGCCGGTTGTGGCAAGACCCGGCGCATATTTCGCCCCCCTGATTCAGGCCTGTGCCCCATGAGCGACACCCCCGAGAGCCTGAAGAACGGCCTGACCTACGCCGATGCGGGGGTCGATATCGACGCCGGCGAGATGCTGGTCGACGCCATCAAGCCGCTGGCCAAATCCACCCGCCGCCCCGGCGCGGAGGCTTCGCTGGGCGGATTCGGGGCCCTGTTCGACCTCAAGGCCGCCGGTTTCGAGGACCCGCTGATCGTCGCCACCACCGACGGCGTCGGCACCAAGCTGAAGATCGCCATCGAGACAGGCCGTCATGACGGCGTCGGCGTCGATCTGGTCGCCATGTGCGTCAACGACCTGCTGGCCCAGGGCGCCGAGCCTTTGCTGTTCCTCGACTACTACGCCACCGGCAAGCTGTCGGTGGACGACGCCCGCCGCGTCGTGGCCGGGATCGCCGAAGGCTGCCGTCAGGCCGGCTGCGCTCTCGTCGGCGGCGAGACGGCGGAAATGCCTGGCATGTATTCGGACGGCGACTATGACCTCGCGGGCTTCAGCCTCGGCGCCGTCGAGCGCGGCCACGCCTTGCCGTACCTGGACCGTCAGGCGGCGGGCGACGTCATCATCGGTCTGGCCTCGTCCGGGCCGCACTCCAACGGCTACTCCCTGATCCGCAAGGTGGTGGAGAAGTCGGGTCTTGGCTGGGGCGACGACGCCCCCTTCGTGCGCGACCGCAGCCTGGCCCAGGCCCTGATGGAGCCGACCCGTATCTATGTGAAGCCGGTGCTGCCCCTGATGAAGGCCGGTCTGGTCAAGGGCGCGGCGCATATCACCGGCGGCGGCCTGATCGAAAACCCGCCCCGCTGCATCGCCGAGGGCCTGCAGGCCCAGTTCGACTGGGACGCCTGGCCGATGCCGCACGTGTTCCAGTGGCTGGGCGAGACCGGCGGCATCAGCGACCACGAGATGCGCCGCACCTTCAACTGCGGCGTCGGCTTCATGCTGGTTGTGGCGCCGGAGAACGTCGAGGACGTGCTGGAAGGCCTGCTGACCCACGGCGAGGCCGCCTTCGTCTGCGGACAGCTGGTCGCGGCCTAGACTCACGCGCGACCGCCCGCCACTGTCCGCCGGTTCGTTTCGGAAGGCTGTTCCCATGCGCGTCATCGCCCTCGCCGCCCTTCTTGCCGCCCTGCCCGGCGCGGCCTTCGCCCAGACCACGGCGGCGCAGGAGCATCCGCTGCTGCACGAAGTCGTCGGTCAGGTGAATCCCGAGCGGATGCGCGTAGACATCACCACGATGGTCGGTTTCGGCACCCGCCACACCCTGTCGGACACGGTGTCGGACACGCGCGGCATCGGCGCCGCCCGCCGCTGGGTGGCGCGCGAGTTTGAGGGCGTCAGCCGCAGCTGCGGCGGCTGTCTGGAGATCGTCACCCCGTCGCAGACCTTCACCAACAACCGCGTGCCCAATCCCACCGAGGTGATGGACATCGTCGCCATCCAGCGCGGCACTGGCGATCCGAACCGGGTCATCATCATCACCGGCCACCTCGACAGCCGCGTCACCGACGTCATGAACTTCACCGCCGACGCCCCCGGGGCCAATGACGACGCGTCCGGCGTCGCGGCGGTGCTGGAAGCGGCCCGGGTGCTGTCGCAGCACCGGTTCGAGGCGACGCTGGTCTATGCCGCCCTGTCCGGCGAGGAACAGGGGCTGCTGGGCGGCAAGGTCCTGGCCGACTACGCCCAGGAACAGGGCTGGCGGGTCGAGGCCAATCTGAACAACGACATCGTCGGCAACTCGGAAAGCCAGACGGGCGTGCGCGACATGACCCGCATCCGCGTCTTCTCGGAAGGCACCAAGACCGTCGAGACCGAGGCCCAGGAAGAGCGCCGTCGCTACAACGGCGGCGAACTGGACAGCTCGTCGCGCAACCTGGCGCGGTTCGTGGACGGCATCGCCGACCGTTATCTGACGAACTTCGATGTCGAGATGGTCTATCGCACCGACCGCTACGGCCGCGGCGGCGACCAGGTGGAGATGCTGCGACACGGCTTCCCCGCCGTCCGCATCACCGAAGGCGCCGAGAACTACGACCGCCAGCATCAGGATCTGCGCACCGACGACGGGATCGACTATGGCGACACCATACACGGCGTCGACTTCGCCTATCTCGGCCAGGTCGCCCGGCTGAACATCGCCACGATGGCGGCCCTGGGCAACGCGCCGGCCACGCCGCTGAACGTGACCATCGAGGGGGCGGTCCGGCCCGACACCACGGTGAGGTGGGACGCCGTGCCCGGGGCCGCCGGCTATCGCGTCTGGTGGCGTTCGACCACCGCGCCCCAGTGGACCCACAGCCGCTGGGCCGGGAGCGCGACCCAGATCGTCCTGCGCGGCGTGGTCATCGACGACTTCTTCTTCGGCGTCTCGGCGGTGTCGGCGGACGGCTATGAGAGCCCGGTGGTCTTCCCCGGCCCGGCCGGCTCGTTCGTCTCGGTCGGCGACCCGGCGCCCCGTCCCGCGCAATGAGCAAACGCCGCGTCGCCGTCCTGATCTCCGGCGCGGGCTCCAACATGGCCGCCCTGATCGACGCCGGGGCTGCGCCCGATGCGCCGTTCGAGGTGGCGTTGGTCGTATCAAACGTGCCCGACGCAGGCGGCCTCGCCGTCGCCGAGGCCAAGGGGGTGAAGGCCGTCGCGGTCGATCATCGCCCCTTCGGCAAGGACCGCGAGGCTCATGAGCGGATCGTTCAGGGTCTGCTGGAGGCCCACGACATCGAGGTCGTGGCTCTCGCCGGCTATATGCGCCTGCTGACGCCGTTCCTCGTGGGCCGGTGGGCCGGCCGGATGCTGAACATCCACCCCAGCCTGCTGCCCAAATACCCCGGCCTCGACACCCACGCCCGCGCCATCGCGGCCGGCGACACGGAGGCCGGCTGCACCGTCCATCTGGTCACCGAAGGCGTCGATGAAGGCCCCATCCTCGGCCAGGCCCGCGTGCCGGTGCTGGCCGACGACACGCCATTGTCGCTGTCACAACGGGTGCGGGTCGCGGAGCATCGGCTTTATCCAGCGGCCCTCGCGGAATTCTGCCGTCAGGGCTGAGTTCAGGTTTTCTCAGCCCGGATTTCGGCCAGCCGCACGGCCACGCTCAGACCCGCCGCCACGGCGAAGGCCGGCCACAGCGCCAGCACATCCAAACGCAGGAAGCTGACCGCCCCGAGTGCGCCGCCTGTCGCCAGTCCGGCCCACAGCAGCAGAAAAGGAACCCAGTCCCAGCGCGCACCACCATGCAGGGCCGTGGCGATCCGCTGGCCCATCCGCACCAGTGTGCCGGTCATGTAGGTCAGGCCGACCCCGACATCCCCCTGACGTTGGAACACGGCGTTCTCGACGCCCATGGCCAGCACCACGGCCACCATGCCGATTTCGCGAAATCCCAGGGTGCACAGGGTCGCGCCGGTCAGCAGAAGGGCCGCCTCCGCCGCCAGCACGGCAGATCGCCGCTCCTCGCCGAAGCGACGGGCGACCGTGGCCCCGATCACCACTCCGACGACGAACAGCGCGATGAGGCCAAGGGCCGTCGCCGCCATCCCTCCGTCGCCCATGGCCAGGCCCACGCCCAGCCGGGTCGAATTGCCGCTCATGAACGAGACGAAGAAGCCGCCCAGGGTCATGAACCCCACGGCGTCGACATAGCCCGCCAGGGCCGACAGGCTCGCGGCCAGCATCACCCCTCTGCGGCTATAGTCCTTCACGGCGACTCCCCCGACGGAGCGCCAGCCTGACACGAAAACGGCCGGATCGTCACCGACCCGGCCGCAATCAAGTTCGGGCAGAAGGCGCCGATTAGCCGACGATCTGGTCGTCCGTGAAGAACTGGGCGATCTCGATGCCGGCGTTCTCGATCGAGTCCGAGCCGTGGACCGAGTTCTCGCCGATCGACAGGGCGAACGACTTGCGGATGGTGCCTTCAGCCGCCTGTTCCGGGTTGGTGGCGCCCATGACTTCGCGGTAGCGGGCCACGGCGTTCTCGCCTTCCAGCACCTGAACCACCACCGGCTCGGCGGTCATCTGGCCGACCAGCTCGCCGTAGAACGGACGCTCGGCGTGGACTTCGTAGAATTTCTTGGCCTGGGCCTCGGTCAGCTTGACGCGGCGTTGGGCGACGATGCGCAGGCCGGCGCCCTCGATCACGGCGTTGATGGCGCCCGTCAGGTTGCGGCGGGTCGCGTCGGGCTTGATGATCGAGAAGGTGCGTTCAGTCATGGACAGTGACTTCTTGTTTGGGAGATTGAAGGTCGCGGGCTTATAGACGCGCCCTCCCGCGTTTCCAACCGCCTCACAATTTTGCCTTGTTCGCGCGCCGACCGGCGTTGCGCGAACGCACCGGACGACCATGCTCCAGATCACCAACCTGACCTTCAACGCCTGGGGCCGGAAGTTCCTCGAGAACGCCTCCGCCAGCCTGCCGCCCGGGGCCAAGGTGGGGCTGGTGGGCCGCAACGGCATCGGCAAGTCGACCCTGTTCAAGCTGATCCTCGGCGAACTGGCGGCCGGCGGCGACGAGATCAGCCTGCCGAAAACCGCCCGCATCGGCTCGGTGGATCAGGAGCACCCCGCCACGCCCGTCAGCGTGTTGGACACCATTCTCGAGGCAGACGTCGAACGGCACGAGCTGATGACCCGGCTGGAGACCGCCGAGCCCGAGGAGATGGGCGAAATC
Source organism: Brevundimonas sp. (assembly GCA_036405055.1). Lineage (GTDB taxonomy): Bacteria > Pseudomonadota > Alphaproteobacteria > Caulobacterales > Caulobacteraceae > Brevundimonas. The sequence goes on from DASWYI010000039.1 coordinate 29,588, forward strand.
TGGTCGCGCCTGATCGAGATCGACGCCGACGCCGCCCCAGCCCGCGCCAGTGAAATCCTCGTCGGCCTCGGCTTCAGCCAGGAAGACATCCTGCGCCCCATGGCCCACTTCTCGGGCGGCTGGCGCATGCGGGTGGCGCTGGCGGCGGCCCTGTTCGCCCAGCCGGACATGCTGCTGCTGGACGAACCGACCAACTACCTCGATCTGGAAGGCGCCCTGTGGCTTGAGGCGCGGCTGAAGAAATACCCGGCGACAGCCCTGATCATCTCGCACGATCGCGAGATGCTGAACGAGGTCTGCACCCACATCCTGCACCTCTCGAACCACAAGCTGACGCTCTACACGGGCAACTACGACACCTTCGAGAAGACCCGGGCCGAGAAGCTGCGCCTGATGGCCGCAACCAAAGCCAAGCAGGAGGCCGAGCGCGCGCACCTGCAGAAATTCATCGACCGCTTCAAGGCCAAGGCGTCCAAGGCCACCCAGGCCCAGTCCCGGGTCAAGAAGCTGGAGAAGATGGAGCGGATCGAACTGCCGCCTGAAGAGCGGGTCGCCCCCTTCGTCCTGCCGTCCCCGCCCCGCCCCCTGCCCCCGCCCCTGATCCGGCTGGAGAAGGCCAATGTCGGCTATGAGCCGGGCAAGCCGATCCTGCGGAACCTCAACCTGCGCATGGATCTGGACGACCGTATTGGCCTGCTGGGCGTCAACGGCGCGGGCAAGTCGACATTCGCCAAGCTGATCGCCCGCGCCCTGACCGTCGAGACGGGCGAGTTCCACCGCGACGGCAAGATGCGCGTGGGCTGGTTCCACCAGCACCAGATCGAGGCGATGGATCCGACCGATACGCCGCTGGAGATCATCCGCCGCGCCATGCCCGACGCCTCGGAGAGCAGCCGCCGCAGCCGGCTGGCCCAGTTCGGCCTGCCGTTCGAGAAGCAGGAAACCACGGTCGCAAGCCTGTCGGGCGGCGAGCGCGCGCGTCTGCTGCTGAACATGGTGGCGATGGATGCGCCGCACATCCTGATCCTCGACGAGCCGACCAACCACCTGGACATCGACAGCCGCCGGGCCCTGCTCGACGCGCTGAACGAATATTCGGGCGCCGTCATCCTCATCACCCACGACCGCTCGCTGATGGAGTTGGTGGCCGACCGCCTATGGCTGGCCGCCGACGGCACGGTGAAGCCGTTCGAAGGCGACATGGACGACTACGCCAAGTTCGTTCTCGACCGCGCCAAGGCCGCGGCGGCACGCCCGTCGCAGGTCAAGACCGAGCCGGCGCCTGAAGCCGCTCCCGCCCCTCAAGCAGAGAGCGTCCGCGACGCGAGCGATAGGGGCAAAAAGAAGGACGGTCCCTCCCCCTCCACGCTACGCCATGCGGTGAAAAAGGCCGAGGAGCGCATGGCGGCCCTCACCGCCGACCTGGCCCGCATCGACGACGATCTGGCCAACGCCGCCATGTCGAACCCCAAGGCGCTGGAAGGCCTCAGCCGCGCCCGGGCGAAAGCGCAATCCGATCTGGACGCCGCCGAGGCCACCTGGATGGAAGCCGAGGAAGCCTTGGCGGAGGTGAGTTGAGATGAAGCCCATTCCTTTCAGCCGCGAGGAAACCGCCGCCATCACGGCGAAGCTGCGGGCGTATTTCCGCGACGAGCTGGAGGTCGATCTGGCCGCCCTGCCGGCCGAGATGCTGCTGGACTTCCTCGGCCGCGAGATCGGGCCGTTCTTCTACAATCGCGGCCTCTATGACGCCCAGGCCGTGGTGGCGAAGAAATCCGAGGAGATCGGCGAAGCGATCCTGGGCCTCGAACGCGGCGCTTAGTTGCAAATAACTCGCAATCCTATAAGGCTCGTCACCGGTTTCTGACGGAGACGGTGATGCGCGGACGAACTTTCAAGGCCTTGGTGCTGGCGGGGGTGGCCTGGCTTGCGGCGGGCATCGCCACGGCGGATTCGCCCTACCTGAAGCCCAACGTCCATGACGCCACGGGCCGCGATCATGTGACGGTCGAGGCCTCCTTCACCGAGGACCTTTTCCAGGCCCGGGTGGCCATGCGCTCGGACTTCTTCCATGTGATCGGGCCGAATGGGGAGACGCCCATCGCCGATGTCACCTATCTGCGCGATCTGGCCGTGTTCGAGGTCGCGACGCCCGTGGACGGCACCTACCGCATCTCGTCAGGCCCGCGACAGGGTCGCACGGCCAAGATGTACCGCGCCGCCGACGGCAGCTGGAAGATGGTCGGCGAAGAGGACAGCGCTCCGCCGGAAGGCGCCCCGCTGGTGGACGTCCAGAGCATCACCACGGCCGAGGTCTATGTCACGCGCGGCGCGCCCAGCGACGGCGCGCTGGAGCCGAAGGGACAGGGGCTTGAGCTGTTCCCGATGATCCATCCGGCGGACATCACGGCAAGCGAGGACGCGGCGTTCCAGCTGCTGTTCGACGGCCGCCCGCTGACAGGCGTGGAAGTCACCGTCTTCCGCGAGGCGGGTCAGTATGACGGGCGGAAGATCGAGGCGACCTTGACCACCGACGGCGAAGGCCGCTTCACGGTTCGGGCCGGCGACGCCGGCGCCTATATGACCCAGGTGCGCTACCGCACGGAATCCCCGGCGGGCGCCGCCACGCCTTACCGCAGCTACACCCACACCTTGGTCTTCGTCGCCCATCAGGGCTGAGGCTTAGGTCTAACCGCAGTCCACCGACCGGATGATCCCCGTCGCCTCGTCGAAGCGGACGTTCAGCCGGTCGGGCCGGAGATCCTTGGTCGTCGGGCAGGTGGTGCAGACGATCCGCACATTCGCATCCGCCGGGAAGCTGACCGCGCCCACGTGCGACCCGATCAGTGAGCGTGCGCTTTCGACGTCGCAGCGTTGGGGGCCCGGCTGCATCACAACAGGCTCGGTCGGCGCGCAGGCGGCGGCGGCCAGCGCCAGCAGCGGCAGCGGCAGGATCAGCCGCATCGAACATGCTCCACCCGGCCGGTTTCGTGGTTCCAGACGATGTTCAGACGGCTGGCGTTGTAATCCATCGTGACCGGCTGGTTGTCGGCGACCACCCGGTTCGGCGACGGCAGCGTGCCCGGAATGTCGGTGCGTGGACGCCCGACCAGCCACTGGAAGGCCGAGGCCTGGCAGGCGTCCTCCATCGGCGGTTCGGCCGGGTCGGTGGCGCAGGCGCCCAGCGAAAGGGCGGCGGCGCCCAGAAGGATCATCGGTCTCATGGTCGTCTCCATGCTCAGCCGCACCGCACCTGTTCGATCAGATCGGTTTCGGAATTGAAGAAGATGTTCAGTCGATAAGCGGAATAATCTTCAGTGACAGGACAGGTGGTGCACGCCACGCGCCGGTTCACCACATCCACCGGAACGGGGATTTCGGTCCGGGGTTTCCCGACCAGCCACTGCATCTCCCGCGCCTTGCACAGATCCGCATCCGCGTCCGGCATGCGGGTGCCGACAGGTCTGGTCTGCTCGGCGTGTTCGACCACGGCGGGCGCGGTGGCTTCAGGTCCGGGCGTCGTCGCGGGCGACGAGGAACAGGCCGCCAGAAGCAGACCCGCGATCAGGCCGCCTTTTCCCAGCGTCCCTCGGGCGACTGTTTCCAGTATGCCAGGTTCGCGCCCTGATCCTTCAGCGTCTTCCAGCGCTGCCGCGCGCCTGTCAGCGCCTGTTCGTCCTGCCCGTCGAAGATGATGAAGCATCGCTCGTAGTTCTCCGTCGGCCCAAGGTCTGAACCATCCACGATGAACAGCGCCTGAGCGGCGTTCAGGTTCTCACCCGTTTCGCTCAACAGGATCGGCTGGCGCTCGGTATGAGCCGCGCTGGAGCGGCCGTGGGCCAGGAAACTGTCGTCCCGCCACGTCCACAGCCGCTCGTCGATGTCGTCCATCCGGCGCGGGTCGGCGACCCGCACCAGCGCCCGCCAGCCCCGCTCCAGCGTCTTGTCCAGCAGCCCGGGCAGCACCTGATCCAGCGACGAGCGCTCGAGGTGGTAGAACCAGATTTCCGTGCCCGACCCGGCCATCAGCCTTCGTAGGCGTCGGCCACCATGCGATCCAGCGTGCGCACGCCGAAGCCGACGGCGCCGTCCGGGACGGTGGGGTTGGTGCTCTTGTTGACCCAGGCGGTCGGGGCGATGTCCAGGTGCGCCCAGGGCGTGCCGTTGATGAAGCGCTGCAGGAACAGGGCGGCGGTGATCGAGCCGCCGGCGCGGCCGTTGCCGGTGTTCTTCACATCGGCGATCGGGCTGTCGATGTGCTTCTCGTACTGCTTGGGCAGCGGCATGCGCCAGAAGTTCTCGCCCACCTTGCCGGCGGCGTCCAGGATCGGCCCGGCCACGGCTTCGTCATTGGCGTAGAGCGCGGCGTATTCCAGCCCCAGGGCCACGATCGCCGCGCCCGTCAGGGTCGCCAGATCGATCATGAACTTCGGCTTGAAGCGCCCTTGGGTGTACCAGAGGGCGTCCGCCAGAACGAGGCGACCCTCGGCGTCGGTGTTGATCACCTCGACCGACTGGCCGGACATGGAGATCACCACGTCTCCCGGACGCTGGGCGTTGCCGTCAGGCATGTTCTCGACCAGGCCGAGCACGCCGACGACGTTGACCTTGGCCTTGCGGCCCGCCAGCGCGTGCATCAGTCCGGCCACGGCGGCGGCGCCGCCCATATCCCACTTCATGTCCTCCATGCCCTCGGCCGGCTTGATGGAGATGCCGCCGGTGTCGAAGCAGACGCCCTTGCCGACGAAGGCCAGCGGCTGCTCGCCCTTCTTGCCGCCGTTCCACTGGATGACGGCCAGCTGGCTGTCGCGGCGGCTGCCCTGACCGACGCCCAGCAGGGTGTTCATGCCCAGCTTCTGCATCTCGGCCTCGCCGAGGATCTCGACCTCAAGGCCCAGCGTCTCCAGCGCCTTGACCCGGCGGGCGAACTCTTCGGGGTAGAGGACATTGGCGGGCTCGGCGACCAGATCGCGCGAGAAGATCACGGCGTCGGCCACCGCCGACATCGGTTCGAACGCAGCCTTGGCCGCCTTCGGATCGGCGGCGACGACGCGCACGGCCGTGACCGACGGGATCTTCTCGGGCTTGAGCGTCGTGCGATATTTGTCGAAGCGGTAGGCGGCCAGACGGACGGCGAAACCGACCCGCGCGGCCTGTTCGGCCGACAGGGCGCTGGCGTCGATGGTCAGGGTCTCGGCGCCCGACAGCTTGACCGCGTGGTAGGCGGCGCCCGCGGCGGCCTCCAGCGCCAGATCGTCGAACTTCGCCGCATCGCCCGCACCGCTCAGCACCACCGTGTCGGCCTTCATGTCCGACGGGGCGGCGACCACCAGGGTGCTGTTCAGGCCACCGGTGAAGCGGCTGGCGGCCACGGCCCGGCCCAGAGCGCCGTCCTGTTTCGCGCCTTCATGGACCAGCAGGGCCAACACCTGGGCGGCGCCGGCCTCGGCGACGAACTCGACTTTCATGGAAACACTCGCTTTGGCCGGGTAAGCCCCGGTCCTGATACTGGATGACATGGGCTCGTCAGCATGTTTCGCCGACGCACCCGGATGTGTATTAGATGCGCCGCAACGCAGCCGCCTGCAACCGGGCGATCTCATTCCGCCCATGACCCTGATTCAAGGCTATCTTTTCCGCCAGATCGCACTGCCCGTCGTGGCGGCGTGCGCCGCGCTGGCCGGAATCGGGATTCTGAGCCAGAGCCTCGACCAGCTCGAGATCATCGTCGAACGCGGCCAGAGCCTGTGGGTGATGCTGAAGCTGACGCTGCTGGCGACCCCTCAGCTGCTGGCCGTGATCCTGCCCATCGGCCTGTTCGTGGGCGCCCTGATGGCCCTGACCCGGCTGCAGAGGGAACAGGAGCTGACGGCCGCCTTCGCCGCCGGCATGACCCGCTGGGCCGTGATCCGCCCGGCCGTGCGTCTCGCCTTCATCGTCGCGGCGCTGGCGCTGCTGACCAGCACCCTGCTACAGCCCTGGGCCCAGCGCGAGGCGCGGCGCGAGGCCTTCGCCGTCCGCACCGACCTGGCCGCCCTGCTGGTGGATGAAGGCCGCTTCGTTCAGGGGCCGGACGGCCTGACGGTCTATGTCCAGCAGATCGAGCAGAACGGCCTGCTGAAGAACCTCTTCATCTATCTGGACAACGGCAAGACGGTCACGACCTGGGACGCCGCCGAGGCCCGCTTCGGGCGCGTCGACGGCCTGCCCACCCTGACCATGCAGCACGGCTCCATGCAGCGGTATTCACCGAACGGGGTGCTGGAGTATTTCTCGTTCGACCGCCTGCCCTTCGACCTGTCGCCCTTCACCAAGAGCGACGAACGGGTGAAGTTCAAGACCTCGGACCTGTGGCTGACCGACCTGCTGAACCCGACCCCAGCCCTGCTGCGGGACACCGGTTCGCGGGGCGAGTTGCTGGCCGAGGCGAATGCGCGGCTGTCGGCGCCGCTCTACGCCCTGACGGCCATGGCCATGGCGCTCGCCGCCATTCTGGGCGGACAGTTCAGCCGCACCGGCTATGCCCTGCGCATCGCCAAGGCCTCGGGCGCCTTCCTGGTCGTGCGCGTGGTCGGCTACGGCCTCGTCGCCGCCAGCGGCTGGAACGCCTGGCTGAACGTGTTCCAGTATCTGCTGCCGCTCGGCGCCGCCTTCATCGCCCTGCGCATCCTGTTCGCGGCGCTGAAACCGCGACGACATCGCAACTGGTTCGGCCTGGCCTCCCTGAAGGCGAGGCTCGCATGAACCGTCCCGCCTTCCTCCGCCTCGGCCGCATCGAACGCTATGTGCTGGTGCAGCAGCTGCGCTCGCTGGGCGTGGCGCTGGCGATCATCTCGGCGCTGGTGATGCTGATCGACTTTGTCGAGATCTCGCGCGGGGTCGGCTCGGACGTCGATCTGTCGGGCATGCGCATCCTCGGCCTGATGCTGCTGAAGTCGCCGGCGGTGATCGTGCAACTTCTGCCGTTCGTCTTCCTGTTCGGAACGCTCGCGGCCTTCGTCGGGCTGAACCGGCGCAGTGAGCTGATCGCCATGCGGGCGGCGGGCGTCTCGGCCTGGCGCTTCGTCCTGCCGGCGGCTGGGGCGGCTTTCGCATTGGGCGTGCTGACCGTAGTGGCGCTGGGCCCCCTCGCCTCGTCCGGCGACGGCCTGTTCCAGCGCGAGCGCGAGCGCATCTCCGGCTCGGTGCGCGGCGCCGAGCGTCAGGAGGCCGTCTGGCTGCGCGAAGGCGACGCCAAGCGTCAGATGGTCATCCGCGCCGAACGTCAGGACCGCGCCAACGCCCGCCTGCTGGGCGTCAGCTTCTTCATCTACACCACCGACCCGGACGGCCGCCGCGCCTTCTCGGAGCGGATCGACGCGGCCTCGGCGTCGCTGGCCGCCGGCCGCTGGCGGCTGGTGGACGCCGTCGGCGCCCAGACAGGCCAGCGCGCGGTACGCTACGCCGTTCTCGACCTGCCCTCGGCCCTGGCGGACGAAGAGGCGTTTGAACGGTTTGCCCGCCCCCAGGCGACGCCCTTCTGGTCCCTGCCGGCCCAGATCACACGTGTCGAGGACGCCGGGTTCTCGTCCACCGCCTACCGCCTGCGGTTGCAGCAGCTTCTGGCCACGCCCCTGATGTTCGCGGCCATGGCAATCCTGGCCGCCGCCTTCTCGCTGCGCCTCATGCGGCTGGGCGATCTGGCGCGGATGAGCGCGGCGGCGGTGGTGCTCGGCTTCGGCTTCTTCTTCGTCAACCAGTCGTCGGCGGCCTTCGGCGCGGCCGAGGTGATCCCTCCGGTGGTCGCCGCCTGGCTGCCCGCCATATTGACGGCGCTCGCGGCCTTCACCTTGCTGTTCTATACCGAAGACGGCTAACCCCGGCCGATGAGTCCCGCCCGCATGCAGCGTCCCCCCCGCGCCCGATCCGGAGCCCTGCGTAACCGCCTTCTGGCCGGTGTCGCGGCGCTGGCCTGCGCGCCGTGGCTGGCGGCGGCTGCGGCGGCACAGACCGCGCCCCAGACAGCCCCCGTCGGGCCCGATGGCCTGACGCCCGAAGCGGTCTATATCGACGCCGCCACAGCCGGCCGTCAGGGTGATCTCATCACCGCGGAAGGCACCGAAGGCGAGCGGGTGCTGGCGCGGTTCCGCGGCCACCTGCTGCGCGCGGGCCGCCTGGCCTACGACATGACGGCGGGAACGGCGGCGGCCGCCGACCGGGTCGAACTGGTCGATCCGCAAGGAAACCGGGTCTACGCCAGTCTGCTGGAGCTGGATCAGGACCTCGAGGCCGGCGTGGCCGTCGATTTCGCCACCCGCACCGCCGACGGCGCCAGCCTGATGGCCGCCACCGCCGTGCGTCGTTCGCCGACGCTGAACGAGCTGAACTACGTCATCTTCACGCCCTGCCCGATCTGCGACGCCGAGGGGAACCCCAAGGAGCCCTCGATCTCGATCCAGGCCGAGCGCGTGGTGCAGGATGAAAGCCTGCGGGCCGTCCTCTATCGCAACGCCGTGTTCAAGATCGGCGGCGTGCCGGTGCTCTACCTGCCGGTCTTCGCCCACCCGGACCCGACGGTCGACCGCGCCTCCGGCTTCCTGGTGCCCATGGTCAACTACGACCAGGACCGGGGCGTCAGCTATGAGCAGCCCTATCTGATCGTGGTCTCGCCGTCCGAGGACTGGCTGATCAGTCCCCAGATCAACGCCGAGGTGCCGCCCCTGCTGAACGCCCAGTGGCGCCGGCGTTTCCGGGACGGGATGATCGTGGCGCGCGGCGGCTACACCTACGCCCGCAACTTCGGCGACTTCGACCGGGATCCGCCGTTTGGCGACGCCGACACCGACCCGGACATTCCTCTGGACGAGGAACACCGCAGCTATCTGCTGGCCCATGGCGAATTCGATCCAGCCGGTCCCTGGCGCTGGGGTTTCACGGCGGAGCGCACCTCGGACAAGACCCTGTTCGACCGTTACGACATCCGCGATCCCTATCAGGACAACGGCCTCTACTACGGCGACCAGCGCCGGCTCATCAGCCAGATCTACGGTGAGCGTCAGACCGAACGGTCCTATCTGTCGGTCGCCGCCTTCGACATGCAGAGCCTGCGGGTCCAGACCCCCATCGAGGATGCGCCGGGCCTGAATGTGTTCGAGAGCGACGACAGCCTGCCGCTGGTCGCGCCCCTGATCGAAGCCCGCTGGGAGCCGAACGGACCCGTCTTCGGCGGCCGCCTGCGCCTGCGCGGCTCGTCCGTGGCCCTCACCCGCGACGCCTATGTCGGCGGCCCCGTGCTGCGGCCCGAGATCATCCCGACCGGTTCGACCCTTGGCCTGCCCGGCGTCGACACGCGCCGCGTCACCGGCCAGATCGACTGGCGCCGCGTGCTGATCTCCGCCGCCGGCGTGCGGTGGGAGCCGTTCGTCGATCTGCGCACGGATTTCTATTCCATCGACGACCTGCCGCCCTTCCTCGGGCTGGACGGCGAGACGGTCACCCGCAACCGGCTCAGCGCCGGACTGGATGTCAGCTATCCGCTGGTGCGCCGTTTTGAGTCTGGCGCCGATCTGGTGATCGAGCCGCTGGCCCAGTTCTCGCTGTCCAGCAAGGCCGACCTCGACCCCCGCGTCCCGGTCGAGGACAGCCAGACCATCGAGCTGGACGAAAGCTCGCTGTTCCGCATGGACCGCTTCCCCGGCTACGACCTCTATGAGGGCGGCACGCGTTTCACAGCCGGTGCGCGGGCGACCCTGCGCTGGGACGAGGGCCGCAGCGCCAGCCTGTTCATCGGCCGCAGCTGGCGCGAGGACGAACTGCCCGGCCTGCTGGCGGTCCTGCCCAATCCGAACCCGCTGGATCCCATCCAGCTCTACGACCCCTCCGGTCTGGCGGCCCAGACGTCCGACTGGGTGGTACAGGGCGAGTTCTCGCCGTCCGACCGCATCCGCGGTTGGGGTCACGCCACCATCGACGGCTCGGGCGACGTGCGCCGCGCCGAGGCCTCGGTCGATGGCCGCTGGGGCCGCCGTAACCTGGCCAGCGTCAGTTACATCGTCGACCGCTCCAACCCGCTCGCCTCGACCCTGAACCGCAACTACGAGTTCGTGCAGCTGTCTGCCCAACAGTTCGTCTACGGCAACTGGGGCGTCACCGCCGCCGGGGTCGCCGATCTGGAGCGCGAAGTCATCACGCGGTCCGAAGTCGGCCTGCTGTTCGATGACGACTGTTTCCGCTTCGAGATCGGCTACCGCCGTGACAACACCCAGGTGCGACCGTCCGGCCCGTCCGACGGCGTTTATATCCGCCTAAACCTCGCCACTTTCGGGGGTTCAGGTTATGGACGGGGCGACCAGCGTTGGTAGAGACGCAAACGGGGGGCGCGCAACCTCGCAAGGCTTTGCATTTTCAGGCAAAGCATCGGGACCGCGCCGCTTTGAGGAACCAGGACGAACAATGCGTTTGATGCGTTTTACGGCGTGCGTTGCGATGAGCACGCTTGTGGCGACCGGGGCCCTGGCCCAGACGGCGCCGGGCTCGCAGACGGCCCCCCAGGCGGCCGGCCGTCTGAATCCCGCCGCGGCCGAAGCGCCCCAGCGCGCGCCTCAGGTGGCCCAGTTCGCCCTGGCCGACGGCATCATCGCCACGGTCAACGACCGCATCATCACCGGGTTTGACCTGCGCCAGCGGATGCTGCTGGTCATCGCGCTCAGCGAGGTCCAGCCGACCGAAGAGAACCTGCCCGCGATCCAGCAGGAAGCCCTGAACGCCCTCGTCGACGAGCGGCTGCAGGCCCAGGAGCTGGCGGAATACAAGGACCTCATCATCTCCGACGAAGAGGTGGACGCCGAAATCGCGGCCATGGCCCGCGAGGCCGGCGCGACGCCCGAGGTCTATGTCGCCTTCCTTGAACAGGGCGGCATCCGCCGCTCAACGCTGCGCGAATACCTGCGCACCGCAATCGGATGGCGCGAACTGGTCCGCGGCCGCTTCGGCAACCGCTCGCGCGTCAGCCGCGCCCAGGTCGAGCAGGTCATGCGTCAGGAGGCCGAATCGGCTTCGAAGAAGCGCTACCGCGTCGGCGAAATCTATATCGAGGCGGCCCGCGTGGGCGGCATGCAGCAGGCCGTCAACGGCGCCCAGCAGCTGGTCCAGCAGATGATCGCCGGCGCGCCGTTCCAGGGCGTGGCCCGTCAGTTCTCGGCCGCTCCGTCCGCCGTGCGCGGCGGCGATTCCGGCTGGCTGGTCGAAGGCTCCATGTCGCCCGTCCTGCAACAGGCGTTCGACAACCTTCAGGTCGGCCAGCTGTCCAACCCGATCATCGTCGAGGGCGGCGTCTACATCGTCTATATGATCGACAAGCAGGACGGCGCCGGGACAAGCCTGGTCCAGCTGAAGCAGATCATGATCGAGGCACCCGACACCGCCACCCCGGAGCAGGTCGCCGCCGCCACCGCGCGCCTGGAGAGCCTTCGGCCGCAGCTGACCTGTGACACCATTCTGCCGCGCGCCACGTCCGAGGCCGGCCTGCTGGGCGCGGATCTGGGCGAAAGCGACGTCGCCAACCTGTTCCCGGCCTTCCAGAACTTCGCCCAGACCGCCCGGGTCGGCGAGATCAGCACCCCGGTGCGTTCGCCGCTGGGCGTCCACGTCCTGGCCCTGTGCGGCCGCCGCGTCGGCGGGGCGGAGGCTCCGACCTATCGTGACATCGAGGGCCGGCTGCAGCTCGCCAATCTGGCCATGCTGGGCCGGCGTTACATGCGCGACCTGCGCAACGACGCCCTGATCGAGTTCAAGTAATGCCGGCGCCGGCGCCTCTGGCACTTTCGCTGGGGGAGCCGGCGGGCATCGGGTCCGAGATCATCGCCGCCGCTTGGCGCGCGCTGAGCGCCGAAGGACATGCGTTCTGCGTCGTCGGCGACGCCGCCCTGATGCGCGGCCAAGGCGTGCCGGTTCAGGCCGTTCCGTCCATCGGCGAGGCCGCCGCCGTCTTCGCCCGCGCCTTGCCCGTGCTCGACATTCCCCTGCCAGCCCCGGTCACGCCCGGCCGTCCGGAGGCCGCCAACGCCGCCTCCGTCGCTGACTGGATCGAGACCGCCGTGAGCCTGGCCCTGTCCGGCGAAGCGTCGGGCGTGGTCACCAGCCCTATCGCCAAGGCGCCGCTCTACGCCGCTGGCTTCCGCTTTCCCGGCCACACGGAATTCATCGCCGACCTGACCGCCGACGCCCCGTTCAGCGGCACGCGCGGCCCCGTCATGATGCTGACGGCCAAGGACCTGCGCGCATGCCTCGTCACCATCCACGCACCCTTGTCACAGGTCCCTGAACTGGTCACCGCCGAGCGCGTTATCCGCACCGCGCGCGTGGTGCATGAGGCGATGCGCCGCGATCTCGGCATTACCCGGCCCCGGTTGGCGCTCGCCGCCCTTAACCCACACGCGGGCGAAAGCGGCTCCATCGGGCTGGAGGAGATCGAGGTCCTGCGCCCTGCCGCCGAGGCCCTGCGCGCCGAGGGGATCACGATCACCGATCCCCTGCCCGCCGACACCATGTTCCATGACGAGGCGCGCGCTACCTATGACGCCGCGATCTGCCTCTATCACGATCAGGCCCTCATCCCGGTCAAGACGCTCGACTTCTGGGGCGGCGTGAACACGACCCTGGGCCTGCCCATCATCCGCACCTCGCCCGACCACGGCACAGGCTTCGACATCGCCGGCAAGGGCCTCGCCCGCCCCGACAGCCTGATCGCCGCCATCCGTCTGGCGGGCCAGATGGCGGCGAAGAGGGTGGCTGGTGGCTGGTGATTGGTGGCTGGCGTGCGCCGGGGTTGTGGCGCGGTCCGCGCCGCCCTTCCGCTGTGGGCGAGACGACAGTCACCAGCCACCAGCCACTAGCCACCAGCCACTGCTCACCCCTATGACACCGCAGTGAGCCCCACCGACCTCCCCTCCCTCCGCGAAAGCCTCGACGCCCACGGCCTGTTGGCCAAGAAGAGTTTTGGCCAGCATTTCCTGCTGGACCTGAACGTGACACGCAAGATCGTCCGCCTCGCCGGGCCGTTCGAGGGCCGCGCGGTGATCGAGGTCGGCCCCGGCCCCGGCGGCCTGACCCGCGCCCTGCTGGAAAGCAACGCCGGCCCGGTCGTGCTGGTCGAGAAGGACCCCCGCTTCATCCCCCTGCTGTCCGAGCTCGACGACGGCACGGGCCGCCTGCGCATCGTCGAGGGCGACGCCCTGAAGGTGCGGGAGGCCGATCTGGTCGAGGGTCCGGCGCACCTCGTTTCGAACCTGCCCTACAACGTCGGCACGCCGCTGCTTATCAAGTGGCTGACCGGCCCATGGCTGCCCCACAGCCTGACCCTGATGTTCCAGAAGGAAGTGGCCGAGCGGGTCGTGGCAGGGGTCGGTGACGACGCCTATGGCCGCCTCGCCGTCATCGCCCAGGCGGTCTGCGAGGCCCGGCTGGTCATGCACCTGCCCGCCGCCGCCTTCACCCCGCCGCCCAAGGTGGCCTCCGCCGTCGTCCGCCTCGATCCGATGGCCGAGCGCCCCTCCGCCGACACGCTCAAGCGCCTCGAACGGGTCACCGCCGCCGCCTTCGGTCAGCGCCGCAAGATGCTCCGCTCCAGCCTGAAACCGCTCGGCGGCGCCGCTCTGTGCGAGGCCGCCGGCATCGAGCCCGACGCCCGGGCCGAGGTCGTGGACGTGGCGGGCTTTCTGCGGCTCGCGGCGGCGCTGTGACAGCCCGCCGCACGTAACAACGTTCTTCTGGATTTCCCCTACAGGTTGTGGTGTGCTTCTCTATCGAACAAGGGGGATGCCATGAGAACCGCACTGATCACCGTCGGCCTGCTGCTCATTCCGGGCATGGCCTGGGCCCAGTCCCAGGAATTTCGCGATGCGCCGCCAAACAACTGGACTTTTGGCGTTGAGCCGACCTTCGGCTTCGGATCCAGCGAGGGCTTTGCCGAGGATTCCGCAGTCCTGATCGATGAGAGCAGTTTCAAGACCGGTTTTTACTGGGAGATTGAGCTTCTCGAAAACTTCTCCATCAAGGTGACGCCAGAACTCGGCTATAGCCCGAACCGCTACGATACCGACGCCCCTTCCTCGGCTGCCAGCGTCTCTTTCCGCCTTCAACATGTCGAAAACACCTCGTCGGCAAGAACAGACACCGGAGCGGGGATCAAGGCTCAGGACACTCGGACCTGGTTTGTCGAGTACCGCCCGGCCGCGACGCATGAGGACTTTCTCGGCGATACTCTGAGACGCGAACAGACCCTCGGCGCGGGCGTCAAGTTCTCGAATATCGCATACTACCTCTGCGGGCGGGGGGAGACTCCATCGCCCGACCCAAGCAGCGGCAATAGCTGCACTCAGCCCGGCGGCCTGACCTACACCTTTACGCCCGGCCTGGAGTTTCTGGATTCCAGTGACGACACGCGAGACCTGCTGAGACCTTACGTCAGCGGCAGGGTAAGCTGGCCCATGTGGGGCCGGCAGTTCAGCTTCGAAGCAAAGGGCGAGGGTCGGTTTTTCGACAGCGCCACGGTCCCCGGCGGCGCCTCGCGCGAGGACTATCGCGTCGCGGCGACCCTGTCCGTCGTCCTGTGGGAACAGAAGCCCGATACTGACCAGCCCTGGGGGCTGAAGATCGACCTCGGCGTCCGCTACCTGCGCAAATGGTCAAATCTCGACAGCGCCGAGGGCGAAGAGGTGCTTCTGGTCCCGGGCCTCGGCTACACGCGCCGATTTTAACGGGGCGCTGCCTCAGTAAAACTCGGCTTCGGCGTCCAAATCCGCCCCAGACGGCGCCTGCGCCCGCATCGCCTCCTCCGCCGCGATCCGGTCGATCCGCGCCTGTCGCTCTCGCCGCGCCGCGGCGAAGTCCGGCAGCGGCTCGTCAAAGCCGAACTTGTTGGGATCCCCGCGCGGCTGCGGGGCCGTCACCGTGACCTGCGCGGGCGGCATCGATTCGGGGTTGGAGGTCCACACCCGCGGCTCCGGCATCGGCAGCGGCCCGGCGTCCCAGGTGTAGGGCGCAGGGTCATAGGCCGCCGGCTGCACATACGGATGGTGCTCATAGCCGTCGACCACTTCGCCGACATCCATCACTCCGCCCGGAACCGGCACAGGCTCGCGCGGCGCCACGACGGCGATGCTCAGCGCGGGTCCGCCGGCGTCATAGGTCCGGTCCTGCCCGGCCTTGGGCAGAACCACAGCCGTCAGTCCGGCCGCCGCTACGGCCGAGGCCGCCAGCGCCGCATTCAGGGGTGTCAGGGTCCAGGGCATCGTCCGCTCCGCATTCGCCCAAAGGAAAGCGCGAGCGCCCCGGCGGTTGCGTCGCCCCTTGCAAGGCTGCTCTCTGCCCCGCCACAATGCGGCGCTGGCCGGAGGGATCATGGAATACAGTCATGTCGTCGCGGACTGGGCGCAGTCATTCGGCAGCATCTTCACGGCCCTGGCCTTCGGCCTAGCTATCTATCAGCTATGGCGCGGTGGAACGGCCCGTCGCCGGGCCGAGGCCGAGGCCCTGGCGGCAAAACAGGTTGAAATCTACCAGCGGCTGGAGATTGAATCGAACGCGGTCTTCCAATTCGAGGCCGCCAACAAGACCGTCGTTCCGATCTTCAAATCGCACCTCGCCCCCGCCGACGCCCTGTCACGCGGCGACAACGAGAGCCAGGCCGAGGCGCGGCTGATCGCCCGGAAGTATTATGAAATCTGCTGCAACCTGTTTGAGATCGCCGCGCGCCTGAAACGGCGCGACTATGTCGAGGAAGAGGTGTTCGGCAGTTGGGTCGCCTGGTATTTCGACACCCTGTGCGAATGGGGCTTCCGCGCCTTGTGGGCGGATCTGCGCGACAACTACACCGTCCACCTGCGCGCCGACATCTTCGACCCCTTCGTGGCCGAGCTGATCCGCGACTGGGACATCCCGCACGCAGCGTCTCCGGGCGCCGGACTGTCCATGCCGCCCGAAGCGGTCGAGGCCCTGCGCACGCGATTCTACGTACACATCGGCCGCGTCTTTGACTGCCGCACTGTCAGTGAATGGCTGACAGACGCCCGCTCCATGGCGCTTCCCGACCATCCGCAGGCCTTCCGGTGACCGCCCAGTCTGTCCAGATCGGCTGGTCGGACGGCGATGAGCTGACGGCCGTCGCCGATTTTGTCAGCGATGTGATCCACCGCGACCCCCGCTACATCAGCCACGGCGAGATCCAGACGGGCCTGTCGCCTGACGGTGCGACCTGGGCGACAAACCTTCACGCCCTGATGCGCGAGGATTTCGCCGACCTCGGTCCGGAACGCCGCATCGCCGTGGCGCGTGATGCAGGTGGTGAACTGGCCGGCGCCGCGGTCGTCCTGACCGTCAACGACGACCGTGCCCACTATGTGGTGATCGAGGATATCGCCGTGGCGGCTGAAAGCCGTTCCCACGGAGTCGGCCGCGCCCTCGTCGCCTTCATCGAAACGACCGCCCGGGCCGAGGGCGCCGCCTGGGCCTTCCTGGAGAGCGGCCTCGAAAACGCGCACGCTCACGATTTCTTCGAACGGCAGTCCTATCGCCCGCTTTCGAAGGTGTTCGGCAAACGCCTCTGACGCCGCCTAGACCGCCTCGGTCAGCAGGGCCTGGGTATAGGCGTCGACCCAGACGTTCCGCGCGCGCTTCGAGCGTTCGGCGTGATAGATGTGGGCCAGTTCGGAATAGCTGCGGTCGAAGTCGTCGTTGACGAAGACATAGTCGAACTCGCCCGAGTGCTCGATCTCGCCCTTGGCGTTGGCGATGCGGCGCTCGATCACCTCGTCGGCGTCCTGCGAACGGGTCACCAGACGGCGGCGCAGCTCGGCCAGGCTGGGCGGCAGGATAAACACCCGCACCGCGTCGCCCGGGCATTTGGCGGCGATGTCGCGCGCACCCTGCCAGTCGATGTCGAACAGCACGTCGCGCCCCTCGGCCAGCGCCCGGTCGATCGGCCCGCGCGGCGAGCCGTAGCGTGCACCGTGCACGTCGGCCCACTCCAGGAAGGCGTCAGCGTCGATCAGACGCTGGAACTCGGCATTGTCGACGAAGTGATAGTCGCGGTCGGCCACCTCGCCCGGGCGAATGCCGCGCGTCGTCATCGACACCGACAGCTCAAGATTCTTGTGGTCTGCCATCAGGCGCCGGCACAGCGACGTCTTGCCCGCGCCCGACGGGCTGGCGACGATCAGCAGGACGCCGCGGCGCGGTGTGCGTTCATTCGACATTCTGGACCTGTTCCCGCAGCTGTTCGATCACCGCCTTCAGCTCGAGGCCGATTCCGGTGAGCGCGGTCGTAGCCGATTTCGAGCACAGGGTGTTCGCCTCGCGCATGAATTCCTGCATCAGGAAGTCGAGTTTCCGCCCGGCGGGGGGTTGCTGCAACAGGATGCGGGCCGATGCGACATGCGCCGTCAGCCGATCCAGCTCTTCCCGTACATCCGCCTTGGTCGCCAGAGCCGCGGCCTCCAGATAGACCCGCTCCTCCAGCCCCGGCGCCTCAGGCGCCAGTTCCTGCATCCGGCGGGCGAAGCGGTCGCGGATATGCTCCACCTGCGCCTGAGCCTCGCCTTCGGCGGCCGCCACCAGCGTTTCGATGCGGCGGACGAAGTCCGTGATGACGGGCGTCAGCTGCGCCCCTTCCCGCTCGCGCGAGATCTTCAGGGCGTCCAGGGCGGCCTCGACCGACGCAGCCATGGCGGCCTCGATCGCCGCCTTCGCCTCGGCGTCCTCTTCCTCTTCAGGGGCTTCCAGCACGCCGCGCAGGCCCAGCAGACCGTCCGCCGACGGCGGCGTCGCCCCGTCTTCGGCCAGCCGGTTGGCCAGCGCCAGATAGCGCGCCAGAACGTCCTCGTTCACGATCAGGCCCGCCGCGCCGGGCTCTGCCCGCTTGGCCTGAATGCCGATGGTGACCTGGCCCCGGCTCAGCCGCGCCTGCGCCGCCGCCTTGGCCAGCCGTTCCAGATTGTCGAAGCCCGGCGGCCCGCGGAAGCGGACCTCCAGGGTGCGCCCGTTGACCGAGCGCGCCTCGACCGACCAGCTCCAGCCGTCCACCGCGCCATCGGCGCGGCCAAAGCCGGTCATGCCGGAAATCGTCACGGGCGCGGGGTCCCGGTCTGCGGCGCGGTGATAACCTTCGCGCCTGGCGGCACGACCATGGCGGGGGGCTGCGGTCCCGCGGTCGATTCCGGCGGACCGTCCGGCGGCGGAACGATTTCCGGCGGCAGGCCCGCGCGCTGACGCTCGATGGCCCGCCAGCGGGCGACATTCGCCAGATGCTGCTCATAGGTCGAGGCGAAGACGTGCCCGCCCGTGCCGTCAGCCACGAAGAAAATGTCGTTGGTCATCGGCGGGTTCAGCACCGCCGCGATCGAATCCTTGCCCGGATTGGCGATCGGCGTCGGCGGCAGGCCGTCGATCTGATAGGTGTTCCAAGCCGTCGGCCGGTCGATCTCCGACCGCCTCAGCCCCCGGCCCAGAGGCCGCCCCTGGGTGATGCCGTAGATGATGGTCGGGTCGCTCTCCAGCCGCATCCCCTGACGCAGGCGGTTTGAGAACACCGCCGCCACACGGGGCCGCTCGCGGGCCACGCCCGTCTCCTTCTCGACGATGGAGGCAAGGATCACGGCCTCTTCCGGTGTCCGCACCACGCTGTTCGGTCCCCGCCGCGCCCACAGGGCGGCCAGGTTCTCGTCGTGGGCGCTACGCATCCGCGCGATGACCGAGGCGCGCGTCTGGCCCCGGCTGATCTCGTAGGTGTCGGGCCACAGGCTGCCCTCGGGCGGGACCTCGACCTCGCCGGTCAGCACCGACTGCTTCATCAGGATGTCCACCGCTTGGGCCGACGACCAGCCCTCGGGCAGGGTCACGAAATGGCGCACCACCCGCCCATCGACCAGCAGGCTCAGCACCGAGCGCAGCGACGCCCCCGACGGCACCTCATATTCGCCCGCCCGCAGCTTGCGGTCCGCGCCGGTCAGGCTGGCGGCGGCCTTGAACATGTCGACGGAGCGGATCACCCCCGCGGCCTTCAGATTGGCCGCGATGGCCGAGACGCCCGCCCCGCTGGGCAGTGTCACGACGGTGCTTTCACCCGTCCGCGCCGAGGGGCCGGGCGCGTAGAACACGCTCCACCCCCACACCAGCGCGCCGATCAGAAACAGGCTGAAGGTCGCTGACGCCGTCAGCAGCGCCACGCCCATGCCCGACTTTTCCACCCGCGGAGCCCCCGCCCCTCTGCGGAACAACGCCATCAGTCGACCTTCTTGAAAATAACGGAGGCGTTGGTGCCGCCGAAGCCGAAGCTGTTGGACATGGCCACATCGATCTTGCGCGGCCGGGCCTTGTTCGGCGCCAGATCCAGCGCCGTCTCGTGCTCGGGATTGTCCAGGTTGATCGTCGGCGGCGCGATCTGGTCGCGGATCGCCAGGATCGAGAAGATGCACTCGATGGCCCCTGCGGCGCCCAGCAGGTGGCCGGTCATCGACTTGGTCGAGGACATGGTGACGTTCTTGGCGTGATCGCCGACCAGTCGCTCAACCGCCTTGGCCTCGATCCAGTCGGCCATGGTCGAGGTGCCGTGGGCGTTGACGTAGTCCAGATCCGACGGCTGCATGCCCGCCCGCTTCAGCGCCGCCTTCATGGCGCGCAGGCCACCGTCGCCGTCCTCGGACGGGGCGGTGATGTGATAGGCGTCGCCGGACATGCCGTAGCCGACGACCTCGGCATAGATCTTCGCGCCGCGCGCCTTGGCGTGCTCGTATTCCTCCAGCACCACTACGCCCGCGCCCTCGCCCATGACGAAGCCGGCGTGGTCCTTGTCGTACGGACGGCTGGCCTTCTCGGGCGTGTCGTTGAAGGCGGTGCACAGGGCCTTGCAGGCCAGGAAGCCGGCGATGCCGATGGGCACGATGCTGCTTTCCGCCCCGCCGGCCACCATCACATCGGCGTCGTCCAAGGCGATCATCCGGGCCGCGTCGCCGATGGCGTGGGCCCCGGTGGCGCAGGCGGTCACGACCGAGTGGTTCGGGCCCTTCAGCCCGTGGCGGATCGAGATCTGGCCGCTGGTCAGGTTGATGAGGGCCGAGGGGATGAAGAACGGGCTGACCCGGCGCGGGCCCTGTTCCTTCAGGATGATGGCCGTGTCGGCGATGGGGCCCAGGCCGCCGATGCCGGAGCCGACCATGACGCCGGTGCGTTCCCTGTCTTCGTCGGTTTCAGGCTTCCAGTTGGCGTCGGCCAGCGCCTCGTCGGCGGCGGCGATGGCGTAGACGATGAAGTCGTCGACGCGCTTGCGGTCCTTGGCCGACATGACCTGCTCGTGGTCGAACACGCCGGGCTGGCCGGGGGCCCCGCCGCCCCGCCCGTCCACGGACGGGATCTCGCCCGCGATGGTGCAGCCGTATCCCTCGGTGTCGAAGCAGGTGATCGGGCCGATGCCCGACCGGCCCTCCAGGATGCCCTTCCAGCTGTGCTCGACGCCCCACCCGAGGGGGGTCAGCAGACCGAGGCCGGTGACGACGACGCGGCGCATGGGGCGCTCCTTACTGTTCACAACAGAATCCATGGGCTTGGCCATAAACAGTAATGGCCGCCGGGCCGCCCCGCTAGGGGCGCGCCACGGCGGCCATCAATGCCGTTGCAAAATGGAGGGATCAGCCCGCCAGCTTGCCGTCGATGAACTTCACGGCGTCGCCGACCGTCTGGATGTGCTCGGCGGCGTCATCCGGGATCTCGACGTCGAATTCTTCTTCGAAGGCCATGACCAGCTCGACGTTGTCGAGCGAGTCAGCGCCCAGATCGTCGATGAAGCTGGCCTTTTCGGTCACCTTCTCGGGATCGGCGTCCAGGTGTTCGATAACGATCTTGCGGACGCGCTCGAGGGTGTCGGACATGGTGTCTCTGCCTTTTATAGCCGCCACGGCGGCGGTGGTCTCATGCTTGCCGTCTCACGACGACGACGGCGGCGCAAGTCATAACGGGACTCAACCACGCCGGTTGCGCCCGGCTTTAGCACAGCCGTGGAATGGGGAAAGAGGCTAGCGGCGATTGACCCACCACACGAGCGCCCCGCCGACCAGCGCCATCGGCGCTCCATAGACGGCCCAGATGATCTGACCGGTCATGAAACTGCCCGGCAGGATGTTCAGCCCCTGCAGCACCCAGATGATCCCGATCAGCAGCAACGGCCCGCTCAGGATCGTGGCGAGGATGCGCAGGATCTTCATCAGATCATCGCCATGCCGCCGTTCACGTGCAGCGTCTGCCCCGTGACATAGGCGGCCTCGTCCGACGACAGATAGACCGCCGCCGCCGCAATCTCGTCGCCGGTGCCCAGCCGCCCGGCCGGGATGTTCTTCAGGATGGTCTCGCGCTGCTGCTCGTTCAGCACGTCGGTCATGGGCGAGGCGATGAAGCCCGGGGCGATGCAGTTCACGGTGATCCCGCGCGACCCGACCTCCTGGGCCAGCGACTTGGAAAACCCGATCATGCCGGCCTTGGACGCCGCATAGTTGGTCTGGCCCGGGTTGCCGGTGACGCCGACCACCGAGGTCACGCCGATGATCCGGCCCGAACGGCGCTTCATCATGCCCTTCATGGCCGCGCGCGACAGGCGGAAATACGATTCCAGATTGACCTTGATGACCTGCTCGAAGTCCTCGTCCTTCATCCGCATCAGCAGGCCGTCCTTGGTGATGCCGGCGTTGGCGACCAGGATGTCCAGCGGCGCGCCGGCGGCTTCCTCGGCCCGGCCCACCAGCCCGTCGACCGACTCGGCGTCCGACAGGTTCGCGGCCGCCACGAAGGCCCGGGCGCCCAGCTCGCCCGCGATCTCGCTCAGCACCGCCTCCCGCGTGCCCGACAGCACCACATTGGCCCCCTGCGCATGCAGCGCCCTCGCCACGGCCCCGCCGATGCCGCCGGTCGCCCCGGTCACGAGGGCGGTCTTGCCGGAAAGGTCAAACATAGTCTGTCTCCTTGCCCTTCTCCCCTTGCGGGAGAAGGTGCCCCGGAGGGGCGGATGAGGGGTCGCACGGACCTCTCGGTTGAAATTCTAAGGGGTCTTGTCGGCAACGCCGGCGCGACCCCTCATCCGTCTCGCTGCGCGAGCCACCTTCTCCCGCAAGGGGAGAAGGGCTGTCAAAGGCTCTGCGCGAACGCTTCCAGATCCTCCGGCGCGTTCAGGGCCATGCCCTCGGCGTCCGGGGCGATGCGCTTGGCCATGCCGGTCAGGACCTTGCCAGAACCGACCTCGGCGAAGCGGGTCACGCCGCCCTCGCCCGCCATCCATTCCATCGACTCGCGCCAGCGCACCCGGCCGGTGACCTGTTCCACCAGCAGGCGGCGGATGACCTCGGGGTCCGTCTCGGGCCGCGCCGTCACGTTCGCCACCACCGGCACGACCGGCGCCACGATGCGCGCATCGGCCAGGGCCGCCGCCATCTCGTCCGCCGCCGGCTGCATCAGGGGACAGTGGAAGGGCGCCGAGACGTTCAGCGGTATCGCCCGCGCGCCCAGCTCCTTGGCCGCCTCGATGGCACGGTCCACGGCCGCCTTGTCGCCCGAGATGACGATGTTGCCGGCGTTGTTGTCATTGGCGACGACGCAGACGCCGACTTCCGACCCCGCCTTCGCCGCCGCCTCCGCCAGCGCCAGGTCCGTCTTCGGCCCGATCAGGGACGCCATCGCGCCCTTGCCCACCGGCACCGCCCGCTGCATCGCCTGACCGCGCAGTTTCAGCAGCCGCGCCGTGTCGGCCAGGCTGATCGCCCCCGCCGCCGCCAGCGCCGAATATTCGCCCAGCGAATGCCCGGCCACGAAGCCGGCGCGTGACACATCCACCCCGAACTCGGCCTTCAGCGCCCGCGCCACGGCCAGCGACACCGCCATCAGCGCCGGCTGGGCGTTCTCGGTCAGGGTCAGCTGATCCTCCGGCCCCTCGCGCATCAGCATCGACAGGCGCTGGCCCAGGGCGTCGTCCACCTCGGCGAACACCTCGCGCGCGCTGGGGAAGGCGTCGGCCAGCGCCGCGCCCATGCCCACGCTCTGGCTGCCTTGGCCGGGGAAGAGAAGCGCCAGGGTCATGAGGAGGCTCCGAGGAGTGAGGGGCGAATAAGTTGGGCAGTGATTAGTCACTGATCGCCGCCGCGTCACCCCCTCACCCCTCGACCCTCTCGACATGGCGAACAGGCGTTCACCACGCCTGTGAACCTGGAGTTAGCGGCCGAAGCGCACCCTGCCGGGCAGTATCCCGCGTTCCATGATTGGCGCCCCAATGCCTGTCGCCGACTTCTTCCGTCGCCTGATGATGCTGGTCCGCACCCCCGATGCGGAGCGGCGCGAGGCCATCGACCGCTTCATCGCCCACAGCAATGACGTCTTCTGCCAGATCGGCCCGGACCTGCGCGTGCGCTACATGTCGCCGGCCTGCCAGGCCATTTTCGGCCGCCCCTGCGAAGAGATGGTCGGCCTGACCGCCGATCAGATGATCCAGGCCGAGGACCTGCCGCTGGCCTATGAGGCCATCCAGCGCGGCGCCTCGGGTGAGAGCGGCATCCCGGTGACGGTGCGGATCAGGCGGCCGGACGGGAGGCTGTGCTGGGTCGAGGCCTCGGGCCGCACGGTTCTGGATCCCACCGGGCGGCCGCTGGAGATCATGCTCATCATCCGCGACGTCACCGAACGCAAGGCGCTGGAGGCGCGGCTGGCCGACGACGCCCGCACCGACGCCCTGACCGGCCTGGCCAACCGCCGCGCCTTCGACGACACTCTGGACCGGGAATGGGCTCGCGCCAGCCGCGACCAGTTGGTGCTGTCGCTGATCCTGATCGACCTGGACGGGTTCAAGGCCTTCAATGACCTGTACGGCCATGTGGCGGGCGACGCGGCCCTGCGCGCGGCGGCCCAGGCCGTGAAGACCGCGGTGCGCCGGCCCGGAGACCTGGTGGCCCGCTACGGCGGCGAGGAGATCGCCGCCATCCTGCCCGGATCCCATGCCGCGGGGGCCGCCGCTGTTGCTGAAAGCATCCGCGCGGCCATCGAGGCCCTGGCGGTGTCGCACGCCGCCAGCGACTGGCGCGTCCTGACCGCCAGCCTCGGTGTCGCCAGCGTCACCCCGGGCGCCAGCCGCCTGACGCAGCCCCCTGAACAGCTGGTCCAGGCCGCCGACGCGGCCCTGTATCGCGCCAAGGCCGCGGGCCGGAACACCGTCGAAACCGCCCGCATCCTGTCTGCCGTCGACGACAGCCGCGCGGCCTAGAACAGGCTCAGCAGCTCCTTGCCCGCCAGCACGGCGAACAACAGCGCCGCCGCGCCGAGCCCCAGGTTCGACACCCAGCCGTTGCGCCACTCCACCGGCGTGCGCCGGCTGTTCAGCAGCCACAGCAGCGTCCCCGCCAGGAACGGCATGAACAGGCTGCCCAGCACGCCGTAGGCGACGATCAGTCCGAACGGCCGGTCGATGAACAGCAGCAGCATCGGCGGGAAGGTCAGCCACAGCATGTAGCCGCGCTGCGCCATGCTCCCCTCGCCCCTCAGCGCTTCGTCCCCCGGCCGCTTGCGCACATGGGCATGGAAGTCGGCGAACATCAGGCTGACCCCCTGCCACACGCCCAGCACGGACGTGAACGACGTCGCCCAGAACCCGATCAGGAACATCGCCGCCACCACCGGCCCGAACCGCGCCCGCAGGATCAGGTCGAGATCCAGCAGCCCCCGGTCCCCCTTGGCCAGCGCCATCCCCGACGCATGCAGCAGCTCGGCCCCGACGATCAGCATCGCCACCACGAACACCCCGGTGACGGCATATGCCACGCGGTTGTCCCACCGCATCACGCCCATCCACTCGGGCGTCCGCCACCCCTTGGCGTTCAGCCAGTAGCCGTATGCCGCCATGGTGATGGTGCCGCCCACCCCGCCGATCAGGCCGAGCGTATAGAACACCGACCCCTCCGGCAGCGTCGGCCACAGCCCGGTCAGCAGCCTGGGCACATCCGGCGTCACAATGACGGCCAGTCCCACGACGGTGACGAACATCACCCCCACCAGCCCCGCCATCACCTTCTCGAACAGGCCGTAGTTTCCCAGCCATACGATCCCCAGCCCCATCAGGCCCGAGATCATCGACCATTCCTTCAAGCCCAGCACAGGGAACAGCGCCGCCAGCGGCAGCCCCGACGCCGTCATCCCCGCCGCGCCATAGACGAAGCCCCAGATCACAACATAGAGGGCGAAATACACCGTCGCCCACGGCCCCAGGCTGGACCACCCGTCAAAGATCGTCCGCCCCGTCGACAGGGTCCACCGCCCCACCCCCTCGGCCAGCGCCACCTTCACCACCGCCCCCACCACGGCCGCCCACAGCAGCGCATACCCATACTCCGCCCCCGCAATCAGCGTGGCGACCAGATCGCCCGCGCCGACGCCGGTCGCGGCCACGACGATGCCGGGGCCGATCAGAGAGACGCCGGTGCGGGGGGCGGGGGATGGGTCGGTCATGCGCCTTTCATCACTCCGTTCGGCGACGGCCGCAACGCGGGCGGCCGAATACGCCCGTTTCGCCTTGCCGGGCGGGGAGATTTCCCCTATACGCGCCCGCTTTCCAGGGCTTCGGTCCCGGTGCGGAGCCCAAAGGGACGGACACACGGTCCGGCCGCCGCCTCGGGAACCATCGTGGATGTGACTTACCCGGTCCGCCCGCGCCGAACCCTACAAGGGAGATGACGCATGGCTCTTTACGAGCACACGGTCATGTCGCGCCAGGACATCTCGGCGCAACAGGCTGAAGCGCTGAACGACACCATTAAGGGCTTGATCGAAGCGGGCGGCGGTTCCGTCGCCAAGATCGAGTACTGGGGTCTGCGCAACCTGACCTACCGGGTCAAGAAGAACCGCAAGGCGCACTATTCGCTGCTGGCCATCGACTGCCCCCCCGCCGCCATGGCCGAGGTGGAGCGTCAGCTGGGCATCAACGAGGACGTGCTGCGCTGGCTGACCGTCCGCGTCGAGGAACTCGACCTGGAGCTGTCGCCCCTGCTGGCCCGCCGCGAGCGGGAACGCGAACGCGAGCGTGAGCGCGGTCCCCGCGAAGACGCCGCCGCCGAAGCTTTCTAAGGAACCCGGAACATGACCGACACCACCGCCCCCGTCCCGGGCGCACCGGCCGGCACTGGCCCGGCCCGCCGCCCCTTCCACCGCCGCCGCAAGGTTTGCCCGTTCTCGGGCGCCGGCGCGCCGAAGATCGACTACAAGGATGTGAAGCTGCTGCAGCGTTACATCTCCGAACGCGGCAAGATCGTGCCCTCGCGCATCACCGCCGTCTCCCAGAAGAAGCAGCGCGAACTGGCCAAGGCCATCAAGCGCGCCCGCTATCTGGCCCTCCTGCCGTATGTGGTGAAGTAAGATGAAGGTCGTTCTGCTCGAACGCGTCGACAACCTCGGCGCCATCGGCGATGTCGTGACCGTCAAGGACGGCTTCGCCCGCAACTTCCTCCTGCCGCGCGACAAGGCCCGCCGGGCCACCGCCGCCAACCTCAAGGTGTTCGAAACCGAGCGCGCCGCCATCGAGGCGCGCAACGATAAGAACAAGGCCGAGGCCGGCAAGATCGGCGACAAGATCGACGGCCAGACCTACGTCCTGATCCGTCAGGCCGGTGAAACCGGTCAGCTGTACGGTTCGGTCGCCGCGCGCGACGTCGTCGAGGCCGTCACGGCCGAAGGCGGAAAGATCGAACGCAGCCAGGTCGTTCTGAACACCGCGATCAAGACGTTGGGCGTCCACGAAGTGCCGGTGCGCCTGCACGCCGAGGTCACCGTCACCGTCAAGATCAACGTGGCCCGCTCGGCCGAGGAAGCCGAACGTCAGGCCCGCGGCGAGGACGTCATCAAGGCCGCCCTCGACGAGGATCGTGAAGCGGCGGCCGAACAGGTCCGCGACATGGTCGAGGGCGGCGCCGGCCAGCAGGACGGTCTCGGCTCCGAGGCCTGATCCGGCGGCATCGCCGACTGAAAAACGAGGGGCGCATCCAGCGATGGATGCGCCCCTTTTTTCGCCGCAATGGGCCTCCCATATGCCGGCGTTCCGGGGAGGTCTCATCATGAAGAAGTTCGCATCGGCCCTTGGCCTCGCCGCCGCCATGCTGGCTACGGCCGTCACGGCCCAGTCGGCCATGACGCTGGACAACTTCGTCACCCGGGCCAACCGCATCCCCATGAACGCCGCCGGCATGCTGATGCCGGACGCCTACCGCCTGAAGAGCGAGGCCGAACGCGCCTTCCGCACCGTCGGCGCCGAGATCCGGGACGCCCGCGCCGCCGGCCGCACACCCCCCGCCTGCCCCGCCGAACGCATCAACCTGAACCCGCAACAGTTGCTGGACTATCTGAACGATATCCCGCAGGCGCGGCGTCAGCGCATGAGCGTCACCGACGGCATCCGCGCCTGGATGGCCAGCCGCTATCCCTGCTGACGGCCCGCCATAACTGATCCGCCTGCGGATTTCCCGGGCATCCACAGCGCCGGCGAATCTGTCCCCGTTCATCCCTGCGGCCGCATCTGACGCAGGCCGCGCGCATGGGTATGCGTTAACCCATGAACGCGCTCTCGCCCTTCCAGATCGATCCGGCCTCCATCCCCTCGATGCCTCACAACCTCGAGGCCGAGCAGGCGCTGCTGGGCGCGCTGATGTTCGACAACGCCGTGTTCGAGCGCCTGTCCGACCGCCTGCGCGGAACCCACTTCTACGAGCCGTTCCACCAGCGTCTCTACACCGCCATCGAGGACCACATCCGTCAGGGTCTGCTGGCAGAGCCGACCATCCTGATGGAGCGTTTCCGTCAGGACCCGGCGTTCGAGGAGTTCGGCGGCCTCCGCTACCTCGCCGATCTGGTGGATCGCGCCCCGCCCGCGGCCAATGCGCCGGACTACGCCCGGCTGGTCTATGATCTGGCCCTGCGCCGCGACTTGATCCGCATCGGCGGCGACATCATCAAGGAGGCGCCCGACCCCGAGACGCCTGCGATGGAGCAGATCGAACAGGCCGAACTGACCCTCTATTCCCTAGCCGAAACCGGGGCCCCGTCGTCCGGCTTCGTCAGCTTCTCGACCGCCCTCGCCGGCGCCGTTCAAATGGCGGGCGAGGCGTATCAACGCGACGGCAAGCTGGCCGGTCTCGCCACCCATCTTGATGATCTCGATCAGAAGCTGGGCGGCCTCTACCCCTCCGACCTGCTGATCCTCGCGGGCCGTCCGTCGATGGGCAAGACGGCGCTGGCGACCAACATCGCCTTCAATGTCGCCCGCAACTACCGCTGGGAGCCCGCGCCCGAGGGTCGCAAGACCGTCAACGGCGGCGTGGTCGCCTTCTTCTCGCTGGAAATGAGCGCCGAGCAGCTGGCGATGCGTATTCTGGCGGATGCGTCCGGCGTGTCGTCCGACCGCCTCCGCAAGGGCGAGATCGACGCCAGCGACTTCGGGCGCGTCCGCGACGCCGCCATCGAGATCGGCGAAAGCCCCCTCTACATCGACGCCACCGGCGGTCTGGCCATCTCCAAGCTCGCCGCCCGCGCCCGCCGCCTGAAGCGGATGGAGCAGGGCCTCGACCTGATCATCGTCGACTACCTCCAGCTCATCACCGTCGGCGAGGGCAACGGCCAGAAGAACCGTGTGCAGGAGGTGTCGGAGATCACCGGCGGCCTGAAGGCCCTGGCCAAGGAGCTGAACGTCCCCATCATCGCCCTGTCGCAGCTGTCGCGTCAGGTCGAGCAGCGCGAGGACAAGCGCCCCCAGCTGTCGGATCTGCGGGAATCCGGCTCGATCGAGCAGGACGCCGACTGCGTCATGTTCGTCTATCGCGAAAGCTACTACCTCGGCCGCACCGAGCCGCGCGAAGGGAGCCCTGAGCACCTGCAATGGCAGGAAGACATGGACCGCCTGCGCCATCAGGCCGAGGTCGTCATCGGCAAACAGCGCCACGGCCCCATCGGCATCGTCAAGCTCAGCTTCGACGAGGACACCACGCGGTTCGGCAATCTGGCGCGGGACGGCCGATATGACAGCGGCTATCACGACTAGACCGCAGCGTCCTTCTGTCGCGCCGGATTGACTCGGCGGGGCGGGCTCTGGTTAGGCTAACCCGTTGATTGTCCTGTCGGACAACTTTGGGGGTTATCCATGCGTATCGTTGTCGCCGCGCTCGCCGCGCTGTCTCTGGCCGCCTGCGCGGGCACGCCCGTGCCCCAGGCCCGGCCGCTCAACGCCAGCCAGATCGCGGCCATCGGGCCGACGCAGGTGGCGGTGAACGAGAACAACACGGGTGTGGCCAAGGCCTGGTTCTACCAGGACACCTCGTCGGCCGGCGCCGCCTATGGTCTGATCGGCGTGCTGGTCACCTCGGCGATGAACGCCATCATCAACTACGGCCCCGGCAAGCGCGCCCAGGCCTCGGCCAACGAACTGGCCACCGTCATCACGCCGGACGACCTGACCGCCTCGCTGGCCGGCGCCTTCCGCGCCCAGATGCCGGCCTCGGCCCCGGCTGACGCGGTTTCGGTTTCGGACGTGGTCACGGTGCAGAAGATCACCGCGCCCGGCGTGGTCAATGACGCCCTCGAAGTCGCGGTCGGCTACACCCTGTCGGAAGACGCCAGCACCCTGCGTGTCGCCGTCACGACCACCTACCAGAACACCCAGATTCCCTATCAGACGCCCTACACCTTCGAAGGCTCCACACCGAAAGAGGAGACCACGGGTCCGACCTACCGCAACACCTTCACCTACTACTCGCGCCAGCTGCAGATCCCGCCGCTGACGCCGGAACTGCGTGAGCGCCTGATCGCCTCGATCCGCGAAAGCGCCCTCGACGACGCCGGCAACCCGCCCGTTGAGGGTTCGGACGCTTACAAGGCCATGATGAAGGAGCTGGAGGAAGCCGCCGACGAGCGCCTGACGCCCGCGGAGATCGCCATCTTCCTGACCCGCGAGTGGACCCGCAACAACGGCGAACTGCTGAAGGCCGAGATCGAAAGCGCCCACGCCTTCGCCGCCCGCTATGCCCTGCTGGACATGAACCAGACGGCCGTTCCGAGCCTCGAAGGCATGGACGAGGTGGTCGAGACCATGCCCGACGGCCGCATCGTCACCCGTGTCGGCGCGGGCATCCTGGCCGGCTCCTATGTCACCACGCCGGGCGACGCGACCTCGGTCTCCACCTACGGCAACGCCCTGAGCTTCGCCCAGTCGGTCGAGGCCCGTAACCGTGCGCTGAACGACGCCGCCCGCGCCGCGCGCAGCAGCCGCTGAGAAGCCGCACACTGAAGCGAGGGGGCGGAAGGCGACTTCCGCCCCCTCTGCAATTCCGCGGCGTCTTGCTCCGCCCACGCATTGCGGCATAAGGGCCCGATGCCCTCCCCGGCCACGCTCACCGTCGACCTGAACGCCCTGGCGCAGAATTTCCACGCGCTGGAGGCCGTGTCGGGCGCGCCCGTGCATCCGGTGGTCAAGGCCGATGCCTATGGTCTCGGCGCCGTGGCCTGCGCCACACGGCTGATGGCCGAGGGCGCGCGGACCTTCTTCGTGGCGCGTCTGGGCGGCGGCCAGAAGCTGCGCGAGGCTCTGGGGCCCGAGCCCCGGATCTACATTCTCGACGGCTGCATAGGCGATGCGGCCCCTGCCCTCATCGCCGCCGATCTGCGCCCCGTGCTCAACCATCCGGGTCAGCTTCAGGCCTGGCGCGCAGCGGGGGGCGGCGCCTGCGGGGTCCAGATCGACACCGGCATGAACCGCCTCGGCTTCCGGCCCGATGACGCCCCCGAACCGTTCGACGGCCTCGACCTGGTCCTCAGCCACCTCGCCTGCGCCGACGATCCGTCCGCCGAGATGAACCGGCGCCAGCGCGACGCCTTCGAGATGGCGGCTCGGCGCTATCCCGGCGCGGTGCGGTCCTTCGCCAACTCCGGCGGCTGCTTCCTCGGCCCCGACTACGCCTTTGACGCCGTGAGGCCGGGCATCTGTCTCTACGGCGGCGGGCCCGAGGGCCGCCCCGACGACCGCATCCGCGCCGTCGCCACCCTCGCCGCCGAGGTGCTTCAGGTGCGCGACGTGCCGCCGGGTGAAAGCGTCGGCTACTCGCGGGGCTATGTCGCCGAAACGCCCCGCCGCATCGCCACCTGCGCCGCCGGCTACGCCGACGGCGTCATGCGCAGCTACAGCCCCCGTGGCCAGGTCTTTGTCGGGGGCCAGACCCGTCCCATCGTCGGCCGCATCTCAATGGACGTCTGCGCGCTGGACGTCACCGGCATGGACGTCGCCATCGGCGATCCGGTCGAGCTGTTCGGCGCCCACCGCCTGATCGACGACGCCGCCGACGCCGCCGGCACCATCAGCTACGAGCTGCTGACCTCGATCACCGCCCGGGTCCCGCGCCGCTACGTCGGCTGACCTGCGTCAGAACCGGTCGCGGGCCGTTCCGCGCCCCCTGCCCCGCGCCGTGCGACTCCTGTAAGCCAGACCCATGGCGAAAGACGGCGCGATCTATGTTTGTCAGTCCTGCGGGGCGGTCCACGGCAAGTGGGCGGGTCAGTGCAGCGCCTGCGGCCAATGGAATTCCATCGTCGAGGAAAGCCGTTCGGCCCCGCCCGGCGCCCTGAAGCCCGTCAGCACGTCGAAGGTCCGCGGCCTGAACTTCGAGACCCTGCAGTCCGACACGCCTGAGCCCCCGCGCATCGTCACAGGCGTGACCGAGTTCGACCGCGTCTGCGGCGGCGGCGTGGTGCCCGGCTCGGCCATCCTGCTGTCGGGCGACCCCGGCGTCGGCAAGTCGACCCTGCTGCTCGACGTCTGCGCCCGCGCCGCGCTCCGGGGCGCCCGCGTCGCCTATATTTCCGGCGAGGAGGCGGTGGAGCAGATCCGCGCCCGCGCCAAACGCATGGGTCTGGCCGAGGCCCCGGTAAACCTCGCCGCCGCCACGTCGCTCCGCGACATCCTCGGCACCCTGAAGCGCGAGAAGTTCGACATCGTGGTCGTCGATTCCGTCCAGACCCTGTGGTCCGACGCCCATGAGGCCGGTCCCGGCTCGGTGACCCAAGTCCGCGCCTGCGCCGGCGAGCTGGTGCGGCTGGCCAAGGCGGGCGGCCCCGCCGTCATCCTCGTCGGCCACGTCACCAAGGACGGTCAGGTCGCCGGTCCCCGCGTGGTCGAGCACATGGTCGATGCGGTCCTCAGCTTCGAGGGCGAGCGCGGCTATCCTTTCCGCATCCTGCGCGCGGGCAAGAACCGCTTCGGCGCCACCGACGAGATCGGGGTGTTCGAGATGGGCGACTCGGGCTTGCGCGAAGTCTCCAACCCCTCGGCCCTGTTCCTCGGCGAGGGCAAGGAGCGCGCGCCTGGCGCCGCCGTCTTCGCCGGCATCGAGGGCAGCCGCCCGGTGCTGGTCGAGGTTCAGGCGCTGGTCGCCCCCTCCGCCTACGGCACGCCCCGCCGCGCCGTCATCGGCTGGGACACGGGGCGGCTGGCGATGGTTCTGGCGGTGCTGGAAGCGCGCTGCGGCGTCGGCTTCGGCAATCAGGACGTCTATCTGAACGTCGCCGGCGGCCTGCGCATCAATGAGCCCGCCGCCGACCTCGCCGCCGCCGCCGCCCTGATTTCCTCAGTCACGGACACGCCCCTGCCGCAGGGCTGCATCGTCTTCGGCGAGATCAGCCTGTCAGGTGAAATCCGCGCCGTCGGCCGCGCCGAGGCCCGCCTGCGCGAGGCCCGCAAACTCGGCTTCGATCAGGCCCTGACCCCGCCCCTGACGGTCAAGGACAAGGACGTAAAGCTGTCGCCTGTCAGCCGCCTGACGGAAGCGGTCGATAGAATCTCGCAGAACAGGTATTGATAGGCCGCTGAATCATAAGCGAGGCCCGCGCGCGTGACCGGATACGACGTCTTCGCCATCCTGGTCATCCTGGCCTCGGCCGCCGCCGGCTGGGTTCGAGGCGGCACGCGCGAGATCATCACCCTGCTCAGCTTCATCCTCGCGGCCTTCCTGGCGCTGGTGGCCCTGCCGTTGACGGCCCCGATCGGGCGCGGACTGGTCAACCCGGACTGGGCCGGCACCATCGCCGCCGCTGTCGTGTCCTTCATGCTGGTCTATTTCGGCATCCGCATCTTCGGCTCGCAGCTGTCGAAGCGGGCACAGGCCCACCCCCAGCTCGGCGGCGTCGACCGCTTCTTCGGCATGTTCGTGGGCGCCGGGCGCTCGCTGGTGCTGCTGGGCGCCATCCATCTGGTCGTGGTCGCGGCTCTTCCGGGCGAGAAGACGCCGCGCTGGCTGGGCGAGGCCGCCCTCTACAAGGTCAGCGCCGGCTCGGCCCGGGCGATCCAGTTCGTCCTGCCTGGCATCGGTCGCGGCGCGGATGCGCTGGCCCCCGTCGTCGATTCCTCCGTCCGCGAAGGGATTTCGGGCGAAGACGCCTTGCCGCCGACCCAATCACAGACTAACTCGCGCCGCGACGACGCCGACCAGTAGTTCGCCCATCGGAGCCCCGACGATGCGCCACCAGATCGCCGACCCGGTAATCCACCGTGAGCACTGGCGTGATCCGTCGGATGACACCCTGCGCCTCGAATGCGGCGTGGTCGGCGTCTGGGGCGCGGACAAGGATGACGCTTCCTCGATCATCGCTCTGGGCCTCCACGCCCTGCAGCACCGCGGGCAGGAAGCCTGCGGCATCGCCAGCGTCAAGGATCAGCGGTTCTACACCGAGCGCCACATGGGTCTGGTGGGCGAGGCCTTCGGCGGCGCGGGCCTCGACGAGCGCCTGCCCGGCACGGCGGCCGTGGGCCATACCCGCTACTCCACCGCCGGCGGCAGCTTCCTGCGTAACATTCAGCCGATGTTCGCCGATCTGGACCAGGGCGGCATCGCCATCGCCCACAACGGCAATCTGACCAACTTCAAATACCTGCACAGCCAGCTGGTCGGCGAAGGCGCGATCTTCCAGTCGACGTCGGACTCCGAGGTCATCCTCCATCTCATCGCCCGCAGCCGTAAGGCCAAGATCGTCGACCGCTTCATCGACGCCGTCAGCCGCATCGAAGGCGGTTATGCGCTGGTCTGCCTGACCCGCACCAAAATGATCGGCGCCCGCGATCCGCTGGGCATCCGTCCGCTGGTGCTGGGCCGGATCGGCGACGCCTGGGTCATGGCGTCGGAAACCTGCGCGCTGGACACCATCGGCGCCACCTTCGTCCGCGACGTGGAGCATGGCGAGATCATCGTCATCGACCACGAGGGTCTGCGCTCGATCAAGCCGTTCCCGACCCGCGCGGCCCGGCCCTGCCTGTTCGAGTATGTCTATTTCTCGCGCCCCGACAGCATCCTCGACGGTCGCTCGGTCTATGACGTGCGCAAGGCCATGGGCCGCCACCTGGCCCGCGAACACGCGGTCGAGGCCGACATCGTGGTGCCGGTCCCCGACTCCGGCGTCCCGGCGGCCCTCGGCTACGCCCAGGAAAGCGGCATCCCCTACGAAATGGGGATCATCCGCAGCCACTATCTGGGCCGCACCTTCATCCAGCCCAGCCAGGGCGCCCGCCAGAAGGGCGTGCGCATGAAGCACAGCCCCAACCGCGCCGCTCTCGCCGGCAAGCGGGTCGTGCTGATCGACGATTCCATCGTGCGCGGCACCACCTCGCTGAAGCTGGTCCGCGCCGTCCGCGCCGCCGGCGCGACCGAGGTCCACCTGCGCTCGGCCAGCCCCCAGATCCTGTTCCCCGACTTCTACGGCATTGACATGCCCGAGCGGTCGCAACTGATGGCCGCCACCCATACGCTGGAGCAGATGCGCGAGACGCTGGAGGTCGACTCCCTCGGCTTCCTGTCCATCGACGGCCTCTACAACGCCATGGGCGTCGGCCTGCGGGATGCGGCCAATCCGCAGTTCACCGATCACTATTTCACCGGCGACTACCCCACCCGCCTGCTGGATCGTGAGATCGAGGAAGGCGGCCGCGACATGGCCCAGAGGCAACTTTCTCTGCTGGTCAGCGCTTAAGGGCTTATGGCCCAGCTCGGATATTTCACTCTCGACACCCTCGACGTGGCAAAGGCCCGCGCCTTCTACGGCGCCCTGTTCGGCTGGACGTTCGACGATAACGCCTCCGGCCCGACCTATGCCCATGTGGCGAACAGCGACCCGGCCTTCGGTTTCACCAAGGCCGAGCGGGTCGGGACCTTCACCAACCTGTATTTCCGCGTCGACGACATCACCGCCGCCTGCGCCCGCGTGACCGAGCTGGGCGGCAAGGCCGCCGTGCCGTCCGAGAGCAAGTCGGGCCTCAGCGCCGTCGTCGCCGACGACCAGGGCGTCAGCTTCAGCCTGTGGCAAGCCGCCCCCGGCTATTGAGGCCATTCCGCTTTTGCACGCGGCACGCTATCAGCGCGCCATGTCCGACCTTCCCCTGAAAGACCGCATCGCCCTCGTCGTGGGCGCCTCGCGCGGCATCGGTTTCGAAAGCGCCCTGGCCCTCGCCAAGGCCGGCGCCCATGTGGTCGCCGCCGCCCGCACCCAGGGCGGTCTGGAGGAGCTGGACGACGCCATCTTCGCCGCCACCGGCAAGCACGCGACACTGGTGCCGTTCGATCTGGTGGACGGCGGCGCCATCGACCGGCTGGGCGGCGCGATCTTCGAACGGTTCGGCAAGCTCGACATCTGGGTCCAAGCCGCCGCGACCATGGGCCCCTCCGGCCTGACGCCGGTCAGCCACGCCGACCCGCGCGAGTTCGCCAAGGTCGAGAAGGTCAATTTCACCGGCGTCTATCGCCTGATCCGCTCGCTGGAGCCGCTGCTGCGCGCCTCGGACGCCGGCCGCGCCGTCTATCTGACCACCAGCGTCGCCGCTGCGCCCCGCGCCTTCTGGGGCATGTACGCCGCGACCAAGGCCGGCGCCGAGGCCATCGTCAAATGCTGGGCCGACGAGATCGAAAGCACGCCCGTCCGCGTCACGATCCTTGACCCCGGCCGCATGCGCACCGCCATGCGCGCCCAGGCCTATCCCGGCGAAGACCCCGAGGATGTCATCCACCCCTCGGCCATCGGCCCCCTGATTGTCGAACTGGCCCGTCCCGACCTGACCCCGCCCCTGACCGTCAGCTTCAAGGACTGGTCAGCGGGTCCCAGCGTGGCGGCGCTGATCTAGTTGCTGGTGCGGAACGTCACAGGAAAGCGCATCAGCGCGCCGGGCCTGAATCCCGGATAATCCGTGCGAAGTCCCATAACCGGAGTCATACGCAAGGCGGCTTCTCCAAAGCCAAAACCGGCGGGCGTTTCCTCGACCACGACGCAATCCTTGAACGCACCGTCGTCAGTGACCCGGCATCGCACCACGGCGACACCCCCCACACCTTGGGCAAAGGCAGCTGGAGGATAGTTGGCCTTTACGTCAGCCGGCGTGATGTTTCGCGACCAGGTCTCAGGGTTCCAGCGAGCGGTCGGCGCGGCGCAACCTGAAAGCAGCGTCAGGGCCAGCAGAACGCTGAGCGCCCGCGCCATCATTTCTTCGGCGCGTGTTTCTGGCCCGTCCGGACCCGGCCTGAGCGGGACACCTGCCGCGCGCCGCCGCGGGCGCCCTTCTGGACGGGCACCGATGATCCGGCCTTCTTCTTCGAGCCGGACTTCAGGCCGGCCAGCGGTTTGGCCTTGGGGCTGCGGGTCTTCTTCTGCTCCAGCGCCTTGCCGGGCAGGTTCGACAGCGTCTCCGCCGCCGCCTCGGCCTTGCGGATGCGGCGGGGCGCGGTCTTGGCGTCGCCCTTGTAGCGTTCCGGCCCCGACTTCGAACCGCCCTCGGCATAGGGGTTGGGCGAGTTCGATTTCAGCGTCAGCCGCAGCGGCGTACCCGGCAGGTCGAAGCTCTCGCGCAGCGAGTTGGTCAGGTAGCGGATATAGTGGTCGGGCAGCGCCCCGCCCCGGCTGGCGAACAGCACGAAGGTCGGCGGGCGCGCCTTGGTCTGGGCCATGTATTTGGTCTTGATGCGCTTTCCGTCCACGGCGGGCGGGGGGTGCCGCTGGGTCGCCATGGCCAGCCAGTCGTTCAGGTCCTTGGTCTTGACCTTCACCGACCAGGTCTCGTGCGCCTTCAGCACCGCCGGCATCAGGCGGTCGACGCCGCGTCCGCTGTGCGACGACAGGGCCACGAAGGGCGAGCCCTTCAGCTGGGGCAGCTTGTCCTCGGCCAGCCGTTTCAGCTCGGCCATCTTGGCCTGCGGCTCTTCCTCCAGATCCCACTTGGCCGCGACATAGACCAGCGCGCGTCCTTCCCGCTCGACCAGATCGGCCAGTTGCAGGTCCTGCACGTCGAAGGCGTTGTCCTTGTCCATGACCAGAACGACGACCTCGGCGAAGGTGATGGCGCGGATGGTGTCGGCGACCGACAGCTTCTCCAGCTTCTCCTGCACCCGCGCCTTGCGGCGCATCCCGGCGGTGTCCACCAGACGGATATTCTGTCCCTCGTACTGCCAGTCGACCGAGATCGAGTCGCGTGTGATCCCCGCCTCCGGTCCGGTCAGCAGCCGGTCCTCGCCGATCAGGCGGTTGATCAGGGTCGACTTGCCGGCGTTCGGTCGGCCGATGATGGCGATGCGGATCGGCTTGTCCGGCTCGTCCAGCTCCTCGACGAAGATGTCGCGCGAGGCCTCGATCAGGGCGGCGTAGAGGTCCGCCATCCCCTCGCCATGCTCGGCCGAGATCGCCACAGGCTCGCCGAAGCCCAGCGCATGGGCCTCGCCCACGCCGCCGCCGCTCTCCCGGCTCTCGGACTTGTTGGCCAGCAGCACCACCGGCTTGTGCTGCCGCCGCAGACGTTCGGCGAAGATGCGGTCCAGCGAGGTCACGCCCTCGCGCGCATCCATCATGAACAGGATGACGTCGCCGTCCTCAAGCGCCGCCTCGGTCTGTTCGCGCATCCGCGATTCGAGGCTGTCGTCGGTGACGTCCTCGTATCCGGCGGTGTCGATCAGGGTCAGGTCCAGATCGCCGATATTGCCGTCCGCATAGCGGCGGTCGCGGGTCACGCCCGGGCGGTCGTCGACCAGCGCCAGACGCTTGCCCACGAGACGGTTGAACAGGGTCGACTTGCCCACATTGGGGCGGCCGACGATGGCGACTTTCAGTGCCATGACGGCCTTCTAGCTCAGTTAGGGCGATCCGTCAGCGGATCGCGATCAGCTCGCCCTTGTCGGTCAGGACGTACAGCATGCCGTTGTAGGCGGCGGGAGCGATGTAAGCCGCCGCGCCCAGCTTCAGGGTCGACAGCAGCTCGCCGGTCTTCGGATTGAAGGCCACGGCCTCGCCGTCCGAATTGACCAGCACCAGGCGGTTCGAGGCCAGGATCGGGCCGGACCAGCTCGGGGTCACGGTGCGGTCGAAGAAGCCGAAGAAGCCGCCTTCCTGGCGCACACGGCCTTCATTCAGATTCCTGGACCAGTAGATCTGGCCCGACTGGCGGTTCACGACGACCAGTTCGCCCTCCTTGGACACGACATAGACAACGTCGCCGACGGGCAGCGGGGCGTTGATGCCGGCGACAGGGATGGTGACCGGGGCGTTGCCCGTGCGCCAGACCGGCTCGCCGGAGCGGACCTCCATGGCCGACAGGACGCCGGCGTGGCTGATCGCGTAGACGACGCCGCGGCTGACCACCGGACGGCCCGCGATGTCACGGATTTCCGACAGGGCGCTGGTGCGGCTGGTGCGCGACAGGGTCTGCTGCCACAGGGCCTGGCCGGTCGAGGCGCGCACGGCGATGACCTCGCCCGAGCTGAACGGCGCGATGACCGTGTCACCGGTCACGGCGGGGCTGGACGCCCGCATGACGCGCGCCGGCTCGGCGATGCCGCGGTAAGACCAATCCTGCTGTCCGTTGGCGATGTTGAAGGCGATCAGCTGGTTGTCGACGTCGATGACATAGACGCGCGAACCGGCGACCGTGGGCGCGCCGTGGATCGGCGCATCGACCGTCACCTGCCACAGCACGGCGCCCGTGTTCTGGTCCAGGGCGGTCATGGTGCGGTAGCCCGAGGCCACGAACACCTTGCCGCCGCCGACCGTCAGGCCGCCGCCGAAGCCGCCGCGTTCACGCCCCTCGGGACGGACATTGGCCTCCCAGGCCGGCGAGCCGGTCGTAGCGTCCAGCGCGGTGACACGCGATTCGCCGTCCATGACGAAAATCTTGCCGCTGTCGGCGACGATCGGGGCCATGACCTGGCGCGTGTCGCTGGACCCCGCGCCGATGTTGCGGCGCCAACCGATGGCGAACTCCGGCGCGGCGATGACATGCTCGACCGAGTTCTCGGCGGTGCCGCCGGGATTGGGCCAGCTGACGGCGGCCTGGGGCCCCGGGATGAAGAAGTCGCGGCCCGACAGGGCAGCCGAAGGCGCCAGCTGCTGTTCGAACTCCAGCACCGAGATGCGCTGGCCTTCCGAGGCGACCGACTGGGCGTCATGGGTGCGGCCCAGGTTGAAGGGCAGCAGATTGCGGACGGTGCCGCAGGAGGCCAGCGTCACGGCGGCGCCGCAGATCAGGGCCGTTTTCAGCACACGGTTCATGGAGGACATCCTGACCTGAAGCATCACTGGCCGGCCGCAGGCGCGGCGGCGGCGGGAGCGCCTTGGGCGGCGGGCGGCGCCGTCGGAGCGGGGATTTTGGCGGCGGCGTCGCGGATGGGGCGCAGGTTGGCGATCGTGCCGGCGTCGATCTGGGCGATCGTGGCCTGGGCCTGTTCGCGGATCGAGTCAGGCACGTCTTGGCCGAGTTGCAGCTGCACCAGGATTTCGCGGGCCGGCTGGAACTGGCCGAACTGGATTCGGGCCATGGCCTGGGCCTGCAGGGCGAAGGCGCGATAGGGGCGGCCTTCCTTCACCAGCGGGGCCAGACGCGATTCGATGTCGGCCAGGGAGGCGTCGGTGTCCATCACCAGCCAGACAGCCTTCAGCGCGGCCACGTCCGACAGGATCGGATCGCCCCCCGCCTTGGCGGCCTGATCGAGCAGTTCGATCGCGCGGGCCATCTCGCCCTTGCTGACCGCCAGTCCGGCCTGCTGTTGCAGCGACAGCGCCTTGTAGGCGCCGTTGCCCTTTTCGCCGGCCTCGGTGAAGGCGGCCAGGGCGCCGGGTTCGTTTCCGGCCTGCAGCGCCTCGATGCCACGGTCATAGGCGGCGGAGCCTGCGTCGGCGCGGCTGGTCTGCCAGCTGTCCCAGCCCCACCAGGCCAGGGCGGCGACCAGCGCAACACCGAGAATGGCGCCGACAACCGGCAGCCAGGTGCGGGCCAGCCGCGTGTATCGATCGGAGCGGAGCTCCTCCTCGACCTGCTCGAAGACATCAGACACGGATACGTCGCCCCAAACCGCTAATCAGCAAACCGGCGCGACCCTAGAGGGTCCACCCCGCCCCCGCAACGCATTGACGCTAGGAGGCGACCGGCTTTTTCGAGAAGTAGGTCTCGACTTCGGCAGGAAAGCGGCGGGCTTTCACGTCATTGGCGTAGCCGGCGACCGCCTGATCGATTTCAGCGCGCAGATTGGCGTATTTGCGCACGAACTTCGGCGTCCAGTCGAACAGGCCCAGCATGTCGGGCGTCACCAAGATCTGGCCGTCGCAGGCGGCCGAGGCGCCGATGCCGATTGTGGGCTTGTCGATGGCCCGGGTGATCTCGGCCGCCAAGCCCTCGGCCACGCCCTCGATGACGACCGCGAAGGCCCCGGCGTCAGCGGTCGCCTCGGCCTCGGCCATGACCCGCAGCCGCTCCTCGTCGGTCCGGCCCTTGGCCTTGAAGGCGCCGTCGGTCAGCACGGCCTGGGGCCGCAGGCCTACATGGCCCATCACCGGAATGCCGCGCTGGACCAGATATTCGATGGTCTGGGCGACGGTCGGGCCGCTTTCCAGCTTCACCCCCTGCGCGCCCGTTTCCTTCATCACCCGTGCGCAGTTCTCGTAGGCCTGCTCCTTGCCGCCTTCGTAACTGCCGAAGGGCATGTCGATGACGACCATGGCCCGTTTCGCGCCCCGCATGACCGCCTGGCCGTGCAGGATCATCATCTCCAGGGTCACGCCGACGGTGTTGGGCATGCCGTGCACCACCATCCCGACGCTGTCCCCGACCAGAAGCAGGTCGCAGTGGTCGTCCAGAATGGCGGCCGTGGGCGCGTCATAGGCCGTCAGGCACACGATCGGTTCGCCGCCCTTTCGGGCCAGAATGTCCGGCGCGGCGATGCGGCGAACGGTTTCCTGCTTCTGGCTGGACATCAGCCCTCCTGGGACAGCCTCATCACCCCGGCGGCGGCGACGGCGATCAGCGCCCCGGCGGCGATCCAGAATAGCTGCATCGCGCCCATGGAGCCAAACTCCATTCCCGAGACGCCCAGTTGATCGAGGCCCGACTGCACCGTCCCCTGCGCCGCCTGGGTCATGGCGTTCATGCCCTGACCGATGGCGCGGCCGGCCACCAGACCTTCGCCGGCGCCGGACAGATTGATGTTCACCGTCTCGCGCACCGCCACGACGCCGCCGATCAGGCCCGCCAGGCTCAGGACCAGCGCCCGCACCCGGTTGCCGGATTCCAGCCGGCTTTGCAGCGTCGCCGCGAACAGCTCGGCGTCCGGCATGGCCGGCGACTGATTGAACAGCCGCTCGACGAAAGGATCGAACTCGTCAGCCGACATTGGCTGCCCTCCCCAGGGCTTGCGGTTCCGGCTGGAGCCGGGCGCGGAGTTTATCCAGACCACGTTTGACATGAGACTTCACCGTGCCGAGCGGCAGATTTAGGGCCGTCGCGATTTCGGGGTGCGACATGCCGGCTCCGTGACAGAGCGAAACGCACAGCCGCTCGGGCTCGCTGAGCGTTTTCAGGGCTTCGTCCAGATCCACGCGGCCGTCATGATCGACGCCGGGCGTGGCTTCGTCCGTGGCCACCGCTTCATCGACGTAGCGGGCGTCCTTGGCCCGCCGCTTGATGTAGAGTCGCGCCGCGATCCGCTTGACCCAGGCGGCGAAGGTGCCTTCGCCCCGGAACTCGGCGCAGCGCTGGAACGCCTGGATGAAGGCGTCCTGGGCGATGTCGTCGGCGGTCGCGCCTTCGGCCCCCATCCGGCGCAGCAGGCCGCGGATGGCGGAGCCGTGCCTCCGGACAAGTTCGCCGAACTCGCGCCGTCCGCCCGCCGCCGCGAGGGCGGCGAGCTCGACGTCGTGCCGGTCCATGAGGGACTTGGCCATCACGCGTTTCCCCTGTCAGACCGCGCTCAGTCCTTGTTCTTGTTGAAGAAGCTCAGAACGATGAACGCCAGACCGATGGTGATCGGGATGGCGGCGATGGCCATCGGGACGCCGCTGAAGACGACGCCTTCCTCGTGGTCCCAGCCGCCGCCGCGATCGAACAGCAGGCCGTTGATGATTCCGACGGCGGCGATGCCGATGCCGGTGGCGGTCCAGATGATCCCGCGCCGGATGTCCTTGGTCCGGGACGGCAGGTTCTTGCTGACGTCCTTGCTCATCGCATCGATGACTTCCGGCGGCAGGGGCTGGCCCTTGTCGATCGCCCGGCGGACGGTTTCCTGCATCTCGCGGCGTTCGCGCGACTTCAGATAGCCGGGGCCGACGATGACGGCGACGATCGACGCGAAGATGATTCCGACGATCAGAATGGGCGTGATGTCCATGGTTGTATTCCCTCTTCCCTCACCGGAGCCTGATGCCCCGGCCTTCTGAGGACAAGAGGCGGCGGCGACGCCATACGGATGCGAAACGCGACGTGAATTGTTCGTAATGCCCTGACAGGCGTTATGGAGGCTGGAAACCGGAGCCCTCGCCATGCCCCTTCGCCGCAGCATCCTCGGTGGTCTGGCCGCCCTGCCGCTGGTCGGATGCGCTACGGGCGGCATGGCTGCGCGCCACGAGCTCTCCCTCGTCACCTTCAACATCTGGCACAACCAGGGTGACTGGGCCGCGCGCCTGCCGCTGCTGGTCGCGGCCATTCGCGCTCACGACCCCGATGTCATCGCC
Source organism: Brevundimonas sp. (assembly GCA_036405055.1). GTDB lineage: Bacteria > Pseudomonadota > Alphaproteobacteria > Caulobacterales > Caulobacteraceae > Brevundimonas. The sequence goes on from DASWYI010000039.1 coordinate 72,623, forward strand.
CTGCAGGAGGTGCTGGAGGACGCCGCCGTCGGCCTGCCCAATCAGGCGCAGACCATCGCCGATGCGCTGGGCGGCTATTCGGTCGCCTTCGTCAGCACGGACGCCGAGGGTTCGGGCCGCCGCTACGGCAACGCCCTGCTCAGCCGCCTTCCGGTGCTGGCGCAGGATTCGAAAAAGCTGGAGCCGCTCGACGACTACCGCACCGCCGTCCGCCTGCGCGTCTCGCTGGACGGCCGCGCCGTCGATGTCGTGAACACCCATCTGGCCTGGCAGGAGGACGCCGCCCCGGTCCGCGCCCGCCAGATCGCCGATCTGCTGGCCTGGCTGCCGACCGACGGGGTCCCGCTGATCGTCATGGGCGACTTCAACGCGGTTCAGGAGGACGCTGGCCTGAACGCCCTGACCGGCGCGCGCTTCTTCAGCGCCCTGCCCCGTAACTCGGTCGAGACGACCTTGAACACCGCCAAGGGCCATCCGAACCGCGTCATCGATCACATCTTCGCGGAGGCCTCGGCCTTCACGCCCGTCTCATCGGCGCGCATCGGCGACCAGCCCGTCGGCGGCGAATACCCTTCGGATCATTTCGGCGTCGCGGCGCGGGTGCGCCTGCATTAGTTAGCGGCGAAACCCGACCCGACCACCGGCCCGCGCCAGCCACAGGGCCGCCACGGCCGTCGCGCCCGCGACCAGCAGCGTCCCCGCCACGGTCGGCAGGAAGACGTTCAAACTGTCCCGCAGCGGCTCGATCACCGGCTGCAGCGCCCACAGGCCGGCCATGGCCGCGATGGCCCAAGGGGCCATGGCCAGAACCGTCAGCCAGGCGCGCCGCACCGCCATCTTCTGCGCCACCGCCGCCTGGAACGCATAGTCCGGCGTCTTCGGCCGCTCGGCGGCGAACAGGGCGTTGAGTTTGTCCTCAGGCGTCATCTGAACCTCCGAGCGCCTTCAAAAGCCGCGCCCGACCACGCGTTACATGGGACTTCACCGTCCCCAATGGCAAGCCCAGAGCCAACGCCGCCTCCGGATGCGACAGGCCGTCGGCGAAGCACAGGGCCACGCAGGCCCGCACATCCGGCGCCAATTCCCCCATCGCCTGCGCCATCGCCAGCCGGTCCTCGGCCGAAATCCCCGCAGGCGCCTCGCCGGCCTCCAGCCAGACATTGTCCCGGGCCGCGTGCCGCCGCGCGCTGCGGATCCGGTCCTGCGCCTTGCGCCAGGCGATGCCCAGCAGCCAGGTCTTGAACCCCGCCGGCTCCTTCAGCGACCGCAGCGAGCGCCAGGCCGCCAGAAACGCCTCCTGCGCCAGATCGTCCGCCTCGGCCCAGCCGCTGGCCAGCATCCGCCGCATGAAGGCCCGCACCGCCGCCTGGTGCCGCGACACCAGCTGCGCGAAGGCGGCGTCCGAGCCGGCGAGCGCGCGGCCCACCAGCTCGGCGTCGGTCAGCATGCCCCCCATGGCCCTGATCCCGGTCCGGCGTCAGCCCTTGCGGTTTCCCCGCATCAGGGCCTGGACCAGACAGGCCGCCGACAGCGCGCCCAGCACGAAGGTCACGATCAGGAAGGCTTCGCCCGCCCCGTACATGTCCGTGTAGTAGGCATAGCCGAAACCGCAGGCCATCAGGCCGAACAGCACCACCGAGAACCACGTCCCCTCGGTTCCCCGGCGGTCGGAATAGGACCGATGCTCGTTGTCGGCGTCGATCGGCCGGTCCAGCACCTTCAGCAGCGCCTCGGGCGGCTCCTGTCCCTTCTCGGCATAGGTCTGGATCAGCTTCAGCGTGTCCTTCTGCCGCTTGTAGTTCAGCAGGCTCGAGAAGCCGCCGGCGATCATCCAGCCGAGCGGAAAGATCAGCCACCAGTAGGAACGGAACAGGTCTTCCATTGTCTTCAACCCCGATGCGCGGCGACGATCGCCCTTGCGCTTTCATAGGGTAGTCGTCGCCGGTTGCGCCATCGGATGCAGGCCTGCGATTTTTCTTCCCGCCGGGCGCAGGGCCGTCCAAGGTGGCCGCTCCAGCCAGAGGAGCGCCCATGACCCACATCGTCTACCGCATCGTCGAGCATGACGGGGGCTGGGCCTACAAGCTGGGCGACAGCTTCTCGGAAACCTTCACCAGCCACGACGCCGCCCGAGCCGCCGCCGTGGCCGCGTCGCGCGAACAGCGGGTGCCCGACCAGACGGCGATGATCGAATACGCCGACCGCGACGGGAACTGGGTCACCGAACGCGCCGACGGCCACGACCGGCCCGACGCAGAAGTCGTCGGCTAGACCCCGAACGCCGCCTCATAGACCGCCGGCTTGAAGCCCACGATGCGGCGGTCGCCCAGGTCCAGCACCGGCCGCTTTATCATCCCCGGCTGAGCCAGCATCAGGTCCACAGCCTTGGCCGCGTTCAGTTCAGCCTTTGATGTGTCCGGCAGCGCCCGGAACGTGGTCCCTGACCGGTTCAGGATCGTCTCCCACCCATGCTCGGCCACCCATCCCTCAAGCTGGCCACGGTCCACGCCCGCCTTGCGGTAGTCATGGAAGCAATGCTCGATCCCGTGCTGGTCCAGCCAGACGCGCGCCTTCTTCATCGTGTCGCAGTTGGGGATGCCGTAGATGGTGACCACGTCGGGACTCTCTGGTTATCTCCGCCTCCGATAGCCGCCGTCGGGCGTTCAAGACCAGTGCGCGTCGCCTGAAATAAAATGTCGGATCGTCGCGGAGGGGTTCGTCCTTCGGGCATGGCCAACAGGTCAACGATCACGCAAGGAGAAACGTCATGACCGCCAAGCCCAAGATCACCCCCTGCCTGTGGTTCGACGGGAACGCAGAGGAAGCCGCGCGCTTCTATGCGACTGTCCTGCCCGACGTCAGCGTCGACAACATCGTCAAGTCGCCGTCCGACAACCCGAGCGGCAAGGAAGGCGACGTCCTGATCGTCGAGTTCACCATCGCCGGCCAGAAATTCACCGGCCTGAACGGCGGCCCCTACTTCAAGTTCAACGAGGCGGTGTCGTTCCAGATCGACGTCGCCGACCAGGCCGAATACGACCGCCTGACCGAGGCCCTGTCCGCCGTGCCCGAGGCCGAGCAGTGCGGCTGGGTGAAGGACAGGTTCGGCCTGTCCTGGCAGCTGGTGCCGCGCGAGCTGATCGCCATGATGTCGGACACGAACGCCGCCAAGGCGCGCGCCGCCTCGGAGGCCATGATGCAGATGAAGCGCCTCGACATCGCCGCCATCCGCCGCGCCTTCGACGCCGCCTGACCATCAGGCGATCTTCCGCGAGTGGCGCACAGGTGCGTAAGCAGGCGCTTGCAGCGGCGGCGATAAGCGCCGCTGCAATGGCGGCTCATCGTTGACGGTGTGACGGAAGGTCATTCCGACAACAGGAGCCGAGCATGCAGACACATCAATATCGGCGATGGGATCCCCTCGTGCGATTGACGCATTGGGGCATCGCCGCCGGCATCGTCGCGAATGGCGTGTTCACCGACGAAGGCTCCGGACTTCATCAGTGGGTCGGATACGGTGTCGCCGCACTCCTGGCTCTGCGGCTGCTGTGGGGCCTCGTGGGCTCGCCAGAGGCGCGGTTTTCGGCCTTCCCCCCAAGCCCGGCCAAGGCCGCGGCGCATGTCCGCCAGATCATCGCGGGGGAAAAGACTCCGCATCGTTCGCACAACCCCCTCGGCGCGCTGATGGTCTATGCCCTTTGGGCGACGCTCGCCGTCGTCATCGGCTCCGGGATCGCCATGGCCGGTCTCCCCGGGGCCTCGACATCTCCCTCTGAGGCGGCGTCTACTGCACTGGCGGCGGGGTCGCAGGCTGATGCGGACGAGGACGCCGACGAGCGTGGCGGCTACGTCGAGGAAGCCGAAGGCGACGAGAACGAAGGCGATGAAGTGATGGAGGAACTCCACGAAACAGCGGCGAACCTGCTCTTCGTTCTGGCCGCCTTGCATCTGGTTGGCGTCGTGTTCGAAACGCGACGCAGCGGCTGGAGCATCCTGATGTCGATGATGCCTGGCCGGCGCAGCCGCCGGCAGCGGGAATGAGCCGCAATCATCCCGTCAGGCCTGAGCGCCACGCCGGCTTCGTCGCCGGCGTGGTGGTGCTGCAGTCCATGGCGGTCGTATTCTTCATCGCCGATGCGGCCGGTGATTGGGCGACTGGAGGCCTGAGCACCCATGTTGCGATCGAGGCGTTTGCAGCGCTGGGTCTTCTGGCCGGTGTCGCGATGGGCCTGCACCAACTTGCCGGCCTTCTCGCAGCGGATCGCAGAAAAAGCGCGGCATTGGCGGTCGCGGCCGGCGCCCTCGGCGAAGTGATTGCGGCACAGGCCAGGGAATGGGCGCTCACTCCGGCGGAGACCGACGTGGCCGTCTTCGCGCTCAAGGGATGCGACATCGCCGAAATCGCCAGGATCCGAAAGGCGGCGCCAGGAACGGTGCGGGCGCAACTCGCGCGCGTCTACCAGAAGGCAGGGGTCAATTCGCGCTCGGAGCTCGGGAGCCTGTTCCTTGATGAGTTGATCTCGGCTCCTCTGATCGGCCCGGCCGTGCAAGGCTCCGCTGAACAGTGACCGCTCCCGCCTGACCGTCAGGCGAGGCCCGGCCCGCCCTCGCGAGCCCGGCTGCGATAGGCGCGGGGCGTCATTCCGACCTCCGCCTTGAAGGCGCGGTTGAACGGTCCCACCGATCCGAAGCCGCAGTCGAACGCCACGTCCAGGATCGACTGCGGCCCATCGGCGGCGGCGAGCAGCCGCTTTGCTCGCTCGATGCGGTGATGATTGATCAGCCGGTTGAAGTTGGCAAAGCCCAGCACCCCGCTGATGCACTGGGAAACCTTGTGCTCGGGCGCGCCCAGCCGCGCGGCGACGTCGCCGATCCTGAGTTCGGGATCGATGTCGATGTCATCCTCCCGGATCAGCCGCAACAGACGATCCGCGAGGTCCCTGTCCTCGACTGTCGCGGCGCGGCGCGTGGCTCGCGACGGCGCCTCCGCAAGCGGGTGACGCAGGCGGAACCGCACGGCGGCCAGCGCCGCGCCCAGCCCCAGGATCGCGCACACGCCCCGGACCAGATCGTCCCACGCCCGTGTCTCGGCCGCCCCCAGCGCAAGCACCGAGACGGCCACCAGCAAGGCGTAGGCCGCCAGAAAGCTGAACCGGAACCGCTTCTCGGCCGTCGGCAGATCCCGCCGATAGCCGGTGAACGGCTCGACGAACGTCAGCATCAGGGTGGCCGAGCCGCCCAGGGCATAGGCGCTGTCCGCGATGCGTCCGACGAGGCCTGTCGTGGCCAGAACCGAGACCGCGCCCGTCGTCACGACGATCAGGGCGAAAACGCGCGGCCACCAGGCGTCATGCCTGGCCGGATCGAACAGCGCGCGCGCCAGCAGCCACGACCAGCCGCAGGCGCCGACGCCGACCATGGCGAACAGAACCGACACGCCGCCATCGAACAACCGGTCGAAAATGTAGCAGACGAAGGACAGCGTCGCGATCGCGGCATAGGTCTGCAACCGCCCTCCCGGGCGGCTCATCAGCCCTCGCATCCGTGTTCCGGCCGAGCCGAACGCCGCAGTCATCGCCATGGGCTCCCTTCCCTCAAAAGCCTGACCCGCGCCCTTCCCGGTGTCCAGTCGCCTGACAGCACGGCGCAAAAAGAAAATCTGGCCGAATTCCAAATCGACGAGACCGCCCGCCCGGACCGCGCATCTGTCCGGGCCATCAGGTTTCACACTGTCTGGAGATCCCATGTCGCAATCGCCTTCATCGCCCGCCCGCCGGGCGGCCACCGCCGGAATGCTGCGCTGGTCCGGCGTCAGCTGGTTCGTCGTCGCCGCCATCGGCCAGGCGGCGTTCATCGGCTTCATCCTCGCCTTCTATGGCGTGCGGACAGTGCGGGGGAATCTTGCCGCCTGGAACGACAAGCCCCTGATCGACGGCTACATCGCGGGCGACGACACGGGCAACCTCGTCTTCGCCGCGCATGTGCTTCTGGCCTCGGTCGTGACGCTCGCGGGCCTGATGCAGCTCATCCCCGCCCTGCGACAGGCCCTGCCCCGGCTGCACCGCTGGACCGGCCGGACCTTCATCGTCATCGGCGTCTTCATGGCCTTGAGCGGCGCCTGGCTGACCCTCGTGCGGGGCACGTCCCTGTCGGCTGTCTCCTCAGCCGCCATCCTGCTGGACGGCGTCCTGATCCTGATCTTCGCCGGCATGGCGTGGCGGCACGCGATCAGGCGGCGCTTCGATCAGCACCGCCTGTGGGCCATGCGCACCTTCATGGTGGTCAGCGGCGTCTGGTTCCTCAGGGTCGGAATCATGGGCTGGGTTCTGGTGAACCAGGGTCCCGTCGGCATGACCGACAGCCTGTCCGGCCCTGCCGACGTGGTGCTGACCTTCGGCAGCTACCTGATCCCTCTGGCCCTGCTGGAGCTTTACTTCGCCGCCGGACGCAGCACGAGCGGCATCCTGAAGGTCTTCACCGCCGTCGTGGTGTTCGCGGCCGCCGCTTTCACGGCAATCGGGGTTTTCGGAACCGTCGTCATCATGTGGGGACCCTACCTCTAGGCGGTCATTCCCACTCGATGGTCCCCGGCGGCTTGGACGTCACGTCATAGACCACGCGGTTCACGCCCCGCACCTCATTGACGATCCGTGTGGCGCACCGGCCCAGCACGTCCCAAGGGAACTCGAAGAAGTCAGCCGTCATGCCGTCGGTGGATGTCACGGCGCGCAGCGCCAGCACCTTCTCATAGGTCCGGGCGTCACCCATGACGCCCACCGTCTTCACCGGAAGCAGCACCGCGAACGCCTGCCAGATCTTGTCGTAGAGGCCCGCCTTGCGGATTTCCTCCAGATAGATCGCGTCGGCCTGTTGCAGGGTCTCCACCGCGTCGGGCGTGATCTCGCCGGGGATGCGGATGGCCAGGCCCGGCCCCGGGAACGGATGGCGCCCCACGAAGGCGTCGGTCAGGCCCAGCTCACGGCCCAGAGCCCGCACCTCGTCCTTGAACAGCTCGCGCAGCGGCTCGACCAGCTTCAGCTTCATATAGTCCGGCAGGCCGCCGACGTTGTGGTGGCTCTTGATCACATGGGCCTTGCCGCTGGACGACGACACGCTCTCGATCACGTCGGGATACAGCGTCCCCTGGGCCAGGAACTCGGCGCCCTCGATCTTGCCGGCCTCGCGGTCGAACACCTCGATGAACACCCGGCCGATGGTCTTGCGCTTGGTCTCCGGGTCCGACTGGCCCGCCAGCTGACCGAGAAATTCCTCCGACGCATCAACGTGGATCAGCGGGATGTTGTAGTGTTCCCGGAACAGCTGGGTGACCTGCTTGGCCTCGTCCTTGCGTAGCAGGCCGGTGTCCACGAACACGCAGGTCAGCTGGTCGCCGATGGCCTCGTGGATCAGCACCGCCGCGACTGACGAGTCCACCCCGCCCGACAGACCACAGATGACCTTGGCCGACCCGACCTGCTCGCGGATCTGGGCGATCTTCTCGTCGCGATAGGCCGCCATGGTCCAGTCGCCGGACAGGCCCGCGATGCCATGGGTGAAGTTCTTCAGCATCTGATGGCCGCGCGGGGTGTGCATCACCTCCGGGTGGAACTGCACGCCATAGAACCGGCGTTCCTCATCGGCGATCACGGCATAGGGCGAGCCTTCCGAGGTGGCCACGGCGTCGAAGCCCGGCGGGATGGCGACGATCTTGTCGCCGTGGCTCATCCACACGGCCTCGTCCTCACCGACCGCCGCCAGACCGGCCAGCAGAGGCGACGACTTCCGCACCGTGATCTCTGCCCGGCCGAACTCGCGCGAATGGCCGCCCTCGACCTTGCCGCCCAGCTGCTCGCACATGGTCATCTCGCCGTAGCAGATGCCCAGCACCGGCACGCCCGCCTCGAACACGCCCTGCGGCGCCCGGGGGCTGCCCTCCTCGTGCACGCTCTCGGGGCCGCCCGACAGGATGATCGCCGCCGGCTTCATGGCCGCCAGCGCCGCCTCCGCCTTGGCGTAGGGATGGATCTCGCAATAGACACTGGCCTCGCGCAGACGCCGCGCGATCAGCTGGGTCACCTGGCTGCCGAAATCGACGATCAGGACCTTCTGGTGAGTAGCGGCGGTCATGCGGTCTCCGGCGAGAGGTCTGAAGGGGCGGCGGTCAGCCGAATGAGTTCGCTTTCCAGCAGGTCCAGCGCCTCGGCCAGACCCTGATCAATGACGCCGAGCGTCCGGGTCCAGTCTTCCAGCACGGTCAGATCGGCCTTGCCGTCCGAAACCCCGCGCACGCCGATCACCGGGATGCCGAACCGCGCGGCGGCGCGCACGACGGCGTATGTCTCCATGTCCACCATGTCAGCGTCGATGGCATCATAGGCCTCGCCCGAGACGACCGACGCGCCCGTCGCCAGCCGCGCATAGGGCTGGCCCTGCGGCCCGCTGGCCAAGGTGATGCTGGCGTCCATGCCAAGGAACGGCGTCACGCCCGGCGCAAAGCCCAGCGCCGTCGCGTCCATGTCGCGATAGGCGACCTCGTCGATCCAGTAGATGCGGCCGTGATCCAGCGTTTGCGATCCGCCCGACCCCAGCGAGATGATCAGGTCCGGCAGGGCGTCCGCCTGCGCCAGCTGCGCCAGCGCCGCCGTGGTCTCCACCGCCGCCTCCACCGGGCCGACGCCGGTGATCAGCGGCTGGATCCGCGCCCGCAACGCCGGGCCGTATTCGTGCTCCGTCGCCATGACGCACAGAGCCGTGACCGGCCCGAGGCGGGTCAGGCTCCAGCCCTCGCTCATGCGGTTCGCTCGTACAGAGCGACGAAGAAGCCGTCGGTGTTGGTCGATCCCGGCGACATCCTCAGGCGATGCCCGTCGGCCCGTTCGGCCAGCGGCCCCGTCACGGCGACCGGGCTGAACCCCGGATGGGCCGCTTCGAACGCCGCCGTTGTCGCCTCGTTCTCGGCCGTCAGCATCGAGCAGGTGACATAGACCAGCCGCCCGCCCGGCTTCACCAGCTGCGCCGCCTGACCCAGAATCCGCACCTGCAGGCCATGCAGCCGCTCGACCTCCTCCGGCTTCAGCCGCCAGGCGTCCTCGGGCCGACGCCGCCAGGTGCCCGATCCGCTGCAGGGCGCATCGACGAAGACCAGATCGGCCGCGTCGTTGAATTCCTCGACCCCGCCGCCGTTCTGGCCCAGCAGCCGCAGGTCGGCGTCAACGCCCGCCCGTGCCAGCCGGGGCCGGATGTTGTCCAGCCGCTTCTGCACCACGTCACAGGCCACAAGAATTCCCTTCCCCCCTCGCGGGGGAAGGTGGGCGGCGGAGCCGCTCGGATGGGGTTGCTGTTTCCACGGATCGTCTGTCGAACGGTCAGCGTCTGAGGTGTGGCCGACAGCCCCCCCATCCGTCTCGCTCCGCGAGCCACCTTCCCCCGCGAGGGGGGAAGGACCACCAAGGCCCATGGCCTGGGCCAGAGCCAGCGTCTTGCCGCCCCCGCCCGCGCAGTAATCGACCACCGTCATGCCGGGCGCCGCGCCGGCCAGCCACGACACGACCTGACTGCCTTCGTCCTGAATCTCGAACCGTCCGGCCTTGAAGCCATCCAGCACCTGAATGTTCGGCGGCGGCTCGCTGGGCAGACGCAGGCCCCATTCCGACCAGGGGGTCCGCTCGGGCGACAATCCGGCGGCGCGCAGTTCGGCCTCGACCTCATCCACCGTGGCGGTCAGGCCGTTGACCCGCAGGTCGATGGGCGCGCGCGGCGCCATCAGCTCGCGGGCCTCTTCCGCCCAGCGGTCCCCGAAGGTGGCCTTGAAATCCTCGACCACGAACTCGGGCAGGCCGGCGGCCACCCAGCCGGGCAGATCGCCCTCGCCCGCCGTGATCCGCGACCGCTCCTGCTTGGACAGCGGCCGGGGGCCATAGCCGTCGCCGCTGTGCAGCGCCTCGATCTCGTCCAGCGACAGGCCGTCGATCAGGCTCAGCGAGCCGATCACCAGCGCCCGCCCGTCCTCGCGCCCGCCCATGGCCCAGACCAGCCGCCCGCGTGCGCGCAGCACCTTGTAGACGCGGTCGGCGATGGCCCGGCGGTCCTTGGACCCGGCGTATCGGTTAGCGGCGCCCCAGGCCTTCAGCACGACCTCGGCCTGGGCCCGTCCCTGGGCGATGGAGTCCAGAACGGACGCGGCGGCGGCGAGGCGAGCGGATGGGGTCACGGGGTCTCGATCAGACGAACAGGGCGGCGATGACCATCACCAGTCCGGCCAGCGACACGACCCAGGCCAGCGAACGCAGGTAGGACACGCCGAAGGCATAGAGCGGCAGGTAGAAAACGCGGCCGAAGAAGTACAGGTGCGTGCCGACGAACGTCAGCATCTGACCGTCTTTACCGGCGATATGCGCCATGATGACGGCGGCGGCGAAGATCGGCAGAGTCTCGAACAGATTGGCCTGGGCCCGGATCAGGCGGCCCGACAGCTTGCCCGGCGGCGGCGTTTCACCGTCGCGCGGCCCGGCGTTCCACTTCAGCCCCAGCTCCGAGGTCCGCGCCCCGGCGGCCCACAGGATCTGGACGATGGCCAGGATCAGGGTGAAGGCCAACATGATGAACTCAGGCGTCATATCCATAGTGTTGAGCCTCCCCGCTCAGCCTTGACGATAGTTCGGCGCCTCGCGCGTGATCATCACGTCGTGGACATGGCTTTCGCGCAGGCCCGCTCCGGTGATGCGCACGAAGCGCGCCCGTTCCTGGAAATCGGCGATGGTCGCGGCGCCGACGTATCCCATGGCCGCCCGCAGGCCGCCGACCATCTGGTGCAGCACCGGCCCGATCGGACCCTTGTAGGGGGTCTGGCCCTCGATGCCCTCGGGCACCAGCTTTTGGGTGTCCTCCACTTCCTTCTGGAAGTAGCGGTCGGCGCTGCCGGCGCCCATGGCGCCTACCGAGCCCATGCCGCGGTACGACTTGTAGGTCCGGCCCTGATACAGGAAGACCTCGCCGGGGCTTTCGTCCGTGCCGGCGAACATCGAGCCCATCATGGCGACCGAGGCGCCCGCCGCGATGGCCTTGGCCAGATCGCCCGAATATTTGATCCCGCCGTCGGCGATGACCGGCGCGCCCGAACCCTTGGCCGCCCGCACCGCCTCCATGATGGCCGTCAGCTGTGGCACGCCCACGCCCGCGACGATGCGGGTGGTGCAGATGCTGCCCGGGCCGATGCCGACCTTCACCGCATCCGCGCCCGCGTCGATCAGGGCCCGCGCGGCGTCATAGGTCGCCACATTGCCGGCGATGATCTGCAGCCGGTTGGACTCCTTCTTGATCCGCTCGACCGCGCGGCTGACCTGAACAGAGTGGCCGTGGGCGGTGTCGATCACCACCACGTCGGCCCCGGCGTCGGCCAGCGCCATCGACCGCTCATAGCCCGCGTCGCCCACGGTCGAGGCCGCCCCGACCAGCAGCCGGCCCTGATCGTCCTTGGCGGCGTTGGGGAAGGCCTGGGCCTTTTCGATGTCCTTCATCGTCACCAGACCGACGGCGCGATAGTCCTCGTCGACGACGATGACGCGCTCGATCTTGCGGGTGCGCAGCAGGTCGCGGGCGGCCTCGCGGCCCGCGCCCTCGCGCATGGTCACCAGATCGCCGGTGGTCATCAGGGCCGAGGCCTTGATCGCCGGATCGCTCTCGAAGCGCATGTCGCGGTTGGTCAGCATGCCGACCAGCTTGCCCGACCTGGGATCGACGACCGGGAAGCCGGTGATCTTCTTCCGGGCCACGATGGAGCGGACCTCGCCCAGCGTCGTATCCGGGCTGACTGTCACCGGATTGACCACCATGCCGCTCTCGTAGCGCGTCACCTGGCGCACCTGTTCGGCCTGTTCCTCGACCGTCAGATTGCGGTGCAGCACCCCGAGCCCGCCAGCCTGGGCCATGGCGATGGCCAGCCGACTTTCGGTCACCGTGTCCATGGCGGACGAGACCAGCGGGATGTTCAACCGGATGTCGCGGGTGAGCTTCGTCGAGACGTCCGCGTCGGCGGGCATGATCTCTGACGGGCCGGGTTCCAGCAAAACATCGTCGAAGGTGAGCCCTTCGCGTATCTCCATGAGGAGTCTCCGTTTTGCGGG
>DASWYI010000040.1:0-7947 GCA_036405055.1 Brevundimonas sp.
GTCGGGTCAGGAGGCGGCCGAGCTGCGCCGCTGGATACGTGGACCGGAGGGGCGCGGCCGGCGCGGACGCGGGCTGGAGCAGCGGCTCGGCGACCTCTGCGCCGACAACGAGGCGGCGACCCAAGCCCTGAACGACGCCATCCGCGCGGCGGCCCAACTGCCCGGAGAGTCCGTCGCCGCCCGCATCGCCCCGGCGTCGGGCGAGGTGAACCCCGTCGGCCCGATCGAACGCTTCCTCGTCGCCGCCCTCGAACAGCTGCGCGCCCGCACCAGCGAGGCAGCCCCCGGATCTGGCGCCGAGTTCGGCATGGAGTGCTCGCTCCGCCCCGTCACCGACCCTGTGCTGGAAACCGCCCGCGAGGCGGCAAAAGCCTTGGCCGCCGTCGAGGCGCCGCTGCTGGCCCTGTCGCGTCACCTCGAGGACATCCTCGACGACGAGGCGGCGGAGCTCGAACCCTCGTCCCGCGCTCGCATCGAGGGCGCCCTGCGCGGCCTCGACCGCCGCGCCCGCATGACCCTGCCCGGCTGGCGTTCCATGCTGGCGGCGCTGGATGTCGACACCGGCGAGCCCGACCCTGATTTCGTCGACTGGCTGTCGGCAGAGGCCGCCTTCGGCCGCATCCACGACGTGGCGCTGCGCCGCCACTGGATCGATCCGACCATCCCTCTGGAGGCGGCGGTGATCGTGCCGGCCCACGGCGTGCTGGTGACCTCGGCCACCCTGTCGGACGCCACCCACGACGACCCCTTCAGCCTCGCCCGCTCACGCACCGGCGCCGCCCGCCTGATCCAGCCGGCCCGGACGCTGAAGGTCGAAAGCCCGTTCGACTATGCCTCGAACGCCCGCGTCATCGTCGTCAACGACCTGGTCAAGGACGACCCGCGCCAGATCGCGGCGGCCATGCGCGAGCTGTTCCTCGCCTCGGGCGGCGGGGGGCTGGGCCTGTTCACCGCCATCCGCCGGTTGAAGACCGTCTATGAGCGGCTCGGGCCCGACCTCGCGAAAGCCGGCATCCCTCTCTACGCCCAGCACGTCGATCCGCTGGAAGTCGGCGCCCTGGTCGATGTCTTCCGCGCCGAACAGGACAGCTGCCTGCTGGGCACAGACGCGGTGCGCGACGGCGTCGATGTGCCGGGCCGTTCCTTGCGCCTGCTCGCCTTCGACCGCGTCCCCTGGCCCCGCCCCGACATTCTGCACAAGGCCCGGCGTGACGTGTTCGGCGGTTCAGGTTCGGCTGGCCGCAGCTACGACGACGCCCTGGCCCGCGCCCGCATCAGCCAGGCCTTCGGCCGTTTGATCCGCCGCGCCGACGACAAGGGCGTCTTCGTCATGCTCGACGCCGCCTGCCCCACCCGCCTGTTCGCCGGCCTGCCCCCCGGCGCCGAGGTCCAGCGCATGGGCCTGGCCGAGGCGGTGGAAACGGTCGCCGGGTTCCTGGACTAGCAGGGCGACGTCAGGACCGAGGTTCGAGGATGCTGCGCTGGCTCTGACGGCGCGTCGAGCACTGGATGGGATGCCGCAAGCGATCGCGTATCCGGGGGCAACTGGTCACATCGCGCACCCAGACACATTCTTGCGTGACGCCCGCGGATGCGCGCGGCAGCTGCGTTCCACCAATCCCCGAGTGCGTCCGGGCCAGACGGCAGTCGCTGGTCCGCCGCCAGGGCCCATAGGTCACCTGCGCTTCAGCGGGTCCCGCCGGCAGGCTGATGGACAGCGTCAGCACGGCGGCCGCCGCAAGTCCGAACCTCATCCTCCAAACAGACATGTCTCTCTCCCGATGCCGACGGCGTCGCCGTCAAAAATCGACGTTACGCCTGTGAGAGAGTCGTGCAACCTGAAGATGTAATAATTGACCTCTGAACGTCGTCAGAACCGGAGGACCACACTCTCCGCCGATCGCTCGGCCTCGCCGTGGAACACCGCCTCGATGTTGTTGCCGTCCGGGTCGGTCAGGAAGGCGGCGTAGTAGCCGGGGTGATAGGGCCGTTCGCCCGGGGCGCCGTTATCGCGCCCGCCCGCCGCCAGCCCGGCCTTGTGGAAGGCCTCCACCTCGGCCCGGTCCGCCGCCTGAAACGCCAGATGCGTGCGGCCGGTCAGCTTGCCTTGCGCCGCCGCGCTGTCCGCCGACGACACGAACAGTTCGTCGCACCAGAAATAGTCCTCGCCCTCACCGCCGATCTCGCGGCCCACCGCCCTGAACACCGCCTCATAAAAGCGGCGGCTGGCGGCCATGTCCTTCACCACCAGTTGCACGTGATCGATCAGCCGGCCCCGATGCAGTTCCTGCGTCGCCATGGTTCGTCTCCGTCTGCGCCGCCCTCGCCAGCCAGAAGAACGGCGGCGGCTTGGCCTCCGTTCCGAAAGGGCTTGGAGCCGACCCCGGCCTTGTCCATATGTCGCCGATGACCGACGCCGTCCGCCACAGCCGCCGGGGCCTTCTGGGCCCCTTCCTGATCGCCGGGCTGCTGCTCGCCGCCTGGACCGTCTGGTGGTTCTATCTGGTCGGTCAGGTCGAGACCCGGCTGCAGACCCAGGCCGAGGCGATGCGTCAGGCAGGCTGGACCGTGGATCTGGGCGAGGTCTCCACCAGCGGCTGGCCCTTCCGTGTCCGACTGGCCGCCGGCAATCCGCGCATCCTCGCGCCCTCCGGACAGGGGATCGCCGCGCCGCAGCTGGTCGCCGAGGCCGCCGCCTACAACCCGGACCGCTGGGTCGTGGTCGCGCCGGACGGCCTGACGCTCGAGCGCGGCGCAAAGGGCCGGATCGCCGTCGCCGGCCCCGCCCTGCGCTTCAGCGTCAGCGGCCTGACGCAACGTTTTCCCCGAATGGCGTTCGAACTGGCGAAGCCCGTCTTCACGCCGCAACCGGGCGCGGAGGCCTTCCCGCTCAGCCGCGCCGAACGCATCACCTTCGAAACCCGCGCCAACGCCGCCTCGGCCGACGACCTCGATGTCCGCTTCTACATCGACGGGGCCCGCGGCCGTGCGGGCGGCCCCGTCGAGGGCATGACCGGCGACGGAACCCTGGGCCTGACCCTCGAGGGCGTGATCGAGGACGCCGCCGCCCTGAAGGGCGCCGACACCGCCGGAATCTTCTCCGCCTGGAGCCGCGCAGGCGGCCGCTTCACCCATGTGCGCGGCGAGATATCGACGGGCGAAAGCCGCGCCGCGTTCGCCAGCGAGGCGCTCGTGACCCGGGCCGACGGCCGTCTTGAAGGGCAGGTGTCGCTGAAGGCGGTCAAGCCCGCCGCCGCCATCTCCGGCCTCGCCCGGTCGCAGTCAGGCGCCGTCAACCGCGCGGGCGCGGCCGGCGCCGCCGTCGTCACCGCGGGCGGCAACCGCGACCTCGACCTGACTGTCCAGTTCCGCGACGGCCGCACCTGGCTGGGGCCGTTCGCCCTGGCTCCGGCGCCGAAGCTGTTCTGATGCTGGTCGAGCCGCCGGAGGACGAGGCGCGTCTGGCGCTGGACCGCGCGGTGGCTGACGCCGTCGCCGCCCGCATCGCCGCCGGATCACGCAGCGGTCCCGACGCGGACGCCATCGCCTTGCGTGCGCTGCTGGCCGACATCCCCACCACATCCCGCGCCACCGTCCGCGCCCTGCTGGGCCGGATCGAGGCCGCCACGGCGTCCGCCCTGACCGTCCACGGCCCCCTGTCCGAAGCCCTCGCCGCCGACCGCTTCGGCCTCGGCTACGGCCGCGCCGCTGACCCGGCCGCTGCGCTCAAAACCGGCCGCGCCCTGATCGACATCTCGGCCGGCGCCTGGTGGGGCCGGCTGCTGGCCGCGCCGGACCTGCGCGTCGTCGCCGCCCTGCCGGACGACCGCCACGGCCGCCCGCACGCCCTGCTGGTCGCCCGGTCACAACCCGGCCCGACCGGCGACGACCGCACCTTCTGGGTCACCGACAGCGCCTGGTCCGACGCCCGCATCATCGCCGGCTTGTCTGACGCCGGTCTCGCCGCCAGCCTGCTCGCGGCGGCGGGCGGCTTGAAGCTGTTCGCACTGGCGGGCTATGTGCAGGCCGAAGACCCCCGGCTGGCGTCCGCCCCAGGCGCCCTGAACGGCGTCATCGGCGCCGCCCCCCTGTTCTGAAAGCAGCCTTCATGACTGACGCGCCCCCAATTCTTGGACCTCGGGCCAAGCCCGGAATCCTCGACATCGCCCCCTACGTCGGCGGCAAGTCGCGCATCGACGGCGTGGCCGAGCCGATGAAGCTGTCGTCCAACGAGAACGCGCTCGGCGCCGGTGAAAAGGCGCGCGAAGCCTTCCTGGCCGCCTCGACCCATATCCACATGTATCCCGACGGCCGCGCGTCGAAGCTGCGCGACGCGGTCGCCGCCCATCACAACCTCGAACCCGAGCGCCTGATCTTCGGCAACGGCTCGGACGAGGTCTTCGCCCTGCTGAACCAGTGCTACCTGACGCCTGGCGACAACATCGTCACCGGCCAGTACGGCTTCCTCGCCTACCGCATCTCGGCGAAAGCCAACCAGGCCTCGGTCAAGCTGGCCCCGGAGCCGGGCTTCAAGGCCGAGGTCGAGGCCATCCTCGAACAGGTCGATGAGCGGACGAAGCTGGTCTACATCTCCAGCCCGTCCAACCCGACCGGCAGCTACAACACCGCCGAGGAGACGCGCCGTCTCCACGCCGGCCTGCCGCCCCATGTCCTGCTGGTCATCGACGAGGCCTATGCCGAGTTCGTCACCGCCCCCGACTGGGAGACCAGCTTCCCCCTCGCCCGCGACGCCGCCAACATCGTCGTCACCCGGACCTTCTCCAAGATCCACGGCCTCGGCGGCCTGCGCATCGGCTTCGGCTATGCGCCGCTGAAGGTGGCCGAAGCCGTCGACCGCATCCGTCTGCCGTTCAACGTCTCGGTGCCCGGCCTCGATGCCGCCGTCGCCGCCCTGGGCGACGAGGCGCACCAGAAAGCCTCTCGCGAGCTGGTCGAAACCTGGCGTCCGCGTCTGACCCAGGCGATCAAGGGCTTCGGCTTCGACGTCTTCCCCTCGGCCGGGAACTTCGTCCTCGTCCGCTTCCGCGACGCGGCCCAGGCCGGCGCCGCCAACGACTATCTGAACTCAAAAGGCATCATCGTCCGCCCGGTCGGCGGCTACGGGCTGCACGACTGCCTGCGCATCACCGTGGGAACCGAGGACCAGAACCGCGCCGTTCTCGACGCCCTCAGCGAGTTCGCGGCCAGCTAGGTCCGCCGGAACACCCGGCTCGCGGTCCAGCCCGTCAGGGCCGCCAGCAGCACGCACAGCAGGCCGTATGTCCACGGCCGCCGGTGGGCGAACTCGTAGATGTCGCGCTCGATCCCGACCTTCTCGACCGTCAGGGTCAGGTTGGAAACCGACACCGGCTGGCCGTCCTGGAACAGCCAGACCTCGGCGTAATACTGGCCCGTCGGGGCCACGGCGGGCAGCTCGACCTCGGCCCGGAACAGGCCCCTGTCGACGAACTCCACGCCTTCCGGATCCGTGTTGTAGAGCGCCGCCGCCTCGCGCAGCCGGATCACGGCGCGGCGCCATTCCAGGTAGTCCTCGCCCAGCCGGCTGACCACCACGTCCCGCACGCCATAGCGGGTGACCGTGCGGGTCTCCTGCGGCGCGGCGATGCGGAGGTGATCGACCCCGACCCCCAGCCGGCGCAGCTCGCCGAAATTGGCGATGTCGTTCAGCGGCCGGGTCGAGGCGGTCATGTAGAAGCCGGGCGCGCCCTCGAACAGCACCGGCCGGCTGTTCAGCCACACCCCGGCCTGCCGCGTCTTGCGCACCAGACGCACCGGGCCGTCCGGGCCGCGCACCACCACCACCACATCGGCCGGGGCGTCCGTCGGATTGAACACAGCGCCGTAGAGCACGATCGAGGCGCCGCGGAAGCTGGAGTCGACCCTCACCCGCGCGTCGGTCAGGGCGGCGGCGATCCGCGCCTCGCCTGTCGTGGCGGCGG
The DNA here is from genome assembly GCA_036405055.1 of Brevundimonas sp. Lineage (GTDB taxonomy): Bacteria > Pseudomonadota > Alphaproteobacteria > Caulobacterales > Caulobacteraceae > Brevundimonas. Next base: position 5,961 of record DASWYI010000040.1, read on the forward strand.
ACCGTTCCGGCGCCGCGATCATCGGCGCCTCGGCGGCGGGCGGCGGAGGAGGCAGGGCCTGAAGCATCAGTCCGCGATCCCCGGGGCCAGGGCGAACATGTCGCCGGGGCGCACGAACAGGTCCGACCCCATCTGCAGGGCCACGATCAGCACGATCACCGCCAGCGCGGCCCGCAGCACCTCGCCCCGGAACCGCGCCGACAGCCGCGCGCCGTACTGGGCGCCGATGACCCCGCCGAACAGCAGCAGGGACGACAGCACGACGTCCACGGTCTGGTTGCGTCCGGCCTGCAGGATGGTGGTGATGGCCGTGGTGATGATGATCTGGAACAGGCTGGTGCCCACCACCACGCCGGCCTTCATCCGCAGCACATAGAGCATGGCCGGCACCAGGATGAAGCCGCCGCCCACCCCCATGATGGCCGACAGCACGCCCGCGAACACGCCCAGCGCCAGCGGCGGAATGGCGCTGATGTAGAGCCCCGATTTCGGGAACCGCACCTTCCACGGCAGGCCATAGAGCCACAGGGGTCGGCGCCGCTCCTTGCGCGGCGGGGTCACGCCCTTGGCCCGCATCACGATCTGGGTCAGGCTTTCGCGCAGCATCAGTGAACCGATCGCGCCGAGGAAGACGAGGTAGGACACCGCCACCACCAGATCCGCCTGACCCAGCAGCCGCAGCAGGCGGAACAGCTCGACCCCCACCAGGGCTCCGATGGCGCCGCCCAGGGCCATGATCCCGCCCATGCGGTAATCGACCGCCCCCTGGCTGGAATAGCTGATGACGCCCGAGGTCGAAGAGGCCACCACGTGGCTGGCCTGGCTGGCCACGGCCACCGTCGGCGGGATGCCCATGAACACCAGGATCGGCGCCATCAGGAAGCCGCCGCCGATGCCGAACAGACCGGACACGAATCCGACCACCGCGCCCAGCAGAAGCAGGGTCGGCCAGTTCACCGAAACCTCGGCGATCGGCAGATAGATATCCAAAGGACGCGCCTTCGGCTGGAACAAGAGGCAAGGCGCCGAACAGGCGACGACGGGTCTTTAGCGGCCCGGGCGGCGCCCCGCCACCCGATGCTCGCAATCGGTTAGTCGGCGCCTCAGCCCAGCGGCTCGGCGGCGAAGGCGTCGGCGGCCTTGCGCGCGGCCGTGCGGCCCGCGGCCGGCACCTGCGGGCCCAGGCGCTGCACAGCCTCCTGCGCGTCCGGGTCGCCCGACCGCGAGGCGATCAGATACCATTTGTAGGCGTCGGCCAGGTTCACCGGAATGCCCACGTCGCCGTTCTCATACAGCTTGGCGACATTGTACTGGCTGTCGATCAGGCCGCGCTCGGCCGCCTTCAGCAGCCAGTCCAAAGCCTCCGTGCGGTTGCGGGCGCCGCCGATGCCGTCGAACAGATACATGGCGTAGGCATGCATGCCCTTCGGATCCTGCGCCTCGGCCGCCTGACGGGCGAAGGCGCGGGCCTCTTCGGGCTTCAGGTCCGACTGGCCGCTTTCGAACAGGCCGAGCAGATAGAGCTGCGCCGGGGTCGAGCCCGCCGTCGCCGCCTGCTTCATGGTCTCCATGCCCTGGGCGTCGTCGGCCTCGATCTCGGTGACCGCCTTGTCGTAGAGCGCCTGAATCTCGGCCGGGCTCGCCGTCGGGGTCGTCGCCAGGGCCGCGATGGGCTGGGCCGCGGTTTCGTCGCCGAAGTCCGGCAGCGGCAGGGTGTAGCCCATGACCTCGGAATAGGCGTAGGCGCCGCCGGTCACGGCCACGGCCACGGCCGAGGCGGTCAGCGCCTTGCGCACCGTCGATCCGTCCCTGGACGCCTGCTTGTCCAGACGCTCCTGCAGCTTGGACTTGCCGCCGCGCTTCAGGCCGAAGCCGGAACGGGCGGGCGCCTCGGCGGCGGGGGCGGTCATGGCGGCGCGGGCGGCGTCGATGGCCTGGCGCGTGGTGGCGGCGCGACCGGCGGAGGCGGCGGCGCGCAGGGCCCGCT
>DASWYI010000041.1:0-44509 GCA_036405055.1 Brevundimonas sp.
GCCGGGCGAGGCGCGGGCGCCGGCGTCGCGGACGGCAGGGGGCCGGCGCGGAACACGGTGGCAGGACCTCGCCCCCAGTCCACAGGACGGCGCGGGGTCGGCGGCTGGGGCCCGGGGTCATTCGTGTCGGAAGCCATGCTCCCTAAGTGCGGAGCGAAAGGGTCGGTTTCGTGGCCCGACCCTCGGCCCGGTGACTAGTTCTTCAACCGATAGCCGGTCTTGAACATCCAGCCGACCACGCCGAGGCAGATCAGGAAGAAGGCGGCCATGGCGGTGGCGCTGACACCGACGCCGACGTCCGAGACGCCGTAGAAGGCCCAGCGGAAGCCGTCGATCAGATAGACCACGGGGTTGAACAGGGTCACCGTCCGCCAGGCGGGCGGCAGCATGTCGATGGAGTAGAAGGCGCCGCCGAGGAAGGTCAGGGGGGTGACCACCAGCATCGGGATGAACTGCAGCTGTTCGAAGCTCTGGGAGACCAGTCCGATGATGAAGCCGAAGAGACTGAAGGTCACCGAGATCAGCAGCAGGAAGCCGATCATGGCCAAGGGGTGCTGGACCTGGAGCGGCACGAACAGGGCGGCGGTCGCCAGGGTGACGAGCCCCACCAGCATCGACTTGGACGCCGCGGCCCCGACATAGGCGGTCACGGTTTCCAGCGGCGACAGGGGGGCCGACAGGATCTCGTAGATCGTGCCGGTGAATTTGGGGAAGTAGATGCCGAAGCTGCCGTTGAAAATCGACTGGGTGAAGACCGACAGCATGACCAGACCCGGCACGATGAAGGCGCCGTAGGGCACGCCCTCGACAGACTCCATCCGCCCGCCGATGGCCGAGCCGAAGACGACGAAATACAGGGCCGTGGTGATGACCGGGGTGATGAGGCTGCCGAAGATGGTGCGGCCGAAGCGGTTCATCTCGAAACGATAGAGGGCCCAGACGCCCCAGACATTCACGCCCATCACGCCGCTCCCTTCACGCTGTTGTCGCGGCCGTTGTCGTGGACAAGGCTGACGAAGATGTCCTCCAGCGAGCTCTGGCGCGTGTTGAGGTCCTTGAAGGCCACGCCGATGTCGGACAGGCGGCGCAGCAGGGACGGGACGCCGGTCTTCTCGGCGTTGGAGTCGAAGACGTATTCGATCTCATTGCCCTCGGCCTTGAGGGTCAGGGACCAGTCGGACAGTTCGGCGGGCAGGGCCGTCAGCGGCTCCTGCAGCTGCAGCGTCAGGGTCTTCTTGCCCAGCTTCTTCATCAGGTCGGCGGTCTTTTCGACCAGGATCAGCTCGCCCTTGAGGATGACGCCGACGCGGTCGGCCATCTCCTCGGCTTCCTCGATGTAGTGGGTGGTCAGGATGATGGTGACGCCGTTGTCGCGCAGGCCCCGGACCAGGCTCCACATGTCGCGGCGCAGCTCGACATCGACGCCGGCGGTGGGCTCGTCGAGGAACAGGATGTCGGGTTCGTGCGACAGGGCCTTCGCGATCATGACGCGGCGCTTCATGCCGCCGGACAGGGTCATGATCTTGGCGTCCTTCTTGTCCCACAGGCTGAGGTCGCGAAGGACTTTCTCGATGAAGACGGGATTGGGCGACCGGCCGAACAGGCCGCGACTGAAGCTGACGGTGCTGTAGACGGTCTCGAAGGCGTCGGTGGTCAGCTCCTGCGGCACCAGACCGATGCGGCGGCGGACGACGCGATAGTCTTTCTGATTGTCGAGGCCGTCGACGGTCACGGTCCCGGTCGAGGGGGTGACGATGCCGCAGATGATGGAGATCATCGTCGTCTTGCCCGCGCCGTTTGGGCCGAGCAGGGCGAAGATCTCGCCCTTGGCGATCTTCAGATCGATGGGCTTGAGGGCCTGAAGCCCGGATTTGTAGGTCTTGGTCAGACCCGCGATGTCGATGACCGGCTGCATGCAAGCCCTCCCTTGGCGAAGCGCAGATATGCGTCATGCCGCCGCACCTCAAGGGGACGACGCGCGGGCGGAGCATTATCCGACATCCGGCGTTAGGCACCCCGTGCCCAGTCCCCTGACCGCCCTGCTGAAACGCCTGCCGCGGCCGGGCAAGAAACGTCTGCAGAAGCCGCAACCCCACCACTGGATGGAACTGGCGGCGCGCGCGGGATACGGCGCGCGAGGGTTGGTCTATCTGTCGGTCGGGGCGCTGACGCTGGCGGCGGCGATCCATCTGGCGGGTGATCCGGTGAGCGTGGGCGGGGCGCTGGCGTGGCTGGCGCAAAGGCCGACGGGGCGCTTCTGGCTGATCGTGCTGGGACTGGGGCTGCTGGCCTTCGTGCAGTGGCGGATGCTTCAGGCGGTGTTCGACGCCGATCATGAGGGCCGGTCGCGCGAAGGGATTATGCAGCGGCTCAGCCAAGGATTCAGCGGCCTGGCCTATGCCGGTCTGGCGTTCACCGCCTTCAGGCTGGCCGCAAGCCTGCCGCACAACCCGGAGGGCCGCGCCCTGAGACAGGCGCGGGACGGGGCGGAGGCGGTCGCCTCCCTGCCGTTCGGCCACTGGCTGCTGGCGGCGGCGGGCGTGGCGCTGGGGGTGATCGGCCTGCTGAACGTGTCGCGGGCCTGGCGCGAGGATTTCACCCAATACCTGGCCTGTTCCGAGCGGGTGTGCCGCCGCGTCGCGCCCCTGGCGCGGGCCGGATACATCGCCCGGGGTCTGGCCTATTTGCCGCTGGCGGTGCTGATCGTCGTGGCCGGGATGCGGTCCCGGCCCGGCGACGTCGCCACCTTCGATACGGCGCTGGATGCGGTGGGGCGCCAGCCGGGCGGAGGCTGGGTTCTGGCGGCGACGGCCCTGGGGTTCATCGCCTTCGGCGCCTTCTCGATGATCGAGGGGCGGTTCCGGCGCATCAAGCCGCCCAAGGATCTGATTTGAGGCGCGCTGCGTCCCGGGGGAACCGGAGCCGTATCTCGTGGTTAGGTCAACGCCCGGAGCCGTCATGAAATTCCCCCGTCCCGCCGCCCTGCTGATGCTTCTGGCGGTCGCCGCCTGCGCCTCCGGACCCCGACCGGAGGATATTCGGGCGCCGCAGCCCGCGCGGGCCGTGGATCTGGAGCGGTTCTATTCCGGACGCTGGCTGGAGATCGCGCGCCTGCCGATGAGCCTGACCAACGGATGCGTGGCCGGGGCGACGAATTACGTGGTGGTCAATCCGACGCGGGTGGACGTGCGCGACACCTGTCAGGTGGGCACGCCGCAGGGGCGCGAGAAAGCCATCGGCGGGCGGGGCGAGGTTCTGGACCCCGGAACCAACGCCAAGCTGCGGGTCCGCTATGTCGCCGGTTTCATCACCTGGGACTATTGGGTGCTGGATCACGACGAGGCCTACACCTGGTTCATCTCGGCCGATCCGACCTTCGACAAGCTGTGGATCTACACCCGTGAGGTTCCCTCGCCCGCCGAGCGCGACAGGCTGGTCGCACGGGCGCGGGCCTTGGGCTACGACACGTCACGGCTTGAGTTTCCCGCCTTCTGACCTGGAGCCTCGCCATGTCCATCCGCACCCTGATGACGGTTTCAGCCGCCGCCCTGACGCTGGCGGCGTGCGGAGGGCCGGCGGCCTTGCCGCCCGAGTCCGGGTTCGGGCCGAACCCGATCCTGCCGGAGCCGTCGAGGTCGCTGATCCCGCAGGTGAAGGTCGCCGACGCCATCGGCTGGCCCGAGGGGCGGACGCCGGTCGCGGCGGCGGGTCTGAGGGTCGCGGCCTTCGCCGAGGGACTGGACCATCCGCGCTGGCTCTACCGCCTGCCCAACGGCGACATCCTGGTGGCGGAATCCAATGCGCCGCCCAAGCCGGAGGGGCTGGAAAGCAAGGGCGAGGGCGGTTTGCGCGGGTTCTTCCAGGGCCTGTTCATGAAGAAGGCGGGGGCCAGGGTTCCCAGCCCCAACCGCATCACCCTGCTGCGCGACGCGGACGGCGACGGGGTGGCGGAGCTGAAGACGCCGTTCATCGAGAACCTGATGTCGCCGTTCGGCATGGTTCTGGTCGGCGACCGCCTCTATGTCGCCAACGCTGATGCAGTGGTGGCCTTCCCCTACATGATCGGCCAAACGCACATTGACGCGGCGGCGGTGAAGGTGGCCGACCTGCCCGCCGGGCGGAACCACCACTGGACCAAGAGCCTGGTCGCCTCGGCCGACGGGTCGCGGCTGTACGTGGGCGTGGGGTCGAACTCCAACGTCGGCGAGAACGGCCTGAACGAGGAGGTCGAGCGCGCGGCGATCCTGGAGATCGATCCGGCGACGGGCGCGCGGCGGGTCTATGCGTCCGGTCTGAGAAACCCGGTCGGGCTGGCCTGGAACCCCGAGAGCGGCATGTTGTGGGTGTCGGTCAACGAGCGGGATGAGCTGGGGCCGGATCTGGTGCCCGACTACATGACCTCGGTGACGCCGAGGGCCTTCTACGGCTGGCCCTGGAGCTATTACGGCGATCACGTGGATGAGCGGGTCGAGCCGGCGCGACCGGACATGGTGGCCCGCGCCATCCGGCCGGACTATGCGCTGGGGGCGCACACGGCGTCGCTGGGGCTGACGTTCGGGGAAGGGACGCTGATGCCGCTTGCGCTGCGCAACGGCGCCTATGTCGGCCAGCACGGGTCGTGGAACCGCAATCCGAGGAACGGTTATCAGGTGATCTTCGTGCCCTTCGCGGGCGGCATGCCGAACGGCGATCCGGTCAAGGTGCTGACCGGCTTCCTGAACGAGGAGGGTCAGGCCATGGGCCGGCCCGTGGGGGTGCAGTTCGACGCCCGGGGCGCCCTGCTGGTCGCCGACGACGTGGGCAATGTGATCTGGCGCGTGACGCCGGCGAGCTGATCCGCGGACATGACAAAGGCCCCGGGGAGGACATCCGGGGCCTTCGCCGTCTTCGCCCCTCTGGAGGGCGCCCAGGGTGGAAGGGCTTAACCCTGGGGTTGGATCACGACCACGGGGGGCGGCGTGGTCGGGGTGGTGGTCGTGGGCGTCGCCGGCGCCGTATTCAGATTGCCCGTGTAAGGCTGCGGGCCAGTCGGGGCCGGGGTCGGCTCAGCCGCCGGGATCGCCTGGGCCGGAGCCGCGCGGCGAGCGGCGGGGGCGGGCGCCGTCTGGCGCTGGGTGCGGACGACCGGGGCCGCAGCGGGCTCGACCGTGGCGTTCTCGATCACCAGCGGCGCGGCTTCGGCCGGGGCGGCGGGCGTCGAGACCGGAGCGGCGGTGCTGAGGCTCGAGGTGGGGGCGGCCGGTTCGGCGAAGGGCGCAGCCTCCTTCGGGTTCATCAGCATGGTCACGGCGCCGGCGGCGAGCGCCAGCGCGCCGACCGGGGCCAAGATCATCCAGGTCTTGACCGCCTTCTTGCCACCCGTCTTGCGGGCATAGACGGGGGTGAAGACAGGCTCGGTGGTGGCGGTCGTCGAATGCGGTTTGAGGTCGTCGCTATAAGTATAGGTCATTATCGGACTCCTGAACTTGGAGCCAATCAACGAGCCTGGATCGAACCCGGTTCCGGGAAAAAGCCCTTTGCCTTCAACATATACTGATGTCGCCCCAAGTGTGGCGAAAGCTTAGCCTGAAAGCGGATCATGAATATTGTACGGTGTCGCTCACAGGTTTACGCAACGTCACCGGGGCGCCGGCGCAACGTCGCGAGACAAAGCGTCCTACACGCGGCTGTGAATTCCCCTCGCGGTTGACCCGGGAGACCGGCGCCGCCATCAGGAACGGACGGCACGAGAGGATAAGACGACACCATGGGCTTGATGGCGAACATCCGACGCGACGTGCGGTTCGCGAGCGGGCTGGGCCGTCTGCTGAAGCGCATCAAGCCGATTGAGCTGGATAGCGAGGTGCTGGTCTGCGACGACCTCGAGGAGGCTGTCGACAAGTTCGCCGAGAACATCGCCGTCGAGGACGAGCGCCGCAGCCTGACCTATCTCGCGTTCGACGGTCTGGCGAACCGGTTCGGCCACTGGGCGCGGGGGCGCAACCTGAAGCGCGGCGACACGGTCGCCATGGTGATGGGCAACCGGGCGGAATATCTGGCGGCCTGGATGGGCTTCTCCAAGGTCGGGGTGGCCACGGCCCTCATCAACACCAACCTGACCGGCCACGCCCTGGCCCACTGCCTGTCGATCTCGGGCGCATCGCAGGTGATCGTCGACGAGGACCACTGGCGCCGCGTCGAGGAGGCGCGCGAGTTCACCGGCCGGAACCTGATGTTGTGGGTGCTGGGCCTGAATGACGGCGACGAGACCAGCGACCGGCGCGGGCTGGACAAGCCGCTGCAGGGCGCCTCGTCCGTGCGGCCGCCGCAGTCTGGGCGCGCGGGCCTGACCAACCGCTCGACCGCGCTCTACATCTACACCTCCGGCACCACGGGCCTGCCCAAGGCGGCGCGGGTGCCGCATTCGCGGGCGCGGACATACATGCGAGCCTTCGCCGGCGCTACGCGGGCGACCGAGAAGGACGTCACCTTCAACGTCCTGCCGCTCTATCACTCGACCGGCGGGCTGGTGGGGATCGGGCCGGCGCTGCTGAACGGCGGCAAGCTGGTGATCCGCAAGCGGTTCTCGGCCAACGCCTTCTGGGGGGACGTGCGGACCACGGGGGCGACCCTGTTCGTCTATATCGGCGAGCTGTGCCGGTATCTGGTCAATTGTCCGCCGCATGAGGATGAGCGGGCGCACAAGCTGCGCCTCGCCTATGGCAACGGCCTGCGCCCCGATGTGTGGAAGGAGTTCCAGAGCCGCTTCGCCATCCCCGACATTCTGGAGTTCTACGGCTCCACCGAGGGCAATGTCTCGGTGTTCAACTTCGACGGCCGGGCGGGCTCCATCGGCCGGGCGCCGTGGTTCATCAAGAAGCAGGTCAACATCCGGCTGATCCCGCTGGACGAGAACGACGAGCCCCTGCGTGGACCGGACGGGCGCTGTCGCCTGGCGTCCACGGGCGAGGTGGGCGAGGCCATCGGCATGATAGGCGACGACACCCGCCACGACTTCTCGGGCTATGCCGACAAGGCGGCGTCGGAGAAGAAGATCCTGACCGACGTGTTCAAGCCCGGCGACCGCTGGTTCCGCACCGGCGACCTGATGCGCCAGGACCGCGACGGCTACTTCTACTTCGTCGACCGGATCGGCGACACCTTCCGCTGGAAGGGCGAGAACGTCTCGACCGCCGAGGTCGAGCAGCGCCTGGTCGACGCGCCGGGCGTGAAGGAGGTCATCGCCTATGGCGTGCCGGTGCCGCATCAGGAGGGCAAGGCCGGGATGGTCGCGCTGGTGGTCGAGGGCAAGTTTGACGCCGCCGGTTTCGCCGCCTGGGCCGAAGCCGAGCTGCCGGTCTATGCGCGGCCGGTGTTCGTGCGGCTCATCAAGGCGGCGGACACCACCGGCACGTTCAAATACCGCAAGGTCGATCTGGTGGCCGATGGCTTCGACCCGGAGAAGGTGGCGGGCCAGCTGTTCGTGCGCGGCGGCAAGAACGGCTACCAGCGCCTGACGACGACGGCGCTGGCGGCGGTGCTGGACGGATCGAACCGGTTCTAGGCCGGACCGCCCCGCTTGGGCGGTCAGTTCGGCGTGTCGGCGTTCGCCTCGTCCAGCTGATCGACCATTTCGGCGTGATGGCGCACGACCGGCAGGGCCTTGGCGGCCCAGCCCTTCAGGCCCTCGTTGTCGCCCATGCGGCCGTAGGTCTCGAGCAGCATGACGGTCTCGTTGTGGGCGGCTTCCTGCTGCTGCAGATAGACGCGGTCGAAGTCCTGATCCGTCGCGCCGCGCAGGTTGTCGATCAGCCCCTGATGACGCTCGTCGAGCGCGGTCGGAACAGCGAGGTTGCCGGCCGCCGCGATGGGCTTCAGCTCCTCGTTGGCCTTGCCGTGGTCGGTGACCATGGTCTGGCCCAGGGCCCGAATGCGCGGGTTCTTCGACCGCTCGGCGGCGATCCGGCCGGCTTCCACCTCATACATGCCGCCGATGGCCGCATTGCTGACGAACATGGCGCTGGTCATGGCGCCGGCGGGACCGGCGGCGGTTCCGACCAAGCCGGCTGCGTGGTCCTGGGCCGCGTTCACGGCCTGGTTCTGCTGGTCTTCGGCGCCGCCGGTCTCGCGCTGGCAGGCGGCGACGGACAGGGCGAGCATCGAACAGGCGGCGACGGTGGTGATGAGTTTCACGGAATCCTCCCTGGAGGTGAGGTCCGCTAAAGCGTTGGGAGCCGGGAATGTTCCCGGAAAGGTCTCGTGGCGGCGCCTCGCTGTCTGAGCGCGGCAACCCGCCCTTAATGATTAACGGCGATATCTGGCGTCTCTCTCGCGTCAGGATTTCCGCCCGCCCATGTTCCAGATCATCGGCATTGTCCTGCTGTTCGGCCTCGTGTTCGGCAGCTACGCGATCTCGGGCGGCAAGTTCGAAGTCATCCTGCACGCCGCGCCGCACGAACTGATGGCGATCGGGGGCGCGGGCGTCGCGGCCTTCCTGATCTCCAACTCCATCACGACCATCAAGGCGTCGCTGGGCGGACTGGGCAAGACCTTCGCGGGGCCGAAGTGGAAGAAGCAGGATTACAAGGACCTGCTGGGCCTGCTGTTCCAGCTGACCAAGACGATGAAGTCCAAGGGCGTGATCGCCCTGGAAAGCCACATCGAAAAGCCCGCCGAGAGCACGATTTTCCAGAAGTACCCCAAGGTGCTGAAGGACCACTTCGCCACCGACTTCATCTGCGACACCCTGCGGATGATGACCATGAACCTCGAGGATCCGCACCAGATCGAGGACGCCATGGAGAAGCAGCTAGAGAAGCACCACCATGAGCATCTGGAAGCGCCGCACGCGCTGCAGAACCTGGCGGACGCCCTGCCGGCGCTGGGCATCGTCGCGGCCGTGCTGGGCGTCATCAAGACCATGGGCTCGATCACCGAGCCGCCGGAAATCCTGGGCGGCATGATCGGGGGCGCCCTGGTCGGCACCTTCATGGGCGTGTTCCTGGCCTATGGCCTGGTCGGCCCGATCGCGGCGCGGCTGAAGTCGATCGTCGACGAGGAAGCCAGCTACTACAAAATCATCCAGTCGGTGCTGGTGGCCCACCTGCACGGTAATGCGGCGCAGATCTCGGTCGAGATCGGCCGCGGTGACATCCCCTCCAGCGCGCAGCCGTCCTTTGCCGAGATGGAAGAGGCCCTGTCCAACGCGCCGACAGAGGCCTGATCCGGAACGGCGGCCTTCGCGGCGTGTTCCTCCTGAAGGAGGAAGCCCCATGAGATCATCCATCCTGACCCCGGTCGCCGCCGCGCTGGCCCTTGCCGCCTGCGGACAGAAGACCGAGCCCGCCACGCCTGATCCCGAACCGGCGCCGGCGGTGACGCCCGCCCCGACAGCCACATCCGGACCGGCCGCCAGCCCTTCCGCCCGGACTGATTCGGTCCCTTCGGCGGGTGACACGGGCGTGATGCAACCGTCGGATCCGCCTCCGACCCTGCCGGAGGACAAGACCGGCATGAGCCCATCGACAGGCTCGCCACCGCCGCAACCCTGACCCCCGCTGACTTTCGCGGCGGCGGGCGGAATCGTCATCACGAAGGCGTGAGAATTCGCTTGCGGTTCGCTTCACACGGGCGTTACCTCCGGTGTTGAGGGACCTTAAGTCCCCGATGATCCATGGGAGGATTCACCTATGCGTATGACCGCTCTGATCGCCGCCGCCGGCGCCGCTCTGGCCCTGGCCGCCTGCCAACCCGCCGCCGAAGCCGACAAGGCTGACGAGGCCGCCGCCGACGCCACGATGGCCGCCGAAACGGCGACCGACGCCGCCGCCACGGCGACCACCGCCGCCACGGACGCGCAAGCCGCCGCCGGCGAAGCGACCGCCGCCGCCGCCGCTCCGGCCGAAGGCGCCGCGATGGCTCCGGCCGCCAAGGAAGAAGCCGCTCACTAAGCGCTTCTGAAACGCTGATCGCGGACCTTCGGGTCCGTGACGGAAGGGGTCGCCTCGGCGGCCCCTTTTTCGTGCGCTATAGGGCCGTGATGATCACCGATCCGCCCGTACCCGACGCCTCGCCCCTGCTGGTCTGGGCCGACGACGGTTCGCCGCGTTCGGGCCGGTTCGGGGACGTCTATTTCTCGAGGGAAGACGGGCTGGCCGAGAGCCGCGCGGTGTTTCTGGCCGGATGCGGCCTGCCGGAAGCCTGGGCCGGACGCAGGCGGTTCACGGTGGCCGAGCTGGGCTTCGGCACGGGGCTGAACATCGCGGCGCTTCTGCACCTGTGGCGGCGCGAGGGGGCGTCGGACGGGCGGCTGCATGTGTTCACGGTCGAGGGCTATCCCCTGACGGCGGACGAGGCGCGGCGAGCGTTGTCGGCCTGGCCGGAGCTGACGGATGTCGTGGAGGCGCTGCTGGCCCGGTGGCCGGACGGGACGCCCGGTTTCCACCGCATCGACCTGCCGGATTTCCGGGCCACGGTCGACGTGGCCATCGGCGAGGTGGACTGGGCGCTGGAACTGTGGACCGGTCGGGCCGACGCCTGGTTCCTCGATGGGTTCGCGCCCTCCACCAATCCTGAGATGTGGTCGGACGCAGTGATGGACCGGATCGCGGAGCGGTCGGCGCCGGACGTGCGCCTGGCGACCTTCACCGTGGCGGGGGCGGTGCGGCGGGGGCTGGCCGAGCGCGGGTTCACGGTCGAGAAGAAGCCCGGGCACGGCCGCAAGCGTGAGCGGCTGGAGGCCCGGCGCTTTGGGGCCGGAGAGGCTGAACGCGCAGCGCAGCGCGTGGCGGTGATCGGGGCCGGGATCGCGGGCGCCGCCCTGGCGCGGGCGCTGACGGCCGAGGGGGCCGAGGTCACGGTGGTGGAGGCGGAAGCGCCCGGCGCCGGCGCTTCGGGCCTTCCGGCGTCGCTGGTGACGCCGCGGCTGGATGCGGGGGACGCGGTGATCGCGGGGCTGAACGCCCAGGCGTTGCGGACGGCGATGGCGGCCTATCGCGCGGCGGGCGCCGTGCTGGCCGAGGGGGTGCTTCAGCTGGAGCAGACGCCGCGCGACGCGGCCCGGTTCGCCAAGGTCGCGGCGCAGGCGATCTGGCCTGAAGGCGCGATGACGGTGCTGGACGCCGGGGCCTGTTCCCAACGGCTGGGTGAGCCGGTCGAGGCCGGCGGGTTGATGATGCGCGATGCGGGCGTGATCGCCGGGTCGGTCGTGCTGGAGTGCTGGCTGAAGGGCGTGACACGGGTGACGGCGCGGATCGCGCGCGTGGAGCCGGCGGGCGAGGGCTGGCGGCTGGTCGATGCGGACGGGGCGACGGTGCTGCAGGCCGATGCGGTCGTTCTGGCCGCCGGATGGGGAAACGCGGGCTTGACGGCGCTGCCCCTGTCACCGGTGCGCGGGCAGGCCGACTGGGTTGAAGGGGTGACGGCGGCGCCGGTCGCCTGGGGCGGTTATGCGGTCCCGACGGGGAAGGGGCTGCTGTTCGGCGCGACGCATGAGCGGGGCGAGACGACCGCCGGGGTCAGCGACGCCGCGAGCGAGAAGAACCGGGCGGCGCTGGCCGGGCGGCTGCCGTCGCTGGCGGACCGGATCGGACAGACCGGGCGCCGCGCCGCGATCCGGGCGACGACGCCGGACCGGATGCCTCTGACGGGCGCGCTGCCGGGACCGCCGGGGCTGTATGTGCTGGGCGGGCTGGGCTCGCGAGGGTTCTGCCACGCGCCGTTGCTGGCGCGGCATGTGGCGGCTCTGGTCACGGGGGCGGCGTCTCCTCTGACAGCGGCGGCGGCGGCGCGTGTTTCGCCACAACGGTTCGCTGTTTGAGCCCTTGCGCAACGAAGCGTTGCGTTAGACGCTTAGAGCAGTATCGACCGAGGAGTCCCCCATGCGCGCCTTTGCTTCGATCTCCCTTCTGGCCGCCGTGTCCATTATGGCCGCCTGCGCCCCCGCCCATGACGGCCAGACCGTCGTCGGCGCCGCGACGCAGGCCGAGCATCAGTGCTTCGACGCCGACCTGATCGAGAATTTTGCCGTCTCCAACACCCAGACCCTCTATGTCCGTGAACACCGGAACCGGGTGTTCCAGCTCGATACGGCCGGGGCCTGCACCGAACTGGACAGCACCTTCGGCATCGCGCTGGTTCCAGGGACGGGCAGCGTCAACCGGCTGTGCACCGGCGATTGGACCAACGTGCTGGTGCGCGGCTCAACCCGTGGGACCGGCCCGTGCCGGGCGCGGGTGACCCGCATGCTGAGCGAAGAGCAGGTCGCCGCCTTGCCCGAACGCGACCGTCCCTGAGTTCAAGGAGTCTCCCATGCGCGTGCAGATCATCTCAGCCCTGACGCTGGCCGTGGCCGCCGGAGGGATGGCGTCATGCGCGCCGACGCCGTCGGACATGGGCGGCGACGGCGCGGCCCCGGCGCGGGCCTGCTTCTATCCCAGCACCGTCGTCAACTTCCGCACCAGCGGCGACAACATCGCCTACATCAAGGCGGGCCGGAACGAGATCTATGAGCTGCGGGCGGCGGGGTTCTGCCGCGGCCTGTCAGCGGCGCGCAGTCTTGCGATCAGTGAGACGCCCGGCATGGGGTCGCGTGCCTGCGTCGGCGATACGGTCAATGTGATCGCCTCGGCGCCGAGCCTGGACGACAGCACCAATTTGCCGTGCCGGGCCCAGGTGGCGCGCAAGCTGACAGACGAGGAGGTCGCGGCCCTGCCCGACCGCCTGCGGCCGAACTAGCGTTATCGGGCGTGATCTGATCCGAAAACCGGCGACCGCTTTTCGGGATCACGCCTTCTGCGCGTAGCCCAGCCGCTGGTTCAGCTTCTCGATCAGGTCGACGGCCGTGTCGGCGATGACCGAGCCGGGCGGATAGACGGCGGCGGCGCCCATGTCGATCAGGGGCTGGACGTCCGAGGGCGGAATGACGCCACCGACCACGATCATGATGTCGGGGCGGCCCAGCCGCTCCAGCTCGGCCTTCAGCTCGGGCACCAGTGTCAGATGGCCTGCGGCCAGCGATGAAGCGCCGACGGCGTGGACATTGGCGGCGACGGCGTCGCGGGCGGCCTCGGCCGGGGTCTGGAACAGGGCGCCGGCGGTGACGTCGAGACCCAGATCGCCATAGGCCGTGGCGATGACCTTCTGACCCCGGTCATGACCGTCCTGACCCAGCTTGGCGATCAGGATGCGCGGCGGGCCGCCGTCGTTCTCGATGAAGGCGGCGACCATCTGACGGGCGCGGCTGATCTTGGGATCGGCCCCGGCTTCCTTCGCATAGACGCCGGAGACGGTCTTCACGCTGGCGACATGGCGGCCGAAGGCGGCTTCCAGCGCGTCTGAAATCTCACCGACGGTGGCGTGGGCGCGGGCGGCGCGAACGGAGAGTTCGAGCAGGTTGGCGGTCCCGCGTGCGCCCTCGGTCAGGGCACCGAGCGCGGCCTGACAGGCGGCCTCGTCGCGTTCGGCGCGCAGGCGTTTCAGCTTCTCGATCTGGCCGGCGCGGACGCGGGCGTTATCGACCTTCAGCATCGGGATGTCGTCGGCGACGTCGGAGAGGTAGCGGTTCACGCCGACGACCGTCTGTTGCCCCGTGTCGATGCGGGCTTGCGTCTTTGCAGCCGACTCCTCGATCCGCAGCTTGGGGATACCGGCTTCGATGGCCCGGGCCATGCCGCCGAGGCTTTCGACTTCGGCCATCAGGGCGCGGGCGCGCTCGGCCAGTTCATGCGTCAGGCGCTCGACATAGAAGCTGCCGCCCCAGGGGTCGATGACGCGGGTCAGGCCGGTCTCCATCTGCAGCAGCAGCTGGGTGTTGCGGGCGATGCGGGCCGAAAAGTCGGTGGGCAGGGCCAAGGCCTCGTCCAGCGCATTGGTGTGCAGGGACTGGGTCTGGCCGCCGGCCGCCGCCATGGCCTCGACCATGGTGCGGGGCACATTGTTGAACACGTCCTGGGCCGCCAGCGACCAGCCCGAGGTCTGGCAGTGGGCGCGGAGTGACAGGGACTTGGGATCGGTCGCGCCCTCGCGCGCCACGGCCTCGGCCCAAAGCAGGCGGCCGGCCCGCATCTTGGCCACCTCCATGAAGTAGTTCATGCCGATGGCCCAGAAGAAGCTCAGGCGCGGAGCGAACCGGTCGATGGCCATGCCCGCCGCCTTGCCAGCGCGCAGGTATTCGATCCCGTCGGACAGGGTGTAGGCCAGCTCGATGTCCGCCGAGGCCCCGGCCTCCTGCATGTGGTAGCCGGAGATGCTGATGGAGTTGAACTTCGGCGTCTCCTCCGCCGTCCAGGCGAAGATGTCGGCGATGATCCGCATCGAGGGTCCGGGCGGATAGATGTAGGTGTTCCGGACCATGAACTCCTTGAGGATGTCGTTCTGGATGGTGCCGGTGAGGGCCGCGTGCGGAACGCCCTGTTCTTCCGCCGCCACGACATAGAGGGCCAGGATCGGCAGGACGGCGCCGTTCATGGTCATGGACACCGACATCTGGTCCAGCGGGATGCCGTCGAACAGGGTCCGCATGTCGAGGATGCTGTCGATCGCCACGCCCGCCATGCCGACGTCGCCGGCGACGCGTGGGTGGTCAGAATCGTAGCCCCGGTGCGTGGCCAGGTCGAAGGCGATGCTGAGACCCTTCTGACCCGCGGCGAGGTTCCGGCGATAGAAGGCGTTGGAGTCCTCGGCGGTCGAGAAGCCGGCGTACTGGCGCACGGTCCAGGGATTGCCCGCATACATGGTCGGATAGGGACCGCGCAGATAGGGCGCGACGCCGGGCAGGCCATGGATGAAGTCGAGACCGGCGGTGTCGGCGGGGCCGTAGGACGGCTGGACCGGAATGCCCTCGGGGGTGTTCCAGGCGTCGCGCGTTGCGCCGGTCGGGGCGCTGGCGAAATCGGGGGCGATGCGGGTGAAGTCGGGGAAGCCGGTCATGCGGCGGCCTCCTCGACAGCGGCGGCAAGGCGGAAGGGGGTGAGCCTTTCGCAGGTGTCGCCGCCGGTCGCGGTGGAGGCGGCGGGCGCCGGGTCTGTCGCGGCGGCGCGGACGTCCGGGTCGACGAATTTGGTCACGCCGATCAGGTGGGCGCGGCCCTCGGCGAGGGTTGATTCCAGCGCGGCGCGGGCGGCGGCGATGCGGGCTTGCGGGGCGCCGGACAGGAGGGCGGCGGGCAGGCCGCCTTCGGCCTCGATACGCTGGAACTCGGTCCAGCCGGCGGCGGCGAGGTCGCGGGTGCGGGTGTCGAGGAACCAGGAACCGGCGGCGGGATCATCGACCCGGCCGAGACTGGCCTCCTCCATCAGGACCAGCTGAGTGTTCCTGGCCTGACGCCGGGCGAAGGCGTCGGGCAGGCCGCGCGCGCGGGTGAAGCCGTCCAGCACCACGGCGTCTGCGCCGCCGACCGCGCCCGCGAACCCGGCGGCGGTCAGGCGCAGCAGATTGGGCCAGGGATCGCGCGCCGCCAGCATCCGCCGCGACGACCGCGCCTCGATGATGGCGGGGGCGTCCGAGCCGAAGGCGGCGGCCACGGCGTTCCAGATCAGCCGCAGGGCCCGGACGGTGGCCAGGGCCTCGAAATATTCGGCGTCGACGGAGACGCCCAGCACCGTGCCGCGCAGGGCCTGATCGGCGGTCAGGCCGGCCTCGACGCCCGCTCGGACATAGGTCACGGCGGCGGCTGCGGCGAAGCCGAGGGACTGGGCGGCCGTCCCCCCCGCTTCATGCACGACGCGGCCCGAGGCGAGGAAGAAGGTCGCTTCCGGATAGGCGCCGGCATGACGGGCGGCGGTGTTGGCGGCGAGGCTGAGGTGCTCGGCGATGGAGCGCGGCGCGGCGCCGGCTTCGGCGAAGGCGCTGAGCGGATCCATATGCAGGCGCAGTTTGGCGCGCGGCGAGCCCTTGGCGACGACGGCCAGGGCGCTGGCGGCGTCGGGGCCGTCGAGACCGGCGTCGAGGCCCACGGGGGCCAGTTCGAGGGCGACGCCGGCAAGGGCGCGGGCGAGCGGCTCAGGATCGGCGGTGACCGCGCCCCGGATCAGGATGGAGGCGGCGCCGCCCTCGAGGTCGGTCAGGATCGCGCCGTTGACGGCGGCGGGGTCGTCGCCCTCGACGAGGGTGCGCAGGTCCCACGGGCGGCCGTCGGCGTCTGTGGCGCGCGGGGCGAAGACCGGCTCGATCCCGTCGTCCGCCGTGTGCAGGGGCGCGACGGTGAGGCCGTCTGCGTCGGTGCGGGTCAGGCTGTCGAGCGGTGCGCCCTTCATCGCCTTTACCGCGAGGGTTTCCCAGTCGGCCCGCGAGGGCGTGTCGAACATGCCGGTCATGGGCGCTCTATGACGGATGGGGCGGGCGGGCGTCCAGTGTGCAGCGGGTCAGGCCGCCGCGATCTCCAACGTCTTCAGCGGCTGGTCGGCGTCCGCGAGCCGGTCCAGATCGACGCGCGCGCCGCGCCCGATCAGCAGTTTGCCGGCCATGAAGTCGGCAGGCGAATTGCAGGCCTCGACGCACAGCAGCCGGTCGCCGCGCAGGTGACAGAGCGAGAAGCGGGCGGCGTCCATGTCGCCGCGCACGACGATGCGGTCGCCCTCGAACGGCGCGCCGGCGATCTGGAGCTTCAGGTCATACTGGTCGGACCAGAACCACGGGACTTCATGCGGCGGGGGTGCGCGGCCGACGATGGCGGCGGCGGCCTGTTTCGCCTGTTCCAGGGCGTTGGGCACGCTCTCCAGCCGGTGCATGCGCCCGTCGTAGAGGGGCATGGGGCGGCGCGTGACATCGCCGATGGCGAAGACGGCGGGGTCGGAGGTCCGGGCCTGTTCGTCCACCACCACGCCGTGGTCGCAGGTCAGGCCGGCGGCGCGGGCGAGGTCGTCATTGGCGTCGGCGCCGACCCCGATCAGGGCGGCGTCGCAGGCGATCTCGCGCCCGTCGGCCAGCCGCACGGCGCGGACGAAGCCGTCGGCCCCGCCCTCGAAGGCGGCGACGCCGGCGCCGGTCAGGATTTCGACGCCGCGTTCGCGGTGATAGCGTTCGAAGAAGCGCGACAGGGGCTCGGCGGCGACGCGGGCCAGCACCCGGTCCTCGCGCTCGATCACCGTCACCTCGCAGCCGTGGGCGCGGGCTGAGGCGGCGGCCTCCAGCCCCACATAGCCGGCGCCGACGACGGCCAGACGGCGGCCGGAGCCGAGGGCGCCGCGCAACGCTTCCGCGTCCTTGACCGTGCGCAGCTGGTGCAGGCCCTTCAGCTCGGCGCCGGGGACGGCCAGGCGGCGGGTCTTGGAGCCGGCGGCGAGGATCAGGAAATCGTACGCGACCTCGCCGCCCCCGCCGAAGCGCACGGTGCGGGCGGCCGTGTCGACGGCCTCCACATGGGCGCCGAGATGGAGGCTGATGGTCTGTTCGTCGTAGAAGCTGTCGGGACGGAGCTTCAAGGACTCAAGATCGGCGTCATCCTTGAGATACGCCTTGGACAGGGGCGGGCGCTGATAGGGGGCCACGGCCTCGTCGCCGATCAGGACGATCTCGCCGTCGAAGCCGAACTGGCGCAGCTGGGCCGCGGCGGTTCCGCCGGCATGCCCCGCGCCCACGATCACGACCCTTGACGACATTCCGGCTCCCGTTCTGGCTCAGCCGTAGATAGCGCATTTACGCAAGCGCGCGAGGGTTCCCGGCGTTAACTCTCTTTTCTCGGAACAGTCGCGAACGACCGCCGTTTCGGGTGTGCAACCTTCGGGTGAACGTCATGGGTCATGTCAACGAGATCAGAGCGCAGAACCTCTCACCGCAGCAATTCGAGGCGGTTCAGACAAAGCTGCTGAATGTGTGCGACCGGCTGTGCGACGGACAGGTGCTGGACCTCGCCGACGCACTCCATGCCGTGATCCGCTCACGCCAGCGCATCCGCTGCGAGCACACGCGCATCGGCGGCGGCCTGAGACTGTCGGAGCCGCGCGCGTTCTGACGATGTCGGGAAAGAATGGTGGACGCGACAGGGATTGAACCTGTGACCCCTACGATGTCAACGTAGTGCTCTCCCGCTGAGCTACGCGTCCGCCAGGCGGTTCCGGGGCAGCCCCGGAACGGGAAGGCGCGGTCTATAACCCGGAGGCTCCGGCGACCGCAAGGGCCAAACGCAAGCCTTTCAGATCACGCGGCGATCATCCGCTCCACCTCGTCGACCAGGTCCCGCAGGTGGACGGGCTTGGACAGGACCTTGGCCTGGGGGCTGGCCTGGGCGGCGGTCAGGGCGACGGCGGCGAAACCGGTGATGAACATGATGCGCAGGCCCGGCTGGCGGGCGGCGGCGATGCGGGCCACCTCGATGCCGTCGGCGCCGGGCATGACGATGTCGGTCAGGAGCAGGTCGTAGGGGCCGTGCTCCAGCGCGTCGATGGCGTCGTCGCCGTTCTCGCAATCCACGACCTGATGGCCGGCGCGCTCCAGCGCGCGGGTCAGGAAGCCGCGAAGCGAGTTGTCGTCTTCGGCCAGAAGAATGCGCGCCATCAGTGTTCCCGCCCGTCTTTGAGACGCGAACGCTACGTCGGCAACGGTAAACCCGCCATGAAAATCAGCGTCACACCAGCGGTCTGACCTGTGGATGTCACCGGGATATCCTGATGCGGGTGATGTCCCGGCCGATGGCGGCGAAGGCCTGCGTGAGGTCGGCGCCGCTCGTGGCGTTGAAATAGTTGCCGGCGCTGGTGGCGCAGTATTTCAGCATGTTCTCGGCGTCGCCCCCGGCCGCGATGGTGAAGCCGACCGTGTAGATCAGGATGTTCTGGGCCTTCATGCCGTCACACAGGGCGCGGCCCTGGGTGAAGGGATCGCCGTTCGTGGCGTCACAGCCGATCTTTTCGGAATTTGAGCCGGAGCCCGACCCCGAATCCTGGGCGATGACGCCCATGCAGTAGGGGGTGTTGAACTCGCCGTCGGTCATGATGACCACCGTCTTCAGCACCTCGGTCGGCGAATAGGCGGCGGCGCCGGATCCGGTCACGCTGTTGAAGTTCGGTGAGACCATGTACCAGCCCCAGGCGATGCCGATCTGGCCCGCCGTCGAGCCCACGGCGTCATAGGTGTCGACGGCCGCCTTCAGCGTGCTGCGGCTGCTGGACAGGGGCGTCATGGTGCTGCCGAGGCAGGGGTTGGACGAGCCGGGATAGTTGCGGCCCACGCGATAGGTCGCGGGCGAGGCGTCGGTATAGGCCTGGCCGCCGGTGCGCTCGGTGACGCAGGTGCTGATCTGCTGGGCCGTCAGGTCGCCGTACATGTTCTCGAAGGCGTACCAGGTGCAGCCCTGGGAGGCGCACCAGGCCTTGCCGCCCGAGGTGTAGGGCGTCAGCGACGACAGATTGGGGTCGATGGTGAAGGTGTTGGTCGTGGCGTTGCCGACCAGATAGGCCTGGTCGTTCAGCTGGGTCATGCCGCCGACGTTGGTGATGTAGACGTAGGAGTTGTTGGTCAGGCCGTGGTTGGCCGAGGTGATGGTGATCGAACAGTCGTTGTTCTGGCACTTCTGCACCTTCCCGCCCGAGCCGTAGGTCGAGTAGTTGCGGCCGTCCACGCGGCTGCCGCCCAGGGTGTAGAGTTCGAAGGTGTCGTTGGTCTTGTTGGTGACCACATAGGCCTTGTTGTTCAGCTGGGTCATGCCGGACGCGCCGGTGATCCAGACGACGTCGCCGTTCGAGAAGCCGTGGCTGCTGGAGGTGATGACGACGGGACGAGCCTTGGTGGCGGCGCTGATCGTCTTCTGAGTGCCGGTCAGGTTCAGCACCGCATTGGTGATGTTGGTCGAACCGGTGATCGAACCGCGCGCGGCGGCGGCGTTCGTGCTGAGGTTCACCCCCATCGAGTAGGGCACCAGCCCGACCTTGGAGTAGTAGGGCGTCTGGACGTCCTGAACCACGATGTCGATCAGCGACTTGGCCGCGGCCTTGAGGTCGGTCAGGCGCTGGCCTTCCATGGAGCCGGTGACGTCGAGCACCAGGGCGACTTCCAGATTCTTGGCCGAACGGTTGACCTCGGAATGGGCGCCGACCGGCAGGTAGTCGTCCATGAACTTGCCGTAGGGTGGCAGGAAGATGTTGGCGACCAGGGTCTTCACATTGGCCCGGGCGTTGGCGATGACGACCTTGTTGCTGTTCAGGGTGAAGGTCGTGTCCGAGGTCAGCAGGGTGACGTTAGGATAGGCGGCCAGATTGGCCTGGAGCGCGGCGAGGCCCACGCGCTGGATGTCGGTGTCGGCCGTATAGGGCGAGCGAGCGGCGGCGAGCGCGGCGGCGTCCAGCGCATCCTGCAGGTTCACGCGCACGGTCGAGGCGCGGTGGATGTCCACCCCGCCGACCGTCATCAGGATCAGCACCGGCAGGCTGAGGCCGAAGATCATGGCGACGTTGCCGCGCGCATCACCGCGCAGCCGCTTCACCAAGCCGCCGATCCAGTTCAGAAGCCCCATGGCCGTCATCCCGACGGCGGACGCACCTCGCCCGCCTTATCGGAACGCAGTATCCGCGCCGCCGCTTAGCGAACCGTGACCGCGGACGGTTAATCCCAGCCGCAGTCCTTGCCGCGGTTCTGCTCGGTCAGCCAGGCGTTCAGCGGGGCGAAGTATTCCGTCACCGCCGAGGCGTCGTTGCTGTTCTCGCCGGTGAAGGCGGCCATCGCTTCCGGCCACGGCCGCGACTGGCCCATCTGCATCATGGCGTTGAAGCGCTCGCCGACCTCTTTGTTGCCGTAGATCGAGCAGCGGTGCAGCGGCCCGGTCCAGCCGGCCTGCTTGCAGGCCGCGCGCTGGAACTGGAACTGGTAGATGTGGGCCAGGAAGTAGCGGGTGTAGGGCGTGTTTCCGGGGATGTGATACTTGGCGCCGGGATCGAAGGCGTCGGCGGGGCGCGGCCCCGGCGGCACCAGACCCTGATACTTCAGCATGTTGGCCGACCAGGCGTCGTTGTAGTGGGCCGGATCGGTCTTGCCGCTGAACACGTCCCAGCGCCAGCGGTCGACCATCAGCCCGAACGGCAGGAAGGCGATCTTGTCGAGCGCCATCTTGAGCAGGAACGGAATGTCCTCCTCGGCGCCCGGCACCCGGTCCAGCAGGCCGATCTGGTTCAGATAGGTCGGGGTCGTGGCCGACAGGCCGACGAAGTCGCCGATGGCTTCATGGAAGCCGTCGTTGGCGCCGTTGCGGAACAGGAAGGGCTGCTGGTTGTAGGCGCGCTGGTAGTAGTTGTGACCCAGCTCGTGGTGGACGGTGTAGAAGTCGTCGGCGTTGACCTGGGTGCACATCTTGATGCGCAGGTCGTTGACGTTGTCCACGTCCCAGGCCGAGGCGTGGCAGACCACCTCGCGGTCGCGCGGGCGGGTGATCTGGCTGCGCTCCCAGAAGGTGTCGGGCATCGGATCGAGGCCCAGCGAGACGTAGAAGCCCTCGCCCGTCTTGACCATCTTCGTTGCGTCATAGCCCGCGCCGGTCAGCAGCTGGGTCAGGTCGTAACCCTGGCCCTCAGGCACACCCTTGGGCGCGACGACGTCATAGATGTTGCCCCACTGCTGCGACCACATATTGCCCAGCAGGTCGGCGCGGATCGGGCCGGTCGCCGGCTGGACCGCATCGCCGTATTTCTCGTTCAGGCGGCTGCGGACGTAGCAGTGCAGGTTCTCGTAGAACGGCTTCACCTGTTCCCACAGGCGGTCGGTCTCGGCGGCGAAGGCGTCTGGGTCCATGTCATAGCCGGCGCGCCACATGGCGCCGGTGTCGGCGAAGCCCAGCTCGCGGCTGCCCTCGTTGGCGATCTCGACCATGCGGACGTAATCGTTGCGCATGACGGGCGAGATGGTGCGCCACCCTTCATAGAGGGCCTTGGTCTCGGCCGGATCCCGGCTTTCGGCGATCAGCTGGCCGGCTTCATCAAGGGTGATCTCGCGGCCCTTGAACGGGAATTTGCCGGTGGCGTAGGTCGAGTCCAGACGGGTGGTGATCTCGGCCAGTTCGGTCGCGGCGCCGGCGCGGGTCGGGGCCGGCAGGACGATGCCGAGGCGCAGCAGGTTCAGCTTGCGGCGAACGTCTTCCGGGACCTGCACGTCGTTGAAGCGGGCGGCCTCGCCGGCCAAGCGGACCTGCAGCTCGGTGACATCGGCGTTGACCTTGGACTCCAGCCACATGGTGTCGAAGGTGATGTTGGTGGCGCGCACCCACTGCACCCGTGCGGCGTATTCGAACAGCTCTGCCAGCTGCTTCTCGGCGTCGGCCACGAAGGCGGCAGCGCCCTCGGCGGTCGGGGCGCCGCCCACGAGATGGTCGGAGGTCAGGGCGCCGCTGACCTGATGGTCCGAGCCGCTGTCGAAATAGCCCGGGGCCATGCAGCCCGCGGAGGCGATACCGAGCACGGCGATGGCGGCGGCGGTCAGCAGATGGCGTTTCATGATTTCCTCCCGGATTTTCGGCGCATGGGAGGCAAGCGGAGAGCCGTCGTCAAGCGGGACTGTTCAGCCCGTGACGCAACTCGCCAGTCCGTCGTTCCTGACCGTGCCCATGGCGGCCTGGACGCGGGATGCGCGTCTGCGGACATAGGGTCCGGGGGCGGAGGCTTTGTAGCGGCGCGGGCTGGGCAGGATGGCGGCCATGCGGGCGGCCTCGCGCGCGGTCAGGTCCTCGGCCGACTTGCCGTACCAGTGACGGGCCCCGGCCTCGGCGCCGTAAACACCGGGGGCGAATTCGGCGACATTCAGATAGACCTCCATGATCCGGCGCTTGGACCAGAGGGTCTCGATCATCAGGGTGTAGCCGGCCTCGAACCCCTTGCGGATCCAGCCGCGGCCCGGCCACAGGAAAACGTTCTTGGCGGTCTGCTGGCTGATGGTCGAGCCGCCGCGGATCTTCCGTCCGCGGGCGTTGTTCTTCATCGCCTTCTCGATGGCCTTCATGTCGAAGCCGTTGTGGCTGCAGAAGTTGGCGTCCTCCGACGCGATGGCCGCCTCGACCAGACGCGGCGAGATGTGGTCCAGCGAGCGCCAGCGATAGTCGAGGCCCGCGCCCTGAACCGCTTGCTGCACCATCAGCAGGGTCATGGGCGGCGGGATCAGGGTGTGGATCAGCACCCCGCCGATCGGCAGGATCGCCAGCGTCAGGAAGAAGGCCAGGATGGGCCGGCCCTTCTTGCGGATTTTCTGAGACGCCCCCGTCATGGGCGGAGGGTGACTCTAGCGGGCGTCGATGTCCACCACGCCCGCCTGACCGTCCTCGTCGGCCCAGGCGACGCGGCGGGCGTCGGGGCTGAGGGCCAGCGCCGTGACGGCGGCGCCCTTGTCGGCCTTGAGGAAGTTCAGGCCCTGACCGGCGGGATCCGCCAGCCAGACGCGGCCGTCGTTGAGACCGGCGGCCAGGACGCCGTGTTCCGGCCGGGCGGCGACCAGGGCGACCAGGGTCGAGTCGTCAAAGCCGATCTCGGTGGCCTCACGACCCATCGGGCCGTTGGAGCCGATGAAGGGCCACAGGACGGCTCCTTGAGCGCCGGACGTCGCCATGAGCGCGCCCTTCGACAGGAAGGCGACCGAGCGGACCTTGGACGGATAGCCGCCCATGCGCAGGTTCTTGGCGTCCTTCAGCCGCCAGCCGTGCAACTGGTTGTCCTGCATGGTGGTGACCACGAAGGCGCCGTCGGGCGAGAAAGCGACGCCCGTGTGCGATCCGGCCCAAACCAGCTTCGTCGGTTTCTGCTGGGCGATGCGGGCGAACCACAGGGCCGCGCCGCCATAGGTCGAGGCGGCGATGCGTCGGCCCCTGGGATCGAAAGCGACGCCCGAGACAGTGCGCTCATGGACGAAATCGCGGCGGAAGAAGGCGTCGGTGGCGTCGATGACGCTGACGGTCTTGCCGGCCGAGAAGGCGATCAGTTTCGACTCGGCCGAGGCGTCGATGGCGTCGATCCACTGGCTGTTGGCGGCGGTGGCCAGAAGGCCGCTTTCGCCGCGCCGCGACCAGATCACCTGACCGTCGTCGCCGCCGGTCACCACGCCCTCGCCGGAGGGATGCAGCGCGGCGCACAGGACCGCGCCGTCATGGATGTCGGCCCGCTCGCCGCTCTCGAAACGGACGGAGCCGTCGCCGAGGGCGAAGATCGCGCCTTCGGCGTCGAAGACGATGGCGGTGACCTGGGCGTCGAATGTCGTGGGCATGGGCGGCGGTTTAGTGGCTTGCCGCCCCGCGTCAACGTCAGCGGGCGTGTTCGGCGACGATGGAGGCCCAGAGCGTCTCGAGCTCGCCGAGGCCTTCTCATAGATGCGCGCCATTGACGCCAGCCGGCGGTCAAGGGACGGTCAGGAAACGGGAGCCGCGACATGAAACTGACATGCATCGTCATTGCCGCCTTGACCGCCGCCATGGCTGGAGCTGCTTCAGCCCAGACGCTGCCGAGCCCGAATGATCCGGGGTGGGAGACGATAGGACGTGCTGAAGACGGAAAGGTCTATTCCATATTCCCGTCGCGGACGGTGATGGAGCGGACAACGGTGCGGACGATGCTGAGAATGGCCAGCCGACCGTCGCTTACAAGCAGCTATGATACAATCGTCGCTGTGGCAGTGGTGGACTGTGCGTCATCCGCCGCAGGATTGGGCACAATGGAATCCTACAAGGCGACCAGGGGCTTTTCGGAGTCGTATGAAGGGCCTGAAAATCCCGAACTCGTGCCTATCGTCGATCCCGCGATGTTGATGGTTATCCGCCATGTCTGCGGTGATTGATTCCTAGGCGGCGCAGGCCTCGAAGCCGGCCTTGAGCGCGGCTTCGTCGAGATCGCGGCCGATGAAGACGGCGCGGGACCAGCGGCGCTCCTTGACGCCCCACTCGCGCTGAAGGTCGCCTTCAAGGATCATGTGCACGGCCTGGAAGACCAGACGGCGGTCCTCGCCGGCGACATTGATGATGCCCTTGGCGCGCAGGATGTTCTGACCCTGGGTCCCCAGCAGCTGGTCCAGCCAGGCGGTGAATTTCGTCCCGTCCATCGGCCGGTCGAGCGACAGGGAGATGCCCTTGATGTCGTCCTCGTGCGCATGGCCGCGGGCGCCGTGGTGATGGTCGTGCCCATGATCGTGGTCATGGTGATGATGGTCATGGTCGTGGTCGTGGTCGTGGTGATCGTGACCGCAGTGTTCGTCGTGGACGTGGCCTTCCTCGCCATGGGGCGGGTTGGCGAACTCGGGGTTGATGTCGAGGATGCGGCCCAGATCGAAGCCGCCGAGACCCAGCACCTGATCCAGCGGCACGTTCGCCCGGGTGGCGCGGGTGATGGGGGCCAGCGGGTTCAGCTTGCGCAGCCGGGCCTCGACCTCGGCCAGCTCGGCCGGGGTGGCGAGGTCCGTCTTGTTCAGGATGATGCGGTCGGCGAAGGCGACCTGCTCGCGCGCCTCTTTCGAATCGTCCAGCCGCGCCATGACGTGATGGGCGTCGACCAGGGCGGTGACGCTGTCGAGCTCGGTCTTCGCCTTCACGTCCTCGTCGACGAAGAAGGTCTGGGCCACCGGGCCGGGGTCGGCGAGGCCCGTGGTCTCGACGATGATGGCGTCGAAGGCGGGCTTGCCCGGACGCTGGCGCTTCATCAGGCCCGAGACCACGCGGATCAGGTCGCCGCGCACGGTGCAGCAGACGCAGCCGTTGTTCATCTCGAACACATCCTCGTCGGCGCCGACCACGAGGTCGTTGTCGATGCCGATCTCGCCGAACTCATTGACGATGACGGCGTAGCGCTTGCCGTGGTCCTCGGTGAGGATGCGGTTGAGCAGCGTGGTCTTGCCGGCGCCGAGGTAGCCGGTGAGGACGGTGACGGGGATCTTGTCGGTCATGGGCGGGGAGATGGCGTGTCGTGATGGAAAAGGGAAGGAGGGCTTAGGGAGTAGGGCTTAGGAATTAGGGGCGATGCGGCCGCGACACTGCCTAAGCCCTAAGCCCTAAGCCCTAAGCCCTAGCAGGTCGGGCAATCGGCGGTCGGGCCGCTTTCGAGCTGCAGCGTGACGTGGCCGACGCCGAAGCCGCGGGCGGTTTTCTGGGCCTCGGCCAACAGGGCGGGGCTGTCCGCCCGGTCATGGACGAGGTGGGCGGTCAGGGCCGTCTCGGTGGTCGACAGGCCCCAGACGTGCAGGTCGTGGACGGCTGAGACGCCCGGCAGGGCGAGGAAGGCGTCGCGGACGGCGGCGACATCGACCCCCCGCGGAGCGGCGTCCAGCGCCAGATCGACCGAATCCTTCAGCAGACCCCAGGTGCCGATCAGGATCACCACCACGATGACGAGGCTGACGACCGGGTCCACCAGCGACCAGCCGGTCATCCAGATCACCCCGCCCGCGACGACCACGCCGATCGAGACGGCGGCGTCGGCCATCATGTGCAGATAGGCCCCCTTGGCGTTCAGGTCCGAGTGCTGGTGACGGATGAACAGCAGGGCGGTGCCGAAATTGATGACGAAGCCGATGGCGGCGACGATCATGATCAGGCCCGACTGGACCGGCGCGGGCTCGGCGAAACGACGGACGGCCTCAAACGCGATGGCCCCGCAGGCGAAGATCAGCAGCAGCGCGTTGGCGAGGGCCGCCAGCACCGTCGCCTTGCCGTAGCCGTAGGTCTTGCGGCTCGATGACGCCCGCCGCGCCAGCCAGGCGGCGCCCCCGGCCATGGCCAAACCCAGCACGTCGGACAGGTTGTGGCCGGCGTCCGCCATCAGGGCGGTGGAGTTGGAGAAGACCCCCGCCCCGAACTCGATGGCCACGAAGACGAGGTTGACCGTCAGGCCGAGGGCATAGCGCCAGTCGCCGGTGTCGGCGGGGGCGTGGGAATGGTGGTGATGGCCGTGGCCGTGCGAATGGCTGTGGTCATGGTGGTGGTCGTGCGCCATGCGCTGAGCCTAGTGCTGGTGCAGCGAGACGAGAAGACCCAGGCCGATCAGGGCCACGCCCAGCACGGCGCCTTCGTAGCGCGCCCATCGCTCCAGCCGCAGCACCGAGGCCCCGGCGCGGGCCAGCACGGTGAACAGACTCATGCCCAGAACGGTCCCGGCGGCGAAGGTGACGGTGAGCAGGCTGAGCGCCACGATCCCCTCCTGCGCCGAGGACATGTAGATCGGCAGCAGCACCTCGCCGGGCGAGATCGCCATCATGGCCACGAGACCCCAGAAGGCGGCCGCGTGCGACACGGTCGGCTCGGCCAGCTCAAGCGAATGCGCGCCCCCGCCGCCGGGGGTGACGAGCGCGGGGCGCCGCAGGGCCGACTTGATGAGATAGAAGGCGCCGAACAGGAACAGCAGGGCCGCCGACAGATGTGGCAGGATGCCGGCCACCCATTGATCCAGCGCCATGCCCGCCGCGACGATCAGGCCGCCGACGGCGGCGGTGGAGGCGATATGGGCCAGACCGGCCGTGGTCACGGCGCCGAGGGTGCGGGGCAGGCTCCAGCGCTGGGCGCGGCCGACCAGCACGAACGGCAGCCAGTGGGTCGGCAGGGCGGCGTGCAGGAAGGCGGCCGCGAATCCGCCCGCCAGCAGGGACATCAGCACCGGTTGTTCGAGGTCGGGGGCCATTGAGCGACCCTATAGCGTGTTACTTTATAACGGTCGAGCGTCTTTTGCGTAGAGGGCGCCGCGATCCATCGGCAGGCCGGATGCGCCGGGGATGCGTTTGCGGGCGATGGTCTGGTGCACATTGACCGCGCCGCGTTCGAACCCCTTGGCGAACAGGGCGAAGTAGAGGAGCCACAACCGCGTGCGCGGGGCGCCGACGAGGGCCTCGGCCTCGGCGCGGCGATCGTACAGGCGGGCGGACCAGATCTGCAGGGTCTTCCAGAAATGCTCGCGCAGGGTCTCGACGTCGAGCACTTCGAACCCCGCCTTGCCGAGACCGGTGACCGTCATGCCGAGGCTGTCCAGCTCGCCGCCGGGGAAGATGAAGCGGGTGATGGCGCGGGTGGTGGGTGTCGGCTTCAGCGCCTCGGGGCCGTCGCGACGGATCGAGGCCTGATGGAAATGCAGGCCGCCGGGCTTCAGCAGCCGTCGCACATGGCGGAAATGGGCGTCGTGCTGGGCAAAGCCGAGGTGCTCGAACATCTCCACCTGGGACACGGCGTCATAGGCGCCCCAGTCGATGACGTCGCGATAGTCGCGCAGCTCCAGCGTCACGCGGTCCTGCAGGCCGAGGCGGGCGACCCTGGCGAGGCCGTAGTCGAGCTGGGCCTGGGACAGGGTGACGCCGTGGACATGGACGCCGTGCTTCTGCGCCGCCCAACAGGCGAGACCGGCCCAGCCGCAGCCGATGTCGAGCAGGCGCTGGCCAGGCTGGAGGCGCAGCTTGCGGCAGATCAGATCGAGCTTGTGGGTCTGGGCGTCTTCAAGGGATGCGTCGGCGTCGGGGAAGACGGCGCTTGAATAGACCATCTCCGGATCGAGGAAGAGGCCGTAGAAGTCGTTGCCGACATCATAGTGGAAACGGATGAAGTCGCCGTCGCGGCGGCGGGCGCGGTCCGAGCCGACGCCGTCATCAGCGGCCCAGGCAGGGGCGACGCCAGTGACGTTCTTGGCGGGATCGCCCTTCCGCAGCAGGAAGGGCAGGGCGCAGCGCAGCACCAGCCCCCTGTCCAGCCGCCGGGCCAGGCTGACGGCCGCGGCGTGGTCCCAACGGTCGGCGGCGTCCAGAGGGGAGCCGCCCGTGATGGTCATATCGCCCGCGCCAACAAGCTGGAACACCGTGCTGAGGCCCGGCTGCAGCAGCAGACGGCGGATGGCGTCGGGCCGGGCCAAGACGATGCGGATGTCGTCGGCGGCGCCGGCTCCGAGCGGCAGCACCTCGCCGTTCCACAACTGGATCGACAGATTCGCGCCCAGCCGCTCGGCCACATGCGCCACAAGGCGGCGGGCGGCGTCGAGACGGGGATCGGAAGCGGGCAAGGCCATGGCGCGAGGCTTGCCACGCGGGACCGAACGGGGCCAGAGGAAGCGTCGAATTCCCGATTTCAGGGGCTAAAACGCCCCATTCCGCGTTGACTCGCGACCCCTCGTCCGTATATGTCGCCGCTCTTCGCCCGCGGGGTCTCCCGACGGGCCATTCTTTTTTGCGATTTCGCTTTGAGGCCTCCCATGTACGCGGTGATCAAAACCGGCGGCAAGCAGTACCGGGTTCAACCGGGTGATGTGATCGTCGTTGAAAAACTCGACGGCGACGCCGGCGCGAACGTTTCGTTCGGCGACGTGCTGATGCTGGGCGGCGACAAGGGCGTCACCGTCGGTGCTCCGCTGATCTCGGGCGCGACCGTCGCCGCGACCCTGGTCGAGACCCGCAAGGGCGAGAAGATCAAGATCTTCAAGAAGACCCGCCGTCAGGGCTACCGCCGCACCAACGGCCATCGCCAGATGGAATCGGTCCTGCGCATCACCGGCATCGAAGGCGCCGGCGAGAAGGCCAAGTGGGACGGCAAGGCCGAGACCCTGACCAAGGCCGAGATGAACGCCCGCGCCCGTGGCCTGGCCCCGCGTGTCGAAGCGACCGAAGCCAAGCCGGCCAAGGCCCCGAAGGCCGCCGCGCCCAAGGCTGACGCCGCGCCGAAGACTGAAGCCAAGGCCGCTCCGGCCAAGAAGGCCCCCGCCAAGAAGGCGGCCAAGGCCTCCGACGAAGCGTAAGAACAGATTTAGGACAGGAGCGAACTCATGGCTCACAAGAAATCCGGTGGTTCGTCGCGCAACGGTCGCGACTCCGAGTCGAAGCGTCTCGGCGTGAAGAAGTACGGCGGCGAGCAAGTGCTGGCCGGCAACATCATCGTGCGCCAGCGCGGCACCACCTTCCACCCGGGTGAGAACATGGGCATGGGCCGCGACCACACCCTGTTCGCCCTGAAAACCGGCGCCGTGAAGTTCACCACCAAGCGTGGCGGCCGTTGTTACGTGTCGATTCTACCGGCCAACGACACCGCCGCCATGGCGACCGCCGCCGAATAAGAGCGCGAACGGAAACCCGGGTCGCGCAGGCTGAGAAAGCCGCGATCCGGACCAAGGGAAATATTCCGCGGGGAGTCTGGATCACCAGGCTCCCCGTTTTCGTTTCCCCGCCTCAAGCCGCCCGAGCCCTCCAAGGAGGCGGCAGTGACTACGAGGCGACGCCCATGTGCATCATCGAACCCTCACCCGTCATCGAGACGCGGCGCCTGGCCTTGCGCGCGCCGGGATTCCAGGACGTATCGCGCCTGACCGCCCTGGCCAACGACCACGACATCTCGCGCATGACCCTGCGCATGCCGCACCCCTATTCGGACGCGGACGCCGAGAGTTTCGTCGTGGCCGTGGCCAGCCAGAACCCGCAGCGCGCGGCGACCTTCGTCATCGAGCACGAGGATCACGGGCCGGTGGGCGTCATCGGCCTGTTCGAGGATGCGGATCCGGCGCCGGAGGTCGGCTACTGGATCGGGCGGCCGTTCTGGGGGCGGGGTTATGCGACCGAAGCCCTGCAAGGCGCGCTGGCCTGGGCGTCGAAGAAGTGGCGGCGCAAGGCCCTGATGGCCGGCCACTTCGCCGACAATCCGGCGTCCGGGCGTGTGCTGGAAAAGGCGGGCTTCCTCTACACCGGCGAGGTGCGGAAGGGCTTCAGCGCCGCGCGTGGCGCGAAGGTCGATACGCGCCGTATGGTGTGGCTGGCGTAATAGGATGATCCTTCTCCCCTTGGGGGAGAAGGTGGCAGGCGAAGCCTGACGGATGAGGGGGCTCTCAAAGCTCGCTCATCGCCCGAAAGTCAGCCCTGATCAGGCATCCCCCTCATCCGGTCGCTCACGCGACCACCTTCTCCCCCGGAGGGGAGAAGGGAAGAGGTGTGTCACCCCACCAGGTTCGGCACGAAGATCGCGATGGCGCCGAGGACGCCGGCGACGGCGGTCACCACGGCGCCGGCGACGAAGGCCAGCACCGTGCGGGCGCGGCGGCGGCGGATGCCGCCCGGCTTGAACGACCGGATGATGACGCCGGGACGGCGGTCAAAGGCTTCCGACCCGACGATGTTGTGCTGGGACATTCACGCGCTCCCCGACTGCAAGCCGGGGACAGAGCGGGCGCCGTGAGGCCAAAGGATGGCGACCCGCGTTAGGCCGCTCACCCCTGCGTGATCGTCAGCCGCACCAGATCAGGCGGCCGCTGTAGGCGCGGTAATAGCCGCTGGACGGATCGTAGGAGCGGTAGCGGGCGCGGCACCAGTCGATGCGATGCGGATCACGCGTGCCGCCGCTGGCATAGCCTCCACCATGGCCGCCGCCCGGATAGACCACGTCGGGCCGGCCATAGGCGCCGTAATACGCCGTGCCGGCCCCCGAGCCGTAGCCGCGCCCGGCGTATCCGTAGCCGCGCTGCCGTGTGCTGTAGCCGTGGCCGTAGGAGCCGTGGCCGTAGCCGGCGTTCCATGAGGTGCGGCTGCGCTGGTCGCGCCAGCGGGCGCCGCAGTCGGTGCGGTTGGCGTCCCAGAAGGCGTCGCAGCGGTAGTCGCCGGGCCGGTCATACTGGCTCTGCACGTCCCAGCCCGAACGGTGGCCCGCGTTGTAGCCGCCCCAGCTCTGGGCGGCGGCCGGCGCGGCGACAACGGAGACGGCGGCGGCGATCAGGAGAAGGCGCATGGTCAGGCTCCGTTAAAGGACGACGGCGACGGCGCGGCCGCCCCGGGTGACGACGTGACGCATCAGGACGGTGGGCTCGACGCCCTCGCCCCCCACACGAACGATGACGAACCAGCCGCCGTCGGGCAGGCCGTCAAAGCGGAAGGCATTGTTGGCGCAGGTCTCGGACCGGACATAGGCGCGATAATCGGCGTTGGGATCGGACACGGTGCGTGCGCGGACCACGGCCTCGGGCAGGGCGGCGCCTTCGGTGGAGCCATAGAGGGTCTGGAAGCGCGCGCGGGTGTAGGGCGTTTCGGGCGTCAGACCGACCGAGCCGGTGCAGCGGAAGGCACGGCCTTCCTGACGGTACTGGACCTGGCCGCTGATCGAGGCCGAGCCCGGATTTGTCGACCAGGCGAAGTCGGCGGCGTTGAAGGCGCTGGACGGCACGACGGGCAGAACCGGTCCGGGCCCATCGACAGGCGCGCAGGCGGCCAGCGCGGCGCTGAAGCTCAGGGCGCAGGCGGCGAGAATGCGGTTCGACATGGGGAGCGGCCTTTCCGATGGTTCGCGGATGTGGCGACTTTTACACCTGCTCAACGCCGTGAGTAAGGCCAAGGTTGCGGGGGTCTGTCGCGTGGGCCAAAAGACCGGCCAATGACCGAACGGAAAGTTCGGCATCAGGGAGCGTCATGACCGTCACTTTCGCCGACATCCAGGCCGCGCAGGTCCGCATCGCGGGCCAGGTGGACCGCACGCCCGTCCGTTACTCCCGCCGCCTGTCGCACCTGACCGGGGCCGAGGTGTGGGTGAAGTTCGACAACCTGCACTTCACCGGCAGCTTCAAGGAGCGGGGGGCCTTGAACCGCCTCAGCCAGCTGTCGCCAGAAGAGCGCAAGCGCGGCGTCGTGGCGGCGTCCGCCGGCAACCACGCCCAGGCCCTGGCCTATCACGGCAATCGGCTGGGCGTGCCGGTGACCATCGTCATGCCCGAGGGCACGCCCTTCGTGAAGATCGACGGCACCCGCGCGCACGGGGCAAATGTGGTGATCCACGGAATCGACTTCTCGGGCTCGACCGAGATGGCGCACAGGCTGCGCGACGAGAAGGGCTACATCTTCATCTCCGCCTTTGACGACGAGGGCATCGTGGCGGGGCAGGGCGTCTGCGCCATGGAGTTCTTGGAGGACGCGCCGGATCTGGACGTGCTGATCATTCCGGTCGGCGGCGGCGGGCTGATGGCCGGCTGCGCCATCGCGGCCAAGGCGATCAAGCCGGACATCCGCGTCTTCGGCGTCGAGGCGGCCATGTATCCGTCCTTCACCGCCCGCCAGCGCGGCGAGAAACCGAAATGCGGCGGCCAGACCATCGCCGAGGGCATCGCCATCAAGGCCGTGGGCGAAATCCCCTATGCCCTCGCCGCGCCTCTGGTCGAGGAAGTGCTGGTCTGCCAGGAGGCCGATTTCGAGCGCGGCGTGGCCTATCTGGCGACGCTGGAGAAGACGGTGGCTGAGGGCGCCGGCGCGGGCGGGCTGGCGGCCCTGCTGGCCTATCCGGACAAGTTCAGGGGGCTGAGGGTCGGCATCGAGCTGACCGGCGGCAACATCGACGCGCGCATGCTGGCGGTGGTGCTGAACCGCGAGCTGGTGCGCGAGCGGCGTCTGACCGTCTACCGCATCCTCGGCGACGACCGGCCCGGCATGCTGTCGATCATGGCCGCCGTGATCGGCGACGCGGGCGGCAACATCATCGAGGTCATCCACGACCGGATGAAGCTGGACGTGCCGGCCAAGGGGGCCGAGTTCGACATCACGGTCGAAACACGCGATAGCGCCCATGCCGACGCGATCGGCCAGGCATTGAAGGACAAGGGCTATGCGCTTCGGATGGGCTAAGGCCGCCACGGCTGTTCTGGTGTTGGCCACCGCCGCCTGCGGGGCGTCGGACGATCCCGCCGAGGCCGCTCGCAAGGGCGCCGCCCAGGCGGAGTTCTTCCTGAAGTCGAACGCCCGCCGGCCGGATGTCGTCACCCTGCCGTCGGGGGTGCAATACAAGGTGCTGCAGTCGGGCCCGGCGGGCCCCAGCCCGGACGTCAACGATCTGGTGCGGCTGCATTACGAAGGCTCGCTGACCGACGGCACGGTGTTCGACAGTTCGTTCGACCGAGGCCAGCCGCTGCTGACCGCGCCGGAAGGCATGGGCGGCTCGCCGATCATCGAGGGCTGGACCGAAATCCTGCAAAAGATGAAGCCGGGCGACGAATGGGTCGTCTATGTCCCGCCGGGGCTGGGTTACGGCAAGGCCGGGGCGCCGGGCGCCATCCCGCCGAACGCGGTGCTGGTGTTCCGCATCCAGCTGCTGGACGTGGCGCACACGCCGGATGACATCCGCACCATCCCGCCGATGAACGTCGACTCAGAGAACGGCTGACCACTCGGCCGCGACTGCGGGGTCCGTTTCGGCGGTCATGCGGGCGGACCGTTCCGTGACGAACCGGTCCGGCGACAGCCGTGACAGGGCCCAGATCGCCGCACCGCGCACCACCGGGGCCGCATCGTCCAGCAGGGCTGTGACCGGCTCGATGAGCGCCGGATCGTCCGCGTTCCCCGCCGCATAGAGGACGTTGCGGATGAAGCGGTCGCGGCCGACGCGTTTGACCGGGCTCTTGGTGAACAGGGCGCGGAAGGCGGGGTCGTCGAGCGCCAGCAGATCGGCCAGACGGGGCGAGACGAGGGCGTCGCGCGCCTGCACCCGTCCCTCGCGCGCCTCGGCGGCGAACTTGTTCCACGGACAGACGGCGAGACAGTCGTCGCAGCCGTAGATGCGGCTGCCGGTCTTCGTGCGGAACTCGACCGGCCACGGCCCGGCGAACTCGATGGTCAGGTAGGAGAGGCAGCGGCGGGCGTCGAGCTGGAACGGGGCCGGGAAGGCGTCGGTGGGGCAGGCGTCGAGACAGGCGGTGCAGGAGCCGCAGTGTTCAGTCTCCGCCTCATCGGGCGTCAGCTCGGCCGCGCTGAGGATGACGCCGAGGAACAGCCAGTTGCCGTGGGTGCGGCTGAGCAGATTGGTGTGCTTGCCCTGCCAGCCGAGGCCCGCGCGCTGGGCCAGCGGCTTCTCCATCAGGGGGGCGGTATCGACGAAGACCTTCACGTCCTGACCCGTCCGGGCCACGACCTGACCGGCGAGGGTCTTCAGCCGCCCCTTGATGACCTCGTGATAGTCGTCGCCGCGGGCATAGACCGAGATGTAGCCCGCCGAACGGTCTTCCATCTCCGGCAGGGGATCGTGGGCCGGGCCGTAGTTGAGGCCGAGCACGATGGCGCTGCGGGCGCCGTCCCACATGGCGGTGGGATGGGCGCGGCGCTCGAGTGTCGTCTCCATCCAGCCCATCTCGCCATGACGGCCCGCCTCGACGAAATACGCCAGCCGCTCGCCCGCGCTCCAGGGCGCGCTGGCCGAGGCGAAGCGGCAGACGCCGAAACCGAGGTCGGCGGCGCGCTCGCGGATGAAGGATCGGGGGTCGGCCGCCATGGCTGACGTGTGGCCCGCCGGGGCTCAGAAATCCAGATCGGCGTACCAGGCGGGCGGGGTCACGCCCGGGAAGCGGTCGGCGAGCAGAGGCCGGAAGCAGGGGCGGGACTTCAGCTTCATGTACCATGTCTTCAGCGCCGGCCAGTTGGACCAGGGGACCTCGCCGAAGAAGTCGAGCACCGACAGATGGGCGCCGGCGACCAGATCGGCCTGGCTGAGGCGGCGGCCCGCGAGCCAGTCGCGGGCGCCGGCGAGAGCGTCGAGCATGGCCAGATGACCCTTCAGGGCGTCGCGGCCCTCGCGCAGGGCGCGGGCCTCGGGCGGGCCGAGCCGGAGCAGCGGCTTCTCCATCCGCTCGTGCAGCAGAACGGCGTCGACCTCGTCACTGAAACGGCGCTGGAACCAGGCGACCAGGCGGCGGGTCTCGGCGCGCTCGGCGGCGTCGCCGTTGAGCAGGAAGGGCGAACCCGCGCGGTCCTCGACCCAGCCGAGGATGGCGGACAGTTCGCACAGAACCAGCGGCTGTGCCGGGTCGGCGACCTGCAGCACCGGCGGCATGCCGGAGGGATTCAGGCCGGTAAGAGGGCAGTCGGGCTCCCACGGTCGGACCGGCGTCTCGGCGAACGCCACCTTGGCCTCGCCCAGCGCCAGACGCGCCGCGCGCGAGGCGGGGTCGAAGGCGAAGTGGAACAGGGTGCAGGCCGACATGAGGCGATCCATGCCCCCGCGCCCGTTAATCCGGCGTTTACTGCGAAACCGGTTCCGGCTCGTCGCCGTGATCGGCGTGGATCCCGCCGTGGGGATGCACGTGGCCGCGCGGGTCGGCGTGGATCAGGATGTCGGCGCGCGGGAAGGCGGCGAGGATGCGATTCTCGGCCTCGACCACGATGGCGTGGGCCGCATCCAGCGTCAGGGACGGCTCCAGATCGACATGCATCTGCACCATGATGACCGGGCCGGCCATGCGGGTGCGCAGCTGGTGCAGGCCGGCGATGCGCGGGTCGCTGAGCACGGCGGCGGTAATTACGGCCCGGTCGCTTTCGGAGGCGGCGCGGTCCAGCAGATGGTCGGCGGCGTTGCGCAGCAGGCCGATCGCGCCCCAGAACAGCCAGACCGCGACCACCAGCCCGGCGGCGGCGTCCAGCCCCGGCGCGGCCAGCCAGGCGCCCGAAATCACGCCGATCAGCACCACGACATTGGCCAGAAGGTCGGCGGCGTAGTGGGCGCGGTCGCCCGAGACGGCCATGGAGCCTGAGGCCCGGATGGCCCGATCCTGACGCCAGACCAGGAAGCCGGTCAGGGCGATGGAGATCAGGACGACGCCCACGGCCCAGCCGCCCGCGACGACCGGATGCGGATTGAAGATGCGCTGGACAGCCTCCCAGCCGATGAAGACGGCCGAGGCGAAGATCAGGCCTGACTGGACCAGCGCGGCCAGGGCCTCGCCCTTGCCGCGGCCGTAGCGATGCCTGTCGTCGGGCGGCGCGGCGGCCCAGCGCACGGCGTAGAAGGTGGCCAGGGACGCGATCAGATCCAGCGTCGAATCCCCCAGTGAGGCCAGGATCGACACCGAGCCCGAGGCCCCGAGCGCGAAGGCCTTCAGCGCGATCAGCGCGATGGCCACGGCCAGCGACAGCCGCGTCACATCGCGCACGGCGAGGTCGGCTTCGGTCTTGGTCGGCGGGGGCGTGGGAGGAACGGCCGTCATCTCCGCTTCTTCTGGCCGAAAGGCCCGCCCTTGCCAATGGCCCAGCCTGTTAACCAACCGCAGGTATTTGGTCATCAAACGGCCCCATGATGGGGGCCGGATCAACCGTCATCGATTGCCGGAGCAGACATGGACGCCCAGCGGGGCTGGATCGGACGCGGAGAGGCGCTGGCGCGTCTGGGGGTGAAGCCCCAGACGCTCTATGCCTATGTCAGCCGTGGCCGGATCACGGCCCAGCCGGACCCGCACGATCCGCGCCGCAGCCTGTACGCCGAGGCCGATATCGCGCGCCTGACCGGCGATCCGGACGCGCCCCCAGCGCCCACGCCGCGCAAGGCCCCGGGCCGGGGCGAGGTGGAGCTGAAATCGGCGGTCAGCCTGATAGAGGACGGGCGGCTGTTCTATCGCGGGCTGGATGCGGCGCAGCTGTCGGAGCAGGCGACGCTGGAGGATGTGGCGCGGCGGCTTTGGGACGTGCGGGACAATCCCTTCGCGGCGCTGAAACCCCGGGTCGATCTGGTCGGCGGCGCCTCGATCCGCACGCGATTGTTCGCCTGTCTGGGCCGGAGGGCCGAGGAGGACGCTTCGTCGCTGGGCCGGGACGCCCAGACGCTGGTCGCCGAGGCGGCCTCGGTGCTGAACGAGGCGGTCGATGCGGCGGCTGGGTCGGGGCCCCGGACCTATTTCCACCAGCGGCTGGGCCGTGGCTGGAAGGTGATGGAGCGGGACGCGCACATGCTGCGCCGGGCGCTGGTGCTGGCGGCGGATCAGGGTCTGGATGCGCCCGCGGTGGCGGCCCGGGCGGCGGCGGGCGGCGGAGCGCCCATGGCCGGGGCGGCGCTGGCGGGTTTGACGACGCTGTATGGCTCAAGCCTGTCGCGGGAAGTGGCGCGGGCCTCGGCCTGGGTGGTCGAGGCGCGGCGCGATCCGGCGCGGGTGACGGCGCACCGCATGCAGACGGCGGGAAGCGTGCCCGGCTTCGGTGACACGGACTGGCCCGAGGGAGACCTGCGCGCGGCGGCCCTGCTGGCCGCCATGGACCTGCCCAGGGATCTGGACGCCGTGGTGCGCGAGGGGACGGCGGCGACGGGCCTGAAGCCCACCTTCGCCCTGGCCCTGTCCGTTCTGGCCCGCCGGCTGGATCTGCCACGCGACGGGGCGCTGGACCTGCTGCTGATCGGACGGCTGGCGGGTCTGCTGGGTCATGCCCTGGACCAGAGAAATGACGGCTCGCCCATGCGGGTGCGCCTGCGCTATGTGGGGCCGGAGCCGGGCGCGCACTGACGCACGCATCGGCCTGACGCAGCAGGGAATTTCATGGCGGACTGGATCGCGGCGATCATCCTGGGCCTCGTTGAGGGCCTGACCGAGTTCATTCCGGTGTCCTCGACGGGGCACCTGCTGCTGGCCAAGGCGGCGCTGAACCTGGCCGACGAGCCGTGGAACACCTTCATCGTCATGATCCAGCTGGGCGCGATCCTCGCGGTGGTGGCGGTCTATTTCCAACGCCTGTGGAAGGTGCTGATCGGCCTGCCGGGCAAGGATCCGGCGGCGCGCCGGTTCGCCCTGTCCGTGCTGCTGGCTTTTCTGCCGTCGGCGGCGCTGGGCGTCGTGTTCCACGACTTCATCAAGACCGTGCTGTTCAATCCCACCATTGTCTGCGTCACCCTGATCGTCGGCGGCTTCGCCCTGATCGCGCTGGAGCGCTGGGCGCCGGTGGCGCGGGTCGATGATTCCATGAAGTTCAGCTGGAAGACCTCGCTGGGCATCGGTCTGGCCCAGTGCCTGTCGCTGGTGCCCGGCGTGTCGCGGTCGGGCGCGACCATCGTGGGCGGCCTGCTGCTGGGCGTCGAGAAGAAGGCCGCGGCCGAGTTCTCGTTCTTCCTCGCCATCCCGACCATGGTCGGCGCCTTCGGGCTCGATTTCTGGGAGAGCCGCGATCTTCTGACCAACGACGTGATGGGCCTGATCGCCATCGGCTTCGTGGTGTCATTCGTCAGCGGCCTGTTCGTGGTCAGGACGCTGGTGGACTTCGTCGGCCGCTACGGCTTTGCGCCCTTCGCCTTCTGGCGCATCTGGGCGGGCGTGATCGGCCTGCTGGCGATGTGGCTCTACTAGATCAGGCCGAGGCCGGGCTCTCGGCGAACTGGCCGCCGCGGCGGTAGCGCCAGAGGTAGGACGGGGCGATGGCCTCGACGCCGGTCGGCTGGATGTCCAGCGCGGCCAGACCCTCGGCGTTCGCGCCGACGACATTGTCCGACTGCAGCAGCACGACCTGATCCTCTGTGAGCACGGGCTTGAGGCCGACGATAGCCGGGATCTGGGCCAGGGCGCCGATGATTCGGGCGA
This sequence comes from Brevundimonas sp., assembly GCA_036405055.1. Lineage (GTDB taxonomy): Bacteria > Pseudomonadota > Alphaproteobacteria > Caulobacterales > Caulobacteraceae > Brevundimonas. The sequence continues at coordinate 39,162 of DASWYI010000041.1, forward strand.
CGAAGAAGGGCAGAGGCAGCAGCATCCGCCGGCGGTTGGTCTCGCGCAGCACCAGCTTCAGCACGTCCTCGAAGGTCATGACGGCCGGGCCGCCGATCTCGAAGGTGCGGCCCGCCGTATCGTCGCGCACAGTGGCGCAGGCGATGGCCTCGGCGGCGTCGGACACGAACACCGGCTGGAACTTCGTCTGGCCGCCGCCGATCAGGGGCAGGGCGGGGGCGAACTGGGCGAGCGCCGCAAAGCGGTTGAAGAAGTCGTCGCCGGCGCCGAAGACGATGGACGGACGCACGATGGCGGCGGTCGGGACGGCGGCGCGCACGGCGGCCTCGGCTTTCGCTTTCGAGCGGGCGTAGGCGGACGGCGACTTCGCATCGGCGCCGATGGCCGACACCTGGGTCAGGCGGGTGATCCCGGCGGCCGCGCAGGCCTCGGCGATGTTTTTCGAACCCTCGACATGGACGGCGTTGAACTTGCGCGAGCCGGTCTCGAACAGGATGCCGACCAGGTTCACAGCGGCGTCGGCGCCGCGCAGGGCGCTGGCGACCTGGGCCTTGTCGGCGATGTCGCAGGCGACGGGCTGGATCTGGCCGGGGTCGCCCAGCGGGCGCAGTTCGAAGGCCAGGCTGGGGCGGCGCACCGCCACCCGCACGCGCCAGCCACGCTTTGCCAGCGCACGAACGACCTGGGCCCCGACGAAGCCGGAACCTCCGAAGACCGTCACCAGACCGGGCGAAACCTCAGCCATCACATGCTCCAGGCGCAAAGACGTTCCGGGCCGAAAAGCCCTGACCGGCGGGGGATAGACGATGCGCCGGGACGCCGCAACGCAATCAGTTGAAAACCCCTGTTGACCGGCCCTGATCACTGCCTTAAGGGTCCGCGCCTTCCAGACGGAAACGCCCCGTGCGCAACCGTCCGGGCCCAGATGGCGGAATTGGTAGACGCGCTGGCTTCAGGTGCCAGTGATCGAAAGGTCGTGGAGGTTCGAGTCCTCTTCTGGGCACCAGTTTTCAGACGGCGTCGCAGGCAACTGCGGCGCCGTTTTTGATTCCGGGCCGCCTTTATTCGGGTCGGACGTAGCGTTCGAGAATGCCGGGGCGCAGGGCGTTGACCTTGTTCGCCTCATCCTCGGTGATGAAGAACAGGACCGAAGCCTGGCCGTTGTCGGCGGCCCAGAAGCGGCGTCCGTCGCCGACAGCGGCTTCGATGTCCTTCACGAAGGCCGCCACGGCGTCGGGATCAGCCCAGTCGTTATCGACCGCGGCCTTCAGCACACGCGCGCTGCCGTTGATCGTGTATCGGATCGTGGCGGTCCCGGCATCGACGCTGAAGTCATCGGACAGGTCCGTCACCAGTCCCGGCCGACCGGTGATGCGGACGATGTCCATAAAGGCGCGGGCGTAGTCGCCGGCCTGCTCCAGACACTCCATGTCGAAATTCCAGCCACGTTCGCAGAAGGGGCGGCCCCAGGGCTCTTCTTCGACGTCGCTGCCGTACATGAAGAGCAGGAGGTTGTACGGATCGTCCTCGTAGTCCTCGCGCGGCCAGGACAGGAGAAGCTCGTTGATCGTCCGGCCCGGGACCATGAGCAGCCCTGCGTCCGTCAGCCCGGCGATCTGAAGTTCAAGCGGAACGGCGTCTGCGGTCGGGCGACGGGGCGTCGTCGAGGCCGAAGAGGGTCTGGCTCGCGGGGCGGGGTTCGCGATCTGGCCGTCGGGTCTGTTCCAGTCCTTCCAGGCCCCGCGGGCGAGGAAGGCGGCGACGCCTGCAAACACCAGCACCAGCACCCAGCCGCCAAGGTCCCTGGCCATCAGCGCGATGGCCGCAGCCTGCCAGCCGATAAACAGCGCCGCACCAGTATAGACCACGGCAAGGATGCGGTTCATGCGCCATCTCCCAAATCCGACGCAGGGTTGCGATGGGCAAGGTGGCGGGTCAAGCGCGGGGATGAGGCGCAGACGTGGCGACTCCGTCGTCCGGCGTGTAAGGAACCGCCCATGACTGTTTACCTGCATGAGGGCGACCTGCCCGCCGATCTGGATCTGGGACCCGAGGTCGCAGTCGATTCCGAGACCATGGGCCTGCGTTTCCGGCGCGATCCGCTGTGCGTGGTGCAGCTGTCGGCGGGGGACGGGGATGCGCACGTCGTGCGGCTGAACCGCCCAGCCTATGACTGTCCGAACCTGAAGCGGCTGATGGCCGATCCGGGTGTGCTCAAGATCTTCCACTTCGGCCGGTTCGACATCGGCATGGTCGAACTGCACCTCGGGGTCGAGACGCGGCCGGTCTACTGCACCAAGATCGCGTCCAAGCTGGCCCGCACCTACACCGACCGGCACGGGCTGAAGGATGTGGCGCGCGAGATGGCGGGGATCGATCTGTCGAAGGCGCAGCAGTCCTCGGACTGGGGGGCGCCGACGCTCAGCCAGGCGCAGCTGGAATATGCGGCGTCGGACGTGCTGCACCTGCATGCGATCAAGGAGCGGCTGAACGAGATGCTGGTCCGCGAGGGCCGCATGGAACTGGCGCAAGCCTGCTTCGACTTCCTGCCCGTGCGGGCGCGCCTCGACCTGGCGGGCTGGGACGAGATGGACATCTTCGCGCACAGCTGATGACCGGACCCGCGGACAACAGGGACCAGCAGGACGAGGCCCGCGTCGCCGCGACGGCCGAGAAATTCCGCACGCGCTCGCGCCGGGTGCAGATGCTGCGCCGGGTGCTGCCCATCGTCATCGTGGTGCTGGCGGGCGGGACCGTGACCTGGGTCGTGTTCCGCAGCGTCATGTCGGGCGTCGAGCGTCAGGCGCAGGAGAAGCAGGAAGTCCGCCTCGACAAGCCCATGTTCCACGGCCAGGACGCCCTGGGCCGCCAGTTCGTGATCGGGGCGCAGGGGGCGGTGCGCGATCCGAAGACCGGGCATTTCCAGCTGGTCGGGCCGGTGCTGCGGCTCAATCTCGGCGGCCGCAAGGTCACGGAAATGACCGCCGACGCCGGCACCTACGATCAGGCGCGCGACACGGTGACCATCGGCCCGAACGTGAAGATTTCGGACGGCGGCTCCGGTTTCCGGCTGACGACGCCCGAGGCGGTGGTCGATACGAACACGGGCGTGGTGACGGGATCGAAGGGTGTGGAAGGGGCCGGCCCCCTTGGAACCATCTCCGCTTCGGCCTATGCGATTTATGAACAGGGCGAGCGGGTCGTGTTCAGCGGCTCTGGCGATAACAAGGTGCGGGGCGTGATACGCCCGGCGGGAACCGACCGATGAAGATGACTTTCGGCAGATATTCGATCGCGGCGGCCGTGGCGGCCGTGGTGCTGGCCGCGCCGGCCGTGGCCCAGAACCGCTCGAACGCGGCGGACGCGCCGGTCATGTGGGGCGCCGACACCGTGACCTACCGCACCAACGGCGTGACGCTGGAGGGCCGGGCCGAGCTGTTGCAGGGCGACAACCGCATGCGCGCCGACCGGCTGAACCTGACCACGAACGCGGGCGGCGACCTGACCCGGATCGAGGCGGCGGGCGACATCTATTACGTCACGCCGAACGAGACGATGCGCGGCGACGCGGCGGTCTATGACCCGTCGAACGACACGGTGGTCATCACCGGCGACGTGATCCTGACCCAGGGCGAAAACGTCATGACCGGCGGGCGGCTGACCTACAACCTGCGCACGGAGCAGGCCCAGATGGCCGGCGGATCGAACGGCCGGGTGCAGGGCGTCTTCTATCCGCAGCGGGGCGGCCAGTAGGCGGTCGTGGCGCGCAAGGAGCTTTCAGCCCTCAATCTGGATGACGCCGAGGCCGTGGAGGCTCCGGCCACGCCGGCGCGCGAAAAAGGCCTGCGGGTCCAGCACATCGCGCGCAAATTCGGCCAGCGGCAGGTGGTGCGCGACGTGTCCCTGAACGTCCAGCGCGGCGAGGTCGCGGGGCTGCTGGGGCCGAACGGGGCGGGCAAGACCACCTGTTTCTACATGATAACCGGCCTGATCCCGCCGGACTCGGGCTCCATCTGGCTCGACGGCGAGGACATCACCGGCCAGCCGATGTACCAGCGCGCCCGCATGGGTCTGGGCTATCTGGCGCAGGAGGCCTCGATCTTCCGCGGCATGACGGTGGAACAGAACGTCAAGTCCGTGGTCGAGCTGCACGAGAAGGGCGACACGGCCATCGAGGCTGAAACCACGCGCCTGCTGCACGAATTGCGCATCGACCATCTGCGCCATGCGCCGGCGGCGGGCCTGTCGGGCGGCGAGCGGCGGCGCGTCGAGATCGCACGGGCCCTGGCGGGCAAGCCGTCGTTCATGCTGCTGGACGAACCCTTCGCCGGCATCGACCCCCTGGCCATCGCCGACATCCGCCAGGTGATCCGCTATCTGGCGGGCGAGGGCATCGGCGTGCTCATCACCGACCACAACGTGCGAGAGACGCTGGAGATCATCGACCACGCCTCGATCATCTCGGGCGGCGAGGTGCTGTTCTCCGGCAAGGCCGACGAGATCATCCGCGACCCGGAAGTGCGCCGGGTCTATCTGGGGGATATGTACGGCTGAGGCGTGAGCTCAAGCAGCGAACGGATGCTCGAATGAACGGTCTTCGGTTCGGCTTGAGGATGGTGTCCCGCATCAGCCGCATCTTGCTGCTAGTGGCAGCCGCCGCCGTGGTTTGGCAGCTTGTGACTGGCAAGGCGGATCAAGCCATGTTCGGATTCATGGCGGTGTATGCTGCGGCTTGCGGGGCGGCCTACCTGCTCTGCGAACTCGGCCTGCGCATGTTGAAAGCCAGGTGACCACGTTCGCGCGTCGTTAACCGCTTCGGCGACAAGGTGTCCTCAGCAAGTTTCGGGCCAAGGCCCAGGCGGGGAGCACCACGGGCGTGATCGGTCAAAGGCTTGAAATCCGGCAGGGGCAGGGGCTGGTCATCACCCCCCAGCTGCAGCAGGCGATCAAGCTTCTGCAGCTGTCGAACCTGGAGCTGGAGGCCTTCGTCGAGGCCGAGCTGGAGCGCAATCCCCTGCTGGCGCGGGACAGCGAGCCCGAGGCCGAACAGGACGCCCCAAAGATCGACCGCACCGAGGCGGCGGCCGACGAGATGCCCGACGTGGCCGCCACCGCCGACATGGACGGCGGCCAGGAGGACGCCAGCCCCGGGGAACGCGCCACAGGCGAACTTGGCGGCGAGGCGGCCGACGCCGGCGGCGCGGTCGACTGGTCGCGGGCCGGCAAGGGCGGCAGCTTCGAGAGCGAGGACGATTTCGAAGGCCGTCTCAGCCGCGAGAAGACCCTGGCCGAGCACCTGCACGACCAGCTGGCCGTCACCACCCTGAACGAGGGCGAGCGGGCCGTGG
>DASWYI010000042.1:0-2883 GCA_036405055.1 Brevundimonas sp.
GATGCCGGACCGGCCTTCCACGATACCCTTCCAGGTATGCTCGACACCCCAGCCGAGCGGGGTCAGGAGGCCAAGGCCGGTAACGACGACGCGACGCATTCCTGCATCCTTCACAGTGAATCTCGCGCGGGAGAATAGTGAGTGGGGAGCGGGACCGCTAGGCGGGCGTGACAACGACGTTCCCCGACGCGTCCTGACGGCCTGGCCGAAAGCAACGTGAACTTTGCCGGGGGTGAACCGGAGCTCATCAACTCGCGACCCGGCCAGACAGCGAGTGCGCGGCGAGAGCGCTAGCCGAGCGTTGACTCCCGCTCGATCAGTTCGAACGGCAGGACGGTGTCGGCGCCGATGAAGGGGCTGCCCCGGTTGCGGAAGGCCTTCATCAGGTCTTCCAGCGCCTGACCGGCCAGGGCGGCGAGCGGCTGGCGCACCGTGGTCAGGGTCGGCCAGACGCGGGTGGCCAGAAGGGTGTCGTCGAAGCCGCAGACGGCCATGTCGTCGGGCACACGGAGTCCCCTGCTGTTCAGCACCCACAGGGCGCCCGCCGCCATCTCGTCATTGGCCGCAAGGATGGCGGTGGGCGGCGCCGGAAGCGCCAGCAGCCGCTCGGCGCCCGCGATGCCCGAGGTGAAGCCGAAATCGCCGGGGGCCTCAAGAGCGGCCTCGACCGGCAGATCGTGGTCGCGCAGGGCCTGACGGTAGCCGTTCAGCCGGGCGAGGCTGTCGGAATGATCCATCGGGCCGGTGATCACCCCGATGCGGCGATGTCCGGCCCGGATCAGCAGGGCGGTCAGGGCCGCTGAGGCGGCTTCATTGTCGATGCGCGCCGTCGCCATCCCGACCATGGCGCCGGCGGTGACCAGCCCCGCGACCGGGACCGCAATCGCCCCGCGCGCCTCGGCGTCCAGCCGCTCGGCGAAGGGCGGGATCAGGATCAGGGCCTCCGCGCCCGCGTTGATCGCCTCCCGCGCCAGCACGATCATATCGAGATCTTCCGGGGCGGCGGGCCTGAGAATGAGCTGCAGCCCCCTGCCCGCGGCCTCGGCGGCGATGGCGGCGACAAGGCCGGTCAGGAAGATGGAGTCGCTGGCCGGATAGATGACCCCGACCCGCGACAGGCTGGCCCCGACCAGACGGCTGGCGGACAGATTGGGCGCATAGCCGAGGGCGGCGACGGCCTCGCGCACCCGCGCCCGGGTGTCCTCGCTGACCCGGCCCCGGTCGTTCAGGACATTGGAGACGGTCATGGCCGAGACACGGACGGCGCGCGCCACGTCCTCAAGCCTGACCCGATCCCGCTGCACCCTGCTCATGTCTATGGCCTATCCCTCGCGACCTGAGGCGGTCACGACGCGGGCGAACAGTGGGACCAGGGCCAGCAGGGCGGCAAGCCCCCAGAAGGCCGCCGGAAGGCCGACCAGATGGGCCACCGCGCCGACACCCGCCGGACCGACCAGAATGCCTGCATAGCCCGTGGTGGTGATGGCCGCGACGGCCAGGCCCGACGGCATGGCGGTCTGCGATCCCGCCAGACGGAACAGCACCGGCACGATGTTCGAGGCGCCCAGGCCGATCAGAACAAAGCCGCTGATAGCGATGACCGGAACCGGGACCAGCAGCAGGACGCCGAAGCCGGCGAGCGCGACGATCCCGCCCCACAACAGGGTCCGGAAGTCGCCGATCCTGGCCGTCACCCCGTCGCCAACGAGGCGCCCCGTCGTCATGGCCAGGGCGAAGACGATGTAGCCGACGCCGCCCTGCGACAGGGGGACCAGACCCGCGCCGGTCAGCAGCAGGGCGCTCCAGTCGAGGATCGCGCCCTCGGTCAGGAAGGTGGAGGCCGCCAGCAGGGCCAGCAGCAGCACGACCCCGCGCGGGACGGCGAACAGGGGCGTCCCCTCCTCGGCAGGGGCGGACACCATCAGGCGCGGCCAGGCGAGGAGAATGGCACCCGCCACGACCACCGCGCTGGTCAGGGCGCAGATCAGGGGCGACAGGCCGAGCGACAGCAGGAGGGTCACGACGCCCGCGCCGGCGAAGCCGCCGATGCTGAACAGGGCGTGGAAGCCGGACATCAGGGGCCGGTCGCCGCGTTTCTCGACCTCGACGGCGTGAATGTTCATCGCCACGTCCAGCGACCCCAGCCCCGCGCCGAAGGCGAACAGGGCCACGCCGAGCGTCAGCGGCGCGGCGGCGATGGCGAGGAAGGGCGTGGCCACGGCCATCAGCAGGCCGCTGACGACGATGATCGGCCGGGGACCGTGTTTGGCGCTGAGCACGCCGGTCAGGCCCATGGCCAGAACCGAGCCGACGCCGAGGCAGAGCAACAACAGGCCCAGCATGCCCTCGTCTATGCCCAGCCGCACCTTGGCGAAGGGCACCAGCGGCGCCCAGCCCGCCAGACCGTAGCCGCCCGCCAGAAAGGCCAGTCGGGTCGCCAGTCGTGCGGATCGAATGTCTGGGGTCATCTGGATAGGCCCGAAGGAAAAAGAGGCCGGCCTGCGTGAAGGGACGCGTGGCCGGCCTCAGGGCGGCGCCGGGGGAGACCGACGCCTCTCCCCCGCTATTTTTGGTTTAACGATAAATCACAATAGGAAAAATCACCCCGAAACGCAAAACCGCCGCGCGGCCCTTCGGCTGCGCGGCGGTTTCTGTACCGTTCGAAAGAACCGGTGGGGCTTAGCCCGCCAGCTTCTCGTCGATGAACTTCACGGCGTCGCCGACGGTCTGGATGTGCTCGGCGGCGTCATCCGGGATCTCGATGTCGAACTCTTCCTCGAAGGCCATGACCAGTTCGACGTTGTCGAGCGAGTCAGCGCCCAGGTCGTCGATGAAGCTGGCCTTTTCGGTGACCTTGTCCGGATCGGCGTCCAGGTGGTCGAT